>JAPPES010000013.1 GCA_028824125.1 Candidatus Poribacteria bacterium
CTATTTCTTTCAGAAATCATGCTTTTGACTTCTTAAATTGACGCCTATGGTGCGGCTGGGAAACCGCACCTACCACACTTGGGGCTTAACTTTCAGTCCATCTCAATAACGGAAAGCTCTTAAAACTAAATAACCCTGTCATCTGAAATAAATACTTGACACAATTGGGTAAATTATAGTATCATAATAGAGCAAAAAGGCGTTGTCACAGCACAATAATTCTAATGCATCTACACACATCAGCTAATCTGGCGAAAACATGGCACAGTTCCACTTCAACTACAAGGATATCTCCAGAATTAACCATTATGGATTCAGTGTTAGAAGGATAGGGATCCATCTTGTTGGGATACTTCTCGGTTACCTCATTTATGAGATTTTGTTCTATCTCCCCCTCTTTATTACGGATGGGACAGAAGCCCGAAATTTTTGGAAAACCTTCGGACTTTTACCCGTTTTGCCATTCACTACAACCGAATTAACCCCTCTTACAACTGGGGCAATGTGGGTAGGCTTATTTGCTTTAGCAGCTATCTTTTTTCTTGTCAGTACAATGGCTTCTAAGATCACCATTGAACAATTACGTGGTGATGTTTTTTATTCAGTTGGAAACGCTTTAAGTTTCGTTAAACAGAATTGGAAAACAGTTTTTGGATCATTTTTTGGATTGATTTCTATCGTGTTTTTGCTGTTCTTGATACCCGGTAGCGTTGCGCTGCTCGGAAAAATCCCATTTCTTGGCAAACCGATTCTTGTATTATCTTCGTTATTTACTCCCATCGCTTTTTTTATTGGACTGCTCATCGCATTTATTATTACTGTTTTGATTGCAAGCCTGTTTTTTGTGCCTGCTATTGCTGCTACGACCAATGTTGATGCGTTTGAAACTATATATCAACTTTTTGCAATAGTATGGAATCAACCTTGGCGAATCGTAGGCTATGGTATTTTTCTATTATTTTTAAAACTAATCTTCGTGCCAATTTGGGCTATCTTCTGTCTCGCCGGGTTTATAATAATCTTGTTACCAATGTTCTATCTACATACAACGTTTATACAAGAATCTATGGCACTTGCGAATAAATGGTTGGGAGAGACACTTCAGAAATTTACAAGTCTATTTTTTCAAGATAACACTATTATCTTTGGCATTGACACATCCCAACCTTCTGTTGCAACATTCTCTACTACGGTCTGTGCCATTTTGATAACAGTTACGTTAATATGCATTGCAGGTGGTGTAATTGCCTATCTTTTTTCATTAGCATCTGTTGGCACAACACTAATTTACACGATACTACGACAACACATTGATGGACAAAATCTATTAGAGACAATCGGAATAGTTGGGCAAGTGGAAAGGACATCAGTGCCCATAGGAGAGAAATGATTTAACAGCTTGGGTTAGAATATAGTAGACTTTAGAATTAATTGGACATTATGTTCGGTTAGGAAACCGAACCTACCAGGGGTGTTAAGCATCAAACTGTTAGTTTGCGTCTTATCGGCACAAACTAAATGAAGATTAAGTTATTAATTCGGTAATTTTTCATTATGCATATTCAGAACATTTTAAGTGCTCTTCAGTCCCGTAGGGACGATATGTTTATAGCAGCGCGGACAACCTCATCCCTTAGTCCCGTAGGGACGATATGTTTTGAAGCACATCAACAATAAATATGTCGTTCCTACGGAACTCAAGAGGGGAGAGACAACATTTTCTATAAACATATCGTCCCTACGGGACTAAAGAAATTACCGAAATATTTATTTAATCTTCATACAGTTTGTGCTACAAATGTCCAAATAATTACATGCTTTACTATAAGGAAAAACAAGGTGCTGTTAGAACGAGAATGTTTGATGGAGTGCAAAGAAAATTATGTTTGAAAAAGTAATGAACAAAGTTTTTGGTACAAAGGAAGACCGTGACGTCAAACGTTTTCGCGAAATCGTTGAAGCGGTTAACCAACGTGAGCCCGAAACCAAAAGGCTCACTGACTCACAACTCCAAGCCAAAACCCCGTGGTTCCGTAGACAATTAGATGCTGGCGCATCCCTTGACGAGCTATTACCAGAGGCTTTTGCCGTTGTGCGAGAAACAGCGGTACGGACATTGAAACAACGGCACTACGATGTTCAAATTATCGGTGGCGCGGCACTTCATCAAGGTGCAATCGCTGAAATGAGAACAGGGGAAGGTAAAACGTTAACTTCAACCCTCGCTGTCTATCTGAACGCACTCACCGGAAATGGTGCTCACCTTGCAACGGTCAATGATTATTTGGCACGCAGAGATGCGGAGTGGATGGGAAAGATATACAACTTCCTCGGCTTGTCTGTCGGGTTAACATTGAGTCTAATGCCACATGAACAGAAAAAACTCGCATATAAAAACGATATCACCTACGGCGTTCACAGCGAGTTTGGGTTTGATTATCTAAACGATAACAGAGCACATACCATGGATACGAAAGTCCAACGTGGCCATCGTTATGCCATCCTTGACGAAGTTGATAGCATCCTCATTGATGAAGCGCGCACACCCCTTATTATTTCTGATCCGTCTAACAAACCTGCTGAACTCTATCGAAAAATTAACAGTGTTGTCACGCAGCTCCGTAGCGAGGAACATTATGTAATTGACCAGAAAGGCAAGTCCCGCGGCAGTGTCACGCTAACAGACGAAGGAGTTGACGAAGTACAACGCCGCCTCGGTTTAGAGAATTTGTATGATCACAACAACATCATGTTGGTTCACCATGTAAATCAATCTTTAACCGCTCATCATCTCTATAAACGCGACATACACTATCTGGTAGAAAATGGCGAAGTGTTACTTATTGACGAATTCACAGGCAGAAAACAGATTGGGCGAAGACTCAGTGAAGGTCTCCACCAAGCCATTGAGGCAAAAGAACGTGTAAGAATCGCTCAAGAAAATGAAACTTTTGCTAAAATTACATACCAAAACTATTTCCGGATGTATGAAAAACTCGCTGGGATGACCGGTACAGCTGCTACAGAGGCAAATGAATTTGCACATATCTATGGGTTGGATGTCGTTGTTGTGCCTACAAATGAACCGATGATTCGGATTGATAATCCCGACCAAATCTACACAACTGAGGAAGCAAAATATAACGCTGTCCTAAATGATATTGCGGAGCAGCACGAAAAAGGGCGTCCTGTCCTTGTAGGGACAATATCTATTGAAAATTCTGAGAAGCTTAGTAAGTTGTTGAGAGCCAGACATCGGAATGTCAAGCATCAAGTTTTGAACGCAAAGGAGCATGCGCGTGAGGCAGACATCATTGCCCAAGCTGGAATGCCAGGGTCCGTAACAATTGCCACCAACATGGCTGGTAGGGGTGTTGATATTTTGCTTGGTGGTAATCCTGAAGGTTTGGCAAAGGATTCACTCCGAAAGAAAAAAGTTGATCTGAATGCTTTGCCGCTGGATTCTGAGGAATGGGAAACCGCACTCGCTGAAGCAGAAGAGATATGCGAAAAGAATCGGGCACATATTCTGCAAGCTGGTGGATTACATATCGTTGGTACAGAAAGACACGATTCCAGACGGATTGATAACCAATTGCGCGGACGCTCCGGTAGACAAGGCGATCCTGGCTCATCAAGGTTCTATCTGTCACTGGAAGATGATCTCATGAAAAAGTTTGGTTCCGAACGTTTGCAAGGGTTTATGAGCCGAACCGGCATGGACGAAGGCATTCCACTTGAACATCCGTGGGTCACAAAATCTATTGAAAAAGCACAAACGCGTGTTGAACAGATGAACTTTGATATTCGCAAAAACATACTCAAATTTGATGATGTTATGGAAGCGCAACGCGACACCATTTATACACTGAGAGATACTATTCTCTCAGATGAAGACCCCAAAGAAACTGTATGGGAAATGATTGAGAACGTCGTTGATGATGAAATTGATATGATCATGCCTGAAAAGGGCCCACGTGAAACCGAGGATCTTGAACAGTTCACAAAATGGCTGACTACCACTTTTCCGATTAACCCAACTTGGCAAACACCGCTAACTGAAATATCCGCTGATGATCTTCACGAACAGATCATCACAGAACTCAAAACTGCATATCAACAACGGGAAACTGAAATGGGTTCTGAGACCATGCGTCTCCTTGAACGACTCCTTGTATTAGATAGAATTGATAGTCATTGGAAAGATCATCTTTACAACATTGACTTTATTGAAGAAGGCATCAGGTTTGGCGCAGGTTATGGTGGCAAAGACCCAATTGTCGTTTTCAAAAGCGAGGCACTCGGTGTCTTTGAATCTATGTATCAAAACATTGAGAAAGAGGTAAGCGAATTTATCTTCAAATCGCGTGTTAATACCGAAGCACCGCGCCGAACACCTAACAGAAGACCAGGAAGCTCACGTCGAACACCACCACGCAGAGCTGCAAACAATAATTCTCAAACTTCAGCAGAATTTGCTTCACAGCAGGCAATGGGAAATATGCCAAAAGTCGGACGAAACGCTCCATGCCCATGCGGTAGTGGAAAAAAATATAAGAGATGCCATGGGCAGTAAAGGTGTTATAGTAAAATGTGAAAATACCAATACATTTTCTTTTGATTTGGAGCGTTTGTAGTAGCGCAATTCATTGCGCCTCTTACATTTATAGAATATATTTGAATGGGAGAACTGTTTTGAATTCTGAAAAACCTTATACACTATCGCAAACTTTGCTTGATATTTTGGCATGTCCCGCGTGTAAAGGCAAAATTGAACACATAGAAGCAGATCAAAAATTGGTATGTCAAGGTGAATGTAAACGTCGCTATCCGATTCGCGACGGAATTCCGGTCATGTTAATTGATGAAGCAGAATTGCCTTCTACATAAAATTGGCAACTAATGCTTGATATGAGTCGTAACACGAAATGCGAATCCTATTTTTGAGTTTGCGATCCCCTTATCCGCCACAACGAGGTGACCGCATTCGATCATACAATTTTATCAAGCAACTTTCAAAACGGCATGATGTTACCCTTGTCTTCTTTGCCGAGTCAGATGCTGACATTGAAGGAGTTGAACATCTAAACACTTTCTGTGAGCGGGTGGAATGGGTTCGATTTTGCCCCACGTTTGCGCGTATTAATACAGCAGTCCATTGCCTTTCACGGTTGCCTTTACAAGTACACTATTGGTACTCACCACGAATGCAACGTAAAATTAACCAACTTCTTGCAGAGAATAATTTTGAACTCATCCATGCACAACTCTTTCGGATGGGACAATATGTGACACATGCTCAAGGGACAGCAAAGGTTTTAGATTTGTGTGATTCGTTAGCCTTAAACTTGAGCCGCCGCGCAGAATTGGATTGCACCCCAAAACGTTTTTTGGTAAAATTGGAGGAAAAACGAGTCCGCCGTTATGAAGTTGAGATTATGAAGGCGTTTGACCGGGGCACCGTCGTCGCGAAATTTGATCGTGATTATCTGCTCAACCAAGATGAGACGTTAAATTTATCGGTCATTCCGATGGGCGTTGATCTCAAATATTTCCAGTCTCACCGAGTTAACGGAAAAGATGCTCCCGAAATAGATCACTTTACACCAACTGTTCAAGAGGACTTAGCAGGGGATCCGGCAAAAAACTTGCTTTTCACTGGGACTATGAACTATTTTCCAAACGCAGACGCGGTCACCTACTTCTGTGATAGCATATTTCCATTGATACAGAAACAGCACCCGGATGCCACTTTTTTTATTGTCGGTAACCATCCGACTGAGCAGGTGCGTAAGCTTGCTGCACAGAAAGGGGTCGTTGTTACAGGTTATGTTCCAGATGTTCGCCTCTATTTTGAGAATGCATCTATTTTTGTTGCCCCCTTGCGTGCAGGGTCTGGTATTCAAACAAAGAACTTAGAGGCAATGGCAATGGGAACGCCTATTGTTACAACTTCAATTGGTGCGATGGGCATGGAAGTGGAGGTTGATAAGGAACTTCTTATTGCCGATACCCCTGAAATGTTTGCTGAACGTGTTATTCACCTCATTGAAAACCCTGATATTCGGCAAAACCTGGCTGACGCAGGTAGGAAACGGGTTGAAGCAAGCTATGATTGGCCTGTTCTCGTTGAACGACTGGAGCAAGTTTACGCGCAAATCTAATTAACCGAACTGATTTTGAGATTGAGATTGAGCGGGATTTACAACAGGAGTGTGTTATGTTAGAATCGATAGATCAAAACACAGAAAACTTTGAAGAAAAGATTAGTGGAATTCAAACATATCAGAGCGGACTAAATACGCAAGTACCAGAGATAGATAAAGAGATTGATATTGATCCTGTTGAATGGCGTTTAACTAATCAGATTCAGGATGTAAAAAGTGACCTCAAGGATGACATTAAAAAGGTTAAGGACGATCTCACAGACTACATCAATCAGGTCAAAACCGATCTCACAGACTACATCAGGGAAGTCAAAGATGATCTAACAAACGACGTTCAAAGGGTAGAAACTGACCTTAAGGGCGAAATCCAAAAGGTAGAAAGCAGCCTCAAAAGTGAAATCCAGAGCGTTAGAGGTGAAGTCCAAAACGTTAGAACCGACCTCAAGAGTGACATGAAAGAGCAACAATCAAGTTTGAAGTGGTTTATCGGTATTTTTGTTACTGCTGGTGCTGCAGTTATTGGTGTAGTCGTAACCCTAATCACCCTATTCTTCAAGTAGAGGAGAGAAACGATGGCAAAAAAAGCATTGGGAGCAAAGGAATATAAACCGACCCGTCTGGAGTGGTTAGCTGTTGTGGTAAATTCTGTTTTGCCAAAACCGCAAGGTAATAGTTATCATGCGTTTTGTTTAGCAGGCACGGACGAAAAAAGTATTAAATTGCATATTAGACATGATGCTAATTTAGAGAAAGAATTTGTTACTAAATATGCGAATGATCTTGAAGAATTAGTTGTAGCCGCTGCCGAAATGTATGGATGGGATTCTTGGCTAAAAATTGAAAAAGTTTTTAAGATTAACGAATAGTATAACTTGATTACGAGAGCAGTTCCACATGCACCAAAACCGAACCCTCATACGCGGCGATAACCTCACTGAGATGCGAAACTTCTCAGATGCATGCATCGACCTGATCGCCACCGACCCACCTTTCAACTCTAAACGCGACTATTTTGTGCCGTTCCGTGACGAACACGGACGCGAACCCGATACCCTCGTGAGAGCATTTACGGACACATGGACATGGGGAGAAGCAGCAGAAGACGCTTACAACACGCTACTGGTAGATGTAGGCGGGCAGGTAGGTGATACAATACAGGGTTTACGTCAATTCCTCAACGAAACGCCGATGATGGCATACCTTGTGATGATGGGCATTCGGATTGTAGAGATGCACCGATTACTTAAAGACACGGGTAGCCTATACCTCCACTGCGATCCGACAGCAAGCCACTACCTCAAAATTATTTTGGATGCAGTGTTCGGCACGCAGAATTTTAAGCGGGAAATAATTTGGAATTTGGAGACAGCATCAGGATTTAAAAGCCAAGTAAAAGGTTTCATTAGAGGGCATGATGTAATTCTTTATTATACTAAGGACCTTGATGATTTCGTATTTAATAAAATATTTCAACCACATAAACCTGAATACATCACACGCTTCAGAAAAACTGATAAAAATGGGAGAAGTTATCGTGATGACAGACCAGGCGGAAGACGTCAGTATCTTGACGAAACAGAAGGTGTTGCATTCACAGATGTCTGGTCAGACATAATGTCTTTTCAGCAACATTCAACATCAACAGAACGCACCGGCTACCCTACTCAAAAACCTATCCCTCTCTACAAACGCATCATCGCCGCCTCATCAGACGAGGGAGGCCTTATCCTTGACCCATTCTGTGGTTGTGGCACAACCCTCATGGCAGCGGAAGCAGAAGGCAGGCACTGGATCGGAATAGACTTAACCTACCTCGCCATCGGTGCAGTGCGGCAGCAATTTGAGCGGTTGTTCCCACAACATCGGGACAGCGTTACCATCACTGGCACGCCGGAGAATGTGGATCAGGCATTATCACTCGCTCGCACCGACCCGCAAGGCTTTGAGGAGTGGTGCGTTACCCACGTGCTACATTTTAAATCAAATGCCAAGAAGGTTGCAGATGGCGGGATAGATGGTACGTTCAGATTTCCGCTTGGTCGGGTAAAAGGCAAACAGGCGTATGGTCGAGCTGTTGCACAGGTAAAAGGTGGGGGTTATACGCTCGGACATATCCGTGATTTCCGTACCGCCATGCAGAACGAGGAGGCGGATTTAGGCGTTTTTGTGGTTACCTCGCCGCCTTCCAGTGGGATGCGGACAGAGGCAGCGCGTGCAGGAAGTTATGAACACCCGCTTTTTGACATGGAAGCACCAGCACTGCAAATATACGAGATTCAGGACTATTTCAGCGGTGTTTTGCCGAAATTGCCTTTTGGGGAAAGAACTTTATTATAAACGTCCCAAGTTCTTTTTTAATTGACATTTTTAATTGACAGTCGAGAGCAGATATGATTTAATAAACGCAAAGAGAGACTCAAGGTTTTATAATTATAATATTTTTTTTACATTGGCTACTTTGAAGCCACCTAATTAGAAGGAGGTAATATGGAAAAATCCAAAATAAAATGGAGTTCTTCAATTGTTATTGACATATTGCTTGTTAATTTTGCATTCCTATTAACTTATTTTACTTGCAAACAACTTAACTTTGATATTTTAACACGATTTAATGAGATACCGATTCTCTCAGAGATTTCGTCTTCTCAACTCTTGTTTTGCATTGCTGCCGTTGTAGTAACATTAGTACGCATTATTACCTTTTTATGCTTTCGAATTTATAAACCTATTTGGCAATATGCAGGTGTAAAAGAATTTCGTTCCTTAATAACCGCTGTTGGAATCTCAAGCTTAGTCCTTATCTGCTTATTGGCATTCCTGAAGCAATTCGATACCTGGACCTTCTTTCTAATTGACGGTTTTTTCAACGCGTCGTTAATCGGTTTTGCAAAATTTTCCTATCGTATTTTCCATGAGGGCAAACCAAAAGACGTTGCATCGCCACGAACAAAAGTCCTAATTGTCGGTGCTGGTGCCGCTGGCATTGGGGTTTTAAGAGAATTACGAAGCCATCCCGAAAAAGGGTACCTACCTATTGGGTTCATTGATGACAGTCTGCTAAAAGTTGGCAAAAGTATTGCTGGACTTGAAGTGTTAGGCACTACGCGCGATCTTACCTATATTGCCCGTAAACGTGAAATTGAAGAAGTTATTATTGCAATGCCATCAGCACCGGGCGGAAAAATTCGAGATATTACTCGGCAGTGTGAATACCGGCGATGTCAATTCAAGATCGTCCCTAATATACACGCGATACTTGAAAGCAAGATTAGTATCAACCACATCCGTGAAGTAAAATTGGAAGATTTGCTTAATCGTTCTACAACTACGGTTGACTTAGCGGAAATCTCAAAATATCTCTCTGGAAAACGGGTGATGGTAACAGGAGCAGGCGGTTCCATCGGTTCCGAACTCTGTCGCCAAGTAGCAAAACTTAATCCTGAGTTGCTAATTCTTTTCGGTAGAGGTGAAAATAGTTTATATCATATTGATATGGAACTGCGTGAATCTGATCCTCAACTCAACCGTGAATTAATTATTGGTGATATTCGAGATAATTCCAAAGTTTTTCAGATTACAAAGCGGTATCGTCCACATATTATTTTTCATGCTGCTGCCCACAAACATGTCAAATTCATGGAGATTCATCCGGATGAGGCAGTAAAGAATAATATACTTGGCACGCAGAATCTTATTGATGCTGCGATTAAGCATAAGGTTGAAGCGTTTATCCTTGTGTCTTCCGACAAATCCGTCAACCCAACGAGTGTCTACGGTGCCTCCAAACGGGTAACAGAAAAACTTATCCAATGTAAAGCGAATCGAAACGGCACTAAATTTATTGCTGTTCGATTTGGTAATGTCATCGGGAGTCGCGCAAGCGTTTTGCCAAACTTCAAACGACAAATTGCCAAAGGCGGCCCCGTCACTGTTACACACCGTGAAGCAACTCGTTATTTCATGACGATCCCAGAAGCAGTCCAACTTTTAATTCAAGCGGGGGCTATGGGAAATGGCGGTGAAATTCTGATGTTGGATATGGGAGACCCTATCAAGATACTTGACTTGGCACGTGACCTGATTAGACTCTCCGGTTTAGAACTTGATAAGGACATTAAGATAGACTTTACTGGTTTGGAGCCAGGTGAAAAACTCTATGAAGAGCTACTCACGCCGCAAGAAGGCGTCACAGCAACTAAACATCAGCGCATCTTCGTAGCGAAAATGGTAAACATTGAGGAGGAACAACTATTCTCACAAATTGAGGAACTTTCCGAGTTGGCTGAGGCGCTTGATACAGATGGAATTATAGCAAAATTCCAAGAATTAGTGCCTACTTACGAACCAAACCGTGCATTTATCACAAATAGGGATAGAGATAATCAATCCGATATCAGAAGCCATCTTATCAATTCCGCCCAGGATACTGAGACAACCGAACCTGCAACAGACAGGAGTGTATAGCCTAAAAAATGTAAGATAAATTTTGGACTGTAGACGCTTATAAATCCCGCTGCTCAACGTTGAGTCTTAATTGTAAATCTACTGTAAAATGCAAAATCAGTCGACTGAAAAATCTTCTCAGAGTGCAAATGTAGTCATGACCTTGGATAGTTCATCTGTCAGTGAAGGTCTACGTATCCGTTCAAATTGGGCAAAACGTAGTTTTGACCTTCTCTTTGCAGTAACAGTTTTATTGCTTTCTGCTCCCTTATTCTTACTTGGAAGTCTACTTGCCAAAATCCAATCTACCGGTCCTGTGTTTTACAAGGCGAAACGCGTAGGTAGAGGAAGTGCGATTTTTGAAATGTATAAGTTCAGAACAATGGTTATCAATGCTGACCAATTAGGCGGAGGACTGACAATTCACAAAGATTCACGTGTAACACCTATCGGTAGGATTTTACGTTTTACAAAATTAGACGAACTGCCGAACCTAATCAATGTCATCAAGGGGGAGATGAGTCTCATCGGTCCTCGTCCTGAAGCTCCTAATTATGTTAAATACTATACTAAAAGGCAAAAGCGAGTGCTTCTTGTGAAACCCGGGATTACTGGTCCCTCACAAATTGCTAACCGAAAC
Organism: Candidatus Poribacteria bacterium; assembly: GCA_028824125.1. GTDB lineage: Bacteria > Poribacteria > WGA-4E > WGA-4E > WGA-3G > MSPOR6. Next base: position 11,251 of record JAPPES010000013.1, read on the forward strand.
GAAGAAGAAAAATTAGCTGCACAAATCGATCCAGAACATTTTTATATAACAGAATTAATGCCGAAAAAGTTAGAACTTGACCTTCACTACGTAGCAACGCAATGCTTTATTTCCGATATAAAATGGTTGCTCAAAACATTTTGGGTAATTATTTTTCCACCTAAGGAAAAGAAACATATCGGTGAATCGGGGAACCTCCCCAACATTTAGGACTGCTTTTACGACGTATATTGCATCCGTCTAACTCCACAAAAATGAAACAAAGACGTGTTTTGATAATCATATCCGTTATTGTTATTCTCTTTTTGTTATCTGTCATTGTCCGTATTATGATGGTCGGGACATCACCCATTGGCCATAAAGTCGCTGTGCTTGATATTACAGGCATCATCTCCAAATCAGATGCTCCCATAAAATTGATCCACACCTATAGAGATGATGCAAGTGTGAAAGCACTTGTCCTCCGCATTAATACACCGGGTGGCAGTGTAGCACCTGTCCAAGAGATTCATCGCGAATTGACAAAGTTGAAAAAACCTATAGTCGCATCAATGGGTGGTACAGCTGCCTCTGGCGGTTATTACATCGCCTGTGCAGCGGACACTATTGTGGCTAACCCTGGAACATTGACCGGTAGCATCGGCGTAATCATGCAGTTCACAAAAATGAAGGGGTTATACGAGAAAATCGGGTTAGAGCAACAAATTATTAAAAGCGGTCAATTTAAGGATGCAGGTTCAATTTTTCGAGACCTCACTGAAGAAGAAAAAAATGTTCTCCAAGGTACTGTTGATGATGTTTACAATCAATTTGTAGATGCGATCATTGAATCGCGTGAAAAACACCTCACTCGAGACGAAATCGTTAAACTCGCTGATGGACGCATTTTCTCTGGAAAACAGGCTCAGACCCATAAATTAGTTGATAAATTAGGTAACCTGCAAGATGCTATCAAAATTGCTGGGGAGCTCGGAAACATTGAAGGCACTCCCAAAATCGTCCGTAAGCAAAGAAAATCGTCTTTACTTGAACAACTCCTCGGTATAAAACATAATTCTCAATTTGATGACATCCTCAACTTCCCCGGTGTTACATTTCGATATGAACTTAGCCTTGGAAATTAGAGGCTATCCATCATGAATCACAAATATCGAATTAATCCTGATTGGAAACGACTTGCGAGTCGTATTGTAATGCCGAATCACCGCGTACTCGTCCTTGGTGCTTCAGACGCAGGAAAATCAACATTCTGTCGTTATCTAATTGATTATGCCTGCGCAGCGTCATTGAAAGTCGCGTTTGTTGACGCGGATGTTGGACAATCCCAAATCGGTCCCCCTACCACTATCGGCATGAAACTTTTTGAGCCAAAACTAAACGGTGCTGATCCACATTTGCCGTTCGGCGGCCCCGAAAATGGCACTACTAACCAAGTAAATTCTGGTACGGAATCCGAGTTAACCGCGGATACAAAGCAAGACCGGAACGATCAATTATGCCATAAAGCAGATGCGCTCTACTTTGTCGGGGGACTATCACCACAACGCAACCTACTTCCAATTTTAACAGGAACCCGATTGATGGTAGATGCTGGACTGAATGCCGGTGCAGATTTTACTGTCATTGATACAACAGGATATGTTCATGATGGTGCTGCTGTGGCATTAAAACAGCAAAAAATCGATCTTATTCGTCCGCATCATTTGGTCTGCCTTGGGCGATCCAAGGATTTGGAAAGGATTGTTGGCTGCTACGGTGACTTAGATTTTTTAACAATCCACTATTTACTCCCACATAGGTTGGTACGCACTAAAAGCGGTGAAGCACGTAAGAAAAATCGTAAAGTGAAGTTTGAGGCATATTTTGCAGGCAGTGAACTGCAAACAGTTTCAATTGAAGAAATTCGAAGCGCACGTACCGCATTTTTCAATGGGAGAATCGCGAATCAGAAGGAACTTGAAATCCTCACTCGACTTGCAGAAGAAGAGATAATGTATGCTGAGTGGGAACATCGTTCTGTAAGTCTAATTGCGCGAAGAAACCTGCCGCAATCTGCAACTAAAAATCTGAAAAACTATCTAAGTTTATCATTTGTTGCCGCTGAAACCCCTGCTTATATTGAACAACGTCTTGTCGGAATGGTAAACGAGGAAGGCGAAACGTTAGCCATCGGTATTATTGAAAATATGGACTTCCACAATCGAAACCTGAATGTCCGTTGTGAACCGGATATTGCTTCAAAAATTAAGGTTCTTCAGTTTGGGGGTTATAGGTTTATCGAAAAACAGTAGAACAATTTACTATAATTGTCTCAGAATAGAATATAAATATGAAGATTGGGCATTCTGGTCAAGGTGCTGTCCCTTTGCAACAAAAAAATCTCCTTTTTCGGTTTCTACGTTATCTCGCTCCCTATAAAGGCTCTATTGTATTAGCGATGAGTTGTGCTTTAGTTGCCAATATTTGTTATCTGGGACCTATTCAGATTTTAGCAGATACGCTTGATTCGCTAAAAGAATTAGAGGGTTTCAGTCAATTTACTCAACCTGTTTCTATCCGTATTTTTTTGATAGAGAATATATATAAAGGTTTCCAAATTACATTGGCAGATGTAGAGGACGCGCTTCGCTTCTTCTTTTGGCTTTTAGCAGGATTTCTCATTCTGGTTTTTGTAAGAGGGTTTTTTGTTTATGGCAGCGATTTTTTGATGGAACGTGTAGGCAATAAATTAAGTTTTCGCGTGCGAAATGACCTATATGAAAAAATTGTTGCAGCCCCGCTGGGTACCCTCTCAGAACACCGCAGTGGTGATGTAATGTCACGAACCACTGACGATGTGCGAATGTTGCAGCAGGCAGTCGCCGCGACAGCATTAATAATGCGTGCAATTATTCAGGTTACCGTTTTTGGTGCAGTGTTGCTCTATAAAAACTTCCAAATGACGATCTTCGCTATGTTAGTGCTTCCAATGATTGCGTATTCCATCTCACGCGTAGGGACACGCGTCCGCAAAGCAAGCACGGAGATTCAAGAACGCAGTTCGGACATCTATTCACAACTCAAGGAAACGCTTTCGGGAATCAATATAATAAAAAGTTTTACCACTGAAAAAATTGAAATGGAAAGATTTCAATCAATCACATCTGACCAATACAACTCAGCAATCCACCGCGCGCGATTTGCTTCACTTCTCCCACCACTTATTGAATGGATGGGGGCTATCGGAACCGCAACCGTTTTGGGGCTTGGGTGTTGGAACGTCATAGAAGGCAAGTTAACTATTGGCTGGTTTGCAAGTTATCTTGTTATGGTCGGGTTGATGTTGAAACCGATTAAGACGATAGGTAGTGTCAATAATGTTCTACAACAAAGTCTTGCTTCTGCAGAACGGGTCTTTCCACTGCTTGATTTAGAAAGAGAGGCTGGTAGTGAAGCAGATGGAAAACGCGAGCTTCCCAACGTCCGAGGAAATGTCCAATTTCAAAATGTCTCGTTTGCATATCAACAACGCCCTGTGATTAAAAATGTTAGTTTTACAGCACAACCGGGAGAGATTATTGCGCTTGTCGGTCCAAGTGGCAGTGGAAAAACCACCCTACTAAACCTACTGCTACGGTTCTATACGGTTGATAGCGGAGTAATTCTAATTGATGATTTTCCCATTGATGAAGTCACATTGACATCGTTGAGAAAAAATATCGCCCTCGTTCCACAAGGGACATTCCTTTTTAACGGCACTGTTTTAGAAAATATCGGATACGGTTCCCCGGGAGCAACAAAAGAATCAATCATTGCGGCAGCAGAAAAAGCAAACGCCCACGGTTTTATTTCTGAGATGCCAAACGGCTATGACACCCCAATAGGAGAAGCAGGGGGTAACCTCTCAGGCGGAGAACAGCAACGTATTTCTATTGCCCGCGCGATCCTGAAAGATGCGCCAATTCTTATCCTTGATGAAGCAACTTCAGCACTTGATACACAATCAGAAGCAATCATCCAAAAGTCTTTAACGAACCTTATGGAGGGCAGAACCAGTTTTATTATTGCCCATCGACTCTCAACGGTAATGCGTGCCAACAACATTTTAGTTATTAACAATGGTGAAATTGTGGAAAGTGGAAACCATACAAAATTGTTGGAAAAAGGCGGACTTTACCACAAGTTATGCCAACAGCAGATTTTCGGATAATTTTGACGAATCGGACCTATAAGCATAAAGTGTGATTTAATTGAGGGGTGTGCATAAATATTTGGCGCATCAGCACAGACAGGGACGGACTTTAGGTGCGGCATTATTTCACAAAGTGCTGTTTGTAGTCGCGCAATTCATTGCGCCTCTTTAAACTTGTGGACGGCACACGGCGTGTGCCTACTACCTTTAAACGCATATTTAACATCGGAATTATTTATGTACACCCCTCTATTTAATTTAGTGGCCAGTATATAAAAACGCTAAAAAATCACGCATTTGTAAACTAATTGGATTTAAACACGTCTCAATAGAATACAAGCTAAATTAACATTTCAACAATATTATATCGGTTTTATTCTTTTTATAGTATAATGCTTTTCTTTTTAGAAGAATTATACGTAACCCAAGTTGCTACTTATAAGTTTTTAGATATAGAAACACCGTCTTAAATGAAAATATGCTGATAATTAGCCAATATTTGTAGCGCAAGCTGTTAGTTTGCGTTTTCACAGGCACAATCTAACAGCTTGTTCTACACGGAAGCAACAGAATAATACCTCAATTTCGTCCCTGTTTGGTGATAGCACCCTCCAGGTCGGATTCGCGGTAGATCGCTTCCGATAAATCTACTTCATAAAGATACGTATCTTTGAAATTTGCGCCCAGTAAAACGATACCGTCTAATTTAATTTCACCAAAAATCGCTTCTGCCAGGTTAGCATTTTCAAAAGTCGTAAGGTTGCCAAAAGGAGCAGTAGGAACGCATTGCGGACATCCAAGCGTTGCTCGCCGGAGATCAGCACCGCGAAAATTAGTGCCAGATAGAAGACTTCCACTCAGAAACGCTCCAAATAGGTTAGCATTTTCCAGTGTTGCTTCTGTTAGATTTGCTCCGACTAAGTAGGTTCGCAGCAGAATTGCATCAGATAGGTCTGCCCCAGTGAGGTTGGCATCGTTTAGATTCGCATCCGTTAAATCAGTATTTTTAAGATTGGCACCACTTAAATTTGCCGCTGAAAAGTCTGCACCGACAAGTGATTGGTTTGCTAAGTCTACATTGGTTAAGTCTTCGTTAGCGAAAGACTCGCCTTCTAATAAACGTTGAACTACATCTTTTTGCGGTTTTTCATGCATAAATTGCCTCCATTTTGTTTGGTTTTTTATAAGTTCCTCTGGTAAATAGATACTATCAAACACTTTGTAACAAACATTAACTTTAGACGTTTTCTTACTTTTAACGTAAGTTGAAGTTTTAAAATATTATTGTAGAATTAGGCAACGAAATATTTACCAATGGTTGTCTATCCGAAATGCTTGGAACATAAACGGTTAATTAGTGTATATGCAAAGTGAACAGACTTTGCATTGATATAAGGAAATACGAAAATGAAAGATTTTTACCCTGCTGATTCAGTTGATTATGATCCGTTTTCCGCTGAAGAGAAAAAAGAGGAGAATACTACCCCTATAAAGGATGAGACCTTCGCTTATCTCCAGACTATCGCGAAAACCCCGTTATTGGGAGCGGAACAGGAAAAAGCACTCTTTGAAACTTATCAAGAGGGCATACAAACTTTTGCGTCGAACTTCAAAAAATTTCCCAAATGGGTAATAAATATATTAGAAATTCCAATAAGAACCCGCAGTATTCCGGAACAAAATCTAAAACCGGCTCAAAAAGATCATAAACTAATTATAGATCAAATTTCGACGTATATTCTACCTATAGAAGACATACTACAAAAATTGGAAAAGAAACGAAAAAAGTTAGAAAATGTAAAGTCGAAAATTCTTATAGGTAATCTGCACCTCCTTAAAAAATATGTAAATGATCCAGAACACGCTGAAGCAATGTCTCCCGAATTAACACAAGTAGGATACCTTGCTCTTATTAAAGCAATAGAAAGTTGGATACCTGGACGCGGCAAAAAGTTCCGAGCATACGCACGAGGTTTAATCCGCACCAGCATTGAAACAGCACACAAAAACCCTGAAAAAATAGGGTTGTCAACTACAGAACAATATCCATTTTCGCATAGTCCGGAACGCAATTCTGTCATTGAAGCAATGCCGATTGATAAGGAAGAAGAGATACGTTTGCTTGAAATTTTTTCGGTGACACAGTATGAAATAGTACAACTTCTGAATAAACTGCCTCCAGATATGTTAGATGAAATTGCATACACACAGATTAGGCAAACCTTAGAAGTCCAGTGGACTACAAGCACACTAAATCCGCTTTTGGAAACGCTTCAAGCTGAATTAGAACATCTCAAAACATTGTTGGTGAAACTTATAGAAGCAGACAAACTTGCTCACAGCACAAAAATGAAGATTGTTGAGGCGAATCTAAGATTAGTCGCAAGTATCGCAAAACAACATCATTTTAACAAAACTGCTTTGACCTTCCTTGATCTCATGCAGGAAGGAAGCATCGGACTCATGAAAGCGGTGGAGAAATTTGACCATACACTCCGGTACCGTTTCAGCACCTATGCCACTTGGTGGGTAATGCAATCAATTAAACGCGCATTAGACCAGCAAGGGCAGATTATTCGGGTTCCGTGCCACATCGGGGAAACACGGAGACTAATCAAGCAGGTGCAGTCCAATCTCACTGTAAAACTTGGTCGAGAACCAACCATTAAAGAGGTCGCTCAAGAGGTTAAACTCTCTGAAAAAAAGGTTGATGAAATTCTGCAAGCAACGAGAGACCCTATTTCGTTAGATGCACCGATTAATGAAACAGCACCAGAAGTGCCAATTCGGGATATAATCCCGGATAACTCTCAAATCACACCTGAAACAGAATTAGTTAACTTCTCTAAAATTGAAGCGTTAGAAGAAGTTCTTAACAGAACACTCAACCCACGCGAAACCCATGTCATTGTTCTTCGCTACGGATTAATTGATGGTACCGAATATACACTTGCTGATATTGGTACAAAACTTGAGATCAGTCGTGAACGGGTTAGGCAGATTGAAGTTGAGGCTCTCAATAAGCTCAGACGGAACGAACCGAAAGAGTTATTGAAGGAACTGTTCCAAAAATATTAGTATTTCACCTCACTTATATCCAAAAGATAAACGATAATTACAGATTAAGTGTATGTTGCGGGGCTTTAACAAGTTCCGCAACAACTCATAGACTCATTGCCTCAATTCCGACCATTCAGCCAAAGGAACTCCCCAGTGAAAATCGTATATTTTGACTGCTTCTCCGGTATTAGTGGCGATATGGTTCTCGGTGCTGTCATTGATGCGGGAGTTGACCCAGAGGTACTGACAACTGAACTTGCAAAATTAAATTTAGACGTTGAATTCGGTCTCCATTTCCAGAAAGCGACAAAACAAGGTATCACAGGTACACAAGCAATAGTTGAGACTTCCGAGAATTCACACGAAGGACATCACCATAAACACGTCCACGGTCCCAGTAGGTATCTCTCTGAGATATTTAATCTACTGGATGCAAGTGACCTCAAAACGAACATTCGTGGGACTGCTAAACAGATATTCGACAGACTTGCTGAAGCTGAAGCGAAAGTACATAACACTGATAAAGCCAAAGTACATCTCCATGAAGTTAGCGGAATTGACTCTATCGTGGACATTGTTGGTGCTGTCATCGGTTTAGCCAAACTTGGCATTGAAGAGGTTTACGCTTCTCCTCTCTCACTTGGTCGTGGTTTTGTTAAATGTGCGCACGGTATGATGCCTGTGCCTGTGCCAGGCACAATGGAACTTTTACACGGAGTCCCTGTCCGTCAAACTGACATCCCCAAAGAATTAGTTACACCTACAGGTGCAGCTATCATCACTACACTCGCCAAAAGTTTTGGAGTTATGCCCAATATGACCATTAACCAAATCGGTTACGGTGCGGGCACCAGAGACCTTGATATGCAGCCAAATCTTCTGCGCATCTGTGTCGGCGAAAAATCATCTTTGAACAGTGCTAAACATCATAGACATGACCATTCAGAACCTCTTACCTCACACGACTCTGTTCTCGGATTCAGTGACTGTATAGAAATCATTGAAACGAATGTAGATGACATGTCCCCCGAAATTTCGAGCTACGTGATGGAAAAACTTTTTGAGCATGGGGCATTAGATGTATTCTTCGTTCCTATTCTTATGAAGAAAGGCAGAGCCGCCATAAAAATAAATGTACTCTGTCCATCAAACATACGAGACCTACTCATAAAAGTCCTTCTAACAGAAACAACAACCTTCGGTGTTCGATTTTACGCTGCTGATCGTATAATACTCAATCGTGATTATGTTGAAATCAATACCCAATGGGGGCCTGTCCGAGCCAAACGCGGTTACTTAAACGGCGATCTAATCAAGACAGTGCCTGAATATGAAGATTGCAAATCCCTTGCCGAACAAAATGGTGTTTCTCTTCAATCCGTTTTTCAAGAAGCACTCCGCAAAATATAATTCCATTAAGAGTATAATATCCGCGCAAAAGATTACATCACAGCATTTGTCAAGCAGTTATCACATGTCCCACATCGATAATCCTCAGACACCTCCTCCCCAAAATAATCGCGAATAACTTTCGTTCTACACTCATCAGCCGCAGCATAGCGAACCATTTTGTCAATTCTACTACGTTTGTATTTTACATAGTCTCCAAGCCCCATCTGTTCTTCAGAGAGAGATGCGAGGAGTTCACTATCCTTTAGCAATTCAATCAGCATGAGGTCATCCTTGCCCCAATATTGAAGATGTCCCTCACTTTGAAGTTCAGCGAGTTGTTCCATAACCCGCCGTGGGCTCAGTTCAAGGTCTCGGCAAAAACTTAAAATATCTGTCATTCGCCGCTGACGCAGATGTGTATAAAGCTTAGACGGGACCGATGTCCCGTCTGTAGGCTGTGTTCTCAACCGGACAGAGACTTGAGACGGAACGTTATGCCATCTTTTCAGAAAACCGAGTTTTTCCAGATAGGCAAGTCCAACCTGTATTTTTGCTATCTTATAGCTAACTTCCAACTCTAATTCATCTATCGCCACCAATCGATATTGTCCTGTACCTTTCAAATTTTCCAGTGTTCGCAACAGTTTTAGGAGTGAAGGTTTGTCAGGAGCACTCTCTTTGATGAACCATTCGTGTAACTCGCGGTCTTCATGAAAATAGAATAAGAGACAATCTGAATCTTTTTCATCTCTACCAGCGCGCCCAACCTCTTGACAGTATTCCTCCAGAGTGCCAGTCACTGTCCAATGAATAATATACCGAATATTAGGTTTATCAATTCCCATCCCAAAAGCATTCGTAGCAACAACAATGTCTAATCCATTTCCGCTGTCATCAAAAAATGCTTCCTGTATCTGTTTGCGTTCGTGCAGTTCACGCCCCGCATGGTAATAATCCGCACGGTATCCTTGCTTTTGAAGAAAATCGGCAATTTCTTCTGTTTCACTTCTCCGTCCGGCATAGACAATACCATTTCCTTTGAGCGAACCTATATTTTTCTCAAGCAGTGTATATTTCTGTTTTTCGTCTTCGCTTTTGTGAACAGCAAGTCTCAGGTTAGGTCGTTCCATCCCTTGCACAAGTACTCTCGGTTCTGGGATCTGCAGTATTTTCAGAATATCTTTTCGGATGTCTGGCGGTGCAGTCGCTGTGAAAAGGGCGATTGCACGCGGATAAAGTGTGTCAATGGCATCACAGATTGAAAGATAAGCTGGACGGAAATCGTGTCCCCATTGGGAAATACAGTGTGCCTCGTCAATGACAAATAGAGAGATAAGGACAGAATTCAGAATATCTAAAAACCTACGGCTGCGTAAACGTTCAGGAGAAATATAGAGTAGTTTAATCTTATTTTGTTTTAATCTATTCAATTCAAGGCGGTATTCTTCCCAACTGAGTGTACTATTTATAAGCGATACAGACTCTATTCCCCGTGCCTTTAGTGCGTCTACCTGGTCTTTCATTAACGAAATGAGCGGTGAAACAACAACTGTTGTTCCCGGTAGCATTAATGCAGGTAGCTGGTAACATAAAGATTTTCCGTGTCCAGTTGGAAATACTGCAAACACATTCTCCTCATTCAAAATTGCTTCAATAATTTCTCGTTGTCCATGCCGAAAAGTATCGTATTGAAAGTATTGCTGTAATGCCTTTAGAAGTTCATCATCTTGTTTTTCTAATTGCGCTAAAGGTGGTTGTGTTTGTAAATCACCAGACGAATTCAGAATATCGTCAATCTCTTTCAGTAGATTCTGCAAATTTCCCATAGACTCTTAACCTTATAGTACAGTCTGTTAATGGATGGTTCTTGTTAGTGAAATTAAGAGAAAAAACGGAACCTGAGAATATGAAAAATCGCTGCAACGCCGTCTTTCCAACTGACAGTTTTACCTTCATGGTAGTCTCTACCGCGATAACTTATCGGGACATCAACGATATTGCACTTACGTTTTGCTAATTTCGCAGTAATCTCTGGTTCAAAACCGAATCTATCTGAACAGAGCGAAATATCCTTCAGAATATCAGTTTTAATGACCTTATAACAGGTTTCCATGTCTGTTAATTTTGTCCCGTTTACAAGGTTTGACAGAAAGGTAAGAAATCGGTTCGCCAGATAACTCCGTAACAAACCTTCTTGTCGTCCTCCCATAAATCGTGATCCATAAACGACATCGGCTTTGTTAGCCAAAATAGGTTCAAGTAACTTCGGGTAATCTTGAGGATCGTATTCTAAATCCGCATCTTGTATGAGGGTAATTTCGCCTGTAATATGTTGAAAACCGGTTCGCAAGGTTGCCCCCTTGCCACGGTTTATTTCGTGGTAAAAAATTTTAGCAGTATTTTCAGCTGAATTTTGGAGTTTTTCTAAAATCTCGCGCGTCCCGTCCGTTGAACAATCATCAACCAGAATAAGTTCTTTTTCCATCCCGATTTCGACCGCATTTATTTGTCGTAAAATTTCCTCTAAATGCTCAGCCTCATTGTAAATCGGAATCACAATGGATAGTTTATGCGCCATCCAGATTCCTCCAGTGTTTCAAAGGTTCTGATTAATCCTCATATCTCTTAGAAGATGGAGCAAGACACAATCAGTTTTAAAAAGGATACCTTATTATGGAATTTTATGCAAGTTTTTTTATGAGTAAAAATGCTGGGTGTGTAAAGTTTTTATCACTCAGAATTATGCAGCTATTGTGTTTGAATACCAATATCTGTCCCAAGCCTTATGCTTTAGCAAATATCTCCATTCAAAGATGGTATTGAGCCCATGTTCTGTCTACCTCATAGATGCTTGTTTACATCTCAGGACTTACGCATTCCCCCTTGATAAGGGGGTTAGGGGGTTAAAAAGTCGTTATTTTAATGATATTTCAGTAATTTAACCCCCTAAATCCCCCTTATCAGTGGGACTTTAAGAGAAAATGCGTAAGTCCTGTCATCTTTTACCAACAATATGTTGACATGCGTTCTCAATTACACCGCTCCCAATCTGATACCCTTTTTCTCTAAATGCTTTATACCGCATACAGTTTGTATGTTTTTCAAAATATCGCGCTTCTCCTTCTATAGTAGACTTTAGAATTAATCGGACATTCGGTTAGAAAACCGCATCTACCAGCGGTGTTGTAGCATAAACTTCCAGTTTGTATATATCAGTGCGCAAACTGGAAGTTTACGCTACAAAAATGCCCCTTCAATTCTAAATGTCACTATATTTTCTCTTATTATAACCTAAGTTGCTACGGACAAAATTTCGAGATGGCGGACACTACTTTTTACTCAAAAAACAAGACGTTTCCGCTGATTCTTATGTTTTTTGTTACAAATCGGGGTTAGAAACCCCTCGGACAAGAACATTCGCAAATAGGTGGCAACTTGGGTTATTATAGTGAAATCCACAATTACCTGGACAGTGGCGAGGTTAGGAAACCGCGCCAGCGTTATGGCGTGGAAATTGTTGTTCATTGAGATGTCCACATATTTTCGGATTTACTATAACAAAAATTTTACACACCTCTACAATTTTCGCTTGCTAAAAAAAGTGAAACGTGATAAATTCTACTAAATACAAAGAATATAGACGTTTCATCTGCGTTAGATCAAGGAGAATTGACTTTATATATTGGTTTATTTTGGTATTTAGATATACACCAACAAAGGAGGGAACGCATGTCAGATAAAGAAAAAGAGGAAAAACAGGGAACGAATATTTCGCGACGGAGTTTTTTGAAAGGCGTAGGGACTGGAACCGTTGCTGCAACCGTTGCACCAGCAATCTTAGTTGGTGATTCGGAAACAGCAGAGGCGCAAACCGATGGAGCAGTCTCCACAGCGAAAATTCAGTTGAACATCAATGAGAAGTCATATCAGATTGAAGTTGAAGCACGCACCACATTGTTGACAGTCTTGCGCGATGGAATTGATACAGGTGGAAACGGTGTTGATTTGACTGGTGCTAAGCTTATCTGTGACAGGGGTGAATGCGGCGGATGCACTGTCTTGGTTGATGGCAAAGCTGTGTACGCATGTATGATGCTTGCAATGGATGCACAAGGTAAGCAGATTACTACTGTGGAAGGCATTGCAAACGGAGATGCACTACATCCGGTGCAAGAAGCATTTATCAAACATGACGCAATGATGTGTGGGTTCTGCACTCCCGGTTTCATTGTCTCATCAGTAGCACTCTTGAACGAAAACAAAAAACCGACGATCGCAGAGATTAAGGATGGCTTATCGGGCAATACTTGTCGTTGCGGCACTTACCCGTTCATATTCGACGCCGTAGAAACCGCTTCAGAGAAGATGTAGTTTCGACCAAGCACCCCTTCATGGGGTTGTAGTCTGTGAACGCTTTATGTATTGAAAAGGAGAAAACAGATGGCATCATGGGGAGAAGCGAGCCAGTCTCGGCTTATTGGCAAGCGGATTACCCGTTTGTCCGGTAAGGAAAAAGTTACAGGAAAAGCAAAGTATACCTTTGACATCAATAGACCCGGGATGCTCTACGGACGTATCCTGCGATCCGAAGTTGCACATGCAAACGTAACGGATCTTGATCTAACCCGTGCTGAAGAATTGCCCGGTGTCAAAGCGGTTATTCCATTAATTGAAGTCGGCAGGAAAATCCGTTATCAAGGACAAGAGATGGCTGCAGTTGCAGCGGAAACTGACGACATCGCTAAAGACGCATTAAGGTTGATTTATGTTGAATTAGAAGAATTACCTTTCGTCGTTACGGAAGCGGATGCGATGGCAGAAGGCGCACCGCAAATTCGTGATGACTGGAAGGGAAATCAGAGTAATCCCGGGACAAACAAAAATGGTGATGTGGAGGCAGGATTCGCTGAATCTGCTGTTACAGTAGAAGCTACCTATCACACACCTGTCCAAACACACGTCTGCTTGGAAACACACGGGCATGTTGCAGAATGGACAGATGAACAAAATCTAACCGTTTGGGCATCTACACAGGCGGTTTTCGGAGTCCGAAACGACCTTGCACGTCGCTTTGAACTTCCCGCAAATCAGGTGCGGGTTATTACTGAACACATGGGGGGCGGCTTCGGTAGTAAATTTGGTCCCGGAGTAGAAGGGCATACTGCAGCACAATTGTCCCGCATGACCGGAAGACCGGTAAAATTAATGTTGACGCGGAAGGCTGAACACCTTGTCGCGGGGAATAGACCGTCAATGACACAGCATGTAAAGGCAGGTGCAACTCGCGATGGACGACTTATCGCTTATGATATGCGTGGCTACGGCACGGGTGGCATCTCCAGTGGAGCAGGTTTCCAAGCACCTTATGTCTACCATGTCCCAAATAGACGAACCGAACGGTTTAATGTTGCTGTTAATGCAGGTAACCAGCGTGCAATGCGTGCGCCTGGGCATCCACAAGGTGCCTTTGCAATGGATTCATTGATGGATGAACTTGCAGAAAAACTGGGCATGAACCCGCTTGAATTCAGACGTATTAATGACTCAAATGAGGTGCGTCAAGCACAATATACCCTCGGTGCACAAGAAATTGGGTGGCATAGACGCAACAGTGTCCCCGGTTCTGGAACGGGTGTTAAGAAGCGCGGTATGGGTGTCGGTAGCGGCTTATGGGGCGGTGGCGGCGGTAGAGGTACGCAAGCGCGTGTTACCATCAACGCTGACGGTACCGTTGAAGCAGTTACTGGTACACAAGACATCGGCACCGGTATTCGGACTGCCATCGCTATTATTGTTGCAGAAGAGTTGGGACTTTCACCTACCGATATTTCGGTAAAAATAGGTGATAGCGGTCCTGGATTACCCTCCGGCGGTAGTGGCGGAAGCCAAACGACTGCATCTGTCGCACCGGTTATTAAAACCGCAGCGGCAGCAGCGAAACAAAAGTTGTTTGAACACGTCGCACCCTTATTGCAGGCACCAGTGGATGACTTGCGTGTGGGAACTGGTACTATCTATGTCGCTTCTGATAGGACAAAGACAGTTGCGTGGCGCCAGGCTACAGGTCTACTCGGACAGGAAAGCATTAGCGAAGGCGGAAATTGGGATCAAGAACTTCGACAAGGCGGTGTTGCAGGCACGCAGTTTGCTGAAGTTGAAGTTGATACCCAAACAGGTCACGTGAAAGTGCTCAAGATCGTTGCTGTCCAAGATTGCGGCTTAGCCATTAACCGATTAACAACGGAAAGTCAGATTAACGGCGGCGTTATCATGGGATTAGGGCAAGCGCTTCTGGAGGAGCGTATTATGGATCCTCAAACCGGACGAATGCTCAACGCTAACCTTGAAGATTACAAGGTTCCTGGAACCTTTGAGATACCTGAAATCAAATCAATTGTTTTTGATACGCATCGGAAGGTTACGGGTGTCGGTGAACCACCATGTATTCCGACACTTGGCGCAATCGCCAATGCTGTTTACAATGCGATTGGTGTCCGGATTCGGGAACTGCCGATAACACCGGATAAAGTCCTCACCGCACTTGCTGAGAAGAAAGCATAAGGAGGTAAACAATGGATAAATTTAGTTACGTTAACGCGACCAGTCTGAAACAGGTTACCTCACTACTGAGTGACAGCGGATGGGGCGAAGTAATGATGATAGCAGGCGGGACTGATCTGCTCAGTGAACTCAAAGAGTACATTGAAACCCCGAAAACACTGGTTAATCTTAAGACGTTGCCTGGAATGGATAGCATATCCGCCAATGCATCGGGCTTAAAAATCGGTGCGTTAGCCACTGTCGCTGATATTGCAATGCACCCAACGATTCAGCAATACTACACTGTGCTTGCACAGGCAGCAGCATCCGTAGCGACACCCCAGATTCGGAACGTGGGTACACTCGGTGGTAATCTCTGCCAACGTCCTCGGTGCTGGTATTACCGAGATGAGACTGTCAACTGTCTCAAGAAAGGTGGAGACATCTGTTATGCTGTTAATGGCTTGAGCAAATATCACGCTATCCTTGGCGGGGATCCGGTCTACATTGTGCATCCTTCGGACATTGCTCCCGCGCTAATTGCACTCAACGCGTCTCTCAAAATTGCAGGGCCAGAAGGCGAGAAAACGTTAAAAGTTGAGGAATTCTTTACCTTGCCAGCAGCAAATCCGTTTCGGGAAAACGTGCTTGAACCGAATGAAATCGTTGTTGAAGTTCAGGTGCCACAGCCTAAACCGAATACAAAGAGTTTTTATTTGAAAGCGCGGGAAAAAGGTGCGCCCGACTTTGCATTGGCAAGCGTCGCGGGTGTCTTTGAGATGATGGGGAAGACATGCCAAACTGCAAGTGTCGTCCTCGGTGGTGTTGCGCCTGCGCCATGGCGTTCCGCAGAAGCTGAAACCGCTCTCACTGGTAAAATGATAAACGAATCGGTCAGCATGAAGGCAGGCGCAGAAGCTGTTAAGGATGCACAACCCATGAACGATAACGTGTATAAAGTTACCTTAACCCAGAATCTTGTCAGTCGCACTGCAATGATGGCAGTCAGTTAGAGGAGGAAGAATATGTTAGAGGGAAAAACACTCCCAATTTTTAATCGTCCTATATGCCAAGACCTCCGGACGAAGGCAATTTACATTCCCGGTGGTAACTTGCAGAATCTCGTGGAAGAAAATCCGGGAACGCACTACTGGTGCAATTGCACAATGCAGGTGGTCGGTCCCGACGATCAATTTGTGTCTCCTAACGCCTGCAAACAATCGCGCTCCTGCTTCAATCCAATAGGTGGAAAGCCTGTAGTGTAATCCACAAAAATTGTTATCGGTTATCAGACAAAACACTGATAACCGATAACAATTTTGCCTTTCTTTAGAATCTTAATAATGTTCCTTAAACCTTTGCTCCAATGGTTGCATGTCGGTTCTGTCGTCTTACTAATAGGCGGTTTTTTCTTTTTCCGTGTTGTCCTCATCCCAATTGCCAATCGTTCTCCCACCCCAGATACTCTTATCTCCTCCGCACTCAAACGCTTCAGTGGAATAGTCTGGCCCACCTTATTGACCGTACTTATATCTGGGCTGTATAACGTTATCACCTTCTTTAGAACTGCTCGAGCCGCTGCTACAGAATCTGTTGATGTAGATTACTCGCTTTACATACTTGTTTTAGCTGTCAAATTCTTTATCGTTTTTCTGATATATACGCTTGCAATTGTATTAACCTTCCCTTATCCTGTTTTTGCGGTATTTCAGAAAAGACCTGCACCGTGGTTAAACATTGTTATTATTTTGGGATTGGTAATTATATTTTTATCCGCCTTTTTACGCCGCATGGCTTAAGAGAGCTGACCTTTTCACAACTATAGACATTGCAAGAAAAACGGTCATCCTGTCCGCGCGTGTTGTCTGAATCGCGGATTTTTGTAGCACAAACTTCCAGTTTGTGTCATATAGTAGAATCCACAATTAAGTTCACACATGAAAGACTACCCTTTATCCCGCCCCAACCCCCGAATCGAGGGGAATACGTAAGTCCTGTGTATTTTGCAGTGGTTATCAGTTCACTTCGCTGACTTGAACGAATACGTCTATGGCGTTGGGGTGCTTACGGACATTCTATTCTGTTTTGTCATCTTAATATCGCCCCCAACACAGCGAAGTGTCAAAAGGGGACCGCTATCATTGATGTCCCCGTGCAACTGTCCTATTTTAAGCGAGCCTTGGACAACCATAGTCACAGGAAATTCGGTTGTGATCTTGCCATCACTACTTTTCGCATCAATTTTTACGTCAATCTCTGGGATGAGCGAAACAGAGATACTACCACCGGTCGCGTCTAAAACAGAATCTTCCTGAAGCTGCCCAGAAATTTTGGCATCAATAGACCCCTTCGCGGTTTTGGCAGCGACAGTACCTTCGGTTTCAAGTCCTATATTTCCATCAGTAGTTTCGACTTCCGCTCCACCTTTGCAACGGCTAAGTCTTATATTTCCGTCAGCGGTTTGTGCTAAGATATGGCCAAGAACATTGGTCTGCAAAAGATTTCCTTTAGACGTTATCGTGTCAAGTGTCCCGATGTGTTCATTAACCTCTATGTTGCCGTGTGTAGTTCGAAGATAAACATCTCCTTTACATCCTGTCAGCTTGACATTACCTTTGGATGTATACCCAATAACTGGCCCAGTGATGTTTTCAAACTGTAGTTCACCACTAATCGTTTTGGCGCTAACTTTACCCTCTACATTGGCAACAGAAATATCACCGTTTTCGGTTTGCATATTAACATCGTAACGCTGCGGCACTCTTATTTCAAAATGGACCTCAAAACGACTGGCAATTTTTTCCCAATATCTTTTGCTACCTTTGAATTTCGCATCAATATGAAGGTTTTTATCTTGGTGGTCAAAACTTATATCAAAATCCTTAAGGATATCAACGGCATGTTTATCAACTTTTAGTTGCGCAGAACGGCGGACAGTAACGCCGATAGTGTCGCTTTGTGATGTTTGTATATCAATGTTCCCAAGCTCTGTTGCCACTGTTAACTGCCCCGCTTCACCTACATTGAATGATTCTTTTATATCGTCCAATGTAGCTTCTGTGAGGAATTGCGGCATAGATTTGCGAATCAGGACACCTATTTTTCCTTCCTTTAAATCTTCACTTACGTCGTCAATAAATTTTTTACCAAGAATGTTCGTCATCATGCCTTTTAGATCGGATGATGTTCCTAATCCCTCACTTAGGTAGGCTGCAAGATGATTACAGGCAATACTTATTTCGCCAAAAGCTGCATCTTCTTGTAATGGATCAAAGAGATTCTTAGGGACGACATTCATCTCATCCAGTCGTTGTAAAACTTTATTAAATTGGGAAATGCATCGACTTTCACTATCTTTATAGTTTTCTGTCAATATGGCATCTTCAGCGATTTTCGCTGTCTGTTCCAGCATCTGAAATAGTCCGCGAATTTCTTGTTGTCGTTCCTGTTCCATGTGAGATACCTCCTAATGTGAATGTTTTTCTTTTGAACCCAGTTAGCACTCGGAAGAAACCCCTAAATCCCCCTTATCAGTGGGACTTCATCTCCTCTCGCTTGTTATAATATCTCTCCATACCCTCGTTTTTCTAAAAGTGATTTTAGTAAATCTTTTGCTTTGTGCAGCCGCCATTTTACAGTCGTTAAGGGAAGCGATAAAAATTCGGCAATACGTTTCTGCGGCATATCCACCCAGTAATAGAGTTTGATAACCTCCTGAAATTCAGGTGGTAATGAATTAATTGCATCTCTAATGGCTTCATGAGTAGATTGCTGCACTAAAATTTTTGCTGGATCAGAAGAAGCGGGATCTGCCTCTACTTGCAATTCTGCCTCTATATCCTCATGCAGTTGAAACTTACTCGCCCGTTTCATGAATCGCAGTGCACGGTTACGTGTAATTGAATAAAGCCAGGAACCGAACCGATTCAGATTCTCAAGTTGAGGTAGTGCTTCAAAAGCGAGTAGAAAAGCGTCTTGGACAATATCTTCTGCATCTGTTGGATTCCGAACGATTTGTTGTGCTACGGTCAGCATCGCTCGCTGATACCGAAGCACCAATTCATCAAATGCTTCAAGATTGTCTGCAAGCACCGCAATTATTAGTTCAGCATCTTCCGCATCTTTTAATTCTTTTGCGCTCATGAAACAATTTCTCCTTTTCCTATATATTAGAGACATTATTGCCCGAAAAGGATAGTACTTTGCTTTCAGATGCGGTACTGAAAATGATCAAAAGATAATAGGGTTTCAGATGTGCCTGTAAATCCTACAAACATCAATTCGGCACTACTTTTCCCGACAGATGAACGGTGTTAAAATAAAATCATGGTTTCAGCGGTAAACTTTTACTCGTGCTAAGAACCGGGTCTGAAAAAAGTTACGAGACACCCACCAGCCGCTGCGAGCAAAATGCCAAGCACAAATTGCCAACGGATAGCCCCCCAACCCCCTTCAGGCGGATGCGACAGTGTTGCGACAATAGCATTCACTATCGGTGCACCCGCAAAAACAATTGACATTACCACAGCAGGTCTGCCTTTCGCACCGAATGCGAGTAAAACACCAAATGCGCCAATTGCCCCAACAACCCCTGCCAGGAAAGACCATGATACGCCTTTCCCAGTAAAAGACCATTCAGCACCGTTTACAATAAGCATGAGTGCCGAACCGATAACAGCTACCAATAGATACGCAAGACCTACAAAGAGGAACGCTTTATAACGTCCATGCACAGCATCTTCCATAGACAATTGACCTTTATGAAGAAAAACGCCGTAGAGTCCCCATGATGCCACAGTCATGACAACAAAAATAAGCCATGTTCTAACCATAATTTATGCTCCTTTGCTTTTGCCGACATACAAGTTTGATGTCGTGTAAAAATAATACAGAATCTACAGTTTATAGGTGTGAAGAACGAAAAAGCACAACGAATTGAAATACTAAAGATACTTTTCAAACACTTTCATCAACTGCTGTGCGGTGATGATATCGCTGAATTTTTGATGTACGTTAGTCTTCCCTACTGTTCCTAATTGCTTCCGTTTTGAGGGGTCTCGGAATAGCTGAAATATACCTTCGGCAAGTGCTTCAGAAGATTCAGGTTCCACCAAAATACCGCCTTCGGTTGCTTTCACCATCTCTGGAAATGAGCCGTGTTGAGGTTGAACAACTGGTACTCCATTCGCAAGTGCTTCCAATATAGATAGACCTTTTGATTCACGGTAAACTGTGGGAACAGAAAAAACATGTAGACGGTTCAGAAAATCTATCTTTTGTGAACGTGTTACTTCCCCGTGATGTATAAAACTATCTTGCAATCCCCATGCATGAATTTGATTAACTAATTCCTCAAAATACGGTTCATCCTTTTTGCCGAGGTACCCTGCAACATGCAGTTCTATGTTATTCGCGCCCAGCTCCTTTGTCAGTGTATAGAACGCACTCACCAAGAGATGCAACCCTTTTTCAGGACAAATGCGCGCTAAGTAGCCGATTTTGAGGGGAGGAGGACCTGGTTTTTCATTTAGATTACCGTGTCCATCTAAATTCAAACCGAGTGGCACAACATCAATTTTATCAACGGGGATTTTTAGATACTCCTCTGCCATAAATTGGGCATAGTAGTTACAGGGGGCCACAAATCCATCCGCATCTGCAGCACGGTTTGCCAGCAGGTTTAAAGCCTCAGTTTTGTAAGGATCAATCAAATCACGAAGGAAAATATCTTCACCTTGAAGTCCACACACAACCGGAACATCTAAAGCATTTTTAATTTCTCTTGCAAAACCGACAAGCATGGAGTTCGTCAAATAGACGATGTCCGGTTGGTTGTCGACCTGAAGCCATTTGACCAATTTCTCTAACTCTTTCTTTTGATACCCTTGCTCAGCGCTGAGCATAGACACCGTCAACATACCCAAATCTCGAGCATCTGTTGAACCACTAAAACGTGCTAATCCGTTTAGTAATGATGGATTATCCAAAAGCCTATCAAATACCCAAGGCGTATGCCGAAACAAAGATAGTTTTTGTTGAAGGTATACGTTAATGCCACCAAAAAAGACGCGATTCAAACTCACATTTTCTTCATCTGTTCGGGTAGGTGTATATGTTGGAATCAACTCAACGTTATGCCCCTGTTTTTTTAGTACTGTCGCGACGGTATTGTCATGGATACAGGTGCCACAATACATTCCTGCAGCGCCTGCTGTAATATAAGCAACTTTCATGTTTTAACTTTTCGCCAAGATTAATTGTGTAAACTTGCCAATCTCCCTAAGTCATCAATTGGTGAAAAATTTTTCAATTGTTTCTGAAGATGGTGGTTTAGTTAGTAGGGAAACAAGAATCAAGGTCACTGAAGACACAAGGATAATTACAGCAACAGGCATAATTCCGGTTCCACCAACAGTATATCCAGACGTCTGCCAATTCTGTAGAAAAAAGTACAACCACAATAGAATTACGCTGATGATTGATGTGAGGACACCGAACTTAGTACTTTGTTTCCAAAACAGTGCAGCGACTACTATCGGAAAAAGTCCAGAAAAACCGGTGAAAGACCAAATTGCAAGCTTAAAAATACTCGGTGTAGCAATTAGAGAAATGATATAGGTAATGCAGAGGATACAAATTACAAAGAGTCGTCCAACCCATATCTGCTGTTTTTCAGACATCTGTTCTCGTCCTCGTTTTCTCAGGTAAGGACGAACAATATCGTGTGTGAACATACTTCCGAGAGAAAGTGATTGTGAATCCAGAGACGACATGATTGCAGCGAAGACACCTGCTCCCAAAAAACCGGCTAAAACTCCCGGTGCATGCTGACGAATCATCTGGATTAGCACGGTGTTAGCTTCTGGTCCTTTTAAGTCAGGAAAATCAATATTGCCCAATATACCCAGTAGGACGCTTGGAATCCATACAATTGCAATACATAGCGGATAAAAAATTATCGGATAACGGAACGTGCCAACATCTTTCGCAGTCAGACAGTGTGAGAAGATATGCGGAAACATGCCAACAGAAAGCGGAATGCAAGTGTATGTTAACAGTTCCAACGGCTTAATGTGATCAGCCTGCATCAATAAACTTGTGTCAATTTTTGCAAGAGCGGTAGAGAATCCACCCATACGATTCATGATGACAACAAAGGTAACACCTCCGAGAATCATGAAAATAAGCGTTTGAAACGTGTTCACCCACGCAGTGCCGCGCATACCGCTATAAGTTACATAGCAGAGAACAACAGCACAGATCAGTAGTCCACCTAACCACTTCGGAATTTTGTTTTCCGTTATTTTAGCCAGTGTGTCTCCACCTCCCATTACGCCAATGAGCAGGTAGGGAATAAGGAGCAGTACGAGGACGATAAAGACAAGTAAACCTAAGCCATTCGATTCCCATCGGTCGCGGAAGTATTGTACTTGTGTCATATAGCCAAATCGTTTTCCGATCTGCCACAGGCGTGTGCCGATAAAGAGGAACACACAGGGTACGACGATTGCGGAAGAGGACGCCATTAATGCGAAAACTCCGATGCCCCTGTGATAAGCCTCACCGGATGCACCGAGGATAGAAAACGCTGTCATATGTGTCCCGAAGAGTGACATCAGCAGCATAAACCAACTAATGTTACGACTCGCCACGAAATAATCTTCACCAGTTTTTTGGAAGAACTTATGACTGAGAACACCTATGCTCAACACTAAAGCCAAATAGATTATGATGACCGCTATGATCATTTTTCCCTCCATACGAATTTGACTAAAGAGAACATAAGCAGTGATGCAACGAAGCAAAACACAATGTGGTAGAGCAATCCAACGGGCAGTCCTAAAACAATTTGAGGTGTCCCCCAGAACCAAAAATCGTTGTGGAGAATAAACAGCACTAATAACAAGCTATAAAGAACCCATCTAAGCGTAGTTTTCATGGTTTACCTCCTTTTTCCGCCAATTATAGTAAAAGATAGAAACACTTGCAAGCAGTGTTATCCCATGTAGCCACATGAAATTCATCTCAGTAGGTATAAAAAAGAGGATTGCTACCGCAATGAACATTACATAACGTTCCCATAATAAAAGTTTTTTGAAAGCATATCCTGCGATGCTCGCTGCAAGAATAACAGTCCCTGCCAGTGTCGGTAAGAGGTTTATAATAACTGCCCATATTTCTGGGTTGCTGCCATCCGTGTTGAGCAACAGTAATTCGGGGCGTAGCACAAATGCATACGGCAACGCAAAACCGACAAGTGCAAACCGAAACGCGGCGAACGCAGTTTTCATGATGTTTGCATCTGCAATTGCTGCAGCTGTATAAGCAGCAAGCGCAACAGGTGGAGTGACCATCGACATCATCCCAAAATAAAAGATAAAAAAATGTGCTGCAAGTGGGACTACTCCTAAGTCAAGCAGTGCATCTCCAACTAAGATTGCTGTCAATAGATAACAGACTGATGAAGGAAGTCCCATCCCCAAAATAATTGTGGAGATCATGAGCAGAAACAGTGCTAAAATTAAATTCGTTTCTGCCAGAGGTAATAGAACACTAAGCAATTTTGAACCGACACCGGTTAGTGTAACAACCCCTAAAATAATTCCGACACAGGATGCAGCAGCTACCAGTGAGACGCCACTATGTGCAGCGTTTTCCATAGATTTTATAATACCAGAAATTCCTACACGGGTCTGTCGATGAAATAGACTGATAACTAATACGACAAGGAGACTCCAACTCACAGCACGGAACGGAGTGGACGCCCGTAAAATAAATCCCAAACTTGTTAATATCCATGGACTGTTTGCAGTTTCACTTGCGGCTGCCCCCGGCAACTTCAATAAAAATAGAATGAGTGTGACAAATGCTCCAAAGAATACTACGCCTTGCATCTTCGGCAGTTTTTCTATAGGTGCGTTTTCTTCCGTGGGTTCAGCTGCTTCGGTTTGATTTGCGGTTGTGTTGCCAATTCGCTTTGCATAAAAATGAACGATGAGTAACAGCGCGGTATAGTACAGAATCGCTGGAAGTAAGGCTGCTTTGATAATTTCGAGATAGGTGACGGACGGCTCAACGATTTCTAACATCATGTAGGCTGCTGCCCCCATAATGGGTGGCACTAATGCTCCGCCTGAACTTGCTGCTGCTTCAATCCCGCCCGCAATTGTCGGTTTAAACCCTACGCTCCGCATCAATGGAATTGTGAATGTGCCTGTTGTCGCTGTATTTGCCACAGCTGAACCGGATAAGGACCCCATCATGCCGCTACCGATCACTGCGACTTTTGCCGGACTGCCAGCACTTGTGCCAAATATCCTTTTCGCCAAATTCAAAATGTAGCCTGTAGCACCTGTCCGTTCCAAAAGAGTTCCGAACAACACAAACAGGAATACATAAGTGAACATCACTCGCAGGGCAACACCAAATACACCACCATGTAAAAAAGTTTGACCTAAAACGCGTTCCAAGGAATGCCCGCGATGTTGAAACAACCAGTTAGGCATAAACTGACCGAAAAAGGCATAGAGAAGAAATACAAGTGTGAGAAGTGGGAGCGTTAAGCCGATTGCC
The DNA here is from genome assembly GCA_028824125.1 of Candidatus Poribacteria bacterium. Taxonomy (GTDB): domain Bacteria; phylum Poribacteria; class WGA-4E; order WGA-4E; family WGA-3G; genus MSPOR6. The sequence continues at coordinate 35,987 of JAPPES010000013.1, forward strand.
CGGCGGGTAGCTTCAAGAATCAAGATAAGCCCGAGCCCAGCTATGAAGTAATCCAAAATGTGTTCTGCTGATGCGCGGTTACCGAGAAATTTACCATTCAACCAAAATCGTTCAAAAATAGGTTCCGTTTGAAAAGCAACATAACCGAAACAGATTATGACACTGCCAGCAAGCACGAAATCAAGTATCTGACAAAATCGGTTTTCCGCAAAACGGGGATGGAACGGATACTTCAAAAAAACAACTATTAACCCCAGCATCGCGAAGATTGCTAATGCAGATTGAGGTTTGAGTAACGGATAGTTGACTTCAACTAAGATAAAGAGACTCAGCAGTACAGCAACCGGAAGAATGAGGGTCTGTCTTATCTGTTTCAAAAGATTAAACGAACCTGTCCTTTCGTTGACGAGTTCATTAGGATTATGGCAAGGTTAGTGAGAACGCGCGTAAGGATGTTCCAGAAGATTCATCACGTTGTAGTTTCTACAATGGACATGTTTATAAGTTTAACAAAAAATGAGTGGGATGTCAAAATAAAATGACTCAGGTTTGAATTCGTGAAGGATTCAGTAATGCGCCGTTAATGTCTGAATCGGGGATTATTTCTCTATTTTCTGAATCGCAGAAAGCGCGGAGTGCGGTGTTGGGGAAGCTACCATATTTTGCCAGGCGTGAGGGTACCTGCTGTATAAGCGGATCTGTCAATGGCAGCAAAGCTCAGGAAAGCGGATATAGCAGCCCCAACGCCTTTCCGTGTCTTCCGCGTAATCCGTGTCCTCCGCGATTCAGACAGGCGAGAAATAATCCGCGTCTTCCGTGTTCTCCGCTATAAAACCGTACAGTGAAGATATTGACAATGTAAGGGGTGTGTGATATGTTATGGGCACTGAATATTAACACATTTTTGTTGAGGTTTTTATGAACCATTTTTTACAGATATTGATACTTGTTATGTTTGCGATGTTTGGTTGTTCAGCAGAAACCCCACTCACCTTGGATGAAGAGGAACCCCCTAAGATTGAAGTTGTTGAAGAAACGCCACTACCGGATACACCGATCTTTACGGTAGACGTTGTTGAGATTGGTGATATTGTTGCGGATACCACTGCGGGGAACGAGAGTTATGAAAGACGGCTTGTGACTCTGACAGCGACTATTAAGGAGATGGAGTTAACCCCGGATGGTAATGGCTATATATCACTTTTCACGAATGCCGAGAATGTTTTCTTTTTCCTACGGACATCTCGTAACGCTGAAGCCTTTGCGGATTATGAGTTCGGGGAAACGTATGAGTTCACAGTCTATATTTTTCTACAGGAGCATAGACCGGGTGACATCGTTCCTTTTTCCATCGATGCTATTTATGCGAAAAAGGGGCTTGAAGAAGTTGCCTTTGAGACACTTCTTTCCGATGCCGAACAAAACAATAAACGTTATCAGGGGAGAGTTGTCAGGTTCACAGCAACTATTGAGCATATACTTCCAGATGATAGTCTTGTTATTAAGACGGATAGAAACAATTTCGGATTTTCTATTGAGGGAGCAGACCTGGGTCCTGAAGAATATGTTGTTGATCATTCTTATACCTTTACGGTATTCGTTGCTGGTGTCGGTGATGGAAAGCCAGAATTCAATCCTCATATTACGTGTTTTTTTTTCAAATAAGGATTTCCGTTTTTTTGTCAATATCAGGACTTACGCATTTCCCTCGATTGCGGGGGTGGGGGCAGGATAAAGGGATAGTCTTTCATATATGAACTTAATTGTGGATTCTACTATATGACACAAACTGGAAAGTTTGTGTTACATTTTTATTGTCTGAATCGCGGAGGACACGGATTACGCGGAGGACGCGGATTTTGTCTTTTGTACCGCAAACTTTATGAAGATAAAAAATAAATTAGGTAATTCGTGGAGATACCTGGTGCGGTTTCTAACCGCACCATAGGCGTCAATTTAGTGAATTCTTGTGGCATT
>JAPPES010000008.1 GCA_028824125.1 Candidatus Poribacteria bacterium
TGGTTGAATCTGTGATTAAGGAACTCAAAACGCAGACGGTCTTAGAACACTCCCGTCATAGAAGTTTTGAGAACTTTTACGTCAATGTCTTCTCTGCTTTGATCGCGTATCAGCTCTCGGAGAATAAACCGGCTCTGAACTTCGATGAACTTCAGTAGAGCAAGGAGGCACCTATGCCCGTCAACAACTAACTTTTTTCAAACTCACGTTAACTTTAGGGAATTTTGGCCCTAATAAATGGGGGCATTACATTTTGCGCATGTATAACCGCTATACCTGTTGTTTTCTTTGTAGGTATATTAATAGATTTTGAATATGGTATTGATATTTTCAAATGGAATATAAGTTTGCCTAATATAAAATCAACTAAAAATCTTGTAAAAGCGGGGGAAAGAAGAAATCGGCGAAACCTGAGAAAAGCGTCAAAAAAAAGAAAGGCGGTGGAAATATCCAAAAGGAAAGAGGAAGAAAGAAAATAATTTGTTTTTTTCTATTCGTGTAGTATATAATTAAAGTAGGTATTCGGGCTTGGTTGCCCGTGCAGGTGACCAAATTCAATCTGTTGATAAGGGAGATGAAGGAGATGATAATGTCAGATAAATCTGAAATGTATAGAATTATACAGGGTCGAAAATTAGACCCAATTTTTCAGGAATTGAAAAGTATTGTAAATTCTCTGGACGGAAATTTGGAATCATCTACATTTGAAGAATTAGAATCCTACGCAGATAGGCTTTCAAAAGCATCTTCCGATATTCGTTCATATTGTCAATTGGTTCGCACCTCAAAATTACCCGATTGAATCTTTCGCATAATACTGTCAATTCCTTTTGATATTGCTCTTAAAGTTTCAAGATTTTTAGCATCAATTTCATCTTCTAAATCTTTAATTATTTGTTCTCTGGATTTTGATGTGGTTTTTATACGAGATTCTATTTCTCCTTCTATCTCTGCTCTCATTTCATCCAAAGACGCTGTTGTGTAATCTAATGTTTTTTTTTTATTTTTGATTACCTCACTGGTATAAAGTATTTAATGCGAAATGGTATCATATTCTGGCACAAAATTCAAGTGAAATTTGTATTTTGTGCCAGAATATGTATTTGACAAAAAAAGTGTGCTTGTGCTATACTAAGTAGATGTAGGTTTGGTAGTTGATATTGTGTGAGGTTGATAATGGCGTATTTCCACAGGACGAAAATATTGAAGGTAAAGAAGCAGTCGTGTTTTTCTGGTATTCAGGAAGCCTCAGCGTCTGTGTGGAATGAGTGTCTGCGTTTGATGGAAGTGTATCAGTGGCGACGTGGTTACCCTCATGCTCACGATAATTTCTGGTTTGGCAAGGATTGTGAGGGTTGGGTGGATAAGAATTTGTCGAAGTCACAGCCGTTACATTCTCAAAGCATACAGGCGATTAGGAAGCAATATTTTAAGTCGTGGAAATCTTACTCGGCATTGAAAAAGAGTGGTGGCGTTATGAATCCTAAACCACCGAATAAGTGTAAAAAGTATATGACGACGCGTTGGTTGAAGTCTGCGATTACCTTTGTGGATAATAGTTTATTAGGCAAACGCCTTGTTCTTTCGATGGGTTCAGATAATGCTAAATTGGGTATACAACTGCCGTCTAACTTTAATATATCTGAGGCGGAACACATTGCTACCATTGATTTAGTCTATAATTATGGCCAGTGGGAGTTACATTTTTCGTATAGATATGAGGTTGCGGAAACAGAAACTGGCGAAGGTATAGTAGGTGTGGATATTGGCGAGATACATCCTATGGTGAGTCATGACGGAACTGATACGCATATTTACAATGGACGGTACATCAGGTCGCTGTATCGACTGCGTAGCAAGGTGCTATCTGAATTCAGTCATGCTATCAGTAGGTGTAAGCGTCATAGTAAACGCTGGTGGAAACTCACAAGGCGTAAATGGCAACGCATCACAAAGATTGACAACCAAATCAAAGACGCGCTCCATAAACAGACCAGCACATTCCTGAAATACTGCAAAGATAAAGGGATTGGCACGCTTGTCATTGGCGACTTGACGGGCATACGCGAGCATATCAACTATGGCAAGCGTGCCAATCAACGCCTACATCAATGGGCATTTGGGAAGATTACGTCTTTGATTACCTATAAAGCCAAAGTCTTAGGTATCAAAGTGGTGCAGATTGATGAGGCGTATACCTCACAAACCTGCCCAGCGTGTGGCAATAGAAAGAAACCGAATAATCGTGAGTATGCCTGCAAATGTGGTTTTACATATCACAGGGATGGTGTGGGTGCGATTAACATTTTAAGAAAGTATCAGGGTTGTTTAGGCGACCCTGTAGTGGCGGCAATGGGTTCGTCCCGGATGGCACCGCCCTTGGGCTTTCGCTTGGAAGCCCCTGTTGCCTTGGCTTAAACCCGAGGAATGTTTCTATAAGAAACAAAAGGAATCACCATTCTTTAGAATGGTGAGGATGTCAAATGATACACTACTATTGAGTTTTTGTAAGCACTTTTTGACCTTCAGGGAGGTTAGGGTCTATCTTTGCCTTACATTATTTTGACGAATCTATCCCGCAATTCGGAGAATTTAATCATGTCTTCATGCCCGAAAGAACTTCAGGAAATCGTGACAACTGAAAAACCTTGGGGTCGTTTTATACAATACGTCCTCAATCAACCTGTTACCGTCAAAATTTTAGAAATTCGGGCAGGTGAGCAGGTGAGTTATCAGTATCACCATCACCGAAGTGAGTTGTGGGTTCCGCTTGATGAAGGTGCTTGTATAAACCTTGATGGCACGATTCAGCGTCCCGCGCCTATGGAACCCGTATTTATTCCACAAGGTGCTAAGCATCAGCTCATCGGGGAATCTAAAGGCTATCGGATACTCGAAATTGCGTTTGGTCATTTTGACGAGGAAGATATCGTTCGTCTTTCAGACAAGTATGGCAGAATGTAGGCTTTTAATTTTACCTCGCGGTTCGTTGAGGTAGGTTTGGGACTTCACGGTCTCTTCCGTTGACCTGCCTGCGCCGTTGTTGCAGGCAGGTCAACCAGAGCGCATAGTTCGTAATGAAATGGAGAACGGATTTGAGCAACGCACGTCAGAGTCCAAACGCCCGTCGTTTCTCCGCAAGGAATAATTAAAAATTGGACAGTAAGTTACGTTTTTTAGTTAATAATGCGTCGGTTGGTTCGTTCCCACAGGCGGCACAACAGGACGTTGATAAAGTTTTGCAGGGGATTCATCTTCTATTTCAGCGTGAAACAGAAGCACCGCTTGCCGAGTTAGAGCATGGGCTTCGTGCGTGGACCCATAGTCATCTCCAGTCCGAAGATATTGCCCAAGTCGCGGCATTAGCCACACGCGCCCGTGCGGCGTTTTCGGTGTTGGTTACCATTGGTGTAGGGGGTTCTGATCTGAGTGCCCGCGTCTTTCATGATTCTTTCAACCATCCCTATCATAACTTACTGTCGATTGAGGAACGCGGGGGTGCCCCCGAAGTCTATTTCACAGGCGATACTTTCGATCCGCGCAAGCTTATCGGCTTACTTGAGATGCTCAAAGCGAGAAACCTCCTTGGTAAGACGCTTTTCAATGTCATTAGCAAATCTGGAACAACAACCGAAACTATGGCTTCGTTGATGGTTATCCGTGATGCGCTTGGGGATGAAAACTGGCGGCGACAAGTCCTCGCCACTACTGGGTTAACCGCCGACAGTGTGCTCTTCCGAATGCATGAGCAATCCCCTTTCTACGGGGACACCCTGCTTCCTGTTCCTGATGGGGTTGGTGGACGGTTTTCAGCGTTCTCTCCAGTTGGTTTGTTCTTTCTTGCGATGACAGCAGGAAAGGGTGAAACTCCCGACACCCGAATTCGTGCCGCTGTCGAAGGTGTGAGTCAGGCACAT
>JAPPES010000004.1 GCA_028824125.1 Candidatus Poribacteria bacterium
CTTTGCCAATCGTTTCCCTGCCGAAGGTGCTTTATCCTGTCGGAGAATCTTAAAACAACCTTTTTGGATTAATTCCAACATTTCGTCCGGTTGAAAGAAAGCATCATAATAATCCGCATATTTGAAACCTTTCCCACCGCGTGTAAACCCATTTAGATTCTGCCGCAGCCGCGAGGTACAGTATGTCCTGAGTTTTTCCGCAACAACCTCAGCAATATCATCTCCTGTGGGGAGTACTTTATCTTCCGAATTTCGCACTCGTAGATATGTCACTCCAGTAGGAAAAAACAGGAACGGTTTCCACCCAAAATTGTCGCGTATCTCTGCAAGTAGGGCATTGTTAATGACGTTAGTCAACATCCCTCGGTTTTCGGACACCTTGTGATATGAAAATACAAGTTTTCCTCTACTTAAGAGAGTGAGGGAGTCCTGAATGTCCTGTCTTTCCAAAAAACTCGCAGGATTTTTCATGAAATAGGCGATGAGATCCGAACACCGGCACATATTTTTTAGAAATTCGTGACGGTCAGTCGGAAGTTGGCGATCAAAATTTTGCGGATTGAGATCCGCACCGTATTTTACTTGTGTATTCAGGACTAAATACCCAATATCCTCGCGGTACTCATCGTATTCCGAGCAGAACATATCAAAGTGTAACCGTTCCACCCATTCATCAAGATAGTTATAGAACTCTCTTTTCTTCTCATCATCGGCCACACTCAACTCTCGGACATTTACCAACTTATCCAAGTCATGAAGTGTATAAGCAATAAGATAGAGCTGTTTTTCAATAGGACTCAAATCCGTTTCAGATTCCCTTACAATCTGCAAGGTTGGAAAAACTCCGTTCAGGATATGCGCCAGCATGCTTTGGTCGTCATTGCGCGCGTACTTTTCAACGGAACTCCCTTTTGCCGATCGCAGCGTATATTCTTTCTGCATTCGGGGCCCCACAACTTTAACATAGTCTTGCAAAACGCTATCATTATCTGGAATTGCCCCTTTCAGCAGTGCGATATGAGCGGAAACTTCTTCGACTTCAGCCTCGCCGTCCGTTAGATCAATCAGCTGATCGAGTCGCGTAGGAATAGGTGTCACTTCGCGACTCTGCTCGTTGTCGTCTAATTGACTAAACATTTCGAGTTGTTTAACCATTCTTATTCCTCCCCTGCCCAAATATAAGGTAGTGATTGTAACATGAGCGAGTCTTTAAAAAAGATAACGCTCAGTGGATTTCCTTCGGAGTCAATTAAACGAGAAAGACCAAAAAGTGGAGGCAAGCGTAAACGCGCTCTCAGTTCATCTGTTGATTCCTTACGGATGAGACACAAGAGTTTCTTGTACTTGAGGAAACGATTAATCTTGTTAATGTCTTGGAAATTGCCATCAATCTGAAAACCTTGACGCACCTTTACTCTACAATACGCGTTTTCGCTAAATTCGCTCAAAATTGCCTTATTGTAGCGGAGCCTCAGCTGCTCGGGCTCAGGACGATATTTTAGCAACCGCAAATGGACATCAACATACTTATACCTATGGGTTTGAATATCACGTGCTTCAACGGTTTGCATGAAATCATACTTGTTTATCCATTCGATATCAGCGTTTCTGAGAACCCATAGTAAATCGTAGGTTTTAATTTCTCCATCGGTTTCATCAAGGATGCCACACGTGAAGGGCGTTTCCCCGCGAAATTGCGTCACAGCGTTTTCAATGATTTCAGGTCGCTCTTGGGTGATTTTATAATACCACTTCACTCGTTCACCGATGTCCACCTTAAAGACATCCTTATAGGTTTCTGTCAGTTGTTCGCGTAGTAACGCGTAGTTATCACGCAACCGAGGATGCCCCAATGTATTAATAACATGAGCAGGATGTAACCAACCCCATGAGCGTTGATAGTTCCGAAAATCGTTGGTTGGTGAGAAGATACGTTTATCCTTTGACTCATTTTGCATGGACTCTATCAGCAAAGTTTTATTGATTACCTCAGGAATATCAGCCGTTTCTGTCCGCTCAGCTACATGCTTCGGGAGCAAGGAGTGCGCCACAAATTTGGTAAATGCAACTTCCTTTCCATCATCTTGTTTGTACCCTTTGTGTCTTCCAAGGCGCCCGAGGCGTTGAACCCAGGAACCGGAATCCAATGCCTCAAAAATGAGGTAGTTAATTTCAAAGTCAATACCAACATCAACCGTAGATGTCCCCACAATCAATTTTGCCTCACGGGCGGATTCTCTTCCGTGTTTGCCAACTATTCCAGTAATTTCACCGAAACTCCAAGGGAAATCACGTTCTTTAAAAAACTCTATGATACGCTTTGCTGTTGCCACTGAATTGACAATAATAGCCCCACGTGAATTTGGGTTGTCGGAAAACCAATTTACTATCTCCTGATAATGGTTTTGAATCCATGCTTCAGTCTGTCTCCCAACACTATGGAAGTGAAGTGTAAAAGGTTGGCAAATCTGATTCCAATTTTGTTCGTCGGCATTCTCAAAATGATAGTCGCCATCAATAATTTTGTACCGCAGACCCGATTGCTCCAAGCATTCTAACAGCAGCGGATTTGGTGTAGCCGAGAGAAAGATAAATTTCTTCCGATCGCGCGTCCCTCGCGTCTGTTCAATGATGTACAACATTGCAGTCAGCACGGATACCACCTGCGAAACGTCATAGATATGAAATTCGTCAAATAAAAATATATTGTAACGATTCAAGATGGTCTGCAATAGTCGATCAGGATTTTGGTGTTCACTCATGTACTTAAAATTAGCAATGAGGTTGAAAATATCTGGATTTGTGAGTAAAATCTCATGTCCTCCTGCTAAAAACTCTATTGCTCTTGCTTGACTGCCTAATTCCAATTCCGCCCGTAACTCATATAAATGTTCACTGAACATACACTCCGGTGTTATATCGCGATTGAACATCTCACAATAGGACTTTATCTGTTTGAGTTGATCGCGGATTAATTCATTTGTTGGGTACATTGCCAAAACACGACGATTGCCAACCAATGCCGGTAGATATGCAGCAAGACTCTTTCCATCACCCGTCATCGCTGTGTTGAAAACAACGTCAACATCAGGATCGCGAATTGCCTCAAACGTTTTAACTTGATGTTCCCGTAAAGAAAGTTCTGTTGGAATGTCCGCAATCGGATCAGATTGAGAAAGTCGAGAGTAGACAGGTAAAACTTTAATAGGGTTCATTCTATGCTCCAGAAAATTTAGAATTTTATTGTTCCACTTTTAAGTATACACACCACCAGGCACACAAACCTGCACCTGATCGAAAAAAATTGAAAAAATCTCGTAGAATCTCATTTTTGTGAAAATATTTTGATAAAGAACTTGACTTGCCCTGGGTTAAACATTATAATGTTATTGTGCAGGACTGAACCCACCCCCGGCGGTGGATGTAGGCCCTGCTTTTTATTTTCTTTACTCCCACAGGGATTAGCATAGGTAATCTACTGCAATTGATAGATAATTGACGGACGATGATGGGTCTCCCCACTACAAACAGAACAACTTGGAATCTTGCTGTTTGCGTATATGGTAGCACGTATCATCTGAACCGTTTGCTTCCTCCATCCTTCCATTCAACTTCCCGTATACACTTTTACCATCTTCTGTGCTGTCTGAGAGACCCATTTCTGCAACGCTTCCGGTCTAACCACCTTTGCTTCATACCCCCATCCGAGAATCCACCAACCGATTTCGCGCCAGCCAGCAACGGTGACCTCAAAGCGAAGCAAACCATTATCTGTTTCCTGTATCTGCTGTGTGGGATGCCAATTCACCTCGCGAATCAGTGGGGCGATGCGGGATGCAAACAGAATAACAACGCGCGTATCGGAACCAAGCATGACATCCCAACTTTTCGCGAGGTATCGCTGCACAGAGA
>JAPPES010000066.1 GCA_028824125.1 Candidatus Poribacteria bacterium
CTACTATTTCTTTCAGAAATCATGCTTTTGACTTCTTAAATTGACGCCTATGGGTCTCTTTCAAACACAACCCGTTTGCCATCAGGGAACCAATGCGGATGTCTATCATAAAACGCTGGGTCTGTGATTCTTCGGACGTTACTACCGTTGTCTTCCATCACGTAGATATGGTAGGCGGTATCACCCGCGTCTTTACGTTTTGACGTAAAGACAATTTTTGCGTCCGCACTTTGCGAAATAAGGAAGCCAAAAAGAAGTAGAACAGCGAGAATTGCACGCTTCCGACAGCGAGCCTGAAAAGGTTTATATTTCATGAGAAAACTCCTTTTATAGTGAATTTTACAATTAACTTTACTTATGATATGTAGGAGGGAACTCCGATTCCCGACTATTAGTAGTTTCGTCGCGATTCGGAGATCGCTCCTACACAATACATGTAAACTTATTTACATAATTTACTATAAAACACAAGTGCCTTGATACAAGACACCTGTGCAGAAAACGTGTTGAATAATCAATTCACGTCTGGAAATACTTTGTCAACGCATCCCCATGCGAACCATTCGTCGGTCTGCTGGGCTCCACGTCTCCCTACTGCCGTTGCTTGAACCGTGATAGAAGTCTCAGCGCGTGCTATCTTACGTGCCAGCCAATCACCGCCACGGAAACTCAAGGCATCCAAGTGATTAGAAGGCATAAAACATTCACATGGATCTATTTGTGCCGAAATTTCGAAAATAGGCATAGCGTACCACTGAGCTTTATAATCGAATTTCTCGTTCAGTTCGACAACCCAAAACTGACACTTAATGGTCGCCCCTATTGCTCCAAAACCGAAGAGGTTCTCGACGTATCCCCATACCGATATACCGGCATGGTGACGGTTATTCTGCTCCCACCATCCCACGCTGACAACCTCTGCATGCCCGTAGGCACCAGTGTTTGCGCCAATACCGCTGTCAACGTCGGTAGGTCTGTTACAAGATTCACCACTATGAACTGTTAAATTAATTATCATGAATGCAGCAAAGATTACTGCGATTTGAAAGACTCTCTGTTTCAACATTAGAAAACTCCTTCGTTTTATATAGATTATGGTTGCCTCTATCTGTTAAAAAAAAGAGGCGTTTCCTTTACGCCGATATGCGGCGTATTGATTATTCTAATGATGACAGATTATAGGGGTGTTGGCGTACGCCAACAAAGAAAGGTTTTGGTAATTTGTCCCTATAGGGGCTGGTTAACATTATAACATGGCACACAAGGGTGTCTACATGTTATAATGCTAACCAGCGCTGTCATACTTCTTTCTATGGCAGTGCAAGCGTTCGCTGGTGATGGTGTCACTAACGAACGCACCCTAACCTAAATCGATTGATTAGGAAGCACCCTGACGTAACCCACGCACGCTGCATGGATTCCAACGTCAAGCATAATTATAACATGTTGTAAATGAATTGTCAAGAAAAAAATGCATAAAAAATACCAAATTTGTTGAGATATGGAAATCGAGACTAAAAAATATGTAGAAATGCGTAAATCGCGCCTATTGATAAAGTGTAACAGGATTTACGCATTCCCCCTTGATAAGGGGGTAGGGGGTTAAAAGGCGTTATTTCAGTGATCTAACCCCCTAAATCCCCCTTATCAGTGGGACTTTAAGAAAAACTGCGTAAGTCCTGTTTTTAATAAAAACGAAAAGAAAGTTGATTCGCGCACCTTCTTCATTATAGATTGATAGCTAAACATTTGATAAACATATATGACACAGACACCGAAAACACTGACTCTTAGAGATATTTTTAGTCCTGGCGGTATTATTTCGCAGCATCTTTCGGGATACGAGTTTCGTGAGGAACAGCTTCACATGGCAAACGCGGTTGCTCGTGCGTTTGCGGCATCCGAACATCTGATTGTTGAAGCGGGAACTGGTGTTGGTAAAAGTTTTGCATATCTTATACCTGCCATCTCACTTGCGCTGAAAACAGATCAAACAGTTGTCGTATCAACCAATACGATTAGCCTACAGGAGCAGCTTGTTACGAAAGATATTCCGTTTTTGGAAAACGTGCTTCCGCGTGATTTTAAGGCGGTCCTTGCGAAAGGGCGAAGGAACTATCTGTCGCGGCGGCGATTAGAGAGTTTACTTGCTTACGAACGGGCGCTATTTGACACGATGGAAGAGGTTGAGCATATCCAGGAGATTATTAAGTGGGTAGAAACAACCGACGATGGCAGTCGTGCTGATCTACCAATACAGCCGATGCCGCAAGTCTGGGATAAGGTTGCATCTGATAGAGATAACTGTCTTGGGCGTAAGTGTCCCACCTATGATGTCTGTTTCTATTTCAATGCGCGAAATGAGATGTACGAAGCGGACCTGCTTATCGTCAATCATCATCTCCTTTTTAGTGATTTGGCAATCCGAAAGAATGATCCATCCGCGGGGATTCTCCCTGACTATGACCACCTAATCATTGATGAAGCACATCATTTAGAAGCCACCGCAACGCACCATACCAGTATTGAAATTAGCAATACGAAAATCAAATGGTTCTTAGATTCACTCCATAACCAGCGGAACGACAGTGGAACAGCGACACGATTTAACTCAGCAGATCTTATTGATGCAGTTGATGAAGCACGTGAACAGGCTAATCTGTTTTTCGAAACGATTGCGGCGTATTTTGCAGACATAGACGGATACACCGCGACAAAACGAATTGATGAGAGTAATGTTGATGCGGTTTTTCCGAAAGGAAATGTATTAGAGGCTTCTTTATCACAGATTGAAAAAACACTAAAACAACTTCACGATAATGCTGCAACAGATGACGATGAGCAGGAGCTGACTGCGCCCTACAACCAGTGTAAGCGGCTCAGAGAAGAATTGGATATGATGATTCGACAACCTGACACAGATTATCTTTATTGGGCAGAAACTTCAAGGGGGAGACGGACACCCCGCATTCTTCTCAACGCTACACCTATAAATGTTAGTCAGATGTTACAGGAAAATCTTTTTGATGTAAAAGAGAGCGTTGTGATGACAAGTGCGACACTGGCTACAAATCGGAATTTTGATTACTTTAAAAAACGGGTCGGAATAAATGAATGTAGAGAACTGCTGCTGCATTCTCCGTTTAACTTTAAGGAGCAGGTAAAAATCCACGTTCCGCGTTCTATGCCGGACCCAAATAATGCTGAATTTATCCCTGCTGCTATTCGGGAAATAAAGCATTATCTCAAATTGACGCATGGCAAAGCATTTGTCCTGTTTACGAGTTACAAAATGATGGATGAAGTTTACGAAGAGGTTGCTCCCTACCTCGCTGAAATGGGTATTGATGTTTTTAAACAGGGCGGGGAACTCTCACGGACAGATATGTTACAGGCGTTCCGTGAGGATACAAATTCCGTCTTATTTGGCACTTCCAGTTTCTGGGAAGGCGTTGATGTGCGGGGTGAAGCACTGAGTAACGTGGTTATTACAAAACTTCCGTTTGAAGTGCCGACACATCCGGTTATGGAAGCACGCGTCAAGCAGATCAAAGAACGAGGGGGAAATGAGTTTATGGAATTCAGTTTACCGGAAGCGATACTCCGTCTCAAACAGGGATTTGGGCGTCTCATCCGCACACAAACCGATCAGGGTATCGTAGTAATTTTGGATTCGCGTATTAGGACTCGTAGCTATGGCAAATCATTTTTAGATTCTCTGCCGCCTTGTGATATTGTTATCTAAATGAGGGGTGTGCATAAATATTTGGCGCATCAGCACAGACAGGGACGGACTTTAG
>JAPPES010000138.1 GCA_028824125.1 Candidatus Poribacteria bacterium
ACCTGCTTTTCTGCTTTCAAACACCTTAATTCTTAAAATTGTCCAAACTTTAGTTATATTAGAGAGTGGTCTAAATTTCCGGTGGCAGTACACAGACTTTTCTTAAGCTTCCTGTTTAATTTATTAAGAAAAATAATGGCATTAACGAAATTACCCTCTATTAAGTATTAAGCCACAATTTTTGGTGAGATAACGTGCATAATATGAGAAAAAAGAAAAATCTGCGTCTTAATCTGATCCCACAAGCTCGATTCGCATACTGCGGAGAAACTCTACCCCACGGACAACGCGTTCACCGGGGAGCGTTTCTCTGGCGGCAACAACACGCCCTGTTGCACAGAATAGCGGTTCATTGGATACAACCACCGGATGAGAGAACTGAACACGTGCCTCAGTGCCGTCCTTTGATGTAAAAAAGGTTGTATTCTCAATGGAGTTTGGAGACGGTTGATAGCGTAATGTAAAAAAGATATGATTTTGCACCGTTAGGTGATGCCAACGCCGCGATCGACGGACCCGAATCCGGTCATCAACGACAACAGTGTTGTCTTCAAAGGCGAAATGTCGCGTATGTATAAAATGTCTGGAACGTCCAGTTAGGAGTTGCCCGCGCAAACGGTAAATAAGTTTATCGCCGAATGCATAGACGGAAGTTTCTGAGGAGACGTGGCGGCGTACAAGATCCATAACCCTGTGAAAATTAAAGCGTCCTTCGCGTATCCAACACGCCAGGTTCAACCCGGTCTGAATTTCAAGCGAGGCGTTTCTCAACCAAGCCCCAGGCTCAGGAACGGGTTCAGACGGCCTCCCGAAAGGCAAAGGAATTGCGTCGGACTTATAAAGGGGATTGCCATCCTCACCTCCACAACTCGGAATTAAGCTGCCGCGGTGCGTAGCGATATACGGTGTAGGCAAGCCATTCGTCCGAAAGCCGCGTGGCGTAGCGACGACAGCCGTATACTGTCGTGATCGGACAATCAACCGATCCGGCTCGTGAAGGTCCTGCGTATTCGTTTTACAGGTGTTGATTGTCGAACCTGCTGATCGGGCTAACATTTCACCCGCGAAAGGCAAATAGTCAAAGATATTGTTATATTGATACCATCCTAACCACTGTGGCGTCAAAGGTGGTGTGCTGCTGGGCCAACCCGATTCCTCGACTCTAAGCACTAATGGAAACGATCCGTCCGGACGTTGAAATGGTAGAAGCCGCCTGAGAACTACATTGCGTGCCTGCTGAAAACTCTCATCCGCTGTAGCGAAGGATGCGAGAAATAGGAGAGATACCGCAGCAGCATAACCAAAGATTTGGTGCTGTCCGCGTCCCATATATACGGCATCTCCGTTGGGTAATATCGTATCCCAAGAGAATGCAGCTAAATCAAGAAAGCGGTGTTGTAAGACATCGTCGTCAAGTAGCACAGCCAATTCCCCGAGCAGCAACGCACTAAAGTGATGATACTGAAGTGAATAGGACTGCGGTGCGTCAATAACTTGTCCGCCGAGAACCTGCCTGCTGAGAACTTTCCTAATCTCGTGCCGGGCTTTATCCTCTCCACCGGTTCGATCTGCCAGCAGGTGACAGGCGGCACGGAGCAGTCTCCAGTTGGCGTTCCGTTTCCCCCGGAACTGCAAGGGAATACAGAGTGTCTGACCGCGCGAGTCTCCAGTTCGACGAAAATAATGGAGCAGGGCATAATTCATGAATTCATGGTGGGCTTCGAGATCTTCTGATGGATTGCGTTCATACCAATCTAGTCCTTGGTTAATGTGATTGGAGAAAATTTTCGGCCATCGACTCCAAAGAAGAATGGAAAACGCCAGACCATAAAACGTACGTCCTGGAAACTCACCGTTATTACACTGCTGGTCGGCCAGATAATTAGCAAGCCGAAGCACAGCATTTTCTGTTGCGTTGACCAACAGTTCCTCGCAAGCTTGACCTGTTTTAGACATATAATGGTGTCTCCTTCGTTAAAATAATAATCATTTCAAATTTTGATAATTTTCCCCCAGTGCGTGGTGTTTGTAGTTTTCTGTTCAACGAAAACAGATTCAGTGGCATTGCGAGCGTCCACAATCAGCGAGGCACCTCTGACAACCGAGGTGTAATCTATGGCGTTATGATCTGTCAGAATCACAACGCAATCAACACTTTTCAACAACGACTCTGTCAAAGGTTGACAGTGATATATTTTTTCAGAAGCTTTTTGGGCACTATCACATTCGACTAAAGAAAATTGTGATACATACGGATCATGATAGACGACTTCACCCCCACTGTCCGCGATCAATCTTATGACTTCAAGTGCCGGGGACTCGCGAGTGTCTGCAACATCCTTCTTATAAGATACACCGAGGACTAAGATTTTTGAACCATTCAGGGCTTTGCGACTGTAGTTCAAGGCATGAATAATTTTGTCTAATACATAGCTCGGCATTTTACTGTTAATCTCGCAGGCAAGTTCAATAAACCTCGTATCGAGTTGATAACTCTTTGCCTTCCAAGAAAGATAGTGCGGATCAATTGGGATACAATGTCCACCTGGTCCCGGACCTGGGTAAAATGGCATGAATCCAAAAGGTTTCGTTGATGCTGCATTGATAACCTCCCATATATCCAATTCCATCTTGTCACAGATCAATGCCATTTCATTAATAAAGCCGATATTGACATAGCGAAAAGTATTTTCCAAGAGTTTAACCATCTCTGCGACACGTGATGAGGAGACCGGATAAACCTTACTGATAAACTGTTCGTAAAAGGTTTTGGCGAGGTATGTGCATTCTGGCGTTATGCCCCCTACAATTTTTGGTGTATTGCTCATCATATAACTTTTATTGCCAGGCTCAATTCGTTCTGGAGAAAAGGCAAGATAAAAATCTTCTCCGACCCGCATATTGGTTTGGGTCGCAAGCCTGGATAGTGCGATTTCCTCTGTCGTTCCGGGATAGGTTGTACTCTCCAAAACAATGAGTTGTTCTCTACAGAGATATTTGGCAATCTGTTCAACGGCTGTGATAATGTACTGAAGGTCCGGAATCTTATCTTTCCTTAAAGGAGTCGGAACGCAAATATGGATCGTATCCAAATCGTTGAGAACACTGTAGTCATTGGTCACTTCAATCCGTTTGCTTTCGATAAAAGTCGCCAGTTCTCTATCTGAGACACTTGGAAGATCAGAGAGGCCACTTTTCAAAGAGGCAATTTTCGATTTAGAGTTATCGATTCCGGTAACGTGAAAACCTGCCCTGGCAATTGCAAGCATTAACGATAGACCTACGTAACCAAGACCGATAACTCCGGTGCGTGCTGTACAATTTTCAATTTTTGCGAGAATCTTTTTCTTGTCCAAAACAAACACTGTTGGCTACGGCATCGCAGCACGACCAACAAGAACCCTCAGTTAATAAATCAGTGTTGCTAACTGTTCTTTCTCCGTTTACTTTTTCTACCTATGTTTTGCTCTCTATTTTTTATCATCTGACTCGGTGTAAGTACCTGAAACCAAAGAGGTCGTATGAGGCGTTGGAACTTTGCGATCTTCACTGGGCATTCCCAAGTATTTCACTACGCCCAAGAAAACACCGACCGCTTGGTAAAAGTAACTGAAAAATGTGTACATGCCTGCCCCGAGTGTAAACCAGAATTCCTTGTGTTTATACATGGCTCTCAGCAAACCAAGATTGCAGAAACAGAACAAACACGTGCAACTGAAGAACCAAAGACTATTATAACGTGAGTTTGAAAAAAGTTAGTTGTTGACGGGCATAGGTGCCTCCTTGCTC
>JAPPES010000125.1 GCA_028824125.1 Candidatus Poribacteria bacterium
ACCTCGCCAGCAGAGATGTACACCTGCTGCTGGCGAGGTTTCCTAACCTCGCTAATGTCCAGGTAATTGTGTATTTCACTATAATTTACAAACTCGATTTGTGTATTGCAGAGATTAACAACTACAGATACGGTTTTAAATCCCAGAGGAAGATGGTGCCATTGGAACAACCACTCGCTAACATGGTGCCATTTGGAGAAAATGCAAGTGATTGCACAGGTGAGTTATGTCCCTGGAAGGCATGAATTTGTTCACCTGTAGAAACATCCCATATCCGAATTGCCAGATTCTCCCACCCCTCCTGCCACCATGTCGCTCCTGCAAGATACTGTCCACATGGTGAAAATACGAGTGGATATGTCTGTCGGTATACTTCCGGTTGCGATATTGAACGGACCTTTGTGAACTGCTCAGCACACCAGAAACGAATCTCATTTTTCAAAGAACCAGCAATAAGGTTATCACAAGGTGAGAACACAAATCCCATCGGTCTGCAAGGCTCGTCAATAGGCAATCTGGCAATTTCTTTGCCTAATTCTATATCCCATACTCGAGCAGTCTCGTCATCTGCCCCACTCACAAGCTGTTTTCCGTCGAGTGAATATGCAAGTGTGTGGATATAATCTGTATGTCCCGTAAGTAAAATCGGATGCTCAGGTTGTTCGAGATTCCACACATAGACTGTACCTTCTCTGGTTCCTTTCGCAATATACTCACCTGTCGGAGCAAGTACATCATGATGCCCCCATTCATAAGGTTCATCGGGAAGCGTGAACTCAGCAATCAGTTGATCGGGCATACTGGCAACACAGAAGCTGCTCTCATCAGGAGCATAAGAAACCAGTAGTTTACCAGAGGGTAAAAGGGTGATAGCACTTATCCATTCACCTTTGAACAATGTATCTCGGATACATTTCTTGTCAACATCCCATAATGCGAAACCTCGGACTATACTGCTTGCAAGTGTCTGGTCATCTACCCAAATTACCTTCGGAGCGGGCCACGGAAACTGCGGTTCTTGCACTATTGAAAACACCGGTTTTTTTGCTTCTGTCCGTTTGTTAGACGGTGTATTCGCCAATTGTTGTGTATATGCTATTGCTATGCTCCTGGCAAGATCATATCCACCAACGCCAATCGTCATCTCAAATAGTTTAGCCCGATTTTCCGTATCCCACACTTCTATAGGATTAGAAAAATTAACAAATCCCAAAGCATATAATCTTCCATCTTTTGTGTAGAACGGATCGCTAAAGTGAGGATAAACCTTTTTTTCTGAACTGGTTGCAATATCCCACACACGTAGCACCGTATCACTTGATGCAACGAATCGTCCACACGGTGAAAAAGCGACATCATCTACCCAATCGTCATGTTCTGTAAATTGTGCAATATGTTCCGCTGATGTTATATCCCATACTGAAACCCAGCGGTCAACGCGTTTGCCATCGTTCACGGTTTCGTCAGGACATGCTCCCGCCAACAAGCGATTGTCCGAAGAAAAGGCAAAATTCCTTCCTGCAAACTTGAGTATCACCTCGCCCGTTTCTGGATGCCAAACATAAATTTGATCGCCTTCTGTATCAGGGTTCAAAAGTTCATCGTAGTTCTCTTTGTCATTTGAATAAAGTTTGGGATTCCCTGCGGTAGCGGCAAGTAGTTTGCCATCCGGGGAAAATTGGAGTTCCGAAATATCGTTTGACTTCCATTTGTGTTCTCCCCGATCCATTTGGGCGATGCACTCACCAGTTTGGACATCTAACACCTTGACAACGCCATCCATACTTGCTGTCGCAATCCATTTACCATTTGACGAACATACAAGATTGTTATAGGCATCATGATCATCAATCTGCATGACGCATTCGCCGCTTTGTATATCCAGTACCTTGATGGTTCTGATTCTTGTATATGTATATATGATGATCCATTTACCATCTGGTGAAAAATCGATGGAACTGACGTGTCCTTGTTCCCATAACGAAATAGGCGACATAGAAGAAACATCATACCACCATACCCCCATCCCAGTGCTTACAGCAAAATACGAGCCATCTGGTGAAAGTTTGGCATCTTGCACGTTCCCTTTACCAAACCTAACAATTGCATCCTCTGGTAATGCCCAAGTTTGCCCTGTAGGGTCATCCTCAACAACATTAAACACTGATGGTTTTCGGTTTGGTTCGGTTTTATTTGTCTCAATCTGAATTGGACTGTGTGATTCAACATTCTTTGAAGACATAACTCCTCCTCTTATTGGTGCTGCATCAAATTCTTCACGCAGGAGTGTTCGGATCTCTCTTAATTTTGTTTTTACTGTACCAACAGCGAGATTGAACTCCTCCGAGATTTCTTTGATACTCCACGATTCTAAGTAAAACAATTCTGCTACAGACCGTACCTTCTGTGGAAGGTGATGCACAGCTTCTTTTACATCAGCAATCAATTGTGTTTCTCGATACCGCGCTGCAGCATGTTGGTCTATGTTTTCAACTAATACAGACTGTTCATGCGGGACTTCACTGCGGGATTGCTTTGCTAAAGTGTAGTATCGCTTGCAAGCGTTGTAAGCAATACGATGCAGCCATGCACCAAAACTATCCACATTTCTGAGGTCTCTGATGTTTTGCCATACAGCTACCCAGATGTCAGTGTGAATTTCTTCAGCGTCTCGCCGTTGTCTCGAATTGGAGATAATGACACCTCTAATCCGTGGTGTCCAACGAGAAATGAGTTCGGCAAATGCCGCCTCATTCCTATCTTGTACGCGCTGAATCAGTTCTTCATCTGTTAGGTTGCTGAAAGCAAGAAAATCGTTGCGCATAAACAAATTCCTGAGCCAGTTTTATTGTATAGAGGAGGGTTTTTGGGAAAAAGGTTTAAAAAAGTTACGTCTTTGTGAATTATTGACAATCACAGATAAGGCGTTAGGTCCCAAAGCAGGATAGTGCCATCATAACTTGCACTCGCTAAAAGTTTGTTGTCTGGGGAGAATGCGAGTGCATGTATATCTGTTGGATGTCCTCTAAATGTAGCAATCTGTTTGCCGGTTTCAACCTCCCATAGACAAATTACCATTTTCTCCATGCCTTCTCGCCACCATGTCCCAGCTGCAAAATATTTCCCACACATAGAAAATTCAGCAGCCGTAAACATATCTTCCAACCCTTGCGGTAGGGACAACCGAGAAAGGTAGTCATTATTTTTCACATCATACAAGTATGAGTCGCTTCCAAGGGAAGATAAATACTTTCTATCATGAGAAATATGGACGACCTCACGAGATCTTGGTTTCAGATGTCTCAAGACGAGTCTTCCAAGGATCCGTGTGGCAGCATTGTCATTTAGAGAATTGTCTATCTCTTCACCAAGTTCCATGTCCCATGAAATGACATGCGCGAATGGATAATTTGATTCACTTGCGAGTATTTTTCCATCAAAACTGAATTGCAAATCACAAATTGTATCGTCATCACCTTCATTATTTGGCTCAAGTGGATGTGTCAGTTCATAGAGTTGATTCCCACTTTGTACATCCCACACTTTCAGGTTACCATCTTTATCAGCATAGGCAAATAACTTGCCTGTTGGTGATAATGCAGGAAATGCACTCCAATATTCGCGTCCCGTTGCTTCAATAAGGGGGATACCATTCCCACCAGCTTCCCAAAGTTTAACGTTATCATCTTTGATACTTGCAACATAGAGTTTTCCGTTATCGGTTTTATATAGAAACTGATTTTTACCTGCTGATTCCACGTTAACTGCAGGACGTGACTGTTTACTCTCAATATCCCATAACATAACACCTTCATGATGATGTTTTACTGCTAATGTTTTGCCATCATCCGAAAACACTGAAAATGTAGGAAACGCAGTAGGTGAATGTGTAGAATCAGGGAACGAAATAGGTGAATGTGTAAACTGTCGCTTATATGGGTATTTAGGTGTCCTTATGTTGATAAAATCATGCCTGCACTCGTAAGCAAGTTGCGAACCGTTTGAAAATAAGACAGTGTTGCCCCAAGCACTTTCACGGGAAAATCGGACAGTATTGCCCCAAACTTGATCGTTATAAAGTTCCTCACCACTTTCAAGGCCACGGACAGAAATAGTGGCGGGACCGGTCTCGTCATAATTTATAATTGCTGCGCGGAGAATGCCATCTGGTGTCCAAGAAGGAATAATACGATACACATTACCATAATCGGTATAACACTGTACTTGTTGCCAAGTATTAACGTCCCAGACGTACACGGTGCCATCTTCACCACCGGAGGCGAGGAACTTCCCGCACGGTGAAAAGCAGAGCGTTGAGACCCAATTGGTGTGTGCTGATATGCACGCGATTTGTTCAGCACTTTCTATATTCCACACGATTATTGACTCCGCATCGTCACTGTCAGATGAGCTGCATGTAAACGCTACCAGTCGAGTATCAGGTGAGAAACCAATCGGACTATCATAGCTTTCTTCTTCAGTGTCTGCAGTGAATTGTGCAATGGGTTTAGCGGTTTCAGCATGCCATACTTCAGCGGTAGGAGCACTTGCATAAGCGGCTGCAAGATATTGACTATCATGTGAAAAAGTCAACTTTGTAATATAATCATCTATTTTTACTTGGGTTATGCACGCGCCATTTTGGATGTCCAATACCTTTAGAATTTTGTCTGAATTGCATGCTGCAATCCATTTTCCATTAGGTGAAATGGCTATGTGAAAAATCATACCGCGTTCTGACTGCCATAGCGCGATAGGAGATGGGGTCTCCAAGTCATACACCCAAAGACCTAATGTGTTTCCTACTACAAAGTATTGTCCATCTGGTGAGAAAGCAAAGTCAGGATTACACCCGCGTCCCAAACGCGCAATCGCACCTTCAGGAAGTGCCCAAGTTGTCACATCAACGCTATCAAAGTCTTCTGGTATGCTTATTACAGATTTGTTGTTTTTCAACATAATTTCTCCTTAATTTAAAGATATGGAGTTAGATCCCAAAGCAGGATTGTACCATCATGACTTGCACTGGCTAAAAGTTTATCGTCGGGAGAAAATGCAAGAGCCTGCACATCTGTCGGATGTCCCCAAAAGGTTGTTAAATGTTTGCCTGTTTCTACTTCCCACAAACAGATAGGCACCTTCTCTACACCCGGTTGCCACCATGCCCCTGCGGCAAAATAGCTCCCACACGACGAAAATGTTAAAGGAAACATCTCCTGACATCCCTGTGGCAATGGCAGCTGCCTGTAAAGTTCACCGCGGACGATGTCCCACAGAAAAATCTTATCCATACCTGCAGCAAGGTATTGCCCACACGGCGAAAAAGCGAACTCGTCTGTCACCAAATCTTGTTTTATAGACGTTTTGAACATTTCACCAGAGGCGATGTCCCACAATTGAATATATTCCCCAAGGCAAGCCAGGTAATTACCACATGGAGAGAATCCTATGATACTGTAAATATCGCTTGGAAATGTACCTACCTCTTTGCCGGTTTGTAAATCCCACAGCCGAACAGATGTAAAACGCGACTCACTTGCAAGAAAACGTCCATCAGGACTGAGTTTTAGTTGTTCAATCTCATCTGGATTATCTTCATCATCCTCGTCCTCATCTACATAAAGTGGGTGTGTCAACTCGCGGAACTTCTCTCCACTTTGAACGTCCCAAACGATCAAAGTTCCGTCCTCAAGTGCACAGACGAGGCGATTACCAGTAGGTGTTAAGAGAGGACACCGACTTTTATAATCATGCTGCATACCTTCTGCAACCAATCTTGTGTCACCGTCAATTGACCAGAGCGAAACGTTATTTTTGTTGATGGTAGCAACATGAAATTTACCATTGATGGGTGCATATTCAAACTGATTTTTCCCTGCTGATGGATCTTTAATTGCGGGTTGTGAACGTCTGCTTTCAACATCCCATAACACGATACCCTCGTGATAATGTTCAGCTGCTAACGTTTTTCCATCCTCCGAAAACATTACCGATGTTGGATATGAAATAGGAGAATGGAGAAGCTGGCGCGTGTCTGGCTTAGCAAGCGTCCTTATGTTGATAAAATTGTGTTTGCATTCGTAAGCAAGTTGGGAACCGTTTAAAAAGGTGATAGTCTTGCCCCAATGATTGAAATAGGTATAATCTTCGGTAGTTAACGAAATTTGTTGCGTCCACAGTTGTTCTCCGCTTTCCAAGTTACAAACAGAGATAGTGGATGGAGCGGTATCCTCATAAGTCACAATCGCAGCATAGAGGATTCCCTCTGATGAATAGGACGGAAAAATGCGGTACACACTACCAAAATCGGTGTCCGACTGCACTTGTTGCCAAGTGTTAACATCCCAGACGTACACTGCGCCATCTTCACCTCCAGAGGCAAGGAATTTTCCGCAAGGCGAAAAGCAGATTGTAGTTATCTCTTTGGTGTGTGCTATGAGAGACGCAATTTGTTGTCCACTTTCCATATCCCATACCACTATTGCGTCTGTATTGTGAGTTGTATCAATAATGCACGAAGATGCTATTAGTTGCGTATCAGGTGAAAAACAGATAGGACGGGTAAAACGAGATTTCTCAACGTTTGCAGTGAATTTAGCAAACGGTTCGCCAGTTTTTGCATGCCAGATTTCAACGGTAGAAGAACGTGCATAAGCGGCAGCGAAATAACGATTATCCAGCGAAAAGGTTAATCCTGAAATATAATCATCCGTCTCTACTTGTGTCAAATAACCACCATTTTGAATATCCAATACTTTCAACATATTGTCGGAAGTACTTACGGCGATCCATTTTCCATGAGGTGAAAATGTGACACATCCAACCATACCCCGTTCCGTTTCCCAGAGTGCGACAGGGGTTAGTGTTTCCAAGTCATACAACCAAAGTCCCATCCAAGTCCCAACGGCAAGATAACGTTCATCTGGAGAAAACGTTATATCTGGCACCCAGCCACGCCCTAATCGGGCAATTGCGCCATCGGGGAGTGCCCAGGTAGTAACATCACCTTTAAGTGAACCTACTGGCACAGGAATTGAGCGGTTTTGGTTTTCCATAGAGTCTTCTCCTTGTCTTTGATCAGGGGTATTTAAATATATGAGTTCTTCCTGTTTTAAACGATTTCGCGCTCGACTAAGTCGGCTTTTTACCGTGTTCAGAGACACACCTAAATACTTACTAATCGCTTTACAGGACATTTCTCCGAGATAGTGGAGGATCATCGTTGTCCGTTCGGTATCAGGTAACTTCTCAAGAAGGCTATCAACGATTTCACGGCGCCGTTCTGCGGATGCTTTTTCACGTTGTTCTGCCAAATAGGATGCATAAGCGGTCTTTTCAAGTATATCTTCATTAATTGATTCTAACGATTGCATCCTTAGTCTTTTCTTACGCAGCCATGCAATACAACGTCGATTAGCGATTACATAGAGCCATCCAGCAAATTGATTATGATCCTTTAAGGTAGGTAACTTTTTGTATACCTGTAGGAAGGTATCTTGCGTGATTTCCTCAGCGATGTGAAAATCTCCGATTTTCCGCCATGCAAGGGCGTGAACGCTTTTTTGATATTTATTGACTAAAGCGCTGAATGCAGATTCGTCACCTGTCAATATACGCTGAATCAATTGAACGTCGTCTTTTTCCATTAGATACCTCAGAAAAGATGTGCTTACAATTATTTAATGACGCGATTTTGAGGGGAAAAGGTTGCATGGTTGGCATATATTGGCAATTAATGTGGATTCTAATACATCTATAGATAAGGTTTCATATTCCAGAGGAAGATGGTACCATTATCACAACCAATCGCTAACATTGTGCCATTTGGAGAAAAGGCAAGCGATTGCACGAGTGAGTTATGTCCCTGGAAGGCATGAATTTGTTCACCTGTAGAAACATCCCATATCCGAATTGCTTCCATTTTTTCCGAGCCCTCCTGCCACGAAGTTGCTGCTGCAAGGGACTGCCCACACGGTGAAAAGGCAAGTGGATATGTCTGCCTGTTCTTCTCCCGTTGCGGTATTGAAAGGACCTTTGTGAACTGCTTAGCACACCACAAACGGATCTCATTATCCAAGGAGGCCGCGATAAGGTTACCACAGGGTGAGAACACAAATCCCCACGCTGTGCAAGACTTGTCCATAGGCAATCTGGTAATTTCTTTGCCTAATTCCACATCCCACACACGGGCAGTCTCGTCACTTGCCCCACTCACGAGTCGTTTCCCATCCCACGAAAACGTAGCTCTGTAAACGTAATCTGTATGTCCCTTGAGGCGTATCGGGTGCTCAGGTTGCTTGAGATTCCACACATAGACTGTGCCTTCACTACTTCCTGTCGCAAAATACTCACCAGTCGGTGCAAATGCAGGATAACGATTCAATTCCAATAGTTCATCAGGAAGAGTGAGCTCAGCAATTAGCTGATCAGGTATGCTGGCAACGGACACTTTCCTATCATCAAGAAAATAAGAAACCAGCATTTTACCAGAGGGTAGAACGGTGAAAGCATCCATCAATCCATCTATGGACACTGTATCTCGGTAACATTTTTTGTCAACATCCCACAACACTATTCCTGAGCCATCATTACTCACAAGTGTCTGGTCATCCAACCAATTTATCTGCAGCACGAGCCACGGGGGGAACTGAGGTTCTTGCACTATTGAGAACCTCGGTATTTTTGCATCTGTCTGTTTGTAGGATGCTGTTTTAACCAATTGTTCTATATAGACCCGGGCAAAAGAATATGCCAAACCATCAATGTCAGATATCTCAAATATCTTTTCACGATGTTCTACATTCCATACTTCAATAGACAAATTAGGTGAATTAGGAATTATTACTGCAAACAGTTCTCCATCCTCTGAGTAGAAATAATTGTTATAGTCAGGAAAGTCAGGAAAAAACTTTTCTTCTGAACCTGTTGCAATATCCCACACCCGCAGGACCCCATCACTTGATGCAACGAATTGTCCACAAGGTGAAAAAGCGACAGCTTCTACCCAATCGTCATGTCCTGTAAATTGTGAAATGTGTTCCCCTGATGTTACATCCCATACTGAGACCCAACGGTCAACGCTTTCGTCATCGTTCAAGGTTTCGTCAGAACAGGTAACCGCTAACAAGCGACTGTCCGGGGAAAAGGTAAAATTTTGTTCTGCAAACTTGAGGACCACCTTACCCGTTTCAGGGCACCAAACATAAATTTGAGGTCCCTCTGCATCAGGGTTTAAAAGTTCGTCGTTTGAATAAAGTTTGGGGTTCCCAGCATACGCGGCAAGCAATTTACCATCCGGGGAAAATTGGAGTTTGGTAATATCGTTTGATTGCCATTTGTGTTCTCCACGATCCATCTGTGCGATGCACTCACCAGTTTGGATATCCAACACCTTTACAACGCCTTTCATAGATGCTGTTGCCACCCATTTTCCATTTGACGAACATACAAGATTGTTATAGGCATCATGATCATCAATCTGCATGATGCACTCTCCGCTTTTAATATCCAGGACCTTGATGGTTTCCTTCCCTATATATATGATTATCCATTTACCATCTGGTGAAAAATCGATGGAACAGGCGGAGCCTTTCCCCGGTTCCCATAACGAAATGGGCGACACTGAGGAAACATCATACCACCATAACCCTAACCGAGTCCCGACAGCAATAAACTTTCCATCAGGTGAAAGCTTGAGATCTGCGTCGTTCCCCTTACCAAACCGCACAATTGCGCCTTCAGGTAATGCCCAGGTATTCCCGGTAGGATCGTTCGCAACAACATTCAGCTGTGCGGGCATTCGGCTTGGTTCGGCTTTATTTGTTTTAATCTGAATTGGACTGTGTGATTCAACATTTTTTGAAGACATAACTCCTCCTCTTATCGGTTCCACATCAAATTCTTCCCTCAGAAGTGCTCGAATTTCTCTTAATTTCGTTTTAACTGTACCAATGGCGAGATTCAGTTCCGCCGCGATTTCTTTGATACTCCACGATTCTAAGTAAAACAATTTTGCTACAGAACGCACCTTTTGTGGAAGGTGATGCACAGCTTCTTTTATATCAGCAATCAGTTGTGCTTCTCGATGCCGCGCTGCAGCATATTGGTCTATGTGTTCAACTATCACGGAGTGTTGATGCGGGACTTCACTGCGGGATTGCCTTGCTAAAGTGTAATATCGCTTGCAAGCGTTGTAAGCAATACGATGCAACCATGCACCAAAACTATCTACATTTCTGAGTTCTCTGATGTTTTGCCAAACAGCCACCCAGATGTCAGTGTGAATCTCTTCAGCATCTCGACGTTGTCTCGAATTGGAAATAATGACACCCCTAATCCGTGGCGTCCAACGAGAAATGAGTTCAGCAAAAGCTGCTTCGTTCCTGTCTTGTACAAGCCGAATCAATTCGCTATCTGTTAGGTCACTGAAAGCAAGAAAATCGTTGCGCATAAACAAATTCCTGAGCCAGTTTTATTGTATAGAGGAGGGTTTTTGGGAAAAAGGTTTAAAAAATATAAAATTACATTTTTGTGATTTTAGGCAGTCACAAATAAGGTGTTAGGTCCCAAAGCAGTACCGTGCCATCATGACTCGCACTGGCTAAAAGTTTGTTATCTGGTGAGAAAGCGAGTGCCATTACATCTGTGCTGTGTCCCCTAAAGGTGATAAGATGTTTTCCACTCTCGACTTCAAACAAACAGATAGGAAAGTTCTTTGAAACCTGGTTCCAAGATGCTATACATGCTAAGTACTGTCCGCACGAAGAAAATATGGGGGCATCCACATGTTTGCATTCTTCTGGTAGTGACAATTTCGTTTCCATTATATAACGTGTCACAACCTGATCGTATGTTTCCCCTTTGCAGGGTTTACGGTTGTTAATATCCCAAATTATAATATCTTCTTTTCCACAGCAAGAAAGGTGCTTTCCACACGGTAAGAATTCAATGATTCCCGTTACGTTCTCACTTGGAAATGTATCTACTTCTTCACCAAGTTCCATGTCCCACAGTCTGACGTTATTAGATTTTGATTCACTTGCGAGTAATTTTCCATCATGACTGAATTTCAACTCATCCACAAAATCATCATCGTCATCGTCGTCATCGTCGTCATCACTCGGTTCAAGAGGATGTGTCAATTCATGAAGTTTCTTCCCATTCTGTACATTCCACACTTGTATGTCGCCATCTGCGCCAGCATAAGCGAATAGCGTGCCTGTCGGTGCTAATACCGGAGATGCAATCCAGTATTCTCGTCCTGTTGCTTCAATGAGCGGCACCCCGTCACTATCAGCCTCCCAAAGTGTAACAGTATCATCTTTGATACTTGCAGCATAGAGTTTTCCGCTATCGGTTTTATATACAAACTGATTTTTACCTACCGATGCCTCTTTTATTGCGGGACGTGAACGTTTGCTTGCAATATCCCACAACACGACACCTTCCTGATAGTATTTCACGGCTAACGTCTTTCCATCTCCTGAGAATACCATTGAGACTGGAAATGAAATAGGCGAATGTGTGAATTGACGTTTGACAGGATTATCAGAAGTCCACACGTTGATAAATTCGTGCCGGCGTTCATACGCAAGTTGCGAACCGTTTGAAAACAGGACATTGTTTCCCCAATCACCGATGTAGGAAAAATCTATTGTATTGCCCCAAACTTGATCATTATAAATTTGCTCATCACTTTCAAGGTCACGGATAGAGATAGTAGCGGGCCCGGTATCGTCATAATGGACAATCGCAGCGCGGAGAATGCCATCTGGTGTCCAAGAAGGCATAATGCGATACACACGACCATAATCGGTATAACGCTGCACCTGTTGCCAGGTATTAACGTCCCAGACATACACGGTGCCATCTTCGCCGCCGGAGGCGAGGAACTGCCCACATGGTGAAAAGCAGAGAGACGTTACCCAACGGGTGTGTGCCGAGAGATATGCGATTTGTTCGCCACTCTCCATATTCCACACTATAATTGAATCCGCTCCTTCTGTGGTAATGGAGCTGCCCGTAGACACTATTAGTCGTGTATCGGGGGAGAAACAAATAGGTTGGTAGATACTACCTCTTTCAATGTCGGCAGTGAATTTTGCGAAAGGTCTACCGGTTTCTGCATGCCAAACTTCAATGACAGGAGAACTGCTATAAGCAGAATAGGCAACTGCGATATACCGGTTATCGGGGGAAAAGGTTACGCTATCTACGTATGTCTCTAATTTTACCGATATCAAGAACGTGCCATTCTGGATATCCCAAAACTTAAGCATTCGACCTGAAAAACTGGCGGCTATCCATTTACCGTTAGATGAAAAGGCGACAGCTTCGACCACCCCTTGTTCTGCATTCCAAAGTGCAACAGGCGAAAGTGTTGTGAGGTCATATAACCAGAGTCCTATACAGGTGCCAATGGCAAGTGACTGCCCATCAGCGGAGAACGTCATTTTAGGTTCACTGCCGCGCCCTAAACGGGCAATCGCACCTTCGGGAAGTGCCCACGTTGTTACGTCATTTGTATTGACATCAACTGGTGCAGGAATAACTGATTTTCTGTTGTCCATCAAGATATCTCCTTAGTTTTATAGATACGGTTTTAGATCCCAGATCAAGATTGTACCATCATAGCTACCACTCGCCAGCATAGTACCGTTTGGCGAAAACGCAAGCGATTGTACATCTGAATTATGTCCCCAGAAGGTATGGATATTCTCACCTGTTGCAACGTCCCATATCCGAATAGCCATTTTTTGCATGCCCTTCTCCCACCAAGTTCCCGATGCGAGATAATTGCCACACGGTGAAAAAGCGAGTGCATAAACCCGTTGGTTGTTGTCTGGCTGCGGTATTGTACGTAATGTTGTGAATTGCTCCGCACACCACAAGCGGATTTCGCTGCCCAACCCACCAGCTATTATGTTACCGCACGGCGAAAACAATACTTTTATCGGGGTGCAATGTTCATTCATAGGCAGTATCGCGATGTGCTTACCCAATTCTACATCCCATAGTCTTGCTGTGTTGTCATCTGAGCCAGTCACCAAACGTTTGCCGTTTGGTGAAAACGCAAGTGAGTAAATATGCTTCTTAGCATGACCAGTCAGTATCATTGGATGCTCAGGTTGCCGTAAATTCCAGACATACACTTTACCGTCTTCTGTGCTCCCTGCAGCCATACGATCACCTGCAGGAGAAAACGCTTGGTGCCGTTCCCACCATACATTTGCATCAAACTCAGCGATAGGTTTATCAGGATTTGCTACATCCCATACCTTAGTCATGTCGTATTTAGAGCTAACCAAGGCAGCTAACATTTTACCATTAGGTAGAACTGTGAAAACATGAATTTTTTCACTCTCCAATAACCTTTCACAAACACGTTTTTCCACAATATCCCATAATACAATACCTTGCCTATAGCTCCCACTTGCAAGTGTCTGGTCATTTACCCAAACAACCAGCGGATCTGGCATGGCAAAACCAATTCTATGTTCTATTGGAGATGACTTCTGTATGCTATCTGCCAATTTGTTAGCAATTATATCGGCGATTTGGAATTGATGTTCTTGCATGTAGGCGAAAACCTTCTTTTTTGCTGATCCAAAATTAACACTCTGAGGCAGTTCCAGCATTTTTTGCTGAGAATCCACGTTCCAAACCTCTATCGTGTCATCAGAAACAAATACAACACCAAATAAGATACCATCCGGGGAGTAGAAGGCATCAAGACAATTCTCATAAACTTTCTTTTGCGTGCCGGTTGTCAGTTCCCATTCTCGCAATGTTTGCAATGTTTCATCACATGAAGCGATGAACTTGCCACAGGGTGAAAAGGTGATATTAATTGCCCGATCAGTATGTTCTGTAAAGTGGGCAATCCGTTTTCTTGATACCACATCCCACACTGAAACACAGCGGTCAATACGTTTAGCATCATTGGAAGAATGTGAATCATCAGGAGATGCACCTGCCAACAAACGGCTATCTGCCGAAAAGACAATATTTCTGCCAGCAAATTTGAGTATTACCTCCCCTGTTTCTGGATTCCATAGGTATGTTTGCTCACCTTCTGTGTCAGGATTTAGCACTTGGTCGTCGGGTGAATATAATTTAGAATTCTGTGCTGTGCCAGCAAGGAGTTTTCCATCCGGTGAAAACTCAAGCTCGGAAATATCGTTTGACTTCCATTCATGTTTTCCACGATCCATCTGTGCTAAAAATTCACCTTTCTGTATATCATATACTCTAACAATTCCTTGCTGATCAGATGAGGCAATCCATTTGTTGTTTGATGATAAGGTGAAATTTGAACCTTGCACTTTCATTTCATAAATACATTCAGCAGTTTGAACATCCATGACCTTAAGGATTTGATCCCAATTGTGAATCACAATCTGTCTGCCATCATGAGAGAAATGAATTGAACTAATAAGCCCTCTTTCCGTTTCCCAGAGCGATATCGGCAACATAGAGGTGGTATCATACCACCAAAGTCCTACTCCAGTGCCAACGGCGAGATACTTGCCATCAGGAGAAAGTGAACTTTTCACTCTATTAAGGTCCCCTGTTCCAAATCGCACAATTGCCCCTTCGGGTAATGCCCATGTGTTGCCTATAGGATCATTTTGAACGACATTGAGTTCTGCTGGTTTTTGATTTTGCATAATATTGTTTCCTTGTTTTTTTAAAGATACGGTTTCATATCCCAAAGTAGCAAAGCACCGCTGGTGCCAGCACTTGCCAAAAGCGTACTATCAAGAGAAAACGCAAGAGAAGATATGCCTTCTGTCAACTCAAACGTAACAATAGGTTCGTCTCCCTTGCGGATATTCCAAATACATATATACCCATCACGTGTCCACGTATCAGGACTGCAAGCGACATATTGCCCACATGTAGACAATGCAAACGCTTCAATATATTTTGGCTCCCATTCCTAACCTGGCAATTGCACCTTCAAGTAAATGAGGGGTGTGCATAAATAATTCAATGTCATAATATGTGCTTAAAGGTAGTAGGCACACGCCGTGTGCCGTCCACAAGTTCAAAGAGGCGCAATGAATTGCGCGACTACAAACGGCACTTTGTGAAATAATACCGTCCCTAAAGTCTGTCCCTGTCTATGCTGATGCGCCAAATATTTATGCACACCCCTCAACTAAATAACCCTGAGGTCCCACAAAAGGATGGTGCCATCATCACCACCGCTAGCGAGGGTTTTGCCATCGGGACTAAACACCAAAGCCTCAATGTCAGCATAGTGCCCACTCATGACTGCCCGAAGGTTACCGGTGTGGACATCCCATAATCGAACTTTATCATCTTGACCGCCACCTGCAAGGATATTTCCATCGGTGGAAAATGCCAACGCATAAAGGTTATCTGGTACTGCAAAGGTTGAGAGATGTTCACAATTTTGTGGATCCCATAGCCGAATTGTTCCATCCCAACCCGCGCTGGCAAGGACTCTACCATCCGGAGAAAATACTATTGCACCAATCTTTTCAGTATGTCCTTTAAGCACTGTAAGAGGATGCCCTGTGTTAGCATTCCATAAACGAAGTGTCCCATCAGCACTACAACTTGCGAGGATTGTACCATCAGGTGAACCGGCAACTGCCAATATATTATCAGTATGTCCAGTTAATAGTGCTAATTGATTCCCTGTATCAATGTCCCATAATCGGATTGTGTTGTCGTCACTCCCACTGGCAAGTGTCGTGCTATTTGGGACGAATGCTAATGTGCGAATATAATCTGTATGTCCCTGCAAGATTGCGCTTTGGGTGTCGGAGTTGACATGCCACAAGAAAATTTTTTCATCACTGGCACTGGCAAGCATCTCACCATCAGAAGAAAACGCAACCTGTCCAAGGTAATCACCATGACTGTCAAAAGAGGCAGATTCTATATAAGTATTCATATCATACAAATGAAGAATATTATCACTTGTATTGCTTGCAAGTAAAGTTCCATCGGGTGAGAAATCAAGATAATTGCTCCATCTCGCATGGCCAGTGATGACTCCCTTTTCGGTGCCACTGTTTACATTCCAAAACCGGATAGTGCTATCCTCACTGACACTTGCAAGCGTTTTGCCATCCGGTGAAAACGTTATATCCCAAACTAACGCTTTATGTCCTATGAGCCGGGTGTGTTCTATACCAGTATCAGCATTCCATATCCGTAGGGAATGATCATCACAATTTGTTGCGATAAGAGTGCCATCTGGTGAAAATACCGTTTTCCCGTACTCTTCAATATCTGTCAAGAGAGTTACCACCTTTTCACCGGTAGAAACATCCCACAAACATGCGGTTTTATCCTGACTTCTGCTGGCAAGAATAATACCGTTTGGAGAAAACGCAAGATGTCTAATATCATCTTCATGCCCAGTGAGTGTGGAAAGACAGCTGCCATCGCTGACATCCCAAAGTCGAATAGTGTGGTCAAAACCCCCAGTGGCAAGAGTTTTACTATCTGCTGAAAATGCTAACGTCATGATTGGCTCTGTATGCCCTATAACAGTAGAACGTAAACGACCTGTACGACTATCCCAAAACCGGATTGCCTTATCCCATCCGACAGAGGCAAAGGTTGTGCCGTCTGGTGAGAGAATAATATTCTGAATATCCTTTGTATGCTCCCTCAAGGTAATTTGGCGTTGTCCGATTTGCGTATCCCATAATGTAAATGAAATAGTGTCATCCCAATTTTGCGTGAAAAGGGTTGTGCCTTCCCACGAAAACGGGAGTGTGTCCGCGCCTTGATCCTGACCTTGCTGGAGAAGCGCAATTTCCTTGTAAGTATGGACATCGTATAACCAAATACCGATCAAACCTGTGACGGCAAGTTGTGTTCCGTCTGGTGAATATCGTACCTCTTCAAGGCCACCTTTTCCAAGACGTACTTTTGCACCTGGGGGAAGCCCCCATTGT
Organism: Candidatus Poribacteria bacterium; assembly: GCA_028824125.1. GTDB lineage: Bacteria > Poribacteria > WGA-4E > WGA-4E > WGA-3G > MSPOR6. Next base: position 16,944 of record JAPPES010000125.1, read on the forward strand.
GTGTAGGGTGGTGGATTTTCTATATTCATATTATCAATACCTCTGATTTGGTTTATGAATTAATTGTGTGAAATCCCATAAAATCACTGTGCCGTCATCACTACCACTGGCAAGCGTTCTTCCATCAGGACTGAATGCCAAAGTATCAACGTCAGCAATGTGTCCGCTGAGGACCGCCCGTTGATTGCCGGTGTGTGGATCCCATATTCGGACTTTTCCATCCTGGCCAGCACTTGCAAGGGTTCCTCCATCTGGAGACAATGCCAATGCATCAACATGACTCGGTACAGTCAATGTTGAAAGATGCTGACAGGAATGCATATCCCAAAACCGAATAGTTTCATCCGTACCTCCACTGATGAGAATTCTACCATCTGGTGAAAATACCACAGAAAAAACAACATCAGTATGTCCTTCAAGAACAGTTAGCCGATGTCCTGTGTTAGCATTCCATAAGCGAACTGTTCCATCAGCACTACAACTGGCAAGGGTTCTACCATCGGGTGAAAATGCAACGGTGCCAATCCAATTAGTATGCCCCGTTAAGAGTGCAAATTGGTTACCGGTATCAATATCCCATAATCGGATAGTTTCATCATCACTGCCGCTGGCGAGAGTTGTGCCATTGGGCGCAAACGCCAATGAACGAATCATATCTGAATGCCCTTGCAAGATTGCTCGTTGGGTTTTAGTGTCCATATCCCACAAAAAAATCCTTTCATCTCGACTGGCACTTGCAAGCGTTGTGCCATCTGGAGAAAATACAACCTCATCAATGGAACCGAGATGACTGTCAAAAGGTGTGGATTCAGTATAGGTATCCAAATCCCACAAGAAAGGTGTTTTATGATTCCCTCCGATTGCGAGAAGGCTGCTATCAGGTGAGAAAGCAACGGAATGTACCCATCCCACATGTCCAGTAATGATTCCTTTTTCGGTGCCGTCAGCAAGATTCCAGAACCGAATTGTGTTATCTGCTGCGGAACTGGCAATTGTCGTGCCATCGGGTGAAAACGCTATACCCCAAACTGAGGCTGTGTGCCCTGTGAGTCTTGTGTGTTCAGTACCTGAATCTGCATTCCATATCCGAACGGTATGATCGTTGCTCCCACTGGCGATCAGAGTGCCATCCGGTGAAAATTTAAAATGACCAAGATTGCCCAGATTTGTAAAGGTCTCCCGCTTCTCGCCTGTTGTCACATCCCATAAGCAGATTGTTTTGTCTGTACTTCGGCTGGCCAGAATAATACCGTTGGGAGAAAATTCCAACATCCAGATGTCAGTTTGATCTGCTGAGAGGGTGGAAAGATGTCTACCATTTTGGGCGTCCCACAGCCGGATAGTTTTGTCATCACCACCGCTTGCAAGAACCTTACCATCCGAGGAAAATGCTAACGCGTTGACTTTTTCTGTATGCCCAACAGCTGCAAAACGCAACCGACGTGTACGGCAATCCCAAAAACGAACGGTTTTATCCCGCCCAGCAGTGACAAGCGTAGTGCCATCTGGTGAAAGTGCTACATCGTAAATGTCTTCTATATTATCTATAAAGGTAATTTGACGTTGTCCCCTGTCAGTATCCCATAGCGAAATTGTTTCATCCCAATTTAGCGTGACAAGCGTTGTACCAGCCCAAGAAAGTGGGAGTGGCATTGAACCGTGAACGTCCCCAACTCTCATAAAAGCAATTTCTTCGCGGGTATGTGCATTGTATAACCAGATACCAATAGCACCAATAGCAGCAAGCTGTGTGCCATCTGACGAGTACTGGAGCATTCCAATTGCGCCTTTTCCGAGACGTGCTTTTGCACCTGGGGGAAGCCCCCATTGTGTGTAGGGTGGTCGGTTTTCTCTGTTCATATCATCAATACCTCTGTTTGGTTGTAAGTTTACTCAGTTAAATCCCACAAAATTACCGTGCTGTCTCTACTGCAACTCGCAAGGGTTTTACCATCGGAAGAAAAAACTACAGAATTGACAGCGCTTATATGTCCTTTCAGAGTTTTCAGAAATTTTCCCGTTGCAACATCCCAAAAAGAGATTTCACCATAACCGGTACTGGCAAGTGTCCTGCCATCTGGTGAATACGCTAAAGAATACGCCCCTGGTTCCACCTCGATTGTTTTTAGGAGTTTACCGGTTGTAACATCCCAAAAACGGATACCATCAGCACCGTTATCCCCGGTACATGCAAGTATCATTCCGTCAGGTGAATACGCAACGGAATCTATACTATTATCTGACTCTGTGTCAATAGTTCTTAAAAGTTTGCCTGTGGATACATTCCAAAAGCGAATTGTTCCGTCCCAACCGCCCACTTGCAAGTGTTATGCCGTTCGGTGAAAATACCATGTCATGAACACCTTCTTTATGTCCTGTTAGCGTATTTAAGAGTTCCCCAGTGCGCTGATTCCACAAACGGATTGTCCTGTCCCAACTTCCACTGGCAAGCGTTTGCCCATCTGGACTAAATACTACCGAGGTGACTCCTTCGGTGTGTCCTTTGAGAGTCGCCCTATTATCCCATTGGCTAACATCCCAAAGTAGAATTGTATTATCGTAAGTTCCAATACCGATTGTTTGTCCATCTGGAGAATATGCAATTGCAGATACATGGCTATTAGTTTCTATCGTTCTCTGTAGTTTATGATTTTCTATATCCCAAATACGAACAATGTAGTCAAAACTTACTAATGTTTTCTCGTCCGGAGAATATATCACATCACCAACCACCTCAGAATATCCGGTGATTGTGTTTTGAAGTTCCCCGCTATTCACATCCCAAAAATAGATGTCAAACCCGTTGGAAACAGCAAGCGTACTCCCATCGGGTGAATACCGAAAATCGTTAACACTTGTTCGTATTCCAGACATTTTGACAGTCCGTAATAACTCTCCTGCCTTGGCATCAAACAGTAGCATTGTTCCATCTTCACCTTCATCACAAGCAAAAGTGTTACCATCTGGAGAATGTTCCACAAAATTCAACTTTGTTTCCGATGTAATAGTTTTGATTTTTTCACCTGTCTGGCTATTCCATAAGATAAGTGTTCCATCGGAATTCACGACAGCAAGCGTTTTACCATCACTTGAAAAGTCAATAGAAGAGATCTCACTTGTATCTTCTCTGAAATTACGCAAAAATTCACCGGTATCAGCATCCCATAAACACACATTGTTATCTCCTCCGTGGCTTGCAAGAATTTTACCATCCGGGGAATATTGCAGAGCATCTATGGAATTTGCGTGTGCTGCGAAAGTCAACTGAAGTTCACCTGTGGCGATATTCCAAAAACGGATGACTTCACCGCTACCGCCTACAAGTCTGCTTCCATCAGGACTAAACTTTAAAACCTTACATCCATGTTCTGTGAAGGTTGCTTTCGGCTCGCCGGTGACACCATTCCATAATCGGATGGTATTGTCGCTACTTGCTATTGCAAGTGTTCCTCCATCCGGGCTGAAGACGATGTCGTTGATTTTTATTTTCTGATCTATAAGGGTCGCAATCAGTTCACCAGAAGGGACATTCCATAGTTTTGTCTCTGCAGGAGACCATTCGCCATCACCGCTTTGGCTGACGAGTGTTTTCCCATCTGGACTAAAAAATACACCTGTAACATAATCTGTATGTCCAGTTAGCAGGTGCAGCTCCTCATAAGTTTGTGTGTCATATAGCCAAACACCGATTGTGCTTGCAACAGTAAGTCGGGTGCTGTCTGGTGAATATTCAAAATTAAAGACATACCCTTTCCCGAAACGCGCGATAGCACCCTCAGGCAGATAGTTTCTGATATAATCTTGAGCAAAACTAACAGAATGCAACTGTAAAGACATGAAGATAATTGGAAATAGTAATAAACCAGCATTTTTCATTGAAAGACTCCTTTTTGAACAAAACCGTCTATCTATTAAAAGCTTTTTCAAGGTCCCAAATAAGTATTGTACCATCGTAGCTACTGCTACCAAGTGTTTTCCCATCAGGGGAAAACATGACGTCAGTGATCCTTGAAATATGCCCAACAAAGGTGTGTATTTTCTTTCCCGTTTTTGCGTCCCATAGAAAAACTAAATCAAAGTAGCTGCCACTTGCAAAAGTGCTTCCATCAGGTGAAAACGCGAGAGATGTGACATCACCATTATGCGTGATTGGGGGTAAACGTAATTTGCCTGTTTTCACATCCCACACGTATATAATGTTTTCCTCTCCACCACTTATCAAACTTGTGCCATCTGGTGAAAATGCAATGTCATAAACATTGTCTGTGTGTTTGTTGAACGTTTTTAAGTGTTTGCCAGTGTTGGAATCCCACAACATAATAGTGTTGTCGGAACTTCCGCTTGCAAGTATGTTTCCATCTGGGGAAAACACGATGGAATTCACAGACTCTGCATGTGCCTCAAGCGTATTTAGCAGATCCCCGATAAGTGGTTGTTCACCAGTATGAATCTCCCATAACCGGATGCTACCGTCATGGTAGCCTGTAGCAAGTGTGTCACCATTCGGAGAATAGGCGATAGATGTCGCATTGGATCTTCCATCACCGAAGCTTCCCATAAACCTTCCTGTTTGCACATCCCATAAGCGAATTTTGCTCACAGATGTGAGATTACGTCCGCTTGCGATTGTATTCCCATCAGGAGAGAAAGCCGCAGCATAGAAAAAAGTGCGATAACCCGTGATGGTTTTGAGAAGATCGCCTGTATGTAAATCCCACAATTGCAGTTTTACACCGTCCCCACTGGCGATGGTGTTGCCATCTGGGGTATACGCAATTGAATGTAACCGATACGTATGTCCAGTGATGGTTTTTGAGAGTGTCCAATCGTTACTGTTCCAGAACCGTACCGTGCCAGCGGAACTTCCACTGGCAAGCACTGTGCCATTTGGTGAATATGTTAATGTTGAAATGGGTCCTTGGTGATATAGTGTTTTAAGTAAGTTGCCAGTGTTGATATCCCAAAGCCGAATTGTACCGTCGCTACTTGCACTCGCGATTGTCCGCCCATCGGGTGCGAAAACAACAGAGTTGATAAAATGACTATGTCCAGTCAAGGTTTTTAAGTGTTCTCCTGTAGCAACATGATAAATATATACCTTAGCATGGTTTCCTGCACATGCAACTATTTTGCCGTCTGAGGAAAATGCAACAGTTTTCACCCAAGCATCTGGAACATGGATAATATCCTGTTGTTCACCGGTAGTTGCATCCCAAAATCGTAATGTCTGGTCTGCTGCTCCACTTGCAATTGTTTTTCCGTCCGGTGAAAATGCCGCACAATATACTATTTCTTCATGTCCAAAGAGTGTTTTTATAGGTTCACCTGTGTGTATATCCCATAACAGAATTGTACCGTCGCTACTTGCACTCGCGAATACCTTTCCATTAGGACTAAATGTAATTGAATTAACAGTGCGAGTATGTTGAACAAGTGTAGATATTTTCTGACCCGTGTGTACATCCCATAACTCAATTATGCCATCGCTTCTTCCGATAGCAAACATCTTTTCATTATAACTAAAAGCTACGGTTCTAACGTATGCAAGATGTGCTGGTAGCAGATCAATTTCTTCTCCTGTCCGCACATCATATATCCAGGTGCCAACAGTTGTTGCTACAGTGATTTTGTCTCCATCAGGAAAATACTTAACGTTATATATTTTGCCTTTCCCAAAACGTGCTACAGCATCTGTCGGCAAACCCCAGCGCGTATATTCATCGGAAAAAGCGTTTTGCATGAAAATTAAATACGTTACAAAAAATACAAGCAACATCAAGCGAACCAGATGCTTTTTACTCATGAAGGTCAACTCCTTTGAAACGATCAAAATGAACAATGTCTAATAAAACTACCATGGATTAATTTCCCAAAAAATCATAGTGCAATCACTACCACTACTCATTAACGTCTTACCATCTGGGGAAAAGACAATTGTGCTTATATATTCAGTATGTCCTATAAGTGTTTTCTTTAGTTCTCCTGTATCTATATCCCAAAGGTTGATCTCTCCTTGATCCCAAAGATTCGTCTCCCCATGATGTGAACTGGCTAATGTCCGTCCATCTGGTGAAAACGCTACAGAAATAGTTGGTTTCTTCGGTGTGATAGATTTTATATGCTCACCGGTTTTTGCATCCCAGAAACGAATTATGTCATCACTACTTGAACTTACAATCATATTTCCAGAAGGTGAATATGCTACCTTGTTAATCCTATCGGCAAAATTTTCAATAGTTTTCACGGTCTTACCGGTACTAACATCCCACATTCTGATTGTTCCACTACCTGCGCTTATCAGCATATTTCCAGATGGAGAGAATGCCAAATCATAGATGTTTTGTTCATGACCTATGAACGAATTTATTAAATTCCCAGTATGGGCACTCCACAAACGAACTACTTTGTCATAACCACAACTCGCGAGTATACTTCCGTCAGCATTGAATGCAACCGATGTGATTCGAGCAGTGTGCGCCTCCATGATAATATGATATTGCTCACCAGAATCTGCATCAAGTATTGCTAAAGCGCCTTCAGAATTCCCACAGGCGTAGGTCACATTATCTGGTGAATAGGCTGTGCAGGTAATTCTATTTAGTTCAGTGTTAACAGTTTTTATAAGCGTATGTGTGTTTGTATCCCACAGTTGAAAATCACCTGTAGATAATAAACATGCAAGAGTTCGCCCATGTGATGCATACATTGCAAACCCAACTGATCCTACGGTGTGTCCATTAAAAGTTTGCACAAGTTTACCCGTAGCAATATCCCAAATACCTATAGTATTATCAGAACCGTAGCTTGCAAAAGTATTTCCTTTAGGATTGAATTTCACCGTATAGGTTCTACGCCCATTTCCATTATGGGTGAATTTTATCTGCTTTTTGTTGATATCCCATACTCGAATCGTTCCATCATTACTTCCAGATATCAGTGTATGACTGTCCGAAAAAAATGCAATTGAATATATACGTTCTCGATCTGTATTGACACCTTCGTAGTTTGGTACAAGAGACGTTAGGAATTCACCCGTTTTTGCATTCCATACATGTATTTTCTCATCGTAACCATAACTTGCAAGTTTTTCTCCATCAGGAGAAATGATAACACCAGAAACTCTGTCTACATGTCCAGCAATAGTTCGTATTGGTTCGCCAGTCTTTACATCCCAACACCGAATAAATTCATCTCTGCTGCCACTTACCAATGTGTTTCCATCTGGACTAAAGGCAACTGAATAAACACTCCTTTTATGACCTGTTAGCGTTGTCTTAATTTTACCTGTGTGAATATCCCACAACCGAATGGTGCTGTCGGAACTGCCACTTGCGAGAGTTTTACCATCAGGACTGAATGCAACTGAATAAACGCTTCCTGTATGTCCGCTTAGGGTTGCTATGATTTCACTTGATTGGAGATCCCACAACATGATTGTGTGGTCGTAACTACCACTTGCCAGCTGGGTTCCATCTGCACTGAAACATACTGAAGAAACACGACTCGTATGTTCTGTTAGCAAAGCAAGTTCTTTTCCAGATTGTCTATCATATATCCATATACCTATTGAACTCCCTACAGCAAGTTGCGTGTTGTCTGGAGAGAATGCAATATCATTGACCGATCCTTTTCCAATGCGGACTTTTGCACCTTCAGGTAAATAACCACTTATATACTCTTGTGCGAAAATAAATGGACAGCAAAACATAGAAATGGCGAGGTACAGAATAAATAAAGAAATCAGTGTTTTCATTAAACAATCCTCCATTTTGTGCGTATTTTGTTTTGTACGCATGGATATTTTCACTCAAACAAGGTTATAGTACGGCTTAATATAAAATATCATCAACGCGGCATAATCCAACTCAACCTATACATACATTTTGTTCCATTACTGATACAAATTCCTTTGGAATTTATAAGTTTTCCCAACTCGTATTGTAAGCCGTGATATTGATCTGTATAAGTTTCGAATTTTAGCCTTGATTCTTCAAATTTTAGATGGGATAGCCAAGAATATATCTTGGCAAGATTGCGAGGTAAACCCTTATCAAATACTAATTCAGTTTATAGGTACAACGAATTAAGTGACAACAAAGCAGGATAGACGCAAAGTAGACGTGGTAAATCTTAGCGGAACATAACAAGAGACTTTGAAATAACTTGTAGGTAATCTGTAACTATCAATAAATGTGAATGTATTTTCGGATTTTACTAAAAGTGACAACATTTGGTAGGCGTGCATTGGAAACTAACCTACCAAACAAAAAAGAATGGTTCATGATTTCTAAATGTATAGCACAATCTAATGTGTATAGAGACAGGGTGGGATCAAATCAACACCGAACGTACGCTTGACATTCGGCGAGAAATCAATCGTGATGCAAGGATCTAATACGGCATCAGATCCATGAACTAATAAATGAACCACCCCCGGTTAATTTGAATATCTAAATTCTCCGACTATTAAGTATACTACATTTTTTGTCTGATGGCAAATTTTTCTGAATATTTTATAACACTCATCTATTCGTAACCGTTGTTATGTCCCATAAAAGAATTGTGCCATCTTTACTGCCACTCGCAAGCGTTTCGCCATCTGGTGAATACGCAAGACTATCCACAACGTCTGTGTGTCCCTTATAGGTATCGAGTAATTTTCCTGTTTGCACGTTCCAAAAGTAAATTGCGCCATTGTACCCACATGCTATCAAACTACCATTCGGAGAAAATGCAACAGAAAATATGTTCTTTGTTTGTCCTTTAAGAGTTTCTAACAATTCGCCGGTTTGACTGTTCCACAAGCAGAGCGTTCCATCTTCACTTCCGCTGGCGAATATGCTACCATCGGGTGAATATGCCACCGCATAAACACTTCCTATGTGAGCAGTAAAGGTTTTCAGGTGATTTCCAGTGCGGACATCCCACAATCGGACTGTCTTGTCGCAGCTGCCTGTGGCGAGGTTGTCTCCATCGGGAGAAAATGCTACGGTGCATACACTGTCTGTATGCTCAGTGAGTGTAAACAACAGCTCGCCAATGAGATACACTTCACCTATACGGACATCCCATAAGCGGATTGTGTTGTCATCACTGCCAGTGGCAAGCATGCGACCGTCTGGCGAAAACGCCACTGCAGATATACTTTCCTTATGCCCAACGAAGGAACCAAGGAATCTTCCGTTTTGAGTATCCCATAATCGCGCTTTTGTTGTCCCTTCAGCACTTGCAAGTATTTTACCGTCCGATGAATATATTACTGAGCAGACGTTTTCCCGTGTACCTGTGATAGTTGTTTTGATTTCACCGGTCTCTGGGTTTCTAAAATGAATTTCTGTCCCATAGCCACTCGCGAGCGTGTTTCCATCAGAAGAATATGCAACAGAATAAGTGCGTTGAGATGGTGCCTGTGTTCCCTCTGTTTTTTGCGTAGCAGAATGATGAGGTGTATGATTCGTAATCGTTTTTGAGACTTTGCCGGTGTTTACTTTCCAAAACCGAATCGTGCCATCCTCACTTGCGCAAGCAATCGTTTCGCCATCGGGTGAAAACGCTACAGAAGAGGGTGAAGAATCTACATCTTCCTCATGTTCAAAATTTTTCAGCAATCTTCCAGTGCCAATATCCCAAAGGCAGACATCACCGTTTTTTATTCCAGTAGCGAATGAGTGTCCATCAGGAGCAAATGAAATGGGGGAAAAATCACCCATCCAACTTTCTACTTCACACGTTTTCAGCTTTTTGCCTGTGTTCGCATCCCAAAAATTAACTTCTCCACGAGTTTCTCGACTAATGAGCATGCTACTATCAGGACTGTATACGATATATTCTACCCAATCCGTATCTTCCTCAAACAATTTTAGAAATTCGTAGGTGTGTGCATCCCAGACCCAAATTCCGCCTTTTCCACCAAACGCTTCACTGCTGGCAAGTACAGTTCCATCTGGTGAAAATTCCGCTGACAATACTATCTCCGTATGCCCCTCAAGTTTTGCTATCTGTTCTCCCGTGAGCAGATTCCAAAGTCTAATCGTTTTGTCGTCACTCGCGGTGGCAAATCTTTCGCCATCCGGACTGAACGTGACGGAGTTGATAGCCTCGGTATGTCCGATGAAACTTATTTTGTGTTGTCCTGTATTGGCATCCCACAAACGGGCGGTTTTATCATCGCTCGCGGTTGCAAACGTTCTTCCATCGGGACTGAATACCAATGAATTGATAGGTCTTGTGTGTCCCGTAATCAGTTCAAGGGGTTTACATGTTTGTACATCGTAAATCCAGATGCCTATTGTGCTGGCAACAGCGAGCCGTGTGCCATCCGGAAAATACTTTATTTCATTTATCCCCCCTTTTCCGATGCGTTTTTTGGCATCTGGGGGAAGTCCCCACTGTGTGTAGTGTTGCGGTTTTTGCATGTTCATTCCTCCTATAGTAGATTTTAGAATTACCTGAATACTTTTGGTCTATACGTTTAGCAAACCCAACGGACTGCGCGTGTTGTAGCACAACCTAACAGGTTGTGCTACAGAAATGAAATGTCCAAGTAATTATATGTTTACTATAATTTCTGTTTTGATGTATATAATCCGTACTACGTTAAATCCCATAAAATTACTGTGCTGTCTCTACTGCAACTCGCCAGCGTTTTGCCATCTGAAGAAAAGACTATAGAATTAATACCTTCTATATGTCCTTTCAAAGTTTTCAGAAGTTTTCCTGTAGCAATATCCCACAAAAGTATTCCATCTTCAACAACTGCCAGTGTGTTGCTATCTGGTGAAAGAACAGCATAATAACCTTTTGCTTCTAAGTGTGTGATAGATTTTTGCTGTGCAGTAGAAACCTCCCAAAATTTGATTTTCAGGGTGTCGTCTGCGGTTACAAGGGTTGTCCCATCAGGAGAAAAATCAATAGAACGGACATCAACATCTGCTTCCATTTTTATAATATTCAACAGTTCACCCGTTGCAACATGCCTAAAACGAATAGTTTCATCGTCTTCAATACTGGCTAAAATCTGTCCATTCGGTGAAAATAAAACTGTGTGAACACTTGATGCATATCTATCAAAGGTTTTTAAGTTTTCTTCTGTGTTGGCATTCCACAATCGGATCGTTCCGTTCCAACTTCCGCTGGCGAGTGTTTGCCCATCTGGACTAAATGCCAGCGAGGACACACCATTTGTATGTCCTTTGAGTACTCCTCTTTTTTTCCACTCGCTAACATTCCATAGTACTATTGTGTTATCGCGGCGAGTCCCGCAAGCGAGTGTCTCTCCGTCAGGCGAATACGCGATTGTCCTTATTGAACTTTTTAAAGAAAGTGTTTTGACAAGTTTCTGCGTATCTAAATCCCAAATACGCACGATATCGTCTAAGCTGGCTAATGTTTTCCCATCAGGAGAGTATGCTACACTACTTACTACATCAGAATATCCGGTAATTGTCTTTTCAAGTTCACCTGTATTTACATCCCAGAAATATATTTCATCACAGGTTTTGACGGCAAGTGTCTGCCCATCTGGTGAAAATAGAAAATCAGTAACCCATTCTGCATGTCCAGCAGGCATTTTGAGATCATGTAATAACTCTCCCGTGTCAGCATCAAATAGTAGGACTGTTGCTTCTCCATAACACTCACTACATGCAAATATTCTACCATCCGGAGAATATTGCACTTTCTCAAGCTCTCTATCCTGTTTTACTGTTTTCAGTTGTTCACCGGTATGGGGGTTCCACAATCGGACAGTTTCATCGGAATTCACACTCACAAGCGTTTTTGCATCTTTTGAAAAGTCAATATTCAGGCCGTACGAAGAAGCGTCTTTTGTTGTGAGTATGCGCAGAAATTCACCAGTCCGTGCATTCCATAGACAGACATTGTTATCTCCACCTTGACTGACAAGGACCTCTCCATCTGGAGAATACTTCAGAAAATTGACAGTATTTGCATGTGCTGCGAAAGTTAACTGTAGCTCACCAGTGGAAACATCCCAAAATCGGATGACTTCATCATTACCGCCGCTTGCGAGTGTGCTACCATCTGGATTGAACGCTAACGTCGTGACTGGAGCTGTGTGCTCTTTGAGAGTTGCTTTTGGTTCACCTGTGGCACCATCCCATAAATGGATTACTCCACCACCGCTGCTTGCCAGCGTTTTACCATCTGGACTAAAAACAAAAGGATCTGTCCCCCCTGTAAGTACTGCTTTAGATTCACCAGTGACGGCATCCCAAAAATGAGTAGTATCGTCGTCGTTGTAGTCCCAACTACAAAAACTTACAAGTGTTTTACCATCAGGACTGAAAACAACGCCACTGACATAATAAGTATGTCCACTTAAATGACCAGTATGTCCAGTTAACAGATTGAGCTCTTCACCGGTTGGGACATCGATCAGCCAGACACCAATTGTACTTGCTAAAGCAAGGCGGGTGCCATCTGGCGAATATGCAAAATCAAATACATAGCCTTTTCCGAACCTTGTTATTGCGTCTTTCGGTAGGTAACCTTCAATAATTTTTTTATTATTTGACAATTGAACAGATTCTAACGACATAATATCTCCTTGTTGAGGTTCAACGCCAAACTCCTTCCGTAGGAGTGAGCGGACTTCTCTTAATCTGGTCTTGACTGTGCCTATAGCTAAGTTAAGTTTTTGCGCAATGTCTTTGACACTCCATGATTCAAGATAGTACAGGACAGCGATGGTACGTACCCGATGTGGAAGGTGATGCACTGCCTCTCTGGCATCTGCGCGTAATTGTGTTTTCTGATAATGTGTCGGGGCATCTTGATCAATATGTGCGGCTAAATCTGCATCGCTCTGTAGGATTTCCTCACGCGAACGGCGGTGAGAAGAATAATATCTGTTACAAGCGTTATATGCAATTTGCCGCAACCATGCGCCAAAACTATCTATTTTCCGGAGACCCCGTATATTTTCCCACACTGCCATCCAGATATTAGCATGAATTTCTTCCGCATCCCGGTGTTGCCTTGATTTTGAGACAACGATACGCCAAATCTGCGGCGTCCAACGGGACATGAGTTCCGCAAATGCCGCTTCATCACGGTTTTGAACAAGCGTGATAAGTTCTGCGTCTATGAGGTCATTGAGAGTTATCGAATCGTTGTGCATAGATAAATTGCTAATGGGGAAGTCTCCACTGTATGGTGTTGCGGTTTTGCCTGTTCATGTCCTCCTAATCTTCATTTTATGGTGTATAAATTCTACTTTGTAAAATCCCACAAAATCACAGTACTGTCTCGGCATCCACTGGCGAGTGTCCGTCCATCTGGAGAATAGACTACAGAATAGACAGGGTCTATATGACCTGTAAAAGTTTTTAGGAGTTTGCCAGTAGCGACATCCCAAACAGAGAGTTCACCCATTCCACCACTGGCAAATGTGCTTCCATCCGGGGAATACACTACAGAATACGCACCCGCCTCCACGTCAACGGTTTGTAGGAGTTCACCGGTTGTAACATCCCAAAAACGGATGCCATCAGCACCGTTCTCCCCGGTACATGCAAGTGTCATTCCGTCAGGCGAATACGCAACAGAATCTATAGTATGGTCTGACTCTGTGTCAATAGTTCTTAAAAGTTTGCCTGTGGCAACATCCCAAAAGCGAATTGTTCCATCCGAACCACCACTTGCAATTGTGGAGCCGTTCGGTGAAAACAACAGATCGTCAATCCAATCTGTATGCCCAGTAAGAGTATTTAAAAGTTCCCCGGTGTGTGAGTTCCATAAGCGGATTGTTTTGTCCCTGCTTCCACTGGCAAGTGTTTTTCCATCAGGACTAAAAGCTACTGATGAGACGTTTTTCGTATGTCCTTCAAAGGTTGCCTTGTGTTCCCACGTACCAACACGCCACAGCAGTATTGTGTTGTCATGAGTTCCGCAAGCGAGTGTCTCTCCATCCGGCGAATATGCCATTATAGATATTGAACTTTTAGGTGCAATCGTCTTGACAAGTTTCTGCGTGTTTACATCCCAAATACGGAGGATTTCGTCTAAGCTTGCTAATGTCCTCCCATCAGGAGAATATACTACATGACCTACAACCTCAGAATATCCAGTAATTGTCTTTTCAAGCTCACCGGTATCCACAGCCCAGAAACTTATCTCAGACCCGATGGAAACGGCAAGTGTACGTCCATCCGGCGAAAACCGAAAACAACTGATCCATTTGTCATGCCCGGGTATTTCCAGATCCTGTAATAATTCTCCCGTATCAGCGTCAAATAGTAGGACTGTTTCTTTTCTGTCGTCACTACATGCAAATATTTTACCATCAGGAGAATACTGCACAACCCTAAACTTTCCACTTTTTTTAATTGTTTTCAGTTGCTCACCGGTATGGGGGTTCCACAATCGGACAGTTTCATCGGAATTCACACTCACAAGCGTTTTTGCATCTTTTGAAAAGTCAATATTCAGGCCGTACGAAGAAGCGTCTTTTGTTGTGAGTATGCGCAGAAATTCACCAGTCCGTGCATTCCATAGACAGACATTGTTATCTCCACCTTGACTGACAAGGACCTCTCCATCTGGAGAATACATCAGAGAATTAACCGTATTTGCGTGTGCAGCGAAGGTTAACTGTAGTTCACCCGTAGAAACACCCCAAAATCGGATGACTTCATCACTACCGCCGCTTGCGAGTGTGCTACCATCTGGATTGAACGCTAACGTCTTGACCTGATCCGTATGTCCTATGAGAGTCGTTTTTAGTTCACCTGTGACACCATCCCATAGACAGATGCTTTTGTCTACACCAGCACTTGCCAGCGTTTTACCATCAGGACTGAAAACAAGAGAATATATCTCCTCTGTATGTCCTGTGAGTACTGCTTTTGATTCGCCAGTAGAGGGATCCCATAAACGAATGGTGTGGTCGTTCCAACTACTTAAACTCGCAAGTGTCTTTCCATCAGGACTGAAAACAACGCCACTGGCATAATAAGTATGTCCAGTTAAGAAATTGATTTCTTCACCTGTTTGCGCATCATACAGCCAGATACCGATTGTGCTTGCTACAGCAAGTTGGGTGCCATCTGGTGAATATGCAAAATCAAATACATGACCTTTGCCGAACCGTGTTATAGCTCCTTTCGGTAGATAGTTGCTGATGTAATGTTCATGATTGTGCGATAGAACGGACTCTGACAACATAACGTCTCCTTGTTGAGGTTCAACGCCAAACTCCTTCCGTAGGAGTGAACGGATTTCTCTTAATCTGGTTTTGACTGTGCCTATAGCTAAGTTAAGTTTTTGCGCAATGTCTTTGACACTCCATGATTCAAGATAGTACAGGACAGCGATGGTACGTACCCGATGTGGAAGGTGATGCACTGCCTCTCTGGCATCTGCGCGTAATTGTGTTTTCTGATAATGTGTCGGGGCATCTTGATCAATATGTGCGGCTAAATCTGCATCGCTCTGTAGGATTTCCTCACGCGAACGGCGGTGAGAAGAATAATATCTGTTACAAGCGTTATATGCAATTTGCCGCAACCATGCGCCAAAACTATCTATTTTCCGGAGACCCCGTATATTTTCCCACACTGCCATCCAGATATTAGCATGAATTTCTTCCGCATCCCGGTGTTGCCTTGATTTTGAGACAACGATACGCCAAATCCGTGGTGTCCAGCGGGACATGAGTTCCGCAAATGCCGCTTCATCACGATCTTGGACAAGCCGAATAAGTTCGGCATCTGTGAGGTCATTGAGAGTTATCAAATCGTTGTGCATAGACAAATTTCTAATTCGGTTTTAATAGAAAGAGGGAGGTTTACAAGGTGAGGGTTTAAAAAAATGAATAATTATATTTTTCAGAAAAATTATCAGTCTTATGAATACGATCTATTGGGTTGCCTCTGTCCAACTTATGCCAAATTAACGGGATTTATCTTTTTCCGGACGGTGAATCAACGCCAAATGCGCGTTTGGCATTTGGGCGGGTGCGGTATCCTAACCAATGCAGAATACTACACGGAGAATACCATACGCGTATTCGCCCAATGGCATTGGTCCCGTTGATTTGGCGTATTTTGCGATGGATTGGCGTCAAGTTAATTTGGTATTATACCATTTCTAAATGATTATGTAGCATAATTTCGCTTGCGCTCAACCCTACCTACAGTTCATTATACCATTCTAAAAAATAACCACTCTTAAAGAAATAGACCGTTCGTAGTCGTGCAATTCATTGTGCCTCTTACATTTTGTAGGAGCGACCTCCTGGTCGCGACCAGGAGGTCGCTCCTACGAGAAGAAAATCGGGCGGACAAAGCCCTCCTACAAGAGACAATTCAGCAATTTTGTGCTTAAATTGACGCCTATGGGTTTCGCTTGCGCTTAACCCGATCTACAGTTCATTATGGCAATTTGTCAATTGGAAATGGTATTACAAACTGAATAGGGATAATGGAAATGGAGTTATCAGCACAAATTAGCTATTGATCGCTTACCAATTGTGTGAGATCCCACAAAAGAATAGTGCCATCGGAACTCACACTTGCAAGCGTTTCACCATCTGGAGAAAACACAACGGCATTGACGCTCTGTGTATGTCCGGTAAAGGTTTGCAGGTGTTTCCCAGTCTGTGCATTCCAGACATGCACAGCGTTGTTGTCCTCACTACCACTCACAAACAAATTCCCATCTGGAGAATATGCCAAAGAAGTTACTTGTCCCGCTTCTTCAATTGACGGAAGCATAAAGTTGCCCGTGTGCGCGTGCCATAAACGAATAGTCCCATCCTGACTACCACTGACAAGTGTGCTACCATCTGGCGAATACGCCATAGCGGTAACACCCTCTTCGTGCCCTATGAGTGTTTTCAAATGGCTGCGCGTGTTTATATCCCAAAGTTGAATTGTCCTGTCTTGGCTACCACTGGCAAGTGTAGTGCCATCAGGCGAAAATACTACTGCAGAGACCCAGTCCGTATGTTCGGTAAAGATCGCCAAACGTTCACCAACCGGATATAATTCACCTGTACGAATCTCCCACAAACAGACCATATTGTCCTCACGACTGGCTTTCTTGACAGCATTTCTGGGCATCTTCTTCCCACCTCCGCTTGCAAGCGTCCTGCCATCGGGCGAAAACGCTACGGAAGAAACCTGATACTTATATGCGTCAGTAACCCTGCCCTTATGTCCCTTAAAACTGCCGAGGAACCGTCCGGTCTGCCCATCCCACAAACGCGCTTTCATAGAAGTACCACCAGATGCAAGCAGCTTTGCATCCGAAGAATATGCAATTGAATGGACATCACAACTCGGTTCTTTGATCGTTTTTAGATGTTCACCTGTCAGTGGATCCCACCATTGAATTTTGGACTCACCCCCACAAGCAAGTGTGTTACCATCAGAAGAATATGCTACAGAATAGATTTTTGAGGAAGTATGTCCGGTAATCATATTTATTTGATCGCCAGTAGCGGCATCCCAGAACCGGATTGTGCCATCGTCACTTCCACTTGCGATTGTCTTTTCATCCGGTGAGTACGTTACAGAATTGACCGTGTCAGCATGTCGCATGCTTTTTAGAAGTTTTGCTGTGCCAACGTCCCAAATATCAACCCTGTCCCAATAACTACCTGTGATGAGAGTTTTTCCATCGGATGAAAACTCCATAGACTCAAAATTTCCTACCCACTTTGTGTAGCTTCTTAAGAGTTTACCCGTCTCTATATCCCAAAATTGAAGCGGATCTTCGCCGCCACAAGCCAAAATCTTGCAATCAGGTGAAATCGCTGCAGCATTGAAATTTGCTTCAATCACAACATCTTCTATATGATCACCGGTCTGTGAATCCCAATATTCAACCAAAGACTCGTATTTTTCAGAATTACCAATGGTGAGGAGCATTGCACCATCAGGAGAATATGTCATTGCGCTTAGTGGGTTCACATCAGAACTGAAAGTTTGTATGACATTTCCTGTTAGTAAATCCCAAATCTTGATCACCCAAATATCACCGTTACTGGTGAGTGTTTTCCCGGAAGGACTAAACGCTAATAAATTAACACCCCTTGCGACACCCTTTTGGTGCTTATACGCAACATAGGTAGACTTAGGTTTACTCGTGCGTGTGTCCCATAATCGAATAGTGTTGTCCTTACTCCCAGAAGCAAAAGTTTCGCCATCTGGACTGAATACTATAGACGTAACCGGCTCCGTATGTCCTGTGAGCAGGTCAAGTACTTCTCCTGTTTGAACATCATAAATCCAGATGCCAATGGAAGTCGCGACAGCCAGACGTTTGCCATCGGGAAAATACTTTATCTGATGTATTCTGCCTTTTCCGAGACGTGCTTTTGCACCTGCAGGTAAACCCAAGCGTATGTGACTTTGAGAGAGAGCAGTTGCAGACAAAAAAGTTAATAGATAGAATGTAGAGATTAGTGGTCCAAAAGCCAGGACGATGTTTAATATTTTCATGTAATTTAAACTCCTTTGAAAATTGTGTCTGTTGTCTTTATAGTAAAATCTAAAAATACCTTTACATTTTCTTAAGGTTAGCGGCGTTTGTAGTCGCGCAATTCATTGCGCCTCTTATATTCAGGGTGTGTTTGAAATCCACATAATACCAATTCCAATAAATAATAGACATTATATAAGTTTAATCGAAATGTTTGTCATAACACCAAGGTCTGA
>JAPPES010000011.1 GCA_028824125.1 Candidatus Poribacteria bacterium
GGCGAATGCCATACGCGCATTCGTCTTTAGGCATTCCCCGCAGAGCGTGCCTGCTGCTTTTAAATCAACGCTAAATTGACGCTTATGGTGTTTTTCCCTATTCTCACCATCTAAAACTCTAAAATAGGGAAATCAGCTGTAGCACAAACTTTTACCGAACTCACGTTCTAAAAGGTGGAACACAAACGCAGGCGGCAACACGCCTCCTGCTAAGATTCTTCCACAATTTCTACTGCATACACCGCGTGCCGATACACCAACACCAACTGCTCTCTCACCTGCATTGTGAAGTTGAATTGGTTGTATTCCATCGGGGTACCGTAAAGCACGTGTCCATTTCGCATCGTCACTTTCACCTTCTTACCCGCAATTTTGCGCATCGGGCGGACACCTCTCACTTTCTTACGTTTCTTCGGATCCCTATGCGTGCGCAGCTCTAGCTCTTCTATTTCCCTGTTCATATACAAAGCAGCACCTAACTTGTCAGCCGCATCTGCCAGCAGACTGAAAACGATATTGATTTTCGGGATCGTCCCTGCAGACGTCAACAGATCGAACTTCTCTATGCCGGTGATATTCACCTTTTTGTTACCTTCATAAGTTACCAACAGCACGGGAGCTTGAAAACGAGCGAATGTATCGGCTTCAACCGCAGGCGGCGGATCATTGGGATGTGGCATCTGATTGCCTCCTTCAAAGTTTTTTTACGCTTATTTTTTAAAGTGACTATAGTTTGGACAATTTTTTCAGACGTGGGTTAATATAAGAAATTAGTTCACCTCTTATATTATCAAATCAAAACGGAAACCCTCTTTGTTCCAGATGAAGATTAATTTATTAATTCGGTAATTTTCTGTCCGCATGAAACACGCGTACCCTGCTGCTGGCGAGGTTTCCTAACCTCGCCAAATTACCCAATTTATTTTTTAATCTTCATTCGGAGCGGTCCGTGTTCCGCACATAGCACTCCGCTGGCGTGCCGCATTTTCTCGGGTTTCCACTCATATTCGAAACTCGTCCAAAAATAGACTTTCTGTTGAAAACGCAACGTGAACGGATAGAAACTGTCCAAACTATAGTTATAATACCATGCAAGGTAGGCGTTGTCAAATCCGTTCAACAGACATTCAACGTTGTATTAGTGGACACGGTGGCTATAAATGTCGTAATCATCGCCGCGGGCATCACTCCAAACCACAATTGCGCTACCAACCCCTGCAGACACTGCTCCGGGTGTAATCTGTTCTTTATTTGCAGTACAGACCGGTACGCCGTTCTCTTTCCAAAGCGGCACCCCATTTGCACCAATCCGTTGTGCATAGATAGCATCTTCCGTTATATTCCCAAAATCCTCTCGATAGTCGAGCCAATAGGCTATTGCGCCGCCTGCACCATCAGAAACAAGCATGGGAATTTGTTGGACGCCTCCCTCTGTACAGACGGGCACACCATCCTTATTCCATATAACTTTACCTTTGACATTAACGCGCTGGGCGTAGATGTCAGCAAAAACATCCCGATCATCCCACCACACAACGATGAATCCACCTTCATCATCGCTGATACAATTCGCTTGTTGTTGATTGACGAGCAATTCACAAATCGATATACCATCTTTTTGCCATAAGGTTGTGCCATCTGAGGCTATGTGCTGTGCATAGAGTTGAGCTTTTGTAAAAAAATTCGGGTCGTTTCTATAGTCCGACCACACACAAAATGCGCCACCATTTCCATCGGTAACGATAGTTGGTCCGCCTTGATTACCTTGTGCAGTGCAAACAGGGACAGGTGAATCCCACACCTTGTTTCCTTTACTATCAATCCGTTGCGCGAAGATGTTCCAGTCTGGTGTGCTGATATCCCACCACACAACGATGAATCCGCCCACGCCATCACTGATTATGGCAGGATCATACTGGTCTCCTTCACCACTATACACAGGAATCCCATTCTCTTTCCAAATTGCTTTTCCTTCAGCTGAAATTTTTTGGGCGTAGATGTCTTGATTACCAGTTCGCCAATCCTCCCACACAACGATCACACCGCCGTTTCCATCTGGCATAACGGTAAAATCATCTTGCAAAGCGGCATCCGTACAAACTTCAACACCATCAGGATTCCACATTTTTTTGCCATCAGCATCAATCCGTTGTGCGTAACTGTCTTGCGTACCGTTTCGTGTATCTCCCCAAACGATAATTGCGCCACCTTTCAAGTCAGAAACAATAGCAGGGCTACTTTGAGGTGCTTCGTGATCACAGACAGCGATACCGTCGGGCGTCCAGACCATATCACCTTTGCTGCTAATACTTTGCGCATAGATATCATAGTTACCGTTGCGCGCATCACGCCAAGCAACAATAACACCATCCTTACCATCAGTTGTTAACACAGGGAAATGTTGATCAGCTTTAGCTGTACATACGGGCACATTTTCCGCTGGTATCCATTCTGGTTGGGCAATAGAAAGCAGAATAATGAAAAGAAGAAAGAGTAATAAGCTGTGGCGGATAGGTTTACATGAGGAAAAACGTAACTGTGAGCAATCAAACATTGAGGCACAATCAAAAAAGAACATAATTTTACGGACTGCGTGTATTGTAGCATAACCTGTTAGGTTGTGCTACGTTTCTGCACAACCTAACAGGTTATGCTACAGAAATGTCCAAGTAATTATATGCTTTACTATAAAACGCAACTTTTTCTCAGAAAACCTGCAATTACATCAATAATTCTTCACCTATCGGGAAAAATTGGTCTGCCACTGCTTGCAAATCCATGGACGTGTTGTGCTCAAATGCGACTACCTCTATCCGCTTATGTTGTTGTTTAATGAGTTCCGCGAGTGGGCAAAAGTCCCCATCACCGCTGGCTAAAATAACAACATCTAACGTGCCAAGCATAGAAACCACATCTACAGCGATTCCGACATCCCAATCGCCTTTTGCGGAACCGTCTCCGCGCAGGCGCAAGTCTTTACTACGAATTGTGTAGCCGTTATGTTCTAATAAAGAAATGAAATTAAATTGCTTGATTTCAGGGATCTGAACAATATAGGCGTAGGCGGCCAGGAGTTTTCGCGGTCCAACGATCAAGTCAAGGAGTTTAATGTAATCGACTCTGCGTTCAAACCGATCTTTCGCAGCATAGAACATATTTTGCACATCAACGAATACACCTACACGTTCTTGGGCTCCTGTCCGATCTGTTTGATCTGTAGATTTCATGTTAGGTTCGCCTAAATAGGCCGCTGTCTGTCGAATTTGATTAAGCGCGTTTCGTGAAGCTTCATGCGATTTTTCAAGAGTACTAAAATGGTTTTGTAAATCGGTTTTTAGTAGTTCTAAAACTTGAGCTTCCTTATAAACGGTTTCTTCAACTAATTTGAGTTCAGCCAGGAAAGTTTCCTTGGTTGCTCGAATTTGTGTAAGTTCATTGAGCTGTGCTGTAATATCCTTATATTTCGTCAGAAGCTGCTGGTGTTCAGCATCTAATTTCATAAGTGAGGCGTTGGTTTCCGCGTACTGTGTCGCTTTTTCTTGAAGATTTTCATTTTCCTGTTGTAAAGAAATAATCTGATTTTTATTTTCCTGATATAAATTTTCTTTTATTTTTAATGTCTCATTTTCCTTAAGTAGAAGCTGGCAGTGTTGCTCCACCTGTTTATTCTTTTTCTCAACCGCTGTGTATTCCGCTTGTAAGTCAGCTAAAGCACTTTTAAGATGTTCAATTTCATTTGTCTGTCCATCAATCTCCTTCTGCGCTTTTTCTAAATCACCGGTATATTTTGTCTGAATTTCTGCGGAAGGCACTTGTGGCGTTTCAAGATAAGCTGGAAACTGCTGGGTATCTACCTCATGATGTTCTATGTGATTTTGATATGCTGCTGCCAATAAATCGATTCCATGTGAGTGCACATCTTCCCGAGAATCCGCTAAAAGTGCCCAGACCACTTCACCAAATTCCCCTGATTCAATTAAAGGTCCAGGAGATTTGAAAAAAGTCTGGATTTCATCAACTACCATATATCCTACTCTTGAGATAGCAGCCTCCGCTTTTTGTGAGAGATGTTTGACAACGATTTCGTCAATATGAGATTGCCCGAAAAATGCGCTGGTTAACTTGTTCAATAACTCCTGTTTTGAAGTAGAATGTAACTTGTCTGAATCGACAGCAAGGTTAGTTTTTATTAGTAATTGGAAAATTTCTCTCTCATTTAATAGTATCGCAAGAAACCAGGTAAGTTGGTCATGATGTATCTTTAATTTTAGATTCGGTTTTGTCATGAGAGTCCTCCGAGGATATTTAGTTCACATAGAGAAAATAGATGCGCTATTCGTTTTGCTTGTGAACTGTATTTTTAGATAACTTTTTATATTTTTTGATGTATGGTGAACTTTGAAATTATTGGGACATATTTTCTGTAGGAGCGATCTCCGAATCGAGACCCGTTTGTAGTCGGGAATCGGAGTTCCCCCCTACAACTAAAATGTCCTATTAATTCTAAAGTTCACTATAATGTAATACTTTAGATTTTGATTATTTTCCTGGATCCGTTCTGAACAGCACGTGTTGCGTTACGTGTATCAACAACGACAGGAGCATGTCTAACGATTAAGTCGTAGTCTATAGTGCTATGGTCAGTAAGAATGACAACGCAATCAACACTTTTTACCACAGCAGATGTTAGCGTTTGTGAATAATAGGTTTTTCCTTTCTCAAGAACAATTTGTGAAACATGTGGGTCATGATATAAAATCTGTGCGCCTTTGTCAAGCATTAATCTAATTACTTCAAACGCGGGGGATTCACGGGTGTCTCCGATGTCTTTTTTATATGCTACACCTAAGATTAAGATATTTGAGCCATTGAGAGGTTTTCGCTGTAGATTTAGTGCATGAACGACTTTGTCGAGAACATATTTCGGCATACTGCTGTTAATTTCACTCGCAAGTTCTATAAATCGCGCGTGATAATTATAGTTACGTGCTTGCCAAGAGAGATAGTGGGGATCAATCGGTATACAATGTCCCCCAAGACCAGGGCCCGGATAGAAAGGCATGAATCCGAAGGGTTTGGTTGCAGCAGCCTCAATTATTTCCCATACATCTAAATCCATCCGATCACAGATAAGTGCAATTTCATTGATTAACCCGATATTTACACTCCGAAATGTATTTTCAAGCAACTTTGCCATTTCTGCTATTCGCGGCGAGGAGACAGTATGTGTTTTATTGATAAACTGTTCGTAAAACGTTTTGGCAATTTGGGTGCATTTTGGTGTAACACCACCAACAATTTTCGGTGTATTCGTCATAAAATAAGTACTATTCCCAGGCTCAATTCGTTCAGGTGAAAAAGCGAGGTAGAAATCTCGCCCTACTTGTAGCGGTTCGGCAGAATCGGAACTTAAACTCGGAGGGTTAGTGCTGCAGTTGGCTTCAACCATTTTTTCCTTGAAGTTGGGTTGAAGCATTGGAAGTACGATTTCTTCAGTCGTCCCGGGATAGGTCGTGCTTTCAAGTATTATCAGTTGTTCGCGATGCAGATGTTGGGCAATTTGCTCGATTGCAGCGGTGATGAATTGCATGTCTGGCGTTCTATTTTTGTTCAAAGGCGTTGGCACGCAAATGTTGACGGTATCCAATTCACTCAGAACATTAGAATCTGTTGTAAACTGAATGCGTCCTGTGGTAATAAGGGAACTGAGAACAGCATCAGGGACATCAGGAACGTCAGAGATACCGCGTTTCAATTGTTCTATTTTTTGTGGGTTGATATCAATCCCAGTAACTCTGAAGCCTGCATCGGCAATAGCAACCATAAGGGATAAACCGACATACCCGAGACCAATAACGCCAGCATGGGCAGTGCAAGTTTCTATTTTTTTAAATAACATAGTCCAATTGAATTTTTACGCTTTTGGCGATACGTTTTCAGGCAATTCAACTTTGAATTAGCCATCGCGAAGCGGTATAAAGGTTTGTAAAAATTTTGTTCGGTCTGTCTATTTTGGCAGTTGAGTCGGAATTAATATAACGGTTATAGGAATCACGTCCGTGTCCTGTTAAAACGAGTATTGGTAATGCCCTTGCGCTGTGAGCTGCTTGAATATCTGTGATTGAATCCCCGATGAAAAATGTATTTGACACATTAATATTATGTTCGTGCGCTGCTCGTAGTAACATCCCCGGTTTAGGTTTTCGGCATTCGCATCCTGCATCTGGATGGTGTGGACAGTAGTAGATTTTATGAATATGTCCATCTGCCGCCTCAATTTCAGCAAGCATTTGACGATGAATCTCTGTTAGTTGTTGCTCAGTGAAAATTCCTCTGCCAATTCCTGCTTGATTGGTTATCAAAAAAATATAATAACCATTTTGCGTTAGATCTCGAATCGCCTCTAAGGCGTTGGGGATAAAGGTAAAATCTGCCCAGTTACAGACATAGCCATTGTCCGGCGGGTTTCTGTTGATAACACCATCACGGTCAAGAAAGACGGTTTTCATGCTATATCTCCGATACACATATCCGGTTAGATGTAGAAGCGGAATCAGCACTGTAGATTAGATTTTAGGCAATGCATCAATAGCCTGATGTAGTTCTTCTGGTATGACAGTTGCGCATCCCATTTTGTTAACTACAATCCCGCCAGCAAGGCTTGATAGTTGAGCAGCAGTGCGATAGTCAGCTTGTGCCGCAAGTGCAAGCGCGAAAACGGCGACCACCGTATCACCCGCCCCTGTTACATCTGTGACTTTTCCTGAATTGGATGGCAGGTGCTCTACCTGTAAAGTGTCATCGGAATTCCTCTGAAAAAGAGACATCCCTTCCTCTTCACGGGTGATCAATAATGTTTTCAGTGATAATCGATCTAATATCTTTTCACCCACAGTAATTAGGTGAGAGACATCGGTAATTTCTTCCTGTACAGCCATCCCTGCTTCCTTGTGGTTCGGTGTTAAAGCAGTTACACCTTTATATTTCCAAAAATTATTGCGCTTCGGATCAACAACTACCGGTATACCGTAACGCTCGGCATGTGTTACTACTGCTTTGATTAGCTCAGCACTAACAACTCCTTTATCGTAATCAGAAAAAATAATTGCATCGCTCTCTGCGATTTGAGAAATAGCAGCACTCAATAGACGTTCCCTTAACATCGCAGTGATTTCTTGCTTGGATTCTCTGTCAATCCGAAGTAGATGGTGCCCTTGTTGCAGAGATAAGTTTTCTGCGATGTGCACATTTTGACGTGAAGAACCTGCGGTATCGGAGCGGACAATTACACGAGTTTTCTTGGTTGTAGGACGTTGAACATCCATACAGATGTCCGTGGTGCCAACCCCTATAGGATTTAGCATCTGGACCAGTTTTTCGCCATCTCTGTCTTTTCCGATGACACCGATTAATTGAGCTTTGCCGCCTAAACTGACAATATTTTGTGCGACATTTGCTGCCCCACCACAGCTGGTTTTTTCTTCGGTCATCTCGAATACCGGAACAGGTGCTTCAGGCGAAATCCTGTTCACATCACCCCAGACATATTCATCTACGATGATGTCTCCGATTACCATCACCCTTTTATCTTGAAGTTGCGTAAAAACATTTTTTAAGTTCACACGATTATATTAGCATAACTCAATAGGTTAAAGCAACAAACATTCTCACCCAAGCATGTGTAGCTTTTTCCAAATTTCTTGAAGAAAAACAAAATTGATTACAACAAACAGAAATGAAAAGAGTAAAAACTCTCCAATTTTTGATGAATTGACATGTTATCAAGGTTAAATGCCTCAATAGTTTTCCTATTTTCACTTGTATTTTTCCCATATTCTTGCTAAAATACTTTAGGAAATAACTTGAAAATATGGAACGTTTATACTGATAAAACCGCACCTCAGTTGGAAGTTTGCACGAGGGATTTAAGAATTAATACAAGTTCTCAAAATGTCAATATAAGGTTACCTCAAGGGTCATTACAAGCAAGTAAACAAAAGGTTATGTAAAATTTATGAACACGTTTTTACGCTTACGTTTTCTAATTCTTTTCCAGATAATTTTAGGATTACTAAGTTTCTCTCCATCAGTTTTTGCCGAAGATTCCTTTGATGAAAACATTGTGACCAAAAGTCCACAGTTTCCAGAAACATCCACATATAAATTGCAAGTTGGTGACAGTATCGTTGTTACTGTTGAAGGTTACCCTGAATATACTAAAGACCGTGCTCCTATTCCGGTTCAGCCAGATGGCTATATCTCCTATCCGCTTATTGGACTCGTCAAAGTAACAGGTTCAACAGTTCCTGAGCTTCAGGCACAAATGCAAAAGATCTTCACAGAGAAACTCCCAAGTGCCCGTGTTTTTGTTACGCTGATGCAACCGAGGCGTAACATTTTAGTATTCGGAGCAGTTGAGCAGAGACCAAGAGGAAATATGCATGTTTTTGAAACAGGACAAGTGTATTTGATGCATGCTTTGGCAGCAGCAGGAATCAACTATGAGCTGGCTGATCTGACCAAAATTGCCATATTGCGCGATGGCAAGACATTCAAAACAATTAATTTGAATGAACATCTTGAATCAGGGAGTATTGATATTCCCTTAAAAGATTACGATGTTGTCATTATTCCCTCAATCTATGCGCAACGACGGATCCGTGTAATAGGAGCAGTGACCACTCCTGGCTATTACCCCATTACCAATGACCAAATTTCTGCTGACCATGCCCTAAAACTTGCAGGTGGTTCCAAAACAAACTTTGCAGATTTAAAAAAATCAGAGATTATCTCCGACGCGGGAAATACACTCGTCGATCTTACTTCTGAAAACGTTAGAGCTATGTTAAAACCAGGAGATATTCTATTTGTCCCACTTGCTGAAGCCAAAATAAGCGTTGTCGGGGCAGTTGATAAACCTGCTCAATATGTAATTACTGAACCGATACTTTTAAGAGATGCTGTCGCAATGGCAGGCGGGTTGGACGAGGAAAAAGCAAATCCCAAAAAATGTATCCTTACACGGGCGAATGGAACACAAGAAGAACTTGACTTTAATTTAGTTCAGTCAGAAGTTTATCTTCACCCAAATGATCAACTGCGGATATTAGAACGAACACGGATTGATTGGCGAGTTTTAAGCTTCGCTGCTTCGCTGACAAGCTTAGTCGTAAATGTTTGGTTCAGGTACAGATAGAAGAAAGATAAGAATATATATGTTCTCTATTCCTTTTTATTTTATAGTAAAACCTATAATTAATGGGACACTTCTGTAGCATAAACTGTTAGCTTGTGCAGATGCGGACACAAACTAACAGTTTGATGCTCAACACCCCGGTAGGTTCGGTTTCCTAACCGAACCGAACATAATGTCCAATTAATTCTAAAGTCTACTATATTTGCGTAGGGTGTATTCATGGAAAGCGAGGATGAAGTTAATATGCCAGAAACAACAGATCGACAACTTGAACAAATTACAGAAATTCGATTATTAGACTATTTTTGGATTCTTTTTCGGAATAAGTGGAGTGTTCTTGCTATCTTTTTAATTTGTGTTTTGGGGGCATTTCTCGTAACCGATTTCACACCGCCAGTTTATCAATCCGAAACGACAATTCGTATCCTTGACGGCCAGCCGGCAACTTCATTACTTTCGCAATTCCCATTATCTGGATTTCTTAAAGATACATCGTTAGGAACTTACGCGACGTTGATACAGTCCCGCGACTTAGTGATCGCCCCAACAGTCAACCAACTTATAGATGAAGAGCTGTTGAAACCGGAACCTATTCACCGAGGCGACACAGTGAAGTGGCTTGCAGGCCTTCTGAATATTGAATTAGATTCGAGTGTGACTGAACAAGGTGAACTCACTGATACTGAGTGGAGAGACTATTTCGTCAAAACGCTTATTGATGAGCAGTTAAAGGTTGAGGAGTCCCCGGATGGCAATGTGATTACCCTCACAGTGAAGCAGCAGAAACCAGAGTACGCTCAGCTTTTGTGTAACAGAATCGCTGCTGTACTCGTCAACATCATTGAAACTGAAAAAGCAGAAAATATGCGGTGGTGGGAAAAACCGCTACCACAATCAATGCTAAGTGAAGCAAAACAGGAACTACAAAAAAGAGAAACAGAACTCTTCAATTTTCAAAAAGCGAATCCTCAAATCGTCCTAAATGTAGAGGGAAGTACACAAGCACAGTTGGTTTTAGCTCTTCAATTGAGTGAGAACGAATTGACGAGTCAATTGATTGGGGCTGAATTGAAACTAAAAGCTTATGAAGACGAACTTGAAAACGTTCCAGAAGAACTCGACTCTGAAACGATATCAAGGAATCCTTCACATTTGAAACTACAAGACAACTTAAACGAATTTGAAATTGAACGCAAAGCACTTATCGGAAAATATGGAGACGTAAAACATCCAGAAATAACTTCTATAGATGAAAAGATTAAGGAGACAAAAGATCGTCTTGGAGACGAGGAGAAAGACATTAAAAGTACAACGTCTTCGTATAATCCTCTGCATCAACTTCTCGCGCAAAAGGTTAATGAGACTCAGGCATCCATTATCAGTCTTGAGAAACAAAAAGCGAAGGTTTCTGAGCAAATTGATGGGCGTGTAAAGGAGCTCGGTGGATGGTCAGAAAAACAACTTGAAATGTTTCGCCTCAAGCGCGATGTTGAAATTTACAATGTACAAATCGTTGCTTTAGAAGCAAAAATTCGAGAGTCCCAAATTATTGATGAAGCTCGCACAGAAAGTATTGAAGTATTAGATCAAGCGCGTCTCCCAGAAGAACCTATAAAACCGAGAAAGAAGTTAAATCTTGTTTTAGGTGCTATGGTTGGGGCACTCCTTGGGTTTACGTTTGCTGTCGCCAAAAATTATTTCAAAGACACCTATTTGCGATTAGAGGACTCTGTCCGTCAATTAGATTCGCTGCCAGAACCGCCCAATTTTCTCGGTGTAATTCCGTCCATTAAGAAGCGTGGTGCTTATCGAATCCCACTTATAGTTAATGACGCACCTAATTCAAGGACTGCGGAAGCATTTAGGGTGCTTGTTGCAAAATTACCATTCCTTAACCTTAGTGGTGCCCTAAAAACTGTTCTTGTCACGAGTTCTACCCGTGGAGAAGGGAAGAGTACCGTATCTTCTAATCTTGCTGTTGCGCTTGCACAAAAAGGAAACAAGGTGCTTTTAATAGATGCGGATATGCGTAGACCATCGCAACATACAGCATTTCCGACAGAACAACTCCTTCAGATAATGTCCCAAGATGAAGAAGGGACATCCAACGAGCCTTCGGTGGTTACGCACAGTGACCCACGTAAACCGGGATTGAGTGAAGCTCTTATTAGTATAAACGCCGAAAACAGTTATGATGTTTTCCAATCAACAGTTAGGCAGACCGGAATTCCTAATTTACACATGATACCGGGGGGGACTGTGCCGCCAAATCCGATTGAACTCTTGAATTCAGATATGATGACGCAATGGCTGGAACTTGCAAAATCTGAATATGATGTGATTGTTATTGATTCCCCACCTGTCCGCGCAGTAGCGGACCCAGTTATTTTGGCAACTATCGTTGATACTGTTGTTTATGTGTTTGACATCACGAAAACCAAGCGGTTTGACGTATTGACAGGAATAAAACATCTTAAGGAAGTGCTGCCAGCGAAGGGCATCGGGGTGTTATGTAACATGATAAATCCAAAACATGCCAAATCTTACGGATACTATAATAAGCATTCTGGTTATTATGAATTGACAGATGAGGGGAGTTGAGAGATTTCTTTACAGATTGTTTAGGGTTCCATTTTTCCCAGAGCTGCTGGTGGACGTGATCTACCAACAAGCCCAGCAAGCACGATCATAGTTAAAATATATGGAAATATCTTTATCAGCTGCTCAGGTATCGCCCACGGATTCGTAAGTTCAAAAGAGGTTGCAAATCCGAAGAGTAAGCATGCAGTAACACTATAGAGTGGACGCCAATTTCCGAAGATAACAGCTGCGAGAGCCACATAACCTCGTCCTCCAATAATACCTTCAGTAAAACGATGGTTATCGGATATGAGGAAACAACCGCCTATTGATGCCAAAATACCGCTCAATATTACACCGAAATATTGCCATTTAGCACGACTTAAACTGAGCGTTTTGAGCACCTCGGTTGATTCACCTGCAGCACACAATCGCAACCCCCACGGTGTTTTGAAAAGCAAGATATGACTTGCCACCATCAGTATGGGCAATAGATAAACGAGTATACTGTAGGAACCGATAATTGGCAGCTTTAACTCAGGTAATCCTGGCACACGCTCTTTGGTCGGTACAAGATATTCTATGATGCCCAATGCGAGAATGTTAATGGCAACCCCCGTGACAATTTGCTCAGCGTGAAAAGTAATTGTGGCTACTGCGTGCAACAAAGCTAATACAATTCCTAAACCGATGCCAATACCTAACCCACCCCAAGCTGAACCGGATACGTGTGCACCAACTACATAGCCGTACGCCCCAATGAGCATCATACCTTCAAGGGCAATATTAATTATGCCTGATCGTTCGGAGCAAATTCCACCGAGTGCTGCGAATCCTAAAGGTGTCGTCATTCGCAATGTGCTTGGAATCAAATCTAAAATCATCAATTATTTCTCTTTGAAATCCCTTCCATACATACTAACGCAATAATTAGTAATCCCTGACCGGCGAGAAATAAGCCGCGCGGCACCTCTAAGATAAGCTCAATGTCCAAAGCAACTTTAGTGAATAAACCAAATAACAGTGCTGATGCAAAAACACCGAATGGATGATTTCTACCTAAAAGCGCAACCGCAATTCCGGTGAAACCCCATCCAGATGAGAAACCATCTGAGAACCTGTGTCTATACCCCATAACGTCTGCGACACCTGCTAACCCCGCAATTGCGCCGCTCAGTGCCATTACCCATACCGTCACTGTACGCGGATTGATGCCGCCATATTCAGCAACTTCTGGCGCGTTGCCGACTAAACGGAGTTCGTACCCCCACCGAGTATGCTTTAAAAAGATATAACAGATTAAAACACAAAGACACGCTATCAAAAAACTTGCATCTAAAAGATTACTTTGGGAGAGGAAAGGCAACATATTTGATAGACGCGGCAGTCGTGCTGCTTCATGGACCTGAGACGTTTGTGGGGCCATCTGATCTGGTTCACGGTAAACAGATATAACGAGGAAATTTGTTACGGCAAGCGCAATGAAGTTCATCATAATTGTGTTGATAACTTCGTGTGCGCCGAATTTCGCTTTTAAGAACCCAGGCACCGCTCCCCAAATACTCCCTGCAATCATTGCGGCACTTATACAAAAAGGCACTAATATAACAGAAGGGAGGTTTAGATGCATACCTACCCACGCGGCAGCAAAGGCAGCGACATAGAGTTGTCCTTCGCAACCAATATTAAACAATCCGCCTTTATATCCTATAGCGACAGCAAGTCCTGTGAAAATAAGTGGTGTTGAATTAAACAGCACACTACCGACTTCATCAAAACTGGAAAACCCACTGATAAAGATTGTTGTATAAAACTCCCATGGGTTCTGTTCCCTTAGGATTAACACAATCCCACATAAAAGAAAAAATCCGCAGATCGCAAGCAACGGCGGCAAAAGGTTCCGGATCAATTGTAGAATCTGAACAACCAGACTGTTGAACAACGTGGTAAAAGATTGGCGGATATTCAAAATCTTCTCAGAGATGTGAAGGCCAAGTCACAAAAAATTGACAGTTTATCGCAAACGTGATATTATGTATAAATGTAAACTTGGTTAGATTTACAACGTTTTCTTTTGTACCAAGCTTACGAGTGTTGTTAGTATAACACAGGCAAAATATAAAAACAATTGTTTTAGATTTTCTACTAATTTCAATTCAAGGTAAATCCAGCCAATATTTTAAATCATTGATCCGAAGGTTTGTGATCAATACAATAATTTAGATTTCGCTGGAATTCCTAATTTAATGTCCTCTTTTGCATACAGAACAAAATTACTTTATTTACCGAATTAAGACCTTACAAAATCATAACACTGGCAAAATACGATGAAAAATATGCAATTTTCTAACACTGAGATTAGCACAAAAAACCTTCCCGCTGTTTTAGGTGGAAAACCAGTTTTTGAAATATCGGAGGATGCACCATTCCCAAAATTAGATCAATGGCGTCAAATCACTGAAGCAGAAGCACAGATTGCCTATGAAATGACGTTGCGGAATGAACTGTCCGGCGGGTCTTCGGTTGTTCAGGAATTTGAGAAGATATGGCGTGAACGCCACCAGACCCAATTTGCTATGAGTCTAAGCAATGGTACTGCTGCGTTACATAGTGCTATGTTCGGTCTCGGGGTTGGACCGGGTGATGAAGTTATCTGTCCGACCTATACATGGATGGGTTCTATAACACCTGCTTTAATGCTAAACGCAAGACCTGTCTTTTGCGAAGTCGATCCAAAAACGTTACTTATTGATGTTAACGATGTTCGGCAGCGCATTACAGAGCGGGCAAAAGCGATTGTCGCAGTACATCTATGGGGTAACGTGTGTGATATGGATGCACTGATGGCGCTCAGTGAAGAAACAGGTGTGCCTGTGATAGAAGACTGTTCACACGCGCACGGAGCGTCTTACAAAGGTAAGCCGTGTGGCAGTATCGGACAAGTGGGCGCATGGAGTTTACAAGGAAGCAAAGCGGTAAGTGCTGGCGAAGGTGGGATGCTTGCTACAGATGACATAACAGTTTTTGAACGCGCCTGTTTGTTAGGTCAAGTGAATCGCGGCATAAATAGTATTGGAGATCCTGTGTTGGATCCTGCTGCTCTTAATTACGCACATCTTCCACCTATGGGGTTAGGTGTAAAATATCGCGCGCATCCGGTAGCAATTGGCATTGCTTCGGTGCAGTTGCAGAAACTTGACGAACTCAACGCAAACCGTCGCAAGTATATAGAAGAAATAAGAGAAGAATTACAAAATATCCCAGGAGTGCATGCTATTGAACGATATACAGGTGCGGAACCAGCAGCGTTCTTTGGATTTCCTATTTGTTACCGCGAGGAGGAGATGCACGGTCTGCCCGCACCAATGTTTGCTCACGCTTTACGCAAAGAAGGGGTCTTGGCCAATAATAATCCTTATCCGCTCATGGTCGGTGATGGCGTGCCTGTTTTTTCAGGGAGTTTGCCAACAAATAGCAATCCGTACCCCTTGCTTCACACCCTTCCACTTTTTATGAAGGGGCTTGATATTTTTACAAATGGCCGAGGGGCTCTCTGTACATCTGAAATGGGAGGAGATTATGAAGGATATGCTCCAGGAGACCTGCCTATTACCGAGAAAGTGTGTTCACAATTAGTATTTTTGCCACTCTTAACGAAACCAGTTCCAAAAGCAGCAGCGCGCATACTTACAGCAATTCGCAAAGTATCCGATCATGCAAAATTGTTAGTCAATACCCTAAAAGAAAATACGGTATAAATTTTAGAAAATGTCAGTCGAATTTTCGAGCAATACTCGTACCCAGAATATAAAAACCTTGAAGACGGAACCGTTAGATGTGTTGGTTATAGGCGGTGGCATCGTCGGTGCAGGTCTAATTCGAGACATTGCTTTAAACGGTGGCATTAGAGCAGGTCTAATTGAGCAAGGCGATTTTGCCTGTGGAACGAGTGGTGCAAGCTCCCAGCTTATTCATGGTGGATTTCGCTACCTGGCAAAACGCGATATCGCTCTTGTGAAACAGGCACGCAAAGAACGGGAAACTTTGATTCATATTGCCCCCAATCTTGTTAAACCGATACCGATAGCGATTCTTGGTTACAAAGGGGATCCGTATCCACTTACTGGGATTCGACTCGCTGCACAATACTATAATCATCTCTCAAAATCAGATACAACAGAAAAAGCCAAATTACTTCTTGATGTCCATAAAATACAAGCCATGGTCGGTCCAGTCGCTGAAAATGGACTAAAAGGTTGTGTTGTCCTTTGGGATAGCAAGGTTGATGATGCAAGATTAACAATTGCAACTCTCAAGGACGCACATCGGCACGGGGGAGTAATAGCAAACTACGTCCAATTTCTTGAGTTTATTGCCCAACCCGACGCGTCAAATCCAACGCATCGCATAATGGCTAAGGATGTTATTTCTGGCGAATGTTTTGAGATCGCTGCGCGCAAAATCGTCTCTGCAACAGGTCCATGGACCGATCAGTTATGGTGTAAAGACCCGAGTTACGATGGTGTTCCTCGATTGGTGACCAAAAATGCAAAAGGAATTCATCTTATCTTACCACGTTGCCATGCCGGAGATACCGCAGTTCAGTGTGGTATTGTGACATATACACATGCAGAGAAGTCTCACAATGAAAAACAACGCGCAATTTTTATTTTACCCGGTGAGCACAACACCTCTATTGTCGGCACAACTGAAACGACCCCAGAGGATGGACCGGAATTTGCTCGTCCGTCTACAAAAGAGGTAACGTATCTGCTTTCTGAAGCGCAGCGGATATTCCCAAGTATGTCGTTAGATAGGAGTTCTATTATCGGTACTTACGCGGGCGTACGTCCTCTTATCGCTACCAACCATGCTAAGCAAGTAAGTGATGACCGTAATTTCGTGTCGAGAGAGCATTTAATCACTGAAAGTTCAAGTGGCATTTTATATGTTTATGGTGGAAAATTGACAACACACCGTCTAATTGCTGAGGAAACGGCAGACTATTTGGCAGAATCACTAAATGTGCCCCGTAGATGCAAAACTGCTGTCTGTCCCTTGCCAAGTGCAATATCAGATGGACTTAACGGATATGACACTGATAAAGAAAACGCACATTTAGTTGATAAGGAACGTCTAATCCAAAGGTACGGAATTCGAGGGTATCAAAGCATTCAGGAGTTTGTTAATCAGGATGCTACACTTGCGGAGTCTATTACGATGTCTCTTCCTTTTGTGAAAGCAGAAATTCTCTATGCTTATTGGGGAGAAATGGCAATGACTTTAGAAGACTTACTGTGGAGACGTACCCGCATCGGATGGACGCAGGGGCAAGGGTTTGACATAGCACCACAAATAGCACAATTTCTCGTTGAAAGCAACGATTGGAATCAAACGAGGGCAAAAGTAGAAGTTCAGAAATATAAGGATCGTATCCAGTGGTTAAATTTTAATTTGTAAAGATTATTTTGATCCAGAATATAGCATTATCAGAAACATGAATTGGTTTCGTTTTGGCAATCCAGAGTTCCTCTTTTTTCTATGGGTCGGGTTGCCTATTTTAATTCTATTGCTTCTTTTTGGATTGCGCATGAAGCGAAACGCAATGCTGCTATTCCAAAGCAATGTGAATCCGACATATCTAAAACGACACAAGGTTCAAGCGGCGTTGTTTATGTTAAGTTATCTCTTTGTAGCGATGGCAGTAGCGCAGCCGCAGTGGGGGGCTAAACCTGAAACAGTCGCTGAAAGGTTAGATATTATGCTTGCGCTGGATATTTCTACGAGTATGCTTGCTACAGATAACAACTCTGTCCGACGGCTAACGCATGCCAAAGATGTGATCTTCTCTTTGTTGAAACAGCTTGAAGGTGATCGTTTTGGCTTGCTTTATTTTGCCGAAGCAAGTATTGTGGTATATCCCTTGGCAAGCGATGTCTCTACGCTCAGAGATTTTTTAGCAGCAATGACTCCCGAAACACTTGTCCATAGCAGCACCCGTATCGGCAATGCAATTGAGGTCGCAACTGCTCGATTCATTTCAGATAAAAATGAGTTGACAAATTCCGATTCCAGTGGGCAAAAAGTGTTGATTCTCTTCACAGATGGTGAGGATTTTGGGACAGATGCTACTGAGGCAGCAAAAGCAGCTAAAAGGGAGGGTGTATATATCTATTGTGTTGGTGTCGGCACTTCAGATAAACCTGTTCCGATACCGCTGCCAATTGAAAGAGCAGGATATAAGCGAGATATTGATGGAAAGCTGGTGCTAACTGCATTGAATGCGGAACGTCTACGTGAAATTGCAAAAGCAGGAAATGGAAATTATTACCATGCAAATGAGGGTATCGCTCAGTTAACGAAGGACTTAGCACGACTCGAAAAACAGAAATTCAGGGTGCATGCTGATGGTGAGTATCAAGAAAGGTTTCAATGGTTTGTGGGGTTAGTCCTGATTCTTTTGATAGGTGAGTTGCTTATTCAAAGATGGAGAAACAAAAGGGAGGTTTGGTGAGAGTTTTAAATCAACTTTGTTGAGATACTGAAATGTAATTTATGTTTTCTTGAAAATGAGACCACCCGGACGGAAACGCATCAGTAAAATTAGAATAACACCAAAAATAAGATAGCGCGCGCCTACTAATTCGGGATATCCAGTAAATCGGGTAAGAACTGTAAGAACTTCACGTAAAATTTCGCCCAATGAGCCAAGAATAGCTGCACCTATCATCGCACCTCTAATGCTTCCCATTCCCCCGAGGACCACCATACAAAGGATCAGGATTGATTCCCAGAATTCGAAGAATGGCGCACTAATGTTGACTTGAAATTGTGCGATGAAGCATCCTCCCAATGCTCCAATTGCAGCACTCACTGCAAAAGCAAGCGATTTATAACGACCAACATTAATCCCCATACTTTCTGCTGCATTCTCGTCTTCGCGAATTGCAACCCACGCTCTGCCAACACGAGAATTCTGTAATCTATAGGTAATAAAGACAACGAATATTAGCAGAATAAGAATGTGGTAATAGTTGTGCCAGTTTTGATTAAACGTTATCCCAAAAAGACTTGGTGATGGAATTCCACGGAGTTGTCCATTCGGAGCACCAATCAACCATTGTTCGTTTCTCACTACACGAAAGAACAACTCAGCAAATCCAAATGTGACAATCGCAAAGTAATCGCCTGTAAGTCGCAACGTTGGTATTCCACGCAATAAACCCCACACGGTGCCATGTAGCACAGCCAGCGGCAATGCAAACCAATAAGGAACACCAAGACGCTGCATCAATAACCCGGCTGTATAACCTCCAATCAGGTAGAAGGCTACATATCCGAGATCAAGCAATCCTGTAAATCCACAAACGATATTTAGTCCGACAGCGAGAAGCATGTAGAGACAGGCACGAACAACGATCCGTATTACGTAATCTCCACCCGGCCAACCAAAGTCAATTCTATATTCTGATAAGAATCTCTCTATACCATCAATACCATACATAAACAGTGGTAAAAAGCAGATACATAGGCAAAGAATTATGTTTTTGGGTGTTAATTTATCTCGCATATAAGCCTTATATCCCAGTTTCGCTATGCGCGTGTACTTGTCGATTTTCCAAATAAACCAGATGGACGAATCAAAATCACAAGAATCATGATAATATATGCAAACGCTATCCGATAACCAGAGTGAATGTCAGCGCCAAATACTTCGGCTATCCCAATCACGATCCCACCGAAAATTGCTCCAGAGATACTACCAATCCCACCAAGAACGGCAGCTGCAAACGCAGCAACCCCCTTATAATACCCCATCGTAGGTGTAACAACTTCACTCAATCCAACCATGATACCTGCAACCGCGCCTAAAGCAGAACCGATAGCAAACGTTACTGCAATAACATGGTTCGTTTTAATTCCCATCAAATTCGCTGCGACTGCATTTTGTGCGCATGCCCGCATCGCTTTTCCAATTTTGGTTAAGTAAATTAACATGTTTAAGACAACCATTAAAACAACTGCTAACAAGAGAATAAACACGTCACGAAAAGGTAAAATACCGCCTCCAGGAAGCAATATAGCATTTATAACTTCGCCTGTTTGAGTCACTTCACTGAGAAAAAAAGATGGTAAAGATTCAGAAGGAAATTGGCGAGGCCTCGCTGACCAAATCATTCGCGCGAGGTTTTGTAATGCAAGCGATATACCGATTGCTGTTATCAGTGCTGACAAACGCGGTGCATTTCGAAGAGGCCTGTATGCTACAAAGTCAATCAACATTCCTAAAATGGCACAGAGGATCATGCTAAGCGGCACTGCTATCCAAAACGGTACACCCATCAATATAAACATAAGGGCAATGTAGGCACCAAACATGTAAATCTCACCATGGGCGAAATTAATCAATTGGATAATACCGTAGACCATTGTGTACCCTACAGCAATAAGCGCATAAATACCCCCGAGTACCAATCCATTGATTAATTGTTCCAAAATTTGCGCCATCATTTCTTTTTTTTTAGCCCCCATTATGGAAAGATGTCTCACAGAACATTTTGCACTCAAACTTTTAAAGGCAAAATCAATTACTTCAAATTACCCAATTGTTTCTCGGCTGCAATAAATTTCCCATCTTTAACTGTCTTCACATAAGCCGGTTTATCAATCGTGTCCCCATTATGATCAAAATAGGTTAAACCTGTGATCCCTTTGTAGCCTTCTTCAGACGTATCTATGGCGGCTAAATGTTCTCGGATAG
Organism: Candidatus Poribacteria bacterium; assembly: GCA_028824125.1. GTDB lineage: Bacteria > Poribacteria > WGA-4E > WGA-4E > WGA-3G > MSPOR6. The sequence goes on from JAPPES010000011.1 coordinate 20,538, forward strand.
CCGTTCGATTATCTGCAACCGATGCTTCCGGATTATAAGTTTTTTGAAGAGCTTCGGCAATCATTCCAACAGCATCGTAAGTTAAAGCAGCCCATGTATCTGGCGGCACACCGTGAAGTTTTTCAAAATTGGAAGCCATTTCCTGAGCTTTTTTATCATCCGCACCAAATAAAAAAGGAGTTGTAATATAGGTTCCTTCTGCAGCTCTTGAACCAGCAGTTGTCAAAAAATCGGCATTATCAATACCATCTGCCCCAAAAAACTGTGCGATGATCCCCGCTTCCCGTGCTTGTTTTACAATCAAGCCAGCTTCGGTATAGAGTCCAGAAATAAAAATAGCGTCCGGCTTTTTGGATTTAATGCTGGTCAATTGCGCCTTAAAATTGGTAGTATCCCTTTCGTAAGCTTCTGAAGCAACAAGGGTAAGTTCTGTATTTTCGACTTCAGCGACAAACGCGTTTCTTAAACCACGCCCATAATCATCGTTATCAAAAAAGACAGCAACTGACTCAAGATCAGTCAACACGTTATCTATATATTGTGCAATGAATTTTCCCTGAAAATCGTCTCGGTATAAATTACGAAAGGTCCATTTGCTCCCTTCACATACCTCTACAGCAGTTGAACCGGGGGAGAGTTCTACAATACCAACACGATCATAGATAGTTTGACCAGCTAACGAACAAGCACTGTTAAAATGTCCAACAACTGCAAGGATTTCGTTGTCGTTAGCGATGCGCTCTGCCACAAGGCTTGCTTCTGACCCTTTGCCAGCATCATCTCTAAAAAGCAGCGTTAATTTCATGCCGTTGATTCCACCAGCTTCGTTAACTTCTTTTTCTTTTAGTTGAGCACCTCGTTTGATCATATCTCCAAATGCAGCGGCACCCCCTGTATAGGGTGCTGCAACAGCAACTTTCAACTCTTGTTGTGCTCCCTGCGTTTCATCCTGTGCTTCGTCTGTTTTCTTGTCTGGAGGTTGACATCCCCAAACGAATGCAAGTGATACTAACAATAACAACCCTACAAACCAATTTCTCATTTTCAATACTCCTTTATTCTGTAGCAGATTTTTCTGCAACGACTTGCCTAAAGTCAAATTTAAATTTCAATTTTTCCTGTTTGTCATCTGAATGCACAACGCTGATTTCAGAGACAATAATTCGCAGTTCCGTATTATCAAGATTAAGTCGATCAAAAATTAAAAGTCCACGCCGCTTAGCCCCCTTAAACAACTTTCCACTCTCAAACAGGCTTTCCGCAACTATCGCCTGTCCTTCCTCTAACGCTGCAATATCCACGTAAGTTCGGTGATATGGATAATAACTGTGATAGGGCGAATGGTAGTGTGGATATGTTCTTGCGGGTCCAGTGTTTTGCTCAGACCGATTCACGTTATCATAAAGGGATTCAAAGTAATCGTAAGGAAGGTTAGCGTACTGAGCACCATTTTTATCCAATAGCACCGCTGATTCTTCAACCAAAACTCGTGGCGTATCAAGGTTATGGACAGTCATTTCAAAAACTGTATAGATAGGTTCAACATTCCCATGGTTGCCTACAATAAGATATGGATTGATACGCGGGTCATCCGTTAGTTCAAAAATCTCCACTTCATCAAGGGGTTCAATGGTAACAGCAACCCCTTTTTGTAAAACGGTAACAGCGCCTGTTTCAGGATGAATTTTTGTGTCTGCACGTCCTTCAATTGGCTCTATATGAACCTCAACCGAAGGCTGGGGTGCCACTGCACAACCAACCAAAAATACACCTACTAAAAAAAGTATACCAAAGTGCAGATGTTGTCTTTGGAAACTTCTCAATTTATGATGCATCATCAACTTTGTCCTCCTTCACTATGAGTTTCTATACTATATTTTACACAATAGAGTTTTTATTGTCAACATTTTTATTTATATTTTCTATTTTTTGATATTGTGATGTCAAATTCGTAACAAGTCCGCCCCATATACATGATGCCACCATAGCAGCAATGGAATAGGCCATACCGGGAATAGTTTTTATAAACAGACCAATTAATGCAATGACACCCGCACTACCACCTTTGGCAGAACGGTATAGGAAAGAATCAATAATCTGTTTCGCTCGGTAACGTTCATCATAGGAAAGCGGTATATAAAATAATTCTTTGGCAGCACGAAAAAGTGAATAATCAAGGGCTTTAAAAGCTAGAAAGACTCTTGCTGCAGTACGAAGCGATGGGGTAAGCGTCAAAATAAGCCCGTTGACCAAATGCACTATTGGAATACCGATGTGGATAATCCGTATAAAAACAAATCGGAGTGCTAACGGTACAACAATCAGTTGCAAAACGGCTGAGACCGCGCCAAGGTTTCCATAAAAGTTGCCGATATACGCAGTTCTGGGATCTTTGTCAGGAAAATCCATTTCCACCAGACCTTTGAATCGGAGATCAAGAACGGTTGAGATGACTTGAGTACTTATAATCAGCAAACCTATGAACACCAAATATTTAGAACTAAAAAACGTCTTTAGACCTAAGTGTCCACGTCGTCCGCCTTCCTCAGCCACAGTTGGTTTTGGTTCCCCAGCAAGTGCGTAGGCGATAACAGCAAAAATTGCTGTTGGGACGAGGGAACCGGCGGCGAACACAAGTAGCGTTTCTGATCCCAGTGTTTCTGCCCATCTTGCTACAAGCTTCCCTCCCACAACGGAGCCAACTGAGGCAATTGCACAAAAGGGACCATTTATTTTTTTTGCCTGTTTAGGTGTAAGCGTGCTGTTCACAAAAGACCAGAATTGTTCAAGGATGATTACAATGTACGCTTCACGAAAAACATAAATTATAGCAGCAGCGAAACCTACCCCGCTTAAAAGCGCAAAGTAGCACGATAAGATCAAAACTCCTGATAGGATAGAGGTTATCGCTAAGGTGCGCGTGGCACCAAGCCACGAGAGGAGAAGTCCATAGGGGCAAAGAATTAAAAGCACACTGGGTGGAACAGCCGCCATTACCCACGGAAGGTTATCTGCCGTGTATACTTCAATGAATAAGGAACCTGAGACGGCGCGGATAAATTCATATCCGCACAAAAGAAAACTCGCGGCGGCAGAGATAGCAAATGCAGCAAAAAGGATATGTCGTGGAAGATCAACGAACTCTGAGAAGTAGCGGAACACGCTTTCGGAGCTATTATTTTTATTCATACTTACGGAAATACATAGTTGACATTGTTGTTACGGGAGGCTATCCTCAGCGGGACGTGGGTTGTGAACCCAATGCCCGTTCGGATCGGTACCTCTGGCAATAATAGCCCGTTGGTTCCAATTGTTTGATGCATGGACTTCTGGTGGGACAAATCGCATTGTTAAACCGCATCGCCGCCGATCAGAGGTGTTCGGTTCTGAACCGTGCAATAGTAAATCGGAATGCAACGAAAGCTGCCCTGCTTTCATTTCAAACGGTACGGGTACATCACCAAACTGTTCGGGTTCTTGAACAGTCTGCCCAAGCACATTCTTTTCTTCTGCTGTGCTTCTTTCAAACGCGATCTGTCCATGTAAATGTGATTTTGGAATAACAGCCATCGCACCGTTTTCAACGGAGGCATCATCAATCGCGAGCCATACAGTAACGGTTTTACTCGGTGAAAGTGGCCAGTATGAGGCATCCTGATGCCAGCTGACCTGTTTTTCGTCACCAGGCAGCTTGCAGAAATAGTGCGTTCCCCAGCAGATAAGGTTTTCACCAAGCAGGTCTTGAACGTAATCCAATATTCTATCTTCAGTAATGAGGTCGTGAATGCCTGCACAACGTGTATGCCAGCCATTAATGGAATAACCGTTTCCACCCTCTGCCAAAACTTTTTCCATAAGTTCGTTAAAGTACTCGCGGTGTTGTGAAATTTCCGCTTCAGAGAAAACATCTAAAGGACTGATAAATCCATTTTCATTAAAGTGTTGAATTTGCTCAGGTGTTAACGTTGATGGATTTTCGTTTTCAACAGGGAAGAATTGTAGTTTACGTTTGAGTTCTGGCATCGCATCCGTAATTGCCATTGATAAGTTCTCTCCTAAGTATAGTAAAACCTGTAATTAATGGGACACTTCTGTTCCGCAAACTTTATTGTCTCATCGGCACAATCTAAATGAAGATAAAAATAAATTCGGTATTTTCCTTTCCTTAGTCCCGTAGGGACGCAATGTTTATAGAAAAATGTTGTCCCTCCCCTCTTGAGTTCCGTAGGAACGGCATAGAAAGATAAACATATCGTCCCTACGGGACTAAAGAGGGCGCTTATTTCGTTTTCTATAAATATATCGTCCCTACGGGACTGAAGAAGGTTCCCATGTTTAGAAAATCCTAAAATTGACAGTTATGGTGCGGTTAGGAAACCGCACCTACCGTTATTATTAGAGTAATTCAAAGGAATAAAATTATATGTCCTTATACCGAACCCACGTTATTGTTATGATACCCTATCTAAATTCCATTGTCAATCTTTTTGTCCGTTTACAACTCCTTGTCCCTCTTTAATTTGGAGTACCTGATTTGCTTTCAGATCAGAAAAGTTATCTGTATGCCCACTTGGCCAGCGGAGTTCAAGAGAGTCAATCTTTGTGTTTTTTCCAAGACCAAAGTGAACGCGGAGATCGTTTTGTGAGAGATAACTGGACCCGCTATGAACCTCTTTGAAGAGTGAGAGTATGCCTGCTTTCAAAGTAATTTTCGTGCCAATCCCAGACACGTTGCTCTGCGTGCCGATTGTGTGAATTGTAATCCAATTATTACTGTTTCCGCCGTCGTTGCGAAGAAGTTTGGCAGGTTGATTGGAATGATTGAGAAAAATATCAATATCGCCATCGTTATCGTAATCTCCAAAAGCTGCACCTCGACCAACCATTTTCGTCAATTGTGTTAACCGGACTTCTGCAGAAACATCGGAGAAAGTGTGTCTCCCATCTCGGTGAATGTTCTGCAAAAGCAGGTCTGTTTGTGGATATGTAGCATCTGAAAAAAGTTCAATGTTATCTTGAAGATGTCCGTTGGAAACGAAGATGTCTTGGAGTCCATCGTTGTTGTAATCGAAGAATTCAACTGCCCACTTGAAATAGGGAACAGTCACCGCCCCAATTCCTAAAGAAAAGGATGTGTCCGTAAAAAATAGCGTCTCTTCATTATGAAAAAGAAGGACAGGTTGGGATGGTGCATTGCTTACAACTAAATCAAGGTCCCCGTCGTTATCGTAGTCACCGAAAGCACTTCCCATGCCGCTGCCGGGCATGCCATTTTCGTCGTATCCTGTACCAGTGAGATCTGTTATATCAATAAATGTGCCATCGCCACTGTTTTGGTAAAGCAGGTCAGGTTCCATGTCGTTAGCGATGTGTAGGTCAGGGTCGCCATCGTTATCATAATCTCCGACAGCAACAGCAAGTCCAAGGGCACGGTGTGAAATGCCAGCTGCATCGGTGACATCTGTGAAAGTGCCATCACCATTATTACGATAGAGAATGTCCGGTTCACTCTTGAAACGACTGTTATCCATTTGGTCTACTGGACTACAATAGATACGGGCACCGCGTGAGAGCCATCCTTGGTTTCCCTCAGCAGAAAATATCATATAGTTGACAACATATAGGTCAACATTGCCATCTAAATTGTAATCCAAAAACGCACAACCTGTCCCCCAACGTTTGTCACCAACGCCAGCTTTTTCAGTAATGTCAGTAAATGTGCCATCACCATTGTTGCGGTAGAGGCGATTGCTTCCGAAGTTTGTAACGTATATTTCAGGAAAGCCATCGTTATTAATATCTGCGGCAGCACAACCGACACCGTATCCAGTCCCGCCAACGCCAGCTTTTTCAGTAATGTCAGTAAATGTGCCATCACCATTGTTCTGATATAGTTTATTTGTTGGGGGATGCGTGTTTTTATTAGCAGATTCTACTGGTTGGGTAGGCGATGGGGTGTGCGCAGCGTTAACAATATACAGGTCAAGGTGACCGTCAACGTTAAAGTCAAAAAAGAGTGCGCCAGAACCGAGCGTTTCAATGAGATATTTTTCACCGCTTCTGCCATCATAATGTTCAAAGTCAATTCCTGCAGCGGTAGTTATATCAACGAATTGAACCTCCGTATAGGCAGGAGTACTTAAGAAAGTAAAACATAGCAGAAGATAACAAATACTTCTCATTTTTTTGATTTAGAAGATAAAAGGGAAACCTGCTTTTGGCGAGCTTGTTTTGCTTCACTGTTTAGTCCAAGCTGGGTGTAAACCGTGGCAAGCGTATCCCAATAATTAGCCTCAGCTGGTGCAAGGTCTGTGGCAGTTTGGGCGTGGGATAGTGCTTTATCAAGATCTGCTTGCAATTCAGTATAGCAGACAGCGATATTGTTATGGGCAATAGCGAGTTTAGCATCAAGAGAGAGTGCTTTTTGATATGCCCCAATTGCGAGTTTTAATTTTCCTTGTTTGTGGTAGGCAAGCCCTAAATTGTAATGCGCAGCAGTTAAAGTCGGAGATAGTGAAATGGCGCGTTTATAGTTTTCAATTGCTTTGTTATGCCGTTTACGCGTTAGGTACAAGATACCAAGATTATTATAGCCTTTTGGATCGTCAGGATAAATTTTGACCCACTTTCGTGCTTTTTGAAGAAGTGGGTCGGTGTGGCGGAGGATTTTGAAGAACGCCATTGTTGACGCTGCTTTTTCTTTCTGCCCAAGTTTAATATATGCCTGGGCGAGTTGGTAATGTGCCTCTGTGTTATCACTCTGAATTTCAATCACTTTTTGAAATTGGGTTATAGCATTTTCATAACGTTTCTGCTTAGCATGGACCTGTCCTAAACCTAAATTCGCACCGATTCCATCAGGATTAAGACGAATTGCCTTCACATAAGATTTTTCTGCTTGGGAAAGAAGCCCTTGTTTCAGTGACGCTTCAGCAAGTCCGTTATGGGCATCTGCCCATTTTGCGTTAATAGCCACAGCTTGTTTGAAAGCATCAACAGCGGGTGGAAAAATTCCCTGTTTCAGATAAACTAATCCTATATTATAGTGTGGTTCTGCTTTCTTGGGTGATAACGTTAACGCCTTCTTAAAGGTATCAAGCGCCGCGTTATATTGTTTGAGTTCTGAGTGCGTTATACCGAGTGCGTTGTAGAAAACAGTAGAATTTGGGTTGTGTGTGATAGCCTCTTTATATTCCGATACTGCCTTTTCAAATTTCTCTAATGCATAGTAAGCTGATGCTTTCTGAAAATGAACCTCCGCAAGCCAGTTTTTATCTGTCCCTGCTTTCGCTGAACGGATTGCTTTATCAAATGCCTTGAGTGCCGGACTATACCGTCCATCTTCCGCATATTTTATGCCGCTTTGGTAGAATTCGTTGGCACGGTTGGCTAAAGCGAGGTTTCCGAAAGTGCTACAGAGAATGAGTATCGTTATGTATCTTAGCATTGGTATTTTCTATTTAACGTGAACTCGGTAAAAGTCTTTGTAGCGCAAACTTTTAGTAAATCAACGGTATGAATCATGGCGAATGCCATACGCGCATTCGCCCAATGGCATTCCCCGTGCTACAAAAATGTCCCTTTAATTCTAAATGTCACTATATTTATATGGTCTTCAGTCCCGTAGGGACGATATGTTTATAGAAATGTGATAACCTATCTTTCTTGAGTTCCGTAGGAACGGCATATTTATTGTTAATGCACTTCAAAACATATCGTCCCTACGGGACTAAGGGGATGAGGTCGTCTGAGCTGCTATAAACATATCGTCCCTACGGGACTGAAGAGCGTCTCAACTAATGAAGGATATTCGGACAAACCTTTATTCATGTGAAACAATTGGTTACTAAAAGTTATTTAGCACAAGTCGTCTATTTAGGAATTTGTTTAGGATTTATAATGCAATTTCCTGTCAAAATTTACTTCAAAATTAACATTTTTCGCGTTGCGGTGAAATCGCCTGCCGATAACGTATAGAAATAGATTCCGCTCGCCACAGACTCACCCACACTGTTTTTGCCATCCCAATGCGCCGCACGGATCCGACTTTGATAGATACCCGCGGCCTGATGCCCTAACGCCAATGTCCGAACAATCGCTCCATTTGCAGCATAGATCGTTAAAGTAACATCCGCTGGTTTTGCGAGGTGATACGGTATCCACGTCTCTGGATTGAACGGATTCGGATAGTTCGCAAGCAGTGCCGTCTTTTCAGGAAGCAGCGATGCTAATAGCCGTTCGAGATTTTCTATCCCTTGTCGGAAGACAGCTGAACCATCATCTTCAATCCGTGCCTGTGCTATCCATGCTTGAACCATTGCAGGCATGAGTGCCTTGTTGTCCATTGCAAGGACCGGAGATGCGGCGGCGTCCACAGACTCACCGATGTGCTGTGACACAATAATGAGGTCTTGGACATTGATAACGCCATCTCGATTTACATCTGTTCGCAAGTTCGCAGGCGCCCCTGAACCAAAGTCCTGCGCTACAAGTATCAGATCCAGAATGCTTCCCCGTCCATCCTGATTTACATCCCATGCCGGATATTCTCCCACAGTGATCGTAATATTTGGTGGAACAGTAGGTATGATCGTCCCGTCACTTGCACCGAATTCGAAGCTTTCCAGCGTAATTTGCGTTTCGCCGCCAGCTTTTGCCATGAATGTTACGGAGAGCAGTGTCCCTGTCCCACTCACACCACCTTCAAATTGCCGCGCCGCAAACATACCATTGATTTTACCCTCCGTGTTATCAATCGTGCCGCCTTGGAAAAAGGTGGCACTACCTTCTGACTTCAAAAAATCGCCTTCGGCAACTTCAACTGCCTCCAGTACATTCGGGTCAAACGCTATGTCTGTTTGCCAACCTGCTAAATCGGTCATGTTTTCTGCGGTGAGGTTAAGGGTTAATGTATCGCCAGCGAGGAGGTTTGTTGTCTCCGTTGCAGAGAATGTGAGACGTGAAACCGCATCTGGAGGTATTACCGTATACTCTGTGCCTTCTTCAAAACCGAAATGTCCGCTCCATCCAAATTCCCATCCATCTTCAACAGCAACCAATAAAACATTTACACCTTTTTCAAGGTTACAAGGCACGAAATCCTGATAGTCCCCAGCCCTTCGCCGGACAAAACTTTGGTAAACAAGCCTTCCATTGAGCCATATTTTGGCATTATCACCAAATCCAAAAAACAGTTGCGTCTCTTGTTCCAATGGCGAATCTAAGGTAACACAACCGTATATGATATGATTATTGTTTTCGCTATTTATTTCGCTTCCGATTTCATCTAACAAATTGATGATGTTCAAATCGCCTGATGGGGCGATACTACCTTGTGTCCATCGGTTGTTTCCGACTGACTTTCCTTGTTTCGCTCCGATGGTTGCGATCTGCTGTTCGGTTATGGTGCCGGCACTGGCTTTGGCAAGCAAATCCGTGTCGCTATCAAGTCGTTCTCCGGGAACAGTGACCCATAACCAGGGACCCTCTATCTTAGGTCCACCTGTTGGAGTCCCTGGATTGAAAGCGCGTGTGATAGTCGTTTTTGTTAGACCTGAAAGGGAAGAAAAATCGGTTATTGAATTGTTATTAAGTGTTAACAATTTCAAATTCGTTAGTTCCGATAATGGCGATACATCTGAAATATTATTTCGTTCAAGTTTCAGTCGTTCTAAACTTGTTAAACCTGACAAAGCAGACACATCTGAAATACCATTTCCGATAAGATACAAACTTTTTAATCCTGTCAAATTCGCAAGGACTGAAATATCAGACGCTTCTGATCCACAAATATCTAATGTTTCTAATTGTGTTAAATTGGCAAGTGGAAAAAGATTAGAGATTGGGTTGCCCCAAGTCAAAAAATGTCTTAGGTTGGCAAGTCCAGCAAGAGGGGAAATGTCTGATATTTTGTTGCCTATAATAGTTATGACTTCTAAGTTTGATAAACCCGCAATCGGGACTAAACTTTCTATTGGATTGTTATAAACATCTAATACCTTCAATTTGATAAGGTCAGAAAGAGGCGAAAGGTCAGATATTTGATTGCTATGTGCGTGTAAATACTCTAAATTGATTGCATATTCAAGACCTGTTAAGTCCTTAATGGCCCTGTTACTTGCTCTTAGAGTTGTTAATGTTGCCATTTCTTCGTTTGAAATCGAGACAAAAACATCATCGACATCTTTCCCAAGTGCCTCTGCAATAGCAGCACGAAGGTTCACATCCGGGATAGGGACCTCTCCAAAAAGTATTTTCGTAGTTTGAACAAGCCCCGCTAATGGCGAAAAATCTGTTATTGGATTGGCAGTGAGGTCTAACCATTTTAGATTGGTCAACCCTGATAGTGGCGTTATATCTGTGATCTTATTATCCCTTAGATTTAAACGTTCTAAACCCTTTAGATTTTGTAAAGTAGAGACATTAGAAACATTATTATTAAAAATATATAATGTTTTGAGTTTAGGAGCATTTTCAAAAGAAGGTATCACAGATATTTCATTTCCACACATATTTATGTTTTCAATATTGGGTAAGTTTGCTAATGGCGATAAATCACTTATAGGGGGTCCCCAAAGAAGAATACTTTTAAATTTTTTCTTTCCCGCCAATGGTGACAAATCCGAAATCTTGAAATTGTGACCAGCTTGTATATTTTCCAATTCTGTTAACCCTTCTAATGCTGAAAGACTTGTTATTTCAGGGCAATTTTCAAATACAAATTCACGAATTTTTGTTAGGCCAGATATTGGAGTAAGATCTGACACATTTGTAAAATGAAGCCTTAATGACCGAAGTTTAATCAGTTTGGATATCGGGGAAAGATCGGATATTCCTTCATCACTAATAGAAAGTCCCTGTATGTTAATAGCATATTCCAACCCTGTCAAATTTTCTATTCCTTTATTATTCAATGTTTCCTGAATAATTTGAGTAGAACCATTTATTTGCCTATGAGTGTTATGTACTCCAAATGCGGTAAAACTTTCCATCTCAGTGACAGTGATAGGTGCATCGCTGGGTTTGTCCAATATTCTATTAAGTGTTGCGCGTAAATTTGGATCGGGAATGTGGACACCAGCACCAGGAATAATTTCAGGTCGCTCCACAACAGGTGGCGGGACGATATCAGGAGAGTTGATCCCAGAAATCACATCGTGAAAATCCGATGTCCATGCGTCGCGTTTCACCGTTCCGTTTTCTAATACCAATGTCCCTAATAAGTTTTGCAAAGTTGGACTTTTAGTTATCTTTTCAAGGAACATGTCAGTTTCCAAGCCAACTGCAGCTGCAGCGTGTGCAGCACTGAGAGGTGCTTGAAACGCCTCGTGCAATCGTTGGACCGGTTCAATACCGCCAAACACGCCGCCTGCCGCTTCAAGTGCATCTCTGTAACGTTGTGTATCCTCTTCAACGAGTGCATCCATCACCGTTTTTTCAACATAGAGGTCTAAGGCACGTTCTTTGTTAAAAGGTGGGTTCTCAACCTGTTCAACAACAGCACGCACCTCGTCTTCAAACGTCTGCATCCCTTTTGTGTGGCAACCGATGCAGGAGAGACCATTGCGAACTGTCGGATCACTCACAGCAGGATTAGAAACAATGCTTATCGGTGCTTCATTAAGTCGGTTACCTTCCCCATCCGCAAGATAATATGCCTGCAACCCATTCGGCAAATTAAAGATAATCTCACCACCATCATGTGTGAAATCAAGTGGGTGTGTAAAGATATTCTGTGACTCCGCACTTCCAGCAAAGTCATAACTTTTCCAATACGCACCGTAACGTGATATGTGCCGTTCAACAACGCGATTGTGTCTTGAAACACGGGAATTATTAAAGCCCGCACGCCAAACACGTTTTCCTGGCGCATTTAGCAGGTTTTCAGCAACGAACACCTCAAGTGCTGCCTCTAATTCGCGGTCTGTTTCGGGCAACGCGAGAATGTCATGGTAGAGCGGTGGCAGTGAGGCAGTTGCAAGAAACCAATCCACGTTGATAAACGGTACTTCACAGTTCATCTCTTGCTGTAGGGTTGTCAGTTTTTCGCTGAAATGTGTTTGTGTCGGCGCATCAAATGTCATTTTGTAGGGATACGTTTGCTCAATCTGTGTCCATGCATCGTTTCGGACATCCCATTCGTAATCACGGAGGTCAATGTAGAAAATAGTTTGTTCCGCATCAATAGGCTGCGGTTTAACAACATTGCGTCCCCAAGAGAGGCTATTTATCAGTTTTGAGAGGGCGCGCCGATACGCGTTGAGTGCTTCAGTCGTCTCACCTGCATTATAGAGGTGTGTTAATGTAAAATAACGGGCGAACGATTTGTCACGCGGTGAAAGAGAGTTGACGTGGTTTTCAATCGTTTCAAGAAGTGTATCGTTTGTAATGAAGCCGGGTTTTGGTTTGGGAATAGCGTTCCAATCGGGTGCACCTGCTGCAATCCATTGGTAGATCGTCTCAATCGCTTCGGGGGCAAGTGACGGTTGTCCGAGTGGCATCCGCTTGGCAATGTCCGTTTCAATGAGCCGTTGATAGAACACGGAATCCTCTGGGTTTTCAGGGATGACTGTGCCACCTTCAATAAGTGCTGTATATTCAATAAGAAGATCATCAGAGAATGAGCCATTTTCCCCGTGACAGATTAGACAGGCGTCCTCAATGATCGCGTAAGCCTCTTGTGCCAGATTCTGTTGCGCTTGGACATTCTGATTAAATAAAATGAGTATCCATACTGCAGAAATGAGGACAATGAATTTCTTGCTATTCTTCACGTTATCTTCTCCAACGCGTTATGTTAAGAGGGCTTACACGGTCGGTTTGTTTTTAAGCGTATAGTAGATTTTAGAATTACCATAGACATCTTGTTTTATGTTTCTCTTGTGTGAGGCCTATTATCTTGTTGTCTGAATCACGGAAGACGCGGAGGACACAGAGAACGCGGAAAATGCTTTGGTCTCTCCTATATTACCTCCATAAGCGTCAATTTAGTGTCTGATTTTCTTGTTGGAGGGGTTTCTAACCCCGATTTTGTGAAACCTAATCCGTTAAATCGGGGTTTCAACCCCCTCCAACAATAGGATATTTCCTTAAATTGACATCTATGGTGTCTCCTATATTACCTCTCGCAAGAGACGTAGCGGTAACAAACAACCTCTTAATTCCGCGTCATCCGCGTTCTCCGCGATAATCCGTGATTCAGACAGAAAAGAAACCAGAATTACCGAATTAATAAATTAATCTTCATACAGGTTGATGCTCAGAAATGTCCAAGTAATTATATGCTTTACTATATTAACCAGGACTTACGCATTCCCCCTTGATAAGGGGGGTAGGGGGGTTAAAAAGTGGTTATTCAATGATATTTCAGTGATTTAACCCCCTAAATCCCCCTTATCAGTGGGACTTTAAGAGAAAATGCGTAAGTCCTGTTAACCTAAGTTGCCACCTATAAGTTTTAGACATGGAAACACCGTCTTTAATGAAAAACATGCTGATAATTAGCCAATATTTGTAGCGCAAACTGTCAGTTTGCGCACTTGCAGGCACAATCTAACAGATTGTGCTACATAATGGCAACTTGAGTTATATTAGCGTTTGTGGTAACACAATTCATTAAATCTCTTTGAATTTGTTACGGCACGCGGAGCGTGCCTACTACTTTTATAAGTAAAATAGGGCAGAGAGTACTCTCTGCCCTTTGAAATCAATATCTATCGCCGACGGTCTGCCTTAATGACACCCCATGTCGTAGCCAGTTTTTCAGCAGGTTCTACCGGCGCAAATTCACCATCTTTGATTGTGTTTATCTCACCTTCGGTAAGGACGCGATTAAAGAGATACACTTCATCAATTATACCAGTGAAAAATTCTGCACCGGGGTGCCTTGCACCCACCATAACAGAACCGCCAATTTCAATAATTGCAGGTGGTTTTGCTCCACCACCAACTTTTTCCCCATCATAGTAGATGCTGACGTCCGAATCTATGCCATGTGTTACGGTGAGATGCACCCAATCTTGCGGTTGATTTTCATCGGAAATACCCTTTTGTGCCCAGCCTGGTGCTTTAGACCAGAGATAAGTTTTTTGGGTTTTTGCGTTAAAAATAACTGCCCACACAAGTTCGCCAGCAGCAACCATATAGTTCCAGTCCCAAATTTGAGTCTCTCCGCGTTTTACCCAAAAAACGACTGAAAACTGTTCTCTTAGCTGCAAAGCATCGCTGATAGGCACCATCACATATTGCTTTTTTGTACCATCAAACTCAAGTGCTCCACCAAATTTTCCATCAACCCATGTAGGATCTGCGAAAAGTTCGCCATCATGTCCATAAGTAGAACTATCTTTAGCAGTGCCACCTTTTCCTTCATCAAAGGAGAGGTATAACACAAGCGATTTATCAGCCAAACCCGCATGTGATGGCAAGGCGATGATGAATAGTGCCAATATAGCAACAAGTCCCGTTGTAAATCGTAGTAATTTGCGCACAACTGTATCCTCCTTAACAGGTTATATTATTCTTTCTAATAGGACTTATGCATTTCCTCTTAAAGTCCCTCTGACAAGGGGATTTAGGGGGTTAAATAGCTGAAATTACGGCTTTTTACCCCTCTTATCAAGGGGGAATGCGTCTGTCCAGTCTAATAGATGTTTTCCAAAATCTATTTTAACCCAAGTTGCTACCTATCGCCATAAAGTTGTTTTATATTAGTTGCAATGAT
>JAPPES010000078.1 GCA_028824125.1 Candidatus Poribacteria bacterium
TAGAGCAAATCCCATGGATTTAGAAGTCCTTTAATAGGTGGCAACTTAGGTTATAGTATGATGATAAGTATGTTGATGTTGTCCATCACTCTGTTGGTGGAAGCAAAACCTGATGAAAACACTGTTGCCATTTGGCTTTTTGAAGAGGGCGATGGAGAGGTTGTTGAGGATGCCTCTCAGAATGGTCATGCTGGCGAAATTATCGGCACTCTCGAATGGGTAGAAACGGAGTTCGGGACCGGGTTAAAGTTTCCGGGGGATGGTAGTGGTTATATCCTCATTGATTCTACCAAACATTTGGAGTTGCATAAGCTTAGCATTGAAGCGTTTGTTAAAGTGGAAGCGTCTACAGGTAAATGGCAGGGGATTGTCTGCAAGCAGAGAGCCGGATGCGCTGATCGTAACTACGGCATCTGGGTAAATCCTAACACGAATGCTTTGCATGCAGAGATTGGGGCAAATGGTCAATGCGGTTTCAATGTAGGTGGTCAGACGGTACTTACCGACAACGAATGGCACCATCTTGCCTTCACCTTTGATGGTGAGACAGGACGTGTTTATGTTGACGGTGAGTTGGAAGCCGAGAAAGCAAATGCTGTCTCATTCCAGAGCGACACACCTCTTACTATCGGCACGCCACAACCGGAAAATCCAAACGGATTACTCGGTATCATTGAAGCAGTGCGCATATCCAATGTCGCACGAACCCAAGAAGAAATCAGAGAAACTATAGACCTGGGTTTAGACCAAATCGCCGATGTTGCACCCGGTGGAAAACTTACCACACGCTGGGGATATATCAAGCACATTCAATAGTATTATTCGTAGGGGCAGGTAACACATGTTATCTGTCCTTCCAACTCCAAAGGAGCTAAACATGCAATCTAAAAACCTTTTATGCTGTCTCTTCCTATTTGTCGTCCTTTTCATAACAAACGGATGCGGAACAGACGTAAAACCAACTTATTTCTCGAATGTCTTCAAAGACCCGAATGAACTCGACCGACTTTCTGATTGCGTCAATGACATGGAACTTGCTACTGACGATGATGAAGTTGTCGTTTATGCAAATATCCCTTGCTTGATAGAATTGTCAAAAAGGCATACATCGATCCCCGATGAACCTGTAATTGATACGTCGCTTGCCGAAATACTGGATAATCCAGAGGCTTATGTTGGTAAAATACTTACCTTTGAAGCAACACCTAAAAAATGGGGTCCAAACCATCATCTTGAATTGTATACGGACCGAATCGATAGGTTTTGTAATATTGATTTCCATTACTCTACTTATGCCAGAAACATTGTGGGAGTTGAGCCTAAGCTTGACACCAAATACAAATGGTTAGGTATGGAAATAGACCTTATTACAGTGAATAACAGAGGCTTTAGAACCGTTACATTTGGATTTATAGTCCGTGATGGAAAATCTCTTTATAAGCCTATCCTTGTTGAAGAACCTGTCAAAGAGACTGAATTAAGTGATGCAATGCAGCAGCCTGAACAACCCGAAACTGCAGTAGTTCCGCCTGAACAACCTGAAACCGAAAAAGACCCTATTCTTGCCAAATGGGAAGAAAAAATAGTACAAGATGACGGAACTATAAATGTTAAGGCATTGAATAGTCTTAGTATATCTTCTGATGGACGTATCACTTTAACTATATCAGGCACACTATCAGCAAGATGCCTTGCTTTCAACAGCACAAATCTTAAGACTCACGGTTCCATCGCGATACGTATTCCTCCCAATTCCGAAGATTTGGTGCTATTGAGAGAAACTGATGTCACTGGCAAAATTTGTGGAATAAGTATTACGGACGATGCATTACCAGGCACTTACAGATTACTCGTAGATATGACAATAGACGGTGTCCGGGATGTATGGGTCTCTCGTAATGGTTTACAAGTAGATTAAACGTTCTTTAACTATGCCCCAACTCCAAAACTGCACCAAAGGAGGACACACATGCATTCCCCAAAACACGTCACACTTATTTTTATTATCGGATTCACCCTACTCACCCTACTCGGATGCGACGAGAATTCAAATAAACTTGTGCCCCCTCCCACAACCGACTTGATGTTCAAGGAAAAGCTCGTGGGAACGTGGGATGTTGTCTCTGTAAATGACATAGACCCGTCAAGATTTCTGACAGTGCTTATCGCCAAGACGTTGAATGAAGATGTTCCGGGTGAAGTAGCCGTACCCGCTGCCCCTGAGGGCGAATTTGTTATCATAGAAGACGAACTTGACGAAGTCTATCATACCAAAGCGGATGTCCAGAAGTTTTACTATACCTTTGACGCAGAGGATACATGGACTTTACACGTGCAGTTTGACATTTTACCGAATGAGGAAACACTGCCTGTTGAAGGTGGAGATGCCTCAGACCCTGGTGGTGACGCACAAAATGATCCAGTAGACCCGAATAAGCCTGCAGCCCCCGCAGCGAATGGCGCACCCGGAGCACTCGGTATCGTTGCCGGTACTTGGACAGGCACATATCAAGTTGCGGAGGATATGCTTACCCTCACAACAGTCTCGGAAGAAGCGAGGGTAACACCACATCTCGATACGAAAGACACTTTTGAAGAAATAGCGGGTGCGACTGAAGCCGAAACACAGGCAGAACTCACAGAGAAATTTCGGATAAGATTGATCACTCCCTTCCACAAAACCTTTATAGAGATAGACGATGATGGGAGACTTATCCTCAAAATACCGGGATCTTCACGCGGAAAAATGATTCTTGAAAAACGATAACTATTACGAGGGCTTCTGCCCCTCTAACTCACTGCGGGGAGACGAAAAACCTCCGACTAACTTATGGGCGGGTGTTTTCAGGGTCCTTTACAAACCCGACCTCAGCATCTGCCCGCCTAACTTATAGCCTGATGATTTATTTACACCCTTCTGAAGTTCAGTATTTATTGCAAACTTATTTGAGAGAACAATATATTTCTGCGTTCACATTCTTTAACCTCTTATGAGCAGGGTTTTGTTCTAACTTCCCCC
Source organism: Candidatus Poribacteria bacterium (assembly GCA_028824125.1). Classification (GTDB taxonomy): domain Bacteria; phylum Poribacteria; class WGA-4E; order WGA-4E; family WGA-3G; genus MSPOR6. Next base: position 3,020 of record JAPPES010000078.1, read on the forward strand.
TGCTCACCTTCTCGCTACTTGGGAAAGCGTGTAAAGAAAATAGTTCCCACTTGTTCATTAGGTTTTTACTTAACGTCTTGCGGGGAGACACTTAAACCCCCGCACTCAAAAGGAGAAGATCGTAATATGAAAAGACAATTTTTTACCGTGTTCACCGTTATGTTGTTATTCGGCTTTTCATCCTTATGTTATAGTAAAAATGTCGTGTCTCTCAAACAGAACCCGGATGCAGTTTCACCGCAAATAAAAGTTGATATTCACCTCAGTGGTGGTAAAAACGTGGCTGGATATGATGGTTTTATTGTTTTTGATTCGACTGTGCTGAAATATATCTCAGCATCTATGGGAGATTACCTACCGAGTGATAGTCTTTTTCTGCGTCCGCATTTGCGTGAAGATGGCACTTATACGCTTGCGTTTGATGTTGATGGTGAAACACAATTTGGCACCACCATGTCTTCACCTTGGGGACCTGCGGGTCCTGGTCTGACAGTTGAGTTATCACATTTATTTTTTGAAATACCACCGGATTATTTAGATGTTTTTGTTCCCAGTGCATGCGTGTGGCCGGGTGCTCGGTATTGGGCTCTATTGGTTAAGGGTTCAGTCCCCCTTGATCCCGGTGCTATGCCTGTTGCACCAGATGGTGACGGCACTTTGGTGACGCTTACTTTTGAAGTGATTGATCCACAAAAACCCGTCTTTATTCTGTTGCGAGCAGCAAACCTCTTTAGCGATTTGGAGCTTTTACCGTCAACGCTCGGAAAGACGGTGATTACCTCTTCATCGCAGGAAGACACAACGCGCTCCACAGATGTGAATGGCGATTATGAAGTCAATATCTTAGACTTGGTGCGGGTTGCTTCCGCTTTCGGGCAGCCTATATCGGACGACACTGCAGCAGCAGATGTGAATGGTGATGGTGAGATAAACATTTTAGACTTGGTGCGGGTTGCTAATGATTTTGGTAAATCCTGTGTTCCCGAGGACCCTTCCATTGGTCCAGACCCTCCCGAGGATTTGATGGTACCTCCCGATGAACCAGCATCTATCACAAATGAGGCTGTCGTTAGTGAACCTGTGGCACCGGATGAAAATACGCAAGACACACTTGTTGTCGGGATCGCTTTACCTGTAACCGGACATTTAGCTGCGATAGGTGAGATAATGAAATCGGGGTTTGATTTAGCATTTGATGAACTCGCAGGTCTTCGCTATATCATAGCAGACGACAAGAGCACAGCGGAGGGTGCGGTTGCAGCGTTTGAGGAGTTGATACACAAACAAGGCGTGTCCGTTATTCTGGGACCCGGTTCATCGAGTTCGGCGCGTGCAGCGTTTCCAATAGCACAAGAAAACGGTGTTGTGGCAATCAGTGCAACAGCTGGTGCGCGTGGGCTTGGTGCGATAGGCAATTTCGTGTTTCGAACGGCACTGTCGTCAGATGTCGTTATCTCCCAAGGTGTGGAAATCACACAAAGAAAAATCGGATACCAAAAAGTTGCGACACTCTATGACGAAAGCGATCTGTTCTCCACAGACAGCGACACTGCGTTCCAACTGGCACTTGCTGACAACGATGTTGAAGTGTTGGACACGCAAACATATATGACTGGCGATACAGACTTCACGGCGCAATTGACACGGATAAAAGCGTTGAACCCGGACGCGCTTTTTGTGTCAGCGTTGCCACCAGAAAAACCGTTGATACTGATACAAGCCAGAAACGCTGGTATCTCTGTGCCGATTATCATTCGTTCATTGACCGAAGCCGAAGTGAAAGCCGCCGGCACCGCTGCTGAGGGGGCAATTACTTTCACAGGATGGTTGCCTACAGATGAAACAATTGGAAATCGTGAGTTTGTCAAACAGTATCAAAAGACTTACGGCACAGAACCCAACGCGTTCGCTGCTGCCACTTTTGCGTGTGTGTATGTGTTTGCTGAGGCTGTGAAAAACGCTGAAAGGACAGATGCACAGTCTATACGCGACGCCCTGGCGCGTCTCCAAAACCTTGATACGATTTTAGGGAAGTTCTCTTTCAACGAAGATGGAGATGCTGTTTACGTACCGAATATCTTGATTGTGAAAGATGGGGTTCTACGCTTTTTTGATTAGCCAGAGGGAGATACAGATGTATTGTAAAAAAAGTAGCAGACTTGTTTTCGTTATCGGATTCAGCATACTCACTATACTTGGATGCGGTGGGGATACAGACGACTTGATGCTCAAGAATGAGCTAATAGGGTATTGGGGTGTTGTATCCGTAAAGGATGTAGAACCGTCAAGATTTCTTACAGTGCTTTTGGTTAATGAAGAGAATGAAGATATTCTGCTCAAAGCTGCTCACCACGATTTTCTCTACCTTTTTTATGTAAATGGTTCATGGGGTTTAGAGGTGATTTTTGATGTTTTGCCGAATCCCGCACCCAATGGCATAGATGAATCACTTGGTCTCGTTGTCGGCACGTGGAAAGGAACATATCAGGTATTGGGTGATACGCTTACGCTCACGATAGAAACGGAAGCTGTCAAGGTGACACCGACAAACGAATTTTTTGAGGAAATAACAGGGACGACCGAAGCTGAGCTGCAGGTAAAACTAACGGATAAGTTTCGGATGAGCTTGATCAATCCGTTTGACAAAACCTTTATAGAAATAAATGATTTTAGAGATATAAATGGTTTTATTGGTTCTGAACTGACCCTCACAATACCGGGATCGCCACGCGGACAAATGCGCTTTGAAAAACTTTTTGTAAAAGATTTTGATGATACTCAATATTAAATATTAAAAGTATTCGTGGCATACAAAAAGTCACGGTGAAAGGATAATAAGAGGATTATATGAAAAAACGGACAACTTCAATACTTCAACTCATTATGATACTGAGCATATTTACTTTGATCAACGGTGTCAACGCACAAGAATGGACGCAAAAAGCAGATATGATAAATCCAAGGCTCTTCTTCTCAGTTTCTATCGTTGACAAAGAAATCTATGTTATTGGTGGCACACTTGGGAATCCAATCGACAGCGTTGAAGCTTATGTCCCCGAAACAAACAAATGGGTAAAGAAAGCCAGTATAACATCTCCACGCGCAGGTGTTGTTACCTGTGAAGTGGGCAGAAAAATATATGCGATTGGCGGATGGGATGGGCAAAATCCTGCGCTTGGCATGGTCGAAGAATACGACCCGAAAACCGACACATGGACACAAAAAGCGGATATGCCGACACCGCGATCATTTTTTGCCGCTGTCGCCGCAGAAGGTAAAATTTACGCAATCGGTGGTATCGCACAAAATGTGGGACCTGTGTTAGCCGTTGTTGAAGAATATGACCCAAGCATAGATACATGGACGCAAAAAGCAGACATGCCACATCCACGATCAGGCGCAGCTTCTGCAGTGTTTAGAAACAAAATATACCTTATCGGCGGTGTTCCAACCGTACAAGGACCCGTCGGTAAAACTGTTCAAGAATACGACCCAAGCACTGACACATGGACACAAAAAACAGATATGCCGACACCCAGAACCGCTCTTGCCGTGAGTGTCCTTAATGCCAAAATATACGCAATCGGTGGAACAGCCCAGGTCCAAGGTCCCGGACTATCTACAGTTGAAATTTACGATCCGCTATCAGATACATGGGAGGCAAGTGTAGATATGCCAACAGCACGGGTTTTCTTAGGAGCAGGCACCGTTAACAGTAAAATCTACGCCATAGGCGGTGTGGCTGAAGGGCTTGGACCCAAAATACTACCCACCGTAGAGGAATTTAGCTTAGGTGCTCTCAACGTCGCAGCACGGGATAAAATACTGACGCTCTGGGGAAACATAAAGAGAGTACCCACGCACAAGTTGATACACAAATAGAAAAGTATTCAGGAAATAATCTTATGTTCAAAACACTTTTTATTGTAAATGTGTGCCCCTTAAAAATCTTTTTTTTATTTATAACAATACTTATCGCGGCATGCCTTGGCGGGTGTGGAGAGATTTCCGATATGCATATCGAAGACGTTGATATAATCGTTGCGGAAACTCACAAAGAGGCATCCGATTTAACAGGACACAGTTCGGTGTCACTTTATGCTGTTACTGTGTGGGTTTACGGTGTGTCGGGACCAACCACCTGTTATGGACATCATGAGACAGATTATTTACAAAGAGATGATTATGCGGGACACCCTATATACAGAAACGGGGATACCATCCATATTTCTATATCCGCGTCTGGACCGGCAGGTCCTGCTATATGTGGTGATGCAGTCAGTATGCATGAGGAAGCGATTTTTATCGGTTTCTGTGTCCCTGGCGGATATACGTTGCGTGTGAACGATTTTACCAAAACGTTTTTTGTCGGAAGCGAGCTGTGATAGCACTGACACGCAAAAGCATTGAAAAAGCCTTTTGTGTTGGAAATGTGACGGCTTTGTATCTAACGACTTCTGTGTGCGGGGGGCGAGCGGAGCCCCGCATAAACCAAAGGAGACTTAGTCGATGAAATGGAGATGGTTAGTACTTGGTATTCTTATTACTGTTTTGGCTGCGTGCGGTAAAACGTGGCACGTCAGTGAAAACGATTTACCCCGGCGAACAGAAATACTTGATCTCTTTGAGGCGTATTTCCGATATTTAATGCGGCCAGCAGTTCAGGAAGGTAACTGGACAATGTACTTAAGGTTAGAGAATAAAAACCCGCCTTCGGATTTACTGGATCGGTTTGATAGACACTTCCATCCAGTGAAAAAAGGGTCAGAATATGTCAGAGAATATATCAACGGGCCAACAGTCTTGCATTTTATTCGCAGTTATGAATGGGTGAGTGAGAACTTTGTTAAAATAACTGGCGGGTCCTATTGGCCTGGGGGGATAGGTCCCGCTTCTGGCTTGGACGTAGCGAAGCCATATCTCTGGGAACGGAAAGATGGTAAATGGATATTGAAGTCTGTAGGTGTATTAAAACATGGTAAATGGATATTGAATTATGAAGGTGTATTTTAGACGAAATGCTTGCCCCATAGAGAATATATGTCCTGCGGAGAGACGCAAAACCATCGGAGGAATAGCGGTAATATTATGAACAGGTACTACATCGCTTTCGCAATAATATTGACATGTTGTATCGGGTGTATGCGAGGTCATCTTTCAAGAGAGCTTCCTTATACTCATAAGGATGAGGGTCGTTTTGTGATGAAAATCACGTATAAACCCAATAGACATATTGTTGACGGTCGTAAAGTTAGCGAATATTACTATACACTTAGACTCATCCCCGCAGATAATGGTATATATGTCAAATATGAAGAATATGCAGAGAAACACAAACGCCAAACTGGACGCGAATACGATATAGGGGCGCCTCCTTTACTGATTTCATTTTTAGACTCTAAGGGAAACACGTTATTTCGTCATATATCAGGTGGACAAAAATCTATTAGCGATGGTTGGCTGTTTACAGGTCGATTTTCGGAAAAATGGTTACCGATTGAAAGTTTTTTTGAGGTGCATTCTATTGTCGTCGTGCCAAATGAGTAAACATCTTCTTGGGATTTGGGGCGTTTGTAGTACAATTCATTACAACTTGTCCTGCGGGGAGACGCAAAACCCTTGCACTTCTTACACGATATACGTGTGGCTGCAGCGGCTAATAACGTTTCAAGAAAATATATCTCTGTAGAACCACGAAGTAAACTTGCAGCGACTTGGGGTGAACTTAAGGATCAAGTAGCCCGAAACACCATTGTATAGAAGCTGTGTCACACATGGAGGTGCTCTCTAAATGATGAAAAAAATTCTTTTTACTTTTTCACTATTCACAATTCTCATTATGCTTGGAATCGTATCTATAGGGTGTGGGCAAAAATGGAAGAGGGGTTTTGCTAAGGTTTACCCTTTTGGGATGCTTGCCCCCGAAAGTGCAGTGATAGATTTACAAGCGAATGAAGTGTATCAGGGTATAAAACAGGTTTCTGCGTGGATAGATAAACACGAAAAAATAATGTCCAAGCAAAATAAGATTCCCACATCACTGGTAGGTATTGATGCTATAGACTGGTTGGCAAGACACGACTACGTTGTTCAGACAATAGAGGTGTTTTTTGACGGCATGCCTATGCAAGACCCAGGCACTTGCATTTTAACACCATCAAGACAGTCAATCATCGCTTCAAGACTTATCCCGTGAGGAGTGCGCCTTGAATTGTTTGGACTTGATTCATACGGACGACTGTATCATTCAAATGAATGCTATTGGTTATGATATAAGGGTTACCTTCTATACGGATAAGCCTGATAGATAAGGCATTATGGTCTCGCGATGGGTAGACGCGTGTGGAGAAAGTATCCACCAACCTGCTATTGCAAAATAGCGTTTCACGAACGCGTCCTGTAGGAGTTCTATATAAAGGAGAAAACTCATGAGTAAAACATTTGCCACACTGCTGGCTTTATTTATCTTGGGATGTGGAACAATCTTTCCGACTCCTAAGTATGTCACACCAAATTTACCAAAGTCTGAACTTGCAATCCTCCATATTGATACTACAAGTGAGTACCTAAAACATGTCAATTTGATTGAAGTACACATTGACAAGCACCTTGCAGTGCGTCAGGAAATTGAAAAGAACAAACATATCTCTATTGACGATGTATTCGTCACAGAAGGTCAACATGACATTACTGTAATATTTGTTGCTGAGACTTCTCCGAATCGCTATGCCTATTATCCAATAACAAAACAGAAAGTATATTTTTATTTTCATGTAGAACTTAAAGCAAATGGTGCATACGTTGTCAAACTTCTATCGTCACACAAAAGAGATGGCGGTCTATTCATTGATATTTTTGACAAAGAGACTGATGCGCGTCTGAGTGGAAATAGGAAAATTCGCATCGGTGGAAATAGATATGAGTATGAGGTTCCATAGAATACATTGATCAGATTGAAAAAGGGGAACTTCCATGAAAAAGTATTCCATTTTCACAAAATCTCTTGATAAAGTCGCACAAACTAATCAATACGGAAACGAAAGGAGTTGTTCTCATGACCGATTTATCTAAGTTTATCCGAACTATACCTGATTATCCGAAGCCGGGTATTATGTTTAAAGACATTACCCCCCTTTTAGGAAATGCACCTGTGTTCAACGCTGTTATCGAGGTTTACGCAAACCATTATAAAGATACGTCAGTTGACGTCATCGCGGGTCCCGAAGCAAGAGGGTTCATTTTCGCTTCTGCACTTGCATATCGTATGGGAGCAGGCTTTGCTCCTATCCGTAAAAAAGGGAAACTCCCCTACGATACACATCAAGTGACCTATAACCTTGAATACGGCAACGACACACTGACTATTCATCAAGACGCTTTTCCAAAAGGGAGCCGTGTGCTTTTATGTGATGACCTGTTGGCTACCGGTGGCACGCTTGCCGCCACTATTGAACTTGTTCAAAAACTCGGTGGCGATATTGTCGGTAAGGTGTCGGTAAAACTTCACTCCCTGTGTATCGTGCGGTTGTCAATGGTATCGTGCCGACGCTTGAAGCTTCCTATAAATCGTCTGCTGTTTATGGTAACCCTATCGGCACGATTACGAAAGACCTGACAGCAGCGATTGTCGGTGAATTAGGTGTCCTGCCACCGATGATACCGGTCAAAGTAACGTATCAGATACAAAACGACCCCGCTGTGGTAAAAAATCACAAAGTCGCCTACGGACAGGAGCTCTTTATCCCCGTGGTCGCTGCGGGGAGCATGGATGCGATACGGCAAGAAAGTAGTCCGGGCACAATAGACGTATCCATCTCGTTGTCTTTTGAAGAAACAGATAAAGTGTATACGGAAAGTTTTCGTGTCGCTTCACCGAGTCCTGTTGGTGATGTGTTCGCCAGAACAGACGGCATCCTCTACAATTTTACAGACATGTTTGCAAATAGGGTTGGCAAAGCCACATTGTCTGGTGTTGACATCAATATCAAGGAAAGACCGCACATTTATATTGCTGAGATACACGATGTGGAGACAGACACTGTTTATGCTGAAACACAACATACATTCACGGTGGTGCTGTTACCACACTATAGTGCTGTTACTGGTAAGCGCACGTTGAAAAAAGAAGTGACACTCGATATTCCAGAAGGTTTTGCAGGGGAAGCGCGTCTGAGTGTTACGTCAAGCGATCCGTTTGGTCTAATAAGTGTGGGCAACTTTGACTTTGACCCAGACGAATTCGAACGCGAACCGCAACCGCAGACACTTGACCAGCTTATCGAACAGTTGGAAAGTTCTCGACCAATGGACCCCGGCATTATCACTATCACATTAACACCACAAGGTTTATTCTCAACCGAACCTACAGATATCTTTGAAGAAGATTTCGCTGTATTTAATGAATTTCCACCTGAAGATTTTATACCGGAGGAGTGGGAACAAGACACGGTGTTATTAGAACCGGTTGAGAAGCAAATCGTTATTGATGGGTTTGTTGTCGGTGGGGATTACTCTAAAGATATTTTTATCCATGATTTATTTGAAGTAACAGAACCAGAGGCACCACAGGATGTGGGAGATCAAAACTGATCATAGCACCTGCAACCTGAAGACTGGGATTGTGCTTCGTTAGCAGTTAGCGTTTCCGAGAAGAAGCGTCGGACATCTGCTCCACAAGGGGTTCTAAGCAGCCCCGAAATATATTGATAGCAGCGTTTATGTCCCTATCGTGGTGAGAACCACATTTGGAGCATATCCGCTGCCTATCATTAAGAGAAAGGTTATTGTGATGAAAAAGATAAATACACGTGGCTGGTCAACGCCAATGATTATCGGTGCGGGTATCTTTGTGGCAACAACGGGGTTACTGATGTTTTTTGTTACGACAGACCCTTTTAGATTCGCGCATGAACTGGTCGGCTTATGTTTTGCTGTCGCTATTGTGCTTCACATCATGAGCAACTGGCGACCCTTTAAGCGATATTTCACGCAAAAACTCGCCATCGGCATCATTGCATTGGCTTGGCTGGTGGGTATCGGTTTGGTCACGACAACAGCACTTCGCAATGAAGTTGATACAGAGGAACTTGTTGTTGAGCGAATAGAACAAACCTCGATTCAACTGCTGGCACCGGTCGTGGGTATGGAAGTAGACGAACTGGTGGAGCAACTCAAGGGTGAAGGTTTTGTTGTTGACACTCCGCAGATGACAATTGAGCAACTTGCGGATAAACACACCACAGAAACTGATACGATTCTACTCAAAGTTTTTCGCTAAAATAGGGACAATTTGTTAGCACTTTAAGGCTCGCGCCGCGGGAGCGCGAGTAGAGAAAATACTCCTGCAAATAAAACAATCAATATAGGTGTAATTTATGAGAGTCGGACAAGCATTTCTGTGTATATACTTTCGCGATAAGTAGTTTTTGACAAGTTAAATGTGGAAGGAGTAGGAACTACGGGTTTTTGCAAGTCCAAAACTACTTATTACGAGATAAAAAAGGAGAAAACAATAACCTTGGAACAATATCGTAAGAAGATACAAGAATTTCATCAGCGCGTCGAACAGAATTTATCAGATAAAGTATCACACATCGGAGTGCTTTCTTTTAAGTCCTTATTGATTGCTCCTTTGATATTTTCGGTGAAAACACTATTCGAGCGTTACAAACGCTCGAATAGTGTTTGGATATGCTCTTATGTGACCTTCGACGCGAAAACAGGCTCACGTAAAAAAGCTTGTATCGCCACATTTTCTGTCTCGAAATGGTCAAAACAGTTCAACAGACACCCTTGGATATGCAAGTTCTTGATCTTGCCAACGTTGACCACACCGGTTTTGCCCGATTTACTTATCACAACACCATACGTGGATAACAGCACGCCTAATCCACCACTATCCACACGCCGAACACGGCGCAAGTCAAACAGAATACTTGGTGCTGACGAGGCATTGACGCAGGACAAAACAGTGGCACGCAACTCTGAAGTGGCGGGGCCCATCAATCTGCTAACCGGTTCTATGATTGAAATACCATTTGTTTCGCGAACATTTGTTTTCATGAGAATATACCTCACGCTTTCGGTTTACTTAATATATCGCTTGAGACACGAAAATCTTTAGCTTTTTTTATTTTTACGGATAAACATTACCCATACATCGGAGGTGATCTCTAATGCAACAAAGATTTGGAAATCCGCGGCAGAGAGGTAAATGCCCATTCAAAATAGAGCCCAATGAACCGCTCTCCGCAGAAACATCTATAGACCAGTGCTCCACTTGCGTGTGTCGGAACAACACATATCTGTTGAGCCACAAAGAAGATTTACGACAAATTGCATTTTTGACGATCCTTGAAGAAACACCGAACTATGACCCCGCGCACCCAAGCGGTGCCAGTTTTATTACCTTTATGAAGGCGAAGGTTTGCATACGCTTATGGCGAGAGCAAAGAAAACTCTTGCAAGAGGTCCCTTGCTCTCATGAGGAGTGCTGCCAAACTGACGAAGAAAATAAAAAAAATCCGTTGGAAGCAGTATTGGTCACACACGCGTGTGCAATTGAGAACATCGCAGACAGTGCGATACAGCAAATAGAAGGCGAATTCTTACGAAAGCATTTACCGAAACTTCTTGAGAAACTGACCGAGAAGGAAAGACGCGTCATTGAAATGAAGTTTTTTGAAGAACAGCGCGGTGTACAGATCGCACAGGAACTGGGTATTTCAGAGGGACGCGTGAGCCAACTTACACAGAGCGCATTCGCGAAACTCGGTAAAGCGTATATCGCACTGCTCAATGCAGAACAGGGAAATCCGTATAGAGAAATATAGAAAACCTAATCAGTTGATCCGACTTTCTACACCTTTTTCTTACCCCGTTGTGTCTTACGTTATGAAGTAAGATAACGGGTAAGAACGTTTAAGGTAATAAGATAAAAATAAGTATCACGAGACACAATTCGTGCTGCTACGGCTGAGTCTGCAAACAACAACCTATCAACACTTATCGCATATCTCTAAAAATTAATACTATAGATAGAACTTTGCTAACTTTCATTGAGATCCCCTTTCCTATTTTGCACGGACAAGTTTACCGTATTCGTGATATCGACGCATAGCATCAACAGGAGGTACGGGTTTTTCCTCTTTTAGCGAATCCCGTTTGGCTTGATTCAAATCTAACTTTTTCAGAATTAATTTGAGCCTATCAATATACCTTATTTTCTGTTTCTGATAACTTATGAGCCTCATCTTGAGGAATGTAAATATTATCCAACTCCCCATGTATTTTCCTATTATCTTCGCGTAACTTTTCATACTTATCGTAATATACTTGTTCGTTGTGATAGTACATTGCAATCGTTTCATGATCTTTAAGTGCCTGTTCACGAGCATTTGGGCTTATTGCAACTTGATTGATTTCTTCAGGTGTTAACAGCTGTGTAATATTATTGGTAGGGGCATCTGTGTGGGGAGCATCATGCCACTCATCTCCATGCCAATGTCCGCCGCCTTCAAACGATTTGCCAGGGGGGAGGCGGTCTGTTATCCACTTCCACAACCTCTGGCGTTGGTTTATTGCTTTTTTCAAGTAGTTGCTTGGCTTTTGCAGCGTCTTGCTTGAGATGCTGCTGTATTTCTTGCCATTGCCAGACATAGATAAATCCGATACTGGCAAGGATGATGATTGAGAGGGCACAAAGCCTCAGAAAAGTTTTAAGGTTAATCAATATATTCTCCTTTGTTGGGTTTCTATGAATGTTCGTGTCAGATTATACGCTTAACCTATTTTTGCATCAAGTGATCGGCGTATACACATCTGCCCAGAAGAGGTGAGCAGGGACAAGTTACCTATCAAGGAACCCTGCTCATAAGAGGGTTCTGATCATCGGGCGGACTTCTGCCTGTTTCAGCAACGCAATGGATTCTTTGTTCCTGAAATCGCCATCTCCCTTGAGTGGAAATACGCAGGGGCCTGCTCTGCCGACATACTCAATGCCGACAGTGGTGTCCGAGTCATGTTTGTTGAATAGGTCTGGATTCGGATTTTTGTAGCATGTGGTGATGAGTTTTTTCAGTTTCAGTTTCTCAAAATTATAGCGAAAGTAGACAAAGAAATTGCTGCTGAAGGGTCATCGCAGTTGCAGTACACAGTCTTGCCGCGAAAATGCCTTCTGTAGCGCTTTAGCTCGTTCTCTATGTCGGTGAGTTGTGTGTAAAACTCATCGTATTTTGCTTTGTTTGCGGCGTGTAGGGACTGGTTTCTTGCCATGATGTGTTGCCTTTAGAGTGGGTGCGGTTGTGGATTTGAGACATAGTAGGTTTTTTAGAAACTCCCAGATCAGTTCTATTGCTTCCCCGGACAGTTTGCGGGCAACAACTTTTGCTAAACTATAGATAAGGTTACGTATTTTACCTGGCGGTTTCTTAACAACAATCCTCAGTGTAATTGGTATCTTTGCTTTAGATGGCATTATATTTCTTCTTTATAGGAAAGTTTTATATTTTGCATTAAAACTTAACGGTGAGATTGTGTCAACCTATATTAGCAGAGTATAAGTATAAAATGACAGATAGGTGTTCATTCGTCTGATGTAGCGTTTTAGCCAGTTGTGGATGTCTGCGGATGTCGCTTTCTGTGGGGTATCCGTGAACGGGTCGGCGATGGGGCCGATGATCGGCGGCGCAGGTGGCAGTGGGGGCACGCTACATTCTGAAAAGATAATAAAATCCGAATACGTATGTCCCTGATTGAAGTAACTATGAATAAACTGGTAACGAAACGTTTGCGGGATATTTGGGTTTATGTCTAATACTTTGGGCGCGCGAGTTTGTATTGGGGACAGTGTTATGTGATCGGCGAATAGCGGTGTGTTTTGGCTATCGGACAGTGTCGGCATCTGTATAGGAACGCGCGGGCGTGGCTTGGGGCGGCGTACCTTCATGGATGTGGATATAGACACTTTGGACAGACTCAGGCTGTAATAAATGCCATATCTCTTACTGTGTGGCTCGACAACTTTTGGAATGAGAACGGGTTTGCTTGCCACTCCTTCGGGGATAGGCGATACTGCGAGTATGATACAGAGTGCTATGAAAATCGGGCGTGTCATGCGTGCATTAAAACTTAACGGTAGAAATGTGTCAAGTGAAAAGTTGGCGGGGTATTAGGTGATGTCATTTTTTTGTGGCATAATAGCGTCTACTCATCTTGCACAGGAACTGACTCACATGTGTCCTTGATGTATCGTTGTGACATATTTCCAGTAACCGTCTACTAATTCATATATAACAGAATAATGAAATAGAGTGACTCCAGCACCCGGCCCCATAATTTTATACCGCATAACATTGCCGTCACGAGTTTTATAGACCCTATATTTCCCGTCCTCATAGGCTTTACTGGAAATACCAAAATGTCTCATCAGAATAATCTTGTCGCCAGGGATTGGTTCTTCGGATGAATGTTGCGGCATATTGCTTATACCACACCCGAGGAGACAGATAAAGATGAGGCACACAAGAATATATTTGAACATTTTAGACTCCTTCAAAGATGGTGCGGTTTTGGAGTTGGGGCATGGTTATTCCACAAGTATGGGTGGGTAAAGCATTTGCATATAATCAGATGTTAGAATGAAGTAAGCATAAATGATCATTCGTGTCTTGCCACCTCCTGGTATTAGGTTAAGCCGCATTCCGTTTATCCAACATCTGAATGAATATTTATGATGCGGATGTACATTCGCTACTTCACCTTTCTGTAATGGGCCACCTCCATATATATCTATCGGACGGTACTCTGATATCACAAATGCTATAAGTTCGTTATTTGTTTCCAATATGACGCTTCTATCAGTCACTCTTTTTACAACAGCTTCAAATTCCAATAGGGCACCGGTGTTCCCCCGCACATAATTTTGAGGAGTCTTTAGTACTTTTGAAAATGAAACTTTTTGGAAGTGTCTATTCTTTGAATCTGGAGCATCTGTGTGCCATGTGGTGAAGTCGGGGTAAGGATGTGTTCCGCACCCGAGGACAGTGATAAAAAGGAGGCACACAAGAATATGTTTAAGCATTTATTTCTCCTTTATTTTTTAAGTCCACGCACAATCCAACGAATCAAAAAATAGAGTATCCACACAATGATAGCAATGGAAATTCCATTGAGAATTCCTATCAGAATGTAGTTGCCAATATTAACCGACCACAGATAAATGTTTGTAGCTTCACAAATAATAAGAGTGATAGGGATGATGAGTATAGACGTAACGATAGTTAATCGTTTGAAAAATTCGTCCCAGTTCATAACTGCATTAAAACTTAACGGCAGAGCTGCGTCAAGTAAAAGTTTTCGTTTTGTGAAGTTGTGTCATTTTTCTGGCGCAGAACGTCATGAAAATAGACAGATTGTCACACACAGAATTATACTATCAGTAAGAAATATTAATTCCGAACTGGTGCGACAAAGCGAGATATTTAATCCCCTTTCCGATTCATAAAATGATGCATCGACACCCCCCAAAACAAACCCATCACTGTCGAGATTAGGAACCCGACTAATAGCATCATCAGATCCCATTCTTTGCCGTTGTAAACATCCCATGCCTGCGGTATGAACGTCATAAACAACCACATGAATCCTCCGAAGAAACCTGCACCTATCAGTCGCCAGTTGATGTTTGCTGCTTGGATCAATGGGCGTTCAGTGGCTTTTCTTATTCTTTTTTTTTCTATCTCAATCCATCGTGGACGGAAAAACCGTGCGGGGAAGTAGCGAAGTGGGAAAGTAATGACAAGTATCGCGAGACTGAAAATACCCCATAGACACGGAATAACTTGATGGCAACTTGCACAGAGAAGACCAAACCAATGCCCAACCGAATGTGTTTTTGCCCACAAACGTCCATCATTCAGCGTTTGACAGTGCGGACATGGAACGTAAGTACGTTCCATCCAGGGTTTATCACTTTTTTTGTCTATCAACATGACTTTGGGAATACGGTGACCCAAAATGAGTTCGGTGATTATGGTACCGGGAAATAATACATAAAATAAGATATAAGGATTTCGCAGGGTCCATATCTCATATCTATCTTTGTCGTATTCCATAAGACTTGTCCTCTTCTACGTTCTTATTCCAAACTGGTGCGATTAAAAGACAATGTGCCAAACGTACGCCATCGATGCGTCCCAAGTTTCGATTCCAAACTGGTGCGATTAAAAGGTTACTACGTGTCCAGTTTGGAAAAAGGACGTGTAACTGTTTCGATTCCAAACTGGTGCGATTAAAAGTTGCGTGGACGTGGTATCTTGACGTATCGCTTGCGAGTTTCGATTCCAAACTGGTGCGATTAAAAGGTGGCACGGCACCGCTGTATTGTCTTCCAAATACAGAGTTTCGATTCCAAACTGGTGCGATTAAAAGGAGAGTCACGCGAGTTATTTCACAACTCAATTGACTATGTTTCGATTCCAAACTGGTGCGATTAAAAGCGCAGACAGGTAGACGTTGTGCATACGCGCGATGTCGTTTCGATTCCAAACTGGTGCGATTAAAAGTTTTTGAATGTGATGTTTACGGAGATGTGGAAAATGGTTTCGATTCCAAACTGGTGCGATTAAAAGTGTAAGTTGCCCTTTTTTCATTCGTTTTCCTCCAAAATTGTTTCGATTCCAAACTGGTGCGATTAAAAGAGGATTTTGGGGCCGCGCTTGGTCGTGTGGTACTGAAGTTTCGATTCCAAACTGGTGCGATTAAAAGGTAACGTACTGATGTACACCACCGCCAGTTACTAATGTTTCGATTCCAAACTGGTGCGATTAAAAGTCAATGACCCGCAGGCCCTCCGAGCTGGCGAGACACGTTTCGATTCCAAACTGGTGCGATTAAAAGCTATATAAAATAACATGGGATATTATAATAAATTCTTACAGTGCTTGTAAAGTAAGTTTTTGTTTTTATCAAATTGATGTATTCTTTGCTGTCGACCTTCAATTATGCGAATTTCTTAGTAGGTTGACGGATTGTTGCGTGAACAGGGTTTATCGTCAATTTTTGGCAGTTGACACGGATGCGCGTCTTGGTGCTTCTTGTGACGGATACGGTGAATATCTGTCCATATATCGCTACCCTACAGTAATTATGGGGTTGGCAATACGTTATTTTGTAGCGTAATGTTGCGTATCGCGTTGTCATGAAAGATTATACAATATACTTTCTCCACGCAACCTGATTGGCATTGTTTACATCACTGAGATAAAGCCGACGATATCTTGAGGTTGTTTTTGCTTGCAATCTTTTCTGAGAATATGATATAATAACTATTTAAACGTTGCAGTCTTTTGAGCATTCCCCGAATGCTTTGGGAGTGGTCAAGAGGTTGTCTTTATATATTTTTATAATGGGAACGGGTCCAAAACCTGCGTTTTGGGAGTGTTCTCATTTGCTTTTATAGTAAAATCCACAATTACCTGGACATTGACGAGGTTAGGAAACCTCGCCAGCGAGAGCGTGTCAGGATTGTTATTCATTGAAATGTGAACATATTTTTGGATTTTGCTATAATTTAAGGAGTTTGATATGTCAAAAAATACCGAAAAAATACCGAATTTCACAGAGAGAGTCAATGAATGGGCGGTCAACGCGCTTGCTGCGATGCCCGTGAAAATGGCTGTTGACCACTTTCTTATGATATTTAAGGAATATAATGACCCGAAATATGGGACAGATGAAGAAATTCGCAAAGCTATCACGACACGTTTCTATTCTCTGAAAAGCAATAAAAACCGTCCGTATCACGAACTGATCAAAAGCCGTGAGGAAATACTGAAGAACGATCTGTTAGATATATTCCCATATACCGACGAACTTCAGCAGCTTGTTAAACTTCACGAGCTGTTGTTATATGAAGATTTGAAACCGATGGAAAAAGTCCGCATTTTTTCGGAAATCCGAAAACTCTGTGACCGGCTCAAAGGCATTGATGGTATCCCTGCAGCACAAAATGGTACAGGCTGGGCAGGTGCGAATGCAGAGTTTGAATCTGCGCCCATCGGACAAGCCCATAAGAACTTACACGAGGACAGAGGCTATCCATCTACGGATCGGAACGTCTAAAAAGACAACTGAAGCAGCCCGCAAAGTTTTCTATGCGTATTTACAAAGTAGGTTTTGAATTGCGTTTTTCGAATTTTCAAGCAGCGCCACATCGGTCACTATAACCTTGAGTTTCGCCGCACCCGTTTGTGATACCGAGCCGTTGGAAAGACGCTGTTATTTCTTCTGCAAACCGTTCTTCTAAATATCCGTTAAGTCTTTTGGTTTGAATGAGAAATGTCATGTTGTCTACCATTGTTGATTATCCTTTCTGTCCTGAGCAGCGTAATGTTTACGACTGCCTCCATACCGAATCCCGGTCCCACATCGGTGTAATACAGACGCGCGCCTTTTTTGAGTTCGTCCTCTGTGATAATTCTGTGTTCACCATTTTCCAATGTTATTTGGTATTGTTTACTCGTTTTCATGGAAAACCCCCAATTTTGTTACAAGTATCATTTTAGCATGAGCTGCCGATAAGTTGTAGGGAGTTTGCGTTACGCTCTCTACAACGCTCTCTGTGCCTCGACTTTAGGCTATGCCATGTTTCTTGCAATGATATTTCACGGCATTGATGGACATACCGAGCCGAAATGCGCAATCTTCATAAGGCACAGGCGAGTCTTGTTCCCGCATCTCTTTGTGTTGTTGCAGTTTAGGCTCCGTCATGTGTCCCATGGCTTCTTTGCGATACTCTTTTTTCTGCCTTAAGATTTCAGATAGCTCTTTCTTCAACCGCTCTGCCATCACATTTGCTAAAATCTCTCGCACAGTGCTTGCATGGAGCTTAACCGCTTCAACATTTTCGGAGCTAATCGCTTCTGCTATTTCACGATAGGTATGTGTAACCATGCATCCTGATCTGATTGTGCATCTAACCATGCGATAATTTGCGCTTTTCGCTTAGATGTTGTCGTATCCATAAAATATCGGGCAATCGTCCGCCTCCATTTTCGTGTGTGGTTATACACCTTCTCTGCATAAGATTACTTCCTGTTCGGGTATGCTGTGTGTGCTGCTACCTATATCCTCACGTTTGGTGACCGTATATCCTAAATCTGTAAGCCGTTTCATCAGTTCTGCGGGTTCAAACGCTTCGAGCGGGTCGGGCGGATTTTCTGCTGCAGCGAGTGACATCGCTTCAACAGCCTCGCGCACCTCAACATAGTTGATACCGATATACGCCTGCGTGGTTGCGACATTCTTGTGTCCGAGCATCTCTTTGACCACAAAAATATCGTTGCATTTTTGGTAAAGCCGTTGTGCAAAGGTTTTCCGAAGCGTATGTGTCGCGAGTTTACCGTTCAGTCCAGCTTTGACAAAAGCGTTTTTGAGTATCTTGTGAACCGCTTGGCGTTTGAGAGCCACGACTTTACCATTCTCGCCTGACTTGAGTCCGCGAAAGAGCGGTGTATCCGGGTGTATGCTGCCAAAATCTTTTTTATGCCACGAGATCAGTGACTCTATCGCTTCGCGTCCGTCAACATTGACAGGGATCGTCCGCGACACTTCACCTCCTTTGACGATTTTCCGGTCAAACTGAAAATCGGTGACAGGTTGTAGGTTCTGCCAGACATCTTCTATCTTCAACGCCAGTAGTTCCGAGACGCGTCCCCCGATGGACACGCCTAACATAAACAGCCCGGCATTGCGTATCTTATACATCCCTTCAAAACTATCCCGAACACGTTTGATTTCCTCGTTAGTGAGAGGTCTTGTACCTTTCATATTACGTTACTCCGTTTTATGAAAACATATTGATTTGTTGTGTGTCAGGCTCAGAGACAGCCTGTTCCGTTTCGCTCTCTGTCTCCGCAAACAAGTTCAGTTGATGCGTGGATATCGGTTGCGGAAACAACGCGTCCTGTAAGGCATATCCCCCTGTTGCTTCCAACAGTTCGACTAAATCTGAGAAATCGCGCACACCGCCTTCAAACTGCGGCATATAGACACGAAAAATATCTCCGACCACTTCACCACAGGCAACAGGTTTCCGATCAGTATCAAGTACAGTAAACGTTTGCATTGTTCGCTCCTCCAGTGTATCATGTTTTATGATTCTTGTTAACATTATACTATGTTTATAGGATAGGGACGCTTGCGCGCCTCTCTTGTTTAGGCAATGGGTGGTAGACGCGCCCAAACAAACGCGCTTACCGGTTGTTTTACGAAAGTTACACTTCTGCAGCCGTGCAACAATCGCTCTCTGTATCCAAGTCATCATCAAGGAAGATACGGAACGCGTCCGATTCAATGCCAAAATCCTTGATCGTCTCAATAATACGGTCTAAAAGTAAACTCTCTTGGTGTTCATTTAATCCGTATACTTCTACATCAAAAGTCATTTGAGTTGTTCTCCTAAAGAAGTGGATGCAACACATGCCGCATCCTATTCCATTGGGTCAGTCAGAGCGGTGACGATGACGCACCGCTCTGTGTGTTCGGTTCACTAAACGCTCATACCGCGCGCGGCGCTCTTTGCGTTCTTCGTATCGCGACAAGATAAGTCCTGTCGCGATAAACAAGCCTGTGATTATCAATATGTAAATCATTCGGTTATCCCTCGCAAGAAAAGGTTGGCACGCCCACTGTATGCTCAAACTCCAGTGTAAAAGCAGTGATTTTGTGGTCGCGCAGTGTTTCCATAGATGTGTACCTGTTGCCGTGAGTATCAATCAGTGCCGCAACTTTACCCGCAGCGTTGACAACCGCACTCCATGTCGCGGTCTGCTCGTTTTCAAAGAATACAAGCACGTCCGCATTACACGGAATGGGGTCATACTCTATCGGTGCTAAACCGTCTTGCGCTGCTGCCTGCTCCGTATCTGCCTGTGCTTTGAGATATACCTCAAACGCCTCTCTGTCCGCGTCTGGCAGGTATTTCAAGAGTTCAGGGATACGTTCTTTTGGACATCGGTCATAAAAGAGTTCTTTGAACCTTTCACAACACATTGGTGCAAACCCGATCTGCACACTCTCAATAGACACGAGAAACCTCCTTGACAGAGCCTATCTGTCTGTTGTAAACTGTGTAAATAATGGAGAGATATAAAATCCTCCTATTATGTAGGTAAACATTCAGGGTAGGGTTTTCCTTAGCCCTATCCTGTTTGTGTCCACACTGGACACACATACGCAAGGACGGAGTTGAACCGTCCCACGCGCACCATCTGCGTTGCGTCATGCATGTACATCTGCGTCTGTTTCCTCACATTCGCTACATGTGCCTTGTTCTTCTTCCACAACAATACACAAACATATCTCTGGCGCAGTGAACGCAAGGTTACTATCCATGTCCCAATAGCAATCGTAACAGATATGAATTCATCGCTCTGTGATCCTGTTCGGATGTTCGTTGTCTTTGTTAAAATCATCAAGGTTGCTCCTTTCGGACGTTCCATACATCGTCCGCTTGACAGGCAAGATAATACCACCCGTCTATTTCTTTCAAAAACCATTGCAGGTAACCCATCTGAGAGAGATACTCACAGCAGGCTGCAATTACCTGTATGTTGTCATATCCCGTCTCTGTGTCCGTTTCGTGCCGCAGTTTTAAACTGAAACTGCCCTCCGTTGCGAGTGTACCTGCTACCATTAAATAAAAATCTTTCAGTGTCCATTCCTTTACCATCTGATACCTCAAAAGGTAAGTGCGCGCCCAAACGGACGCGCCCGCTTTGCCCGTCATTCATCAACATCGCGGTCGTGGTCAATATCATAAAGCCGAGACTCTATCTCCATCGGATCGCCCGCCTCCAGTGCATCCAAAAGTGCATTGTTTTCATCGGCTATCGCTCCATTCGCTATCGGTAAATTGAAAGTGTCTCGGATTGCAAGCAGGTGTCCGTGTATTCGTTTAAAAAGACGTTCTGCTGCCTCTCTGCATTCTGTGTCATACCGCATCAGATTCCTCCTCGTTAAAACCAAAAACTTTATGGATAAAACGGATTTGGACGCCCGTTATGCCCAGTGCTTTCAGTTCGCTCAATTGATGATACCGAATGCCTTTCGGATCGGTTATCATGTCTATCGCTTGCAGATGATTGATGATACTGACGTCCCAATTCTCTTTGCGCCCGTCATCAAACGTGACAACTGCGTAGACTTCTTCAGGAATGCCGTTGTATCCTAACTCGTCATCTGCTATCGTTTGATTGATTACATCTTGAATAGACATTGTTATATCTCCGTGAGAGAGACGCGTCCAAACGGACGCGCCTTGTCTCGTTATCCAAACTTACGGACGGTTTCAGAGAACAGGTCTTGATAAACTATCTCTAACGCTGAGACGTGTTCCCATCTATCTTGATATTTGTCGGTGTTATAATCCACATGTTTTTCTGAAATCTCGCCTATCTCAATAGACATCTCGCACAACCGGCTCACCCTGTCTTGTAGGTCTTTTTGACTCGCTGTCAATGGGTCCGCTGTGATATGAAAATAGAGAATCTTTTGCAGTGTTCCAAACTTGTCGCAGAGTAAGATAAAAGCGTTTTCATCGGTTATCGCCTCACTGTCGGAACGGATTAACACGTTTCCAAAAACATCGTAACTCAAATGATTTTGTATACGCATGACCGCATCAAACAAGTCGTAAGCCGACTTACCTTTTTCTGTATTCACTGCCGCAACCGCCATAAAGTTTTCCGTACACGCGTCTACCTCGCGCTGCGTTTGGTTTCGCGCAGGTGTTACGGTATCTATATGCACATAGAATTGTCGCTCGCTTCGTTCACGTTTCATTTCAAATTGCCTCCTGTAAAAAGAAGAGACCGCGCCGAAAAAGACGCGCTCTGCATCGTTGATAGGTTACACATCATGAAACACGTTGGTATTCCAAAGAAAATCTGTAACTGCGTCCGTCAATGTGTAATTCGGTGTTTCTTCCTGTTTGTCTGCCAATTCAACAGAATTGATTGACCCGACATGCACGTTGTCAACAACGACTCTGATTGTGTCCCTGCCATCTACTGAAACCTCCGCTTTGACGTGTTTGCCCCAAGCCCACGTTTCATAGTAGATATTAGACGCATCGCTGCCGTATGCCGATAGAGGATTGGTTAACACGGTAACTCCTCCGAAAAGTTACGCGTCGGTGCTGTTACCCACAACTCGCGCTGTCCATCTGATTTGTACCAAGATTTTTGATCGGACTCGGACTGCCACGTACCGCCTGCCCAACAATGCCGTTGGGATGCAAGCCGTTTGGCAACATTGAAAGAGGAAGCCGTCACGTAACTAATCTGATGGATACCAACGCCTCTCTGTGTGTCCACAATATAACGCACTTGATACTTGACTTTATTTCCTGACACTGATAAAATCTCCGCTGTTGTTTGTGGACGCGCCCACTTGGACGCGTCCGCTTTGTGTTACTTGAGAATATCAACGTGATAATCTTTCCACATAAATTCAAAGCCGTCACAATCCCAAGCCACTATGATGTTGTCACCGTTGTCAACTTGTACGGTGCCGCTCATGATTTCCTGTGTCTGTGAACCGTCGTAACTAAAAAAAGCAGGATAAATCCTGCCCTCTTTGCGTTCCGTCTGTTTCTCTCTGTGCATGTGTTCCCCTTAATGTTCTGATGCGAGGTAAATCGTGAGAAGCCGATAACACGACTCCTCTGGATTCTCTGCGCCCCACTCCATGTTCCATCCGCATAATAATCTATCCGCCAAAAAACTTCGGGAATGTTCGGTAACTCTATGTTCCCGAATTCATGCTCACCACACGGATCGTTATCTTCGGTGAAGTTATTGAAATTACGCACAGCCGCAAGGACCTGCGCTTTTTCGTCTGGTGGTAATGCATGCACACCCGCAGAAACCGCATAACACCCTGCAGGTTTTGCTTTGTTCGGTTTATCAAGATTTACAAACATGCCACGCCTGAATGCGTCATTTTGTGCTTGTATCGTTTGCATAGTAACTCTCCATTGTGTAGACTAAAAAATGGACTGGCGACTCCGTTGGACAGATACCAGCCCCGCCTTTCATGATAGTCTTTACTTCTGCCCCGACGCGGCAAATGCCGCGCCTGGAAGGAAAGGACGCGAAACACGCCGCGCCCGCCCTGTTTGTTTAAGATAAGCGTTGAAACATGCTTGCATAAACGCGTGTGATTTCCCGACACTTCTCTGCATCCATCGGTAAAGGCACAACGTCACCGCTGTGGTTGCCGATGAGTGTTTGCTTTCGTGTATCCAACACGATAAACGGAATTCACGAAGTCAACGTTAGCAAAACGCCTCGCACCCCGTGATTAAGGTCACTGATAATCTCAACATCCAGGATCTCATCACTGATAAACCATGAGACATCACGCTGTTGGTAGTCTCGCATCATCGCGATCGTCTCGCTCTTTGTACCGCTCGTACGAATGTTCAAGCGTTTCAAAACCGCGTTGATGTTATCCGTTCCGATAACCCACGCCCGCCAATACGCGTCACGTTCATGTAAGTCTTTATCTGGTAAGAGTTCAGAGACTCGGAATTCTTCAAGCAATAAAGCCCTGTCCTTCTCTGTAAGAACGTCCGTTACGCCCTGTGCTAATTCTGCACTGGAGAGAATGTTACCGCGTATCGGATAATGAGAAACACGACCCCCGACATGCACGCACCCCGCGCCTTTCGGTAGAAACGTCGCGAAGTTGTAAATATGCACCCTGTCTTTCGCACGTAACTTCGGTTTGTACATCAAACCGCTCTTTGTCCCCGTGCCACTGACATAACGCACGCGCTTTAAATCGCTTCGCTCGGTTCGCATAACGCCCATAATCACTTGAGACTCGTTTGCCTCTTTGACAGGACGCACAACATAAAGCCGTGAATCGCCCCAGTCTGAATTGCCAACAAGAAAGCCCCACGTTGCCTGTTTCTCTGTGTCTGTTCGCTCGTCAATAATGCTGTCCGTTATTGCATTTGCCATTTGCTGATCCTCCGCTTGCAATAAAAAAAGAATCATGGTAGACTCTTTATGCTTTGAAGTTGGACACGTCCCAATGGACGTGTCCGACCGTTTTAGATTAACCCATTTTCTTTAATCACTGTGGGAATCGGTTTACAATTTTGAAGCCGCACGCGCAAATTCGTAAACTCGTCACATGCTGCTACATGTAAGATACACCGATTTAACCGACTGCTTAAATGATGAGCTGCCTCGTAAAATGACCGAATCGTCTCCGAAAAGATAATATCACCTACATGCAATCTCCCGTCAATTTCAATCTCTGCGTGACGTGCTATGTTCGGATTTTCTGAATCCAGCAAGCCTGCCTTAAGAATGTTGACCTCGTGACCTTGTATAGATAACATAAAACACCTCACCATCGCGGACAATCAATTTCGCGCTGTGCATAGTCAATTATTGCTTCGTCTACGTCTACGCCTTGATAATCTTCATGTTGTGCAAGGATATCATCGTAAAACGCCTGCTTGTTACGACTGTTGATTATCTTACCGTGTCCATCATTCGCCTCTGTGTCTACAGAAACAAACACTGACTCGGTTAAACGCATAATTGCAATACCGTTGTCAGGGTTATAATGGATAGAGTACGTGACGTTGCTGTCCATGTCTAAAACTTCATTGAAAAAGGCCCCGTTCCGTACGCCTCGTGCTAATTTACCACCTGGATGCACCTCACGGTAATCTTCAGACACGTCACCGTTTTTTGATTTGCGTTTCTGATATGTCTTTATCCCAATAGACTCTATCTTGGATAAAAACTGAAACGCCTCACCTTCTCCAATACCAAGACCAGAGAGAACATCCGAAAGACCTTGCAATAACTTGTCTAATTCAGCATCAGACATCGCGTTAATTTGCTTTTTAACTTGCACTGTAAAACCTCCAATTTTAGACTGCTTGAAAAGATTGAGAAACATGCAAACGGAGTCAATAAGGAGTTTCCGCAAAGGAGTCAAAAACAACGGAATCACCAGCAATTCACGCGTTTTTTCGCGAATCACAAAATCCGACTCCGACCTGTCTGTATACCGCTTTGTGTCCACTTTTCGCCCTGTGTCCAATTTGAAAAATTATGAATTTGCACCAGAGCGTGAAAACGGAGTCAAAACTACGGAATCGTTAGCAACTAAGAAAACATTCGCGCTTACTTCAAAATTGCGTTCCGACCTGTCTGTGTCCCGCTTTGTGTCCGCTCACCCACAATTTGCAATTGTTGTGAATTGTGGTTTTGTGAGGAGACACGCCCAAGACATGACCGCAACGGATACAAAACAGATGAATCGCCAGCATCTGATAAAAAACTTACGCATTTCAAAATTGCCCTGTGTCCGCTCTGTGTCCAATTTCCGCCTCGCTCCCAATTCTGTCGCATTCTGTTTTGGAAGTGAGACGCGCCCCGTGTGAGGCGCGCTTGGATTACTTTGGCACATCTGGCAAGTCTGGTAACATCGTTTCAAGCGTTGAATAGCCCGCTCGGTTTTTCTTAATACCAAGCAGACGGAACAGCTTGTACGTGTGCCACCTTGCCCTCAGCCGCCTGTTGTATTCCATCACGTCCAGCCAATAGCCCATTGTGATTACTCCTTTAATAGTCTCACCAGCTCCCATGTAGTTTTGAGGTACGTGTCCTCGCCTACCCCTTCACCCGTGAGAATATCCAAACAGTTATCAATTTGCCGTTGCTTGTGGTTATGCTTTTCCACGACCACACCCAGACCGAAGCCCGCAACGACCAACACCAACGCAACACACACGACCGCGATTGCACGTTTCATGATGCTCCCCTTTTCAAGCCTTCAAGCCTTTCAGCGTCCAGCGTCTATTTCCACAGTTAGCACGCAATACTGACCGACTCGGTTTATTTGATTTTCAATGAACATGCTACCTAATACATCTTTTGTAGCATCTTTTCGTAAGACTATTTTAGCACATTTTTGCCTTTATGTCAATATTATTTTATCTTTGTGTGAAATAACCTGCACGTGACACGCCCGCCCGCACGTGAAATGTGAACGCGCACAACGCAAAGGGGGGTATCAACCCGCCTGAAGCCCCGCCCCGCCTAATTTGCTGAAAACGCGCGACTCACCCAGTGACCGCGAAATTTCAAAAAAAATAACAAATTATTGATGGAATTCGTCGGTTTTGATAAGGTAAAGTAGTTTGCGCTTAAAAGGAGTCAAAAAAGAGTCAAATAATTTGAATTTTTTCTAAATTGTGTGCTTTCTTTTTTTGACATTGTTTGTTCTGTTTTTTTAATTCACAGGTAATGACACAAACTACCCGTTTGTGCATGAGAGGCAAAAATCATTTTGAATTGTTTGTAAATTGTGTTAAGTTTTTCTTGACATTATTTGGATTCCGGAATAAGCAACTGAAAACGGAGACAAAATGGGATATATTACCGCTGAGGAATATCGTCAATTGGAAATGAAATTAAGAGACGCACGTAAGGAGACCAAACTCATTTGCAAGTGCGATACACTCGTAAAAACAACACATAAATTCAGAGATATTGAAGAGCTACCCTATTGTCCGAAATGTAAGATTTTATTTATCCCGCTCTGGAATTTACATAGCGATGGCACTTTTTTACTCCATTTTACGGCAGTTCCTGCAGGAGAGCGTGAGCCTATACCGGAAAATTGGAACATCATAAAGAAAGGTAACCCCAAGGATCTGCACAAAAGTGAAACCCTAACTACTCAGATTGAACCCAACCCTGATGTAGATGCAACCCCACAACCGAAAAACAGTGGCGTTGCTCACCAAAAAGCATCAAACCGCCGGAAGAATGTGCGCGGACAAATACTCAATATATTCAATCAAAAAAAGGGAATTGTTCAGACGCACGAACTCTTAAAGCAGATAGACGCTGCGGATAGAAGTATCAGAACAGCATTGAATAAACTTGTCAACGAAGGACTGGTGATAAAGGTAAAGCATGGACATTATCGTTTAAATAAGAGGTCCCAAAACTAAATGTTGTATTTACAAGGAAACACTTTATATGGATAAAGTATTGAAGGTAGACGACAGCCAACCAAACAGGATGTATGGCAGCGTTCACTATTCCGCGTTGAAAGTGTTAACACACAACAAGGTGGAGGCAGCTGTTTTCGCAACTTACATCTAATCTATTTGTGTATGAATTGTGATGTTCAAACAGGTCAACTCCAGAACGTAACACGCAAGCAGATGAGAGCAGCACTCAGTTATGACCGGACAACTCTATCTCGTGCTTTAGAAAAGTTGCGAAGTATTGGAATCTTAGAGTGGGATGGCAGTCAGCACCTCCAGGCGATTGTTACGCATGTTCCAATTACCTATGAGAAACAGAGGATGGGATAATCTACCACAGGCGAAACTGTGAACGGGTGTGATACAGGTACACAGTGCCTATCACAACAGCATCTAAAGCAAAATTGATAATAACACCGCAAAAAACGACTCTAACCAGTTCTGTGAGTTGTCACTATCGGTTCTAAGAGTTGTCACTGCAGTTCTATAAGTTGTCACCTATAGATTTTTAATGTTCCATAAATCCTTATGGTTATTGCGTTTTGTAAAGGTTACTAATTTTTGTACCATGTCTTGTCTTTACCAAATAAATTTAACGGCCCAGGACAATTTTTAAGTAAAATTCAAAGGAAAAATCGCAAAAATGCCTGATATTCTAAAGAAAAATCGTAAACCTTACCGAAATTCCTTAAAAGCTGCGATAATTTCCGCCACGTCCGCTGTTTTTACGAAAAATAGAGCTGACCCCTGCAACACCAATAGCCCATCTGATACCAGATAGGCTGAAATACACATTATTTCCCTGCGGTTGATAACTATTCGTCCTGCCGCGCCGTCAAATGTTGATGCAGATTGTAACGCATCTCAAAATGCATCAAAATGGCTTTTGGCATCTCATGGTAACGATGATAATCGCTGATCCGCTTGAACTGCTTTTTCCGATTCGGACGATACTGTATCTCGTCCGTCTCAAGATTGATACGATACTGATGATTGTAAGAATACCCCCAATCGCCTACCACACGCATCTCACGAAAAGTCTGTTCCTGCTCCGGTTGACGTTCCTGCTTCTGTGGGTAAGGACGCGGATACAATTGGTAAACAGAAGCCTCATTCCCTTTTCGCGGCAACCGCTCCAACATACCCACTTTCATCAGCTCTTTGATATAACCACAAATAGCTGACCGGCTAAAACGTGTCCATTTCTGTAAATCGGAAATGCTCGTCGGATCCGTAATACCAGTCCGCCAGTCCGACTTTTCTTTCAATAGCATCCAGATCAATGCCGACTTCCAATGAATATCGCCCGCTTCCAACCGCTCAAATATGCCACCTTCACCGCGCGGCATCGCACACTTCAAAGGTCTACCATCCCCATCAAGTGGAACATCTTCTGCAGCAGAAAGATGATGCATCAACTGAAACTTGCCCGCCTTGTG
This sequence comes from Candidatus Poribacteria bacterium, assembly GCA_028824125.1. Classification (GTDB taxonomy): domain Bacteria; phylum Poribacteria; class WGA-4E; order WGA-4E; family WGA-3G; genus MSPOR6. The sequence continues at coordinate 31,550 of JAPPES010000078.1, forward strand.
CTTCCCAGAGACACGATGTATCCATTTGTCCTCAAGTTTCTTTTCCGTCTGTTGAACATACTGCGGAGAAACATGGAACAACTCCGCCAAGTCCCGAATAGATTTTGAATGCGAAAGCCCCGAATCCCAATTACTAAACGCATTCCTTGCTAAGTAAGCCATCCCTTCAAATGCCGACTGTTCACCATCCTTTACCGCATGCAACATACTATGAACGCCAACCGGAACCTGCATTGTATCAGATTGAATATCAACAGATTTTGAGGTCGTTTCTGTTGATGATTCAAACATTTTTTCGGCATTGTTTGGGCATTGTTTGATTTTTTGTTGACAAAGAGTTGGAGAATGTTGTATACTTTTAATAATGTCTCGCTCCTTTTTTATTGTGCGAGATTAATTTAGCGCTCACCGTTGCTAAATCGCCGAACTCGCTTTATAGGCTCACGGTATATATTATGCCGTGAGTTTCGGCTTTTTAAGAACCTTTTTAACACAATACTAAATATTGAAATCAATTACTTTCGTGCATAACATGTTACAATTATTTAAGTAATTAATCCAATTAAATTTTGAATTTTACAAAATTATGGTAAATTTCCTAAAAAATTAAGATGTGTTTACCAAAGTAGACCTAAACATAAATAGAACACACCCCGATTAAATTAGGTATTGGCGTGGGTTAGTTCCCAAATTGGCATGCATGTACATAGCGTGCCAATTTTTTCCAACCTTATATAAAATTCATGATATAATTTTTTTCATGTCAATGTCAAATAAATTAGTAATGACAACGTGATATATCTTTCTATGATGAATGATGTTAGGCATCAGATCGGGCGAAACCTGACTATGACGATTGGCGATAAAAATAAAAAGGTGAGACCTAAAAAATGAATTATGTCTTTTTAGGCGGTGCGGGTGAAGTCGGTGGTTCTTGCATGCTACTCTCCGTTGCCGGACGCTATATCCTCTTTGACTGCGGTATACGCGTCAATCAGACTGGGCGTGACGCATTACCCGACCTTGAACTTCTCAAAGAAAGTGCACCGGTGTTAGATGCTATCTTCGTGTCGCACGCGCATGCTGACCATGTAGGCGCATTACCGCTGGCGCATGCTATCTATCCTGACGCACCGATCTATGCAACAGTTCCCACACAACGCCTGTCATCTGTTATGCTCAATAACGCTGTGCGGGTGATGGAAACTGAAGCGGAAGAAACCATTTTCACACAAGAAGCAGTTGAAACAACATTAGCGCGAATGCAGACACTTGAAATGGGACAGTGGATAGAACTATGGGACGGCTGGCGTGTGTTGTTTATCCGATCCGGACACATATTAGGGGCTGTCAGTATTTACCTTGAAACACCTGAAGGCAAATTCTTTTATAGCGGTGATATTTCAACTTTCCATCAAAAAACAATTGACGGACTTGACGATATAACTTCGCTACCTGCCCCCGATTTTATGGTGTGTGAGGCAACTTATGGGGATGGACTACACCCGTCGCGGACAGAAGAAGAAGTCAAATTAGCGAAAGCTGTCGCGGACGTTATTCAAAACGGTGGAAGTGTGTTGATACCCAGTTTCGCACTCGGACGCGCACAGGAAATCATACTTATTCTCAGAGACGCGATGATCAGTCAGAATATACCCGTGTTCCCCGTTATTACGGATGGATTGGTCAACTCCATTTGCGCTGTATACGAAAACCTAACGCAGTATCTCGGTGCTAAACTTCAAAAACATATCACAAACGCACGACAACCCGTTTTCTTCTATAAAAACTTTAGCATGGCACGCTTAGGGGAACAGGAAGCTATCCTCGAGAATGAGACGCCAAAGTGTATTATCGCAAGCTCAGGCATGCTCACCGGTGGTGCTTCGGTATTTTATGCGAAAGGATTGGCTGCTCACGAAAAAAATGCTATCTTTTTGTCTGGATATCAGGACGCTGAATCGCCAGGAAGAAAGTTGCAAGAACTACAATCAGGCGATACACTTAACTTCGCTGACGGAACAGCTGTTGATGTCAAATGTCGGGTAGAACGATTTCATCTATCGGCGCACAGCGATCAAGTGCAACTCGTTTCGGTTATCAAAACGATAAACCCGAAATCTATCGCATTGGTTCACGGGGAAGAAGTCGCACTCAAAGCACTCCAAGAAAAACTCATAAAGAAATATCCTGTTATTTGTCCATTGAACAAACAGGTTAAATCTGCTACAGATTTCCCCGATTGGATTTCTCCCGCAGCGCTCGCAAATATGGATAAAAAACGTGTTTTCAATCTCAAAAATGTGGAGATTACCGATACAGGTATACAGTTGGACACAGAAACACTCCAATCACAACGATGGTTGGAGTTCACACAAAGTGAGCATACAGGGACAATCGAAGGGGATAAACTGATTATCCGAAAGAAATAACACAACCGAACAAGGGCTTTGGTAGTTTCTATTCCAAACTGGTGCGATTAAAAGTAACTTCCAATAACGCACTCGTTGATGCGGATTCAAGTTTCTATTCCAAACTGGTGCGATTAAAAGACGATTTCAAAATAACGATTTTAGACAGTCAGACAAGTTTCTATTCCAAACTGGTGCGATTAAAAGAAACGTACCCGCTGTCTGAAAAGTGGCTTTGCTGTCCTTGTTTCTATTCCAAACTGGTGCGATTAAAAGTATGTTGAATAGAAAGCAAATCACATAAGGATTGAAGTTTCTATTCCAAACTGGTGCGATTAAAAGGCGGCGTCCAATTCGGCACGCCAGAGGAACTCATCGGAGTTTCTATTCCAAACTGGTGCGATTAAAAGTTACGCCAGCAGTAAATAGAACTGTTGATTTTAGAAATGTTTCTATTCCAAACTGGTGCGATTAAAAGTGAAAACGATGTAGAGACACCGATGGACAGTATGCCGGTTTCTATTCCAAACTGGTGCGATTAAAAGTAGAGGGCAAAGACATGTTAGGCACGTTGCTTGGAAGTTTCTATTCCAAACTGGTGCGATTAAAAGGATACAAGCCTATATCTCGAAAGGTAGGGCGCGTGCGGTTTCTATTCCAAACTGGTGCGATTAAAAGAGCAGAAGCCTCTAAATTCGGCATAGATGTACAACGTTTCTATTCCAAACTGGTGCGATTAAAAGAGTTTCCATGAAGCGGAGTATACAAAAGAAGTCAATGTTTCTATTCCAAACTGGTGCGATTAAAAGGCATCAGAGGCGGTGCATTGCGAGTTGTTCAATGTGTGTTTCTATTCCAAACTGGTGCGATTAAAAGTCAAAATGTCCCAAAATGTATCTTTTGGGACGTTTTAAAGTTTCTATTCCAAACTGGTGCGATTAAAAGTCCCTATGGACATAATCTCCAAATTCATCAAAAGAAGTTTCTATTCCAAACTGGTGCGATTAAAAGTTAATTCATCAGTGAGTTCATATTGACGCTCACCTAACGTTTCTATTCCAAACTGGTGCGATTAAAAGTTAAATAGATACCCTGGATCCGCGGGTGTATACGTAGTTTCTATTCCAAACTGGTGCGATTAAAAGTGCACCGCCATCGGTATTACAAAGCACCGTATTGATGTTTCTATTCCAAACTGGTGCGATTAAAAGTG
>JAPPES010000082.1 GCA_028824125.1 Candidatus Poribacteria bacterium
ACTATTTCTTTCAGAAATCATGCTTTTGACTTCTTAAATTGACGCCTATGGTGCGACTTCCTAACCACACCCTGAGCGAGACAGATCCCATTAATTTGGTATAACTTAATCTTCGGACAGTTTGCGCTACAAAAGAATTGCTTGGACCGAACTCACGTTATCAATACATGTGCTCATCATGAGGGTCGGCAGCTTCAGAGAAATCGGGCGGTTCTTCAATCTCTGTAATCAATGTCTCCGTAGTCAAGAGTAACCCTGCAATACTTGAGGCGTTTTGCAGTGCCGACCTAACAACTTTTGTCGGATCAATCACACCGTATTCCAGCATATCTCCGTATTCCTCTGTTGCCGCGTTGAATCCGTAGTTTCCTTCACCACCCTCAACTTGTGCCAGGACAACGGCACCTTCTAAACCAGCATTTTCAGCGATTGCACGGGTAGGAGCGCGTAAAGCTTCTCGGACAATGCTAAGACCTGTACTTTGGTCTCCCTCAAGTTCAAGAGTTTCAATTCCTGCAATAGCACGTAAGAGCGCCGTTCCTCCGCCAGGGACAATACCTTCTTCAATAGCAGCACGAGTCGCTGAGAGAGCATCCTCACAACGTGCCTTTTTCTCTTTCATTTCCACTTCAGTCGCCGCACCAACATTAACAACAGCAACACCGCCTGCCAGTTTTGCAAGACGTTCTTCAAGTTTTTCACGATCATAATCAGAGGTTGTGTCTTCAATCTGTGTGCGTATTTGTGCGATCCTACCGTCAATGCTCTCTTTTGCGCCGAAACCTCCCACAATAGTGGTGTTGTCTTTGTCAATCGTAACGCGTTGAGCGGTTCCCAACATGCCGACGACGATATTTTCTAAACGGATGCCAGCGTCTTCAGAAATAACTTGACCCGCTGTCAAGATAGCAATATCTTCCAACATTTCTTTACGTCTATCACCGAATCCCGGCGCCTTCACAGCTGCAACTTGTATTACTCCGCGCAGTTTATTCACAACTAATGTAGATAAAGCCTCGCCTTCGACATCCTCAGCAATAATTAACAAGGGGCGACCGAGTTGTAATACCTTTTCCATAATCGGTGCGATGTCTATTACTGCACTGATTTTCTCTGTATTGATGAGAATAAATGGGTTCTCCAATTCAACGACCTGCGCTTCCATGTCTGTAACAAAATGAGGCGATAGGAATCCTCGGTCAAATTGCATTCCTTCAACAATGTCAACGGTGGTTTCAGAGGTTCTGCCCTCTTCAATAGTGATAGCACCGTCATTTCCAACCTTCTCAATTGCGTCTGCTATAAGGGTGCCGATATTACTATCATTGGCCGGATCATTGGCTGCAATTGAGGCTACCTGCAAGATTTCGTCATGTGTGTTAACTTCACGACTTTGGGCAGCGATCGCACTCACAACCGCGTTTACGCCTTTGTCAATCCCAATTTTCAACTGCATTGGGTCAGCCCCTGCGGTAACATTTTTCAAACCTTCATGCAGGATTTCCTGTCCTAACAATGTAGCCGTAGTTGTTCCATCCCCAGCAACATCGTTTGTTTTCGTAGCAATGGATTCCAGCAATTGGGCCCCCATATTTTCATACGGGTCTTCAAGTTCAATTTCTTTTGCGACGGTGACACCATCGCATGTTACCAGCGGTGCGCCGAAAGATTTTTGGATAACCACATTACGGCCCCGTGGACCGAGTGTGACTTTTACAGCGTTGGCGAGTGTATCGGCGCCTCGTTTGAGTGCTACCCTCGCCTCCTCGTCAAAGATTATTTGCTTTGCTGGCATTAAATTCCTCCGCAAATGATTCTAAAATGGTTTTTCGTTTATATATAATTGAGATGCTTAAATTATAGCATGCATGAAACGTAAAGTCAATTTTTTAGTGTTTTCTAACAGAATTTAAGTCTAAAAATAATATATTCTGTAGGTGTAATTTAGCAGTTGTTGATACCGCTAAGGCCTTATTTTCACACCTACAGAATACAAGCTATTGAATATCAAAACTATAGATTATTAATGTCCAAATGATTGCTTCAGGCTTGCCCAAGCGAGGGGCAATTTTTGAACAGGATGAACATCAAGTGATCCTTCACCTAATGAAATTGCTGCAATAATGGGAACTGACCCTAATTCCAAAGAGACAGCATCAATTGAGATAATCTCTGTATTTGGATGTGGATTTTCCCATTTCGTGGTAATCAATCCAGCTTTGTTGCAAGCCGGTTTTTCGTTTGCTGTCCACCCCCATACAGAATTCTCATCCTGAAAAGCTTTTTCTATATGACACCAATCATGGGAATTAAAACCTGTCGTCATCTCAAGGGTTTCCTGTTTCCCACCTCCGTAATTCATAACAAACTTGTAACTTGGTTCCCCGGCATGTGACCAACCGGTAGCATAGAAAAAATAGATAGATTTTGCTACACCACCGACAGTAATGTCATTAACAGCCTTCGGCCACTGCCCCTAAGGATTCCCGAAGAGGACAATACCACCATCTATAATCTTGAATTTAACCTTTTTGTCGGGCCCCTCAAACTCTGCAACCTCACCAATCGGAAGCAGCGAGTAGGTGTTGTCACCTGCAGCTAACGTCCACCACTGATGGCCTACAAATTTGGTGTTTGCGTAAGGTTCAAGGTCAATAGGCACAAATTCTTCTAATGCAAATGTTTGTCCCACATAAAGAAGTGTTACTGCACAAAGCAGTGCAATGATCAAAAACAACTTATCCAACTTCATGAACAAATACCTCCAATGATATTATAGTAGATTATACAATTAACTATATGATCGGCGCGCATACAAAACGTGCTTATAAACAGTACCTACTTGTTTATAGGTTCACTGTAGTATAGCCACGATTGCAAACAGTGTCAACAAATTTAGAATCTATTCATTTTTTTGAGGTAGGCACCGCCGGTTCCACATACAATGTCTTTTCGTGCGTGTAGTGGACATAACCTGCAACATTGCCTTTACGTTTCACAACATAGCGTGCCCAGGTATAGTCTACGGGGACGTAACTGGAATGATGTGCTTTGCTGTAGTATGCAGCGAGTTGTGCGGCTTGTAATAAGGTGGGCATTGGGATGTCGGGACGATTTTCTGGGTTACGGATGATAACATGCGAGCCATGAATCTGCTTGGCATGGAGCCACATATCACGGGGTTTGGCTATCTGGCGTAAAAGCAAATCATTAGATTGGCTATTACGACCAACGTAGATATGAAAACCGTTGGTAGAGATATACTTACGATAGGGACCTTCACTGATTTCTTGTTGCTGCTTGTTTCGTTGATGCGTTTTCAGATACCCATTTTCAATAAATTCAGCATGGAGACGACTTAATGTCTCAAGCGTCTCCGTCGATTCTACTTTGACTTCATAAGAATTTAAAACTTCTTGTTCTGCTTCAAGTTCAGCAAGCCTCTGTTGTATCTGAGAATATCCGCGTTTTGCTTTGGTATATTTTTTGAAATAAGTTTGGGCATTGTCGGAAGGCGTTAACTCAGGATTCAACGGAATTGTTAGTGTTTCAAGTTCAGAACTATAATAATTTTGAAGTTCAACCTGTTTTTGTCCACGCGTAATTTTATTAAGGTTTGCAAGTATCAGTTCACCTTGAATGCGATAATCTTCAGATTTTTCCGCTCGTTCCAAATCTTCACATAGCTTTTTCTTTTTTCGCTGCAGAAGATTTTTCTGTTTTTCCAACGCTTGTCTCAACGTATGTTTTTCCGATGCTCTGTTTTCTTTTAAAGTGATTGCATCATAATAAGTTGTAAGTGCTTCGCTCATTGAGTCAAAAGTTTGAGAGGTAGCATTTGGAAATTGATGTAATGGCATTGGTGAGGCAGCTAAAGGATTCTCACTGTCCATAAGCAATTGTGGTGAGACGTGACTCGGATCGAAGCAGGCAATTACTTGTTGGTATGCCTCCCATAGTTCTGTTTTTTCTGCACGTGCGACTATCTCCTTCGCGAGCGTTGGACTAAGTCCGTCAATCTCATTAAAAAGAGATTTCCAAGTCACGTCCGATGTCCGAAAAAGTTCTGTAAATGTCCCTTTCTCCAGAGCCAGTGGATCTAACTTTTCTTGCTGCGGTGGCAATGAGTATGTTTCACCGGGCAATACCTCTCTATATCGACTTACTGTTTCGTCAATATGTTTTAAGCATTCCAAAATTCTGTTATCGGTTGTGTCAATCAGAATGACATTGCTGTGTTTTCCCATAAACTCAGCGATAATTGCTTTCGGAGGCGGTTGAATTGGTTCATCAGATTTGGGCTGGACAGTGATTTTCAAAATCCTATCCCAACCGAGTTGTTCAATTTCGGTGATAGTACCGTGTTTAAGATGTGTTGAAAGAAAATCAGCGAAATAGGACTGTTTTTGTCCTGGAGGTGGTTTTTGCATTAGGTGCGCGCGAGCATGCACAGAATGAGCAGATAAACTGAACCAGCGAGTTTGTGCGCCTTGTCCAATCTTAAATGAAAATGTGGTCGGGTTTGCTTGTTCAATGTGCCGAATTGTGCCACCTAAAAGTGTCTGGCGTAACTCGTACGTAACAAGGCGAAGGGCTAAACTGTCAAAAGACATGGGAGGAATCTCTCTTTGTGGATTTCTAACAATGATGAAGTAACGCACTTATCAAGTTAACGATTTCTGATTCTGATCTGGCATTACGGTACGTGTTCCTAATGGTACCGCTTCAAATCTGGCACTATCCTACGAAGTTGTTTCTGAATCTCTGATGGAACGCGTGGATTAAATGGCCCTCCGATGCCTGCTTCAATATCGTCAAAACCACTTAAAATCATCGCTTCAACAACGGCAGAATAATTATAGACCCGCTCGTTCATAAAACGAATCTCTTCAAGTGGTGCAATATCTGCTTCAATGCGTGCAGAGGTTTCGTAATCGCCACGACGTTGGGCATTATTGATTTCGTCTGAAGCGCGCGCATAAGTAACCGCAATACCGGATGTATGCCCTTTCGTGCCGAGTTGCGCAGGACGCGTGCACCTGTCACCGATACCCCACATCACAATCCCATTATCGCCAATGCCTTCAATGAGTGGTTGTACATCTTCCTCATCAGTTCCAATTTTTACACCAATAAAATGCGGAGAATCATTCAACAACCGAATGACTGCTTTCAAGTCACGCTTTTGCCGAAAATAGTAAATAAAACGCGCGTCACATCTGCTACCATGGTTGTCTGCAAATTTCATATATTCTTCATAAATACCTCCCGGATTGGATATTCCGGTTAGCGGCATCAGCAGAAACGCGTCAGGTGGTCTGTTGAGTTCAGATTGTGCTTCAATAAGTTGTCCCGCTTGCCGAATCGGATTCGGCACGATTCCGGATATAAGGATACCGTCATCACCCATTCGCTGTCCTGTTTTTTCAACGAGTCGTAACTGCTGCGTTTCAGCGATATGGTGTATTAGACTTGTGCCTGCTATGGCGATAACACGTTTTCGTCCATCGTCAAGGTAGTTGTTAGTCATCAAATAGTCAATATTCTTTGCATGCCCAACATAATCAATCTTGTTCTCTTTGAAAGGAATAATCGGAATTGCTGTAACCGAATTTAGAGCGTCCAAAAGTTGTGGTAATGCTAATGGCATAGGTTTCTCCTTATTAAAACTTTTTCTTTAGAACGAGGACAGTTGTTAGTGCACCTTTGGACATATCAGTTTGCAAATCTATTTCAAGAGAACGGGACTGTTGCTGTTTTGTATTCCAACGTTTCGTAGTAATACGCGCTTCCACCGCACTAAAAACATGGTTTAAAATCACCAAACCCAAGATTGTCCGCGCGCTTTGAAATCTATCATTCGCTTTTTGTCTCAAATCAAAAGCGTCCAGTCTATATTTCGAGTCAAACTCAATAGTGCTATCTCGTTCATTTTTCAATGATGGATCCAGGTCTTTCCAGTACCACTTACCTGTTCGGGTTCGGGTTTGCTCAGAATCATAGACATGGTTCCAGTTTTCATATTGTGTGGCATGCTCAAAATCTTCAATCGGATCCCATGCTTCAAAATTACCTGGACCTTCAAAAACAATGTTTTGTCTAACAACTTCGCGGTATTCATCACGAGTGTTCATGGCACTGTTTCGTAAAACAAAATAGGTTACAAGCAGCCCGACCTCTGCAGCCGTATAGATATAACCGTGCTTTGCGCCAGTATAGAGTTGTCCCATTCCGGGAATAGCAAGTGAATAGAGAAATGCTTCATTTGGTGATTTGCGGGGGGCAAAGTTATTGTTTACTGTTGTAGAAGTAATAGGTTGATTCTCAAGCGTGCGGGTTCCGAGAGCAGAATCTAAATAGAAATTTGTCAATGGATCCGCGTGGGATTCATTTGATATTAGGCATATTACCGACAATAGGGAGAAAATTATAAAAAATGTAATGTTGAATTTCACTTTTACTGTTTCCTGTTAAAAAATTAAAAGACAACGACACCCGTTGCTTCAATAAGCCGTGCTTGACTTGGGCCAAAGCGGGGGCCATAAGTTATGTCTAAATTGAATAAATACACTTTTACCCCAATACCGTAGGTAAGATAATCGGTTAAGTCAGGCAGATTAATTCCTGGCTCAGATTTGTAACCAATCCGTAATGCCAATAAGTTACCAAGCCAGTATTCTAAACCGAGATTCTTTTGCAAGTGTCGCCATTCAAATGCGCGAACACCTACACCTCTATCGGAGAGCAGCTGTTCTCGGGTAAGTTTTTCGGCACGGTCTATGTTAAGCCGTTCTAAATCCGCATCTAATTCTGCTGCATTTTCAGACAACTTATCAATATATGCAGAGATTCCACTAACAAAACGAAGATGGTTAAACCTATCATGATAGAGACTCATGGAAGTACCAACTCTAAGCATTCGCGGTAATGGATCTGCTTGGTTTTCATCAATAAAAGAGATACCAGGTCCTACATTCTGTATTACTACCCCCACAGTTGTAGGCACAAAATCAAATGGAAGAAGATATTGCATTCCTAAATCAACTGCATAAGAACTTCCGGTCTCCCTGCCAAGTACCATCCGAATCATCTTACCATTGATACCTGCTGCCAAAGAGTCCGTTATAGTATCCGCGTATGAAAAGGTTAATGCCATATTAGTACCAAGACTTTCCTCGCGAAGGACATCAGGTGAATCACTTGTAACGGAGATAGTCCCTTGCCCTTGTAACTGAAGTGTGACACCAACAGTCCCCGCATCTCCCAACGGCATTGCTCCCGAAATGAAAGTGTAATATAACCCTTCGCCCGCTTCACCAAAAGGTGCGCTATAGTCTGTGTAAAACATAGAGGCTTGCGCCCCTTTTTTGCCAGAACGTAATTTGCTGTCTGGCATCTCCGCCAAACCACTTGGATTCCAAAGTGATGTGGTCACATCACCCGACATGGCGGAAAATGCATCACCCAAGGCTCTTGCACGAGCACCACCGCCTAAGTTCAATATTTGCGCACCTGTTCTACCAGGACCTGCAAAAACTGTGGTTGGCACTAAGAAAATTACTGATAAAAGTAATGCGAAATATCTAATCATAAAAGTACGCCAGAATATCATAGTACCTGCGTTGGTAACTCTATGAAAACAGCGCCTCCTCTTTGCTTGTATTTGTTAACATTTATTATAACATACATTTTAACGTAAATCACCTTATCAGGTTTACTTTGATTGTGTAAAATATGAAATATCTGAACAGTAATTTCATTGACACATTCAACTTGATATGTTAATATGTATCAACTTAATACCTATCCTCTGGAATACATTTTGAGTTTTGTGAAACGTTACCGATATTGGCTCACTGCAAGTTCAGGAATAGTCTTGTTTTGTAGTTTTCCCAGTGTCAATTTCTTCCCGCTTGCATGGATCGCTTTGGTGCCTTTATTGGTAGCACTTGAGCCGGTCGAGAATTGGAAATCGGCATTTAGCATAGGCTATGTGGCAGGATTTGTCTTTTTTGCAGGTTTACTTTTAGCGATCATCCTCTTATATCCTTATGCGAATATCTTTGCAACATTGCTTGGCTATATACTTTTGGTAGGATATACGGCACTCTATTTCGCGGTTTTTTCGGTACTGGTACATAAGTTGCCATGGCAGTCAGGGATAATGTTTCCTTTAGCAGTTGCGTCTATCTGGGTTGCATTAGAATGGGTGCGTAGTTGGTTGCTAACAGGATTTCCGTGGGGAAACATCGGTTATTCACAGTGGAAATATCTGCCAGGAATTCAAATCGCATCGTTAACAGGTGCTTACGGTATTAGCTTTGTGATTGTTTTTTTTAATGCGGGAATTGCGACATTAATTCGTTGCAGGCAAGAGTGGCAAAAAGAATTGGTAGCAGTAATCGTTCCCTGCTCGTTAGCAGCGATCTGTCTTATTTATGGATATGCTGCAATAGCGACAAGCGAAAAAACATCACAAAAAAGTATGAAGGTAGCAATTATCCCAGGAAATATTTCGCAAATTGAGAAATGGAAATCAGAAAATATTGAAAAGATCATAAAAAAATACCTCAATTTGACACGAAAAGCAGCAGTTGAAAATCCAGACGTAATTGTTTGGCCTGAGACGACAGTTAGAGGAAGAACGATAGCGGGTGAATGGGGTGCACATGTGTCATATCGTCAATGGAAGAAATTCCAAAACTTATTCAGGCAGACGTTCGGAGAAATTGGTGGCATTCCAATGCTTATTGGTGCTACTGATCTGGATGCGTTTGGTGATTTATACAATCGGGTTATATCAGTTTCATCAGAGGGAGAAATACTTGGAAAATACGCCAAGATGCATCTTGTGCCATTTGGTGAATATGTACCTTTAGCAGATTTTCTACCCAATTTTGTCCAATTTCATCCGTTTGAACATGGAAAAACAGTAAACCTTTTGCCAATCACAAACGTTGAAACTATGCAAACTAACAAAAAACAAATAGAAGTTGGGACATCAATTTGCTTTGAATCCGCCTTTCCGAACCATTTTCGGCAGTTCGTCAAAAAAGGGGCAGATGCGATGGGCATTCTCACGAATGATGCGTGGTTTGTTGGAACCGCTTTCCCTGAACTGCATCTGGCAATGGCACCTTTGCGCGCGGTAGAAAACCGAATTGCTGTCTTTCGTTGCGCGAATGGCGGATACACATGTGTTGTTGACAGTTTCGGACGAATTAGGACACCGTTTGTAACACCGCAAACCACTGAAAAATTCTTGATTGCGGATGTCCCACTTTCTGAAGGAAAACTGACTTTCTACACCCGTTATGGTAATTGGTTGCCTATCCTCTGTTTAGTGCTTAGCATACTATGTATTGCTTATGGAATTGTAATACGATACGCAAACAAATAGTAAAACCTATAATTAATGGGAGATTTCTGTATCGCAAACTGTTAGTTTGCGGACTAATATGCACAAACTAAATGAAGATTAAGAAAATATTTCGGTAATGTGGCGAGGTTTCCTAACCTCGCTAAACTACCCAATTTATTTTTTAATCTTCATACAGTTTGTGCTACAATCACTGTTGTGTTTCCAAAACAGATTTATTAAAATGTCCCAATAATTTCAAAGTTCACTATACAGCCTAAATCACAGATAATTGAAAGGATATAAATGTTAACAGATTTAAAAATAGAAGTTGATGCAGTGGCAAATCAACTTCATGAACTCAGGGGGTATCTTTGACCTTTCCACAAAGCAAAATGAGTTAAATGAACTTGAAAAAGAGGTCATGACACCCAATTTTTGGGGGAATTCGCAACGAGTTCAAACAGTAAATCAGCGCATTGCCGCCCTCAAAGAAGAAATTGGTGAATATGAAAAAATTAAGAGTGCTGTTGATGATTTACAGATTCTGACAGAACTCGCCATTGAAGAAAATGATACCAGTTTGGAAACAGAGATTCAGAATGGTGTAACAACCGTTACCACGCAGCTGGAAAAGCTGGAACTGCGGTTAATGTTAAATGGGGAGTTTGACGAGAACAACGCGATTCTTAGCATTAATCCGGGGGCAGGTGGTGTTGATGCGCAAGACTGGGCAGGTATGTTGATGCGCATGTATCTCCGTTGGTGCGACCAGCGCAACTACACGACTGAAATCGCAGACCTTACGGCTGGTGACGAAGCAGGCATTAAAGGCACTACAATTTTTGTGAGAGGCGCCTCTGCTTACGGTTACCTACAAGCAGAATCCGGCGTGCATCGGCTTGTTCGTTTATCTCCGTTTGATTATAACAATAGACGGCATACCTCATTCGCCGCAGTGCACGTTACGCCAGAAATTGACGAAAGTGTTGATGTTGAAATCAATACCGAAGACCTTCGGATTGATACTTATAGAGCCAGTGGTGCTGGTGGACAACACGTGAATGTTACGGACTCGGCAGTCCGAATTACCCATATTCCGACAGGTATTATGGTGCAATGTCAGAATGAGCGTTCCCAGCACAAAAACCGAGAAATCGCAATGAAGGAATTGCGCTCTCGCTTGTACATCCATTTTAGAGCACAACGTGACGAAGAACTTGCAAAACTCCAACCCGAAAGACGAGATATTGACTTCGGAAGCCAAATCCGATCTTATGTACTACATCCGTATCAACGCGTCAAAGATACGAGAACAAATGTCGAGACAGGTAATGTTGACGCTGTTTTGAATGGTGATATTGATATGTTTATTGAAAGTTTTTTGAAAATGAAGGCGGCAGAAAATAAGTAAGTCCCTTTGATAGGAGGAAAAGATGAAAACTTTTAGATGTTTCGCATATTTTTCTATTATTCTAAGTCTACTTTGTGTCAATACCCTAACATTCGCCGCAGTGATTCATGTTCCTGCGGATCATCCTACAATTCAAGCAGGTATTAATGCTGCAAAGGATGGTGACACGGTTTTAGTTGCTGATGGCACATACAGCGGGGTAGGTAATGTAAACCTTGACTTTCTGGGAAAACAGATCATTGTCAAATCTGAGAATGGTCCTGAGGCGACAATTGTAGACTGTCAGTCAATTCCTAATACACGCGGATTTATCTTTCAAAATGAGGAGACAAATGATGTTGTGTTAGAAGGATTTACAATTACAAATGGAAACCATGAGGGGTGGGGCGGAATATATTGCACCAATTCTGCACCGACAATTAAGAACTGCTATATTCTGTCAAATAGAGGAGGAATCTACTGCTTTGCTTCTAATCCGAAAATTATAGACTCTAAAATATCCAACAACTATTCTGGTGCTGGCGTTTCTTTTTGGGAGCATCCTGAAAAGGATTATGATGATGGCAAAATCAATAGACCACGTCTAATCAATTGTATTATATCTGAGAATGAGAACGCTGGCATTTCAAGTTTTGATGGTGCTTCTGTTGAAATCATAGACTGCAAAGTTTACAAAAACGGAAGACGTGGTATTGTCAGCGATTACTTTTCCAGTGTTTATATAAGATATTGTGAAATTTTTCGGAATACTGGTGGTGGTATAAAAGGCACTGAATATTCAGGTGTAAATATCGTTGATTCGATTATCAAACAGAATACAGCTGAAAATGGTGGCGGCATCTTTTGTAGTCCTACATCAAGGCTTAAAGTTATCGGTTGTGTTATTGCAGAAAACATAGCAACAGAATCAGGTGGTGGTATTGATATTTATTCTTCCTTTGGACATGCGTCTATAGCTTACTGTACAATTACAAGAAACACTGCGAATGTTAGAGGTGGCGGTGTGCATGTTGAGCTCAGGGGTTCACCCTTTAATTGCTCTAAGTCTATTATTTGGGGAAATATGTCAAAAGGCACTCACCCAGAATTTTTCGCAACGGGCCCAACCGTTAGCATTAGATCATGTGATTTAAGACACGGTCTTGAAGGATTTGGAGATAAATGGGCTGAGTTTATTTTCTATGAAGACAACATTGACGAAGACCCACTCTTCGTAAATGCTGAAAGTGGTGATTATAGGCTTAGACATAACAGCCCTGCTATTACAATGGGGGCAACCGCACCTCGTGAAGACCTGGAAGAGGAAGAAGAACAAGACCTGGAAGAAAGAGAAGATTTTATAGAGAAATCTCTTAGTGTGAACTCAGTAGGAAAACGTATTGTAAAATGGGCAGACCTGAAGCGGAAATAAATTGTGACTTAAGATAGGAGGATACATGAACATTCATAGAGGTTGTGTATACATCTTTATCTATCTAATCTTGCTTTGTGGAAATATCTCCACCTTTTCTGCAACGATTGATGTACCTGCTGATCGCCCTACAATTCAATCTGGCATTGACGCAGCAAAAGATGGGGATACGGTTTTAGTAGCAGATGGAATCTACAAAGGCGAAGGAAATGTCAATATAGATTTTAAGGGAAAACGGATTACCGTAAAATCACAGAATGGTGCAAAGGCAACAATCATTGATTGTGAAGAAGAGGTTGAAACAAGAGGGTTTACTTTCCACAACGAAGAGACAAATGACTCTGTGTTGGACGGATTTACAATCAGAAATGGTGTGCATGAGTTAGGTGGTGGCATCTACTGCAGCAACGCTTCACCGACAATTAAAAACTGCGTGATTACCAAAAACCGATCAATTGCACCGAATTTAGAAGGTCTCGGCGGTGGTGGAATTTACTGCTTTAATTCCGATGCCATCATAACTGCATGCAAAATTATAGACAATAGTGCAAATTCTGGTCACGGTGGCGGTGTTCTCTTTACATTTACAGGAATTGCAAGAAAAACCAAAAGTCAACCGAGTCTAATCAATTGCACAATTTCAAAGAATGACGGTGATGGTATTTTCTGCTATGACGATGTGAAGCCGATTATAAAGGATTGCACAATATCTCTGAATAATGGCATGGGCATTGTATTTAACCGTTTCGCACGAGGTAAGCCTATAACCAATTGTCTTATTACACAAAACAGAGGCAGTGGTATTGATTGCAGATACTACTCCTATATGAATATTACTGATTCTATCATTACCCGAAACAGGGCTGAATTCGGTGGTGGAATTTACTGTGATAGGTCGTCTATTATTGAAGTCTCTGAATGTGTAATCGCGCAAAATGTCGCAACAAAGTCTGGTGGTGGAATTTATTTAGATTTAAAGTGGGGACACGCAGAAATTACGCATTGTACAATTGCGCATAATACCGCAAAAGCAGAAGGTGGCGGCGTATATGCTATTATAGAGTTTTCATTCTTTAATTTGTCCAACTCTATTGTTTGGGGTAATAACACAAATGGTGATCATGCTGAATTTGCTGGAGGAGGCAGAAGGATAACTATTAAGTCATGCAATATTCAGGACGGTCTTGAAGGAATCGGGCACGAACCTGATGGGAACTGGTTTACCTATATAAACAACATTGATGCGGATCCGCTCTTCGTTGATGCGGACAGAGGGGACTATAGGCTAAAAGAGAATAGTCCAGCTGCCGCAATGGGTGCGCAATCATCGTCTATCAGAAAAGCACTCAGCGTAACCGCAGTTGGAAAAAAACTGGTAAAATGGGGTGAGCTCAAACGTAGATGATTTTCCAGTTTCATGTTGCATCAGATAGAAAATAAAGGTATAATTAAAACGGTCACAAGATAGAAAGGAGGGTAGATGTATGGAAGAAACAAATGAGTTAATGCGACAACGCAAAGAAAAATTAAATGAAATCCGTGAAGCAGGGATTGACCCTTATCCTCATCGATATGCCCCGACACATACAACATCAGGGATACTCCAGGAATTTGAAGATGTCAATGAAACCCCAGACGAAACAAACCGAGTTACTATCGCTGGCAGGATTATGACCAAGCGCGATCATGGCAAAAGTAGTTTCGCACATTTGCAAGATAGTACCGGACAAATCCAAATTTATGTACGTCGAGACGATATAGGAGCAGACTCTTATCGGATCTATCGGCGATTTGATGTGGGGGATATTATCGGTGCAAGTGGTGTTGTTTTCCGAACACGTACGGGTGAATTAACAATCCTCGTTGATGCAGTGGAACTACTCTCTAAATCTATCCGACCCCTTCCTGAAAAATGGCACGGCTTACAAGATAAACAGACTCGCTATAGACAACGTTATGCTGATCTCATCATGAATCCTGAAGTGAAGGAGGTCTTTGTCCAGAGGACAAAAATTGTCCAAGCTATTCGGGATATGCTCAATGAACAAAATTTTATGGAAGTGGAAACACCTGTGTTGCAACCAATCTACGGTGGTGCAAGTGCACGTCCCTTTACAACGTATCATAACACCTTAGACCAACCGTTATATCTTCGCATTGCAAATGAACTTTACCTAAAACGACTCATAGTAGGTGGACTTAATCGGGTATACGAATTTTCGCGAGACTTCCGCAATGAAGGTATGGATCGCGATCACAACCCAGAATTTACCATGCTTGAACTCTATCTGGCTTATGCAGATTACCTTGAGGTGATGGAACTCACAGAAAATCTGATTGCGCAAACGGTGGAGAAAATTCATAGCACAACAAAAATTACCTATCAGGATCAGAAATTAGATTTTACACCCCCGTGGCGAAGAATAACGATGACAGAATCTATTCAAGAATATAGCGATTTTGATCCCGAGGCACTTTCTGCCCATGAACTCTATACAAAGGCATCAAATGCAGGTATTGAATTGGCAGGAGACGAATCAAAGGGCGAAATAATTGCTGAATTATTTGACGTTTATGTGGAGTCGAAACTGATTCAACCGACTTTTATCTATGACTATCCCATTGAAGTGTCACCTTTCGCGAAAAAGAAACCTGAAAATCCAGAACTCGTAGAACGGTTTGAATTTTTTATCAGTGGTATGGAAGTTGGTAATGCCTTTAGTGAGCTTAATGACCCGATTGACCAACGGCAGCGCTTTATGGAACAAGCAAGCAAGTTAGCAAAAGGGGATGAGGAAGCATTCATGGTTGACGAAGATTATCTGCGTGCGTTGGAATACGGCATGCCGCCCACGGGCGGACTCGGCATCGGAATAGATAGGTTGACGATGTTGTTAACGGATCAATACTCAATACGGGATGTAATCTTATTTCCGCAGATGCGTCCAGAAAATTAAAATGAAAACCGCTCCAACATTATCCACAGAAAGGCTTATATTGCGTCCTTTTACACTTGAAGACGCTGCAGATGTGAAACAACTTACAGATGATCCTGATATGGCATCAACAAGTTATGATATAGAAAATCCATACAAAGATGGTATGGCAGAGAAGTTGATTGAATGGTATAACCAAAAATTTGAAAAGGGAGAAGGGATTTTTTTTGCGATTACGTTTATAACAGACGGAACTTTGATTGGTGAAGTAGACTTGACATTCCGGACTCACCTTCCTTACAAAGATGCATCACTGAACTATTGGATAGGGAAATCGTATTGGAACTGTGGATATTGCACTGAGGCAGCAAAGGTTGTTGTTGCTTATGGGTTTCGAGAACATGACATTGAGTTAATTTTCGCCGAGCACTTCAAACGAAATCCCGCCTCTGGCAGAGTAATGCAAAAAATAGGAATGCACTACAGTGATTTTTATCCCAAAGACCCAGAAGATGATTCTTCTGAGGATACGATAGTATATATTATTGAAAAGAGTGAGTTTGAAGAAAGATGATAACCGCGCCAACACTACACACAGAAAGATTGATACTCTGTCCTTTTTCACTTGAAGATGCCCCAGAGGTGCAACGCTTCGCTGGCGATCGCGATGTGGCATCAACTACATGTGCAATACCACATCCCTATGAAGATGGTATGGCAGAGGAGTGGATTAGTACTCATCAACAAGGTTTTGACAAGGGAACAGGCGTCAATCTGGCGATAACGCTTAAAGACACCCCCAAATTAGATAGTACTATTTTGATTGGTGCAATTGATATACGCATAGATCCTACTGATAAAATTGGAGAACTCGGTTATTGGGTCGGTAAACCGTATTGGAATAGTGGATATTGTACAGAAGCGGCGAAAGTAATCGTAAACTATGCTTTTGACGTTTTAGAACTAACGAGCATTCATGCTTTCTATCTTAAAAGAAATTCTGCATCGGGACGTGTATTGCAGAAAATCGGGATGCAATTTGAAGAGTCCTTCCCGAAAGCAGTAGAAAAGTGGGGCGTGCTTGAAGATTTAGTGAAATACAGTATACAAAATGAAATATATAATTCTTAACAGGAAAAACACAACTGCTTTAGTAGGCTACAGATGCCTTGATAACTTGTTCTAAATAGCATTTTAAAAATATGAAATTTGAATGGTTCGTAGCCTTACGATATCTGCTTTCACGCAGAAAACAGTCGTTTATCTCTATTATTAGCATTATTTCTATTGCGGGAGTCGGTCTCGGTGTTGCAACTGTCATTTTAGTAATTGCTGTTTTAGACGGTGTAGAACATGGAATCAAAGAACGATTCCTTGCGAATGAAGCACACGTGATTCTGAGGTTGATAGATAACGGGTTTTATAGTAATTATGAAAATAAAATTGAAGCAATTGAAAAAGTTGAAGGCGTAGTCGCCGCATCGCCTATTGTTTACTCACAACTTGCTGTTTTTCGAGAAGGTAGCAAACAAATCGAAGATGTAATTTTGATCAAAGGAATTGTGCCTGAAGTTGAAGATAAAGTTACAAGTTTCACAAAGTTTGTGAATGGCTCTTACGATTTCCAAAATGATGATTTAATAAAGGAAGCAAGATTTTTAAATGATGATATAACAATTACGGGCGGAATTGTTCTCGGATCACGATTAGCACAACGCCTCATTGTAAACGAGGGTGATGTTTTGCGCCTTGTGGTAAATATGACAGAGGATAGATTCAATCCCGGCGCATTTATTCCGCTCATCAGGAATTTTGTCGTAATTGGGTTTTACGAATCAGAATTAACTGTTTACGACAACCAAACGGCTTTTATAGATTTAGAAACTGCCCAGAAACTGTATCAGGTAGATGGTCAAATTAATTTTATTTTGATTCGTCTTGAGGATGCTGAACTTGCGCCAGAAATGGGTGAACAGATAATAGCAGCAACAGAATTTGCGATCCTTGAGGCACCAACGACAACAACCTGGTTGGAAACGCATGCAGCATTATTTCAAGCATTGAAATTGGAAAAAATTGCAACTGTTATCATTGAAGCACTCATCATTTTGGTCGCCGCCTTTAATATCGCAAGTACATTGATAATGACGGTCATGGAAAAAACACGAGACGTTGGAATGCTGCGTACACTCGGCGCGTCACGAAGACAAGTTATGGGTATCTTCATGATTAAGGGTAGTATCATTGGCATGTTGGGAACATTGGCGGGAACTGCATTAGGGCTTTATATATGTTGGCTTCTGAGTACCAATGTAATGCGGCCTTCCCCTTGGATTGCTAATGCTTGTATTGGGATATTAAGTTGCTCTGTGATCGGAATTGCGTACCGGCGTATTGATACTGTCAGTGTTGTGTTTATCATCTTTGCAATAATATTCAGCATAAATATGTTTATAACACCGTTTTTGGTTCTATCATCAACGATGAGAACCGTTTTGATAATCTTAGGAGTAATCGCGTTGTTAATTTTCTGGATTGTTGTGTTGATAAAATCATGGCAGAAGTTATCGTCGATATGGAAACCGACGTTTTTGGCACTCGGACTTTTGGCAATTGGTTTTATATTTTTCTGTTATATCAAACCTATTTCTTTGGAAGAATTGGGCTTGAGTGCAATTTATCAAATGAATCAACTACCGATAAAAGTAAATTGGTTCTTTGTATGTTTTATTAACATGCTTTCATTTGCTATCTGTTGGCTTGCGACAATATATCCAGCATGGCAAGCATCAAATTTAAAACCGATTGAGGCGTTGCAGTATGAATAAAACAAATTAAGATAAGACTAATCCTGTATACTCCAATGGAAACACTAATAAGAATTGACAATTTACACAAATCCTTTTATGATGGTGACACAGAACTAAAAGTGCTTAAAGGCGTAAACCTTGATGTTCATCAAGCAGAGGTCCTTGCGATAATGGGAGCATCAGGTGTTGGAAAAAGCACTTTATTACATATTATTGGGACCCTGGACCGTCCGACAGAAGGGAACATCTTTTACGAGGACGAAGACGTCACGACTTTTTCTGAACGCGAACTCACTCGATTTAGGAATGATGCCATCGGTTTTGTATTTCAGTTCCACCAATTACTACCAGAATTTACCGCGTTGGAAAACGTTGCGATGAGCGGATTAATTAGAAACACCAGAAAAGTAGCGGACGAGAATGGAAATCGTTACAGCAGCAGCAAAGCTTATGAAAAAGCAGAAATTCTTCTTGAGAGTGTCGGACTCTCTGAGCGTCTTGGACATTTTCCGAGCCAACTTTCTGGCGGTGAACGCCAACGCGTAGCGATTGCCAGAGCCTTAATCAATCAACCGAAAGTTGTACTGGCAGATGAACCTACAGGCAACATTGACGACAAAACAAGTGGAGCAGTCCTTGATGTTTTACAAGATATAAATGAGCGCCTGAAACAAACATTTATTATTGTGACACACGATTCGCGGTTGTCCGAGCGCGCAAACCGAACAGTTCACCTTGTTGATGGGAAAATTGCTGACGAATAACAATATACGACATTTGTACATAGGAAGGTATAGGTAATGTTGATTTATATCGACGGAGAATTTTTACCGCGTGAGGAGGCAAAAATTTCCGTGTTTGACCATGGATTGCTCTATGGTGATGGGGTTTTTGAAGGCATCCGTTGCTATAACGGGTTTGTTTTTAAACTGGATGAACACTTAGAAAGACTTTACGATTCTGCTAAGTCGCTTATGTTGCACATCCCGATTCCGATTGATGAGATGAAGCAAAACGTGCTGGAAACGCTCCGGCGAAATCAACTCCGTGAGGGATATATCCGATTGGTTGTAACACGCGGCATAGGCGATTTAGGACTTGACCCGGATAAATGCTCGCAACCGTCAGTAATTATTATTGCAGACAGAATTACATTGTACCCACAAAATTTTTATGATAACGGGTTAGAAATCGTTACCGTTTCGGTTCGGCGGAATTATCCGGAGGCAATCAACCCACGCATCAAATCACTGAATTACCTAAACAATATTCTTGCCAAAATTGAGGCGAAACAATCAGGAGCTGTGGAAGCATTGATGCTCAATAACGATGGATATGTTGCGGAATGTACGGGAGATAATATATTTTGGGTTAAAGATGAGATCATCGTTACGCCACCGCCTCATATCGGTATTTTGGAAGGCGTTACACGGAATAGTGTAATCGCGCTTGCACACGAGGCTGGATTCCAAGTCCAAGAACGTGTTTTTACCCGACATGACCTCTATATCGCAGATGAATGTTTCCTAACAGGTACTGCAGCAGAAGTGATACCCGTTGTTAAACTTGACCAACGGGTTATTGGAGATGGAAAACCGGGAAAAGTTACGCAAAAACTAATCGCAGCTTTTCAACATCTGGCAAAAAACTTTGGGACCCCTATCTGCACTGAAGACACTTGAGATCGCTAATATAGTGACATTTAGAATTAAAGGGCATTTTTGTAGCACGGGGAATGCCATTAAGGCATTCATACCGTTGATTTCACTTCCAGTTTACGCACGGATATGCACAAACTGGAAATTTATGCTACAACACCGCTGGTAGATGCGGTTTTCTAACCGAATGTCCGATTAATTCTAAAGTCTACTATACATTAACGCATAATACACCTCTCACACACAATGATTAAGGAGGAATCAACCATGAACGGCATAAAAAATTCTGCACTGGCTATAACCTTTAGTTTAGTCGGTGTTTCAATCCTATCTTTTATATTGAGCTTCAATGTTTGGGCTGGTCAGTCTACAGATACAACCTTTGGCCCCCAACCCGCTGAAGAAACACAACCGGTGGAATCCACAGGAGAAGAACAAGAAACATCAACAGTCGATGAGACGTTTATGGTAAAAAAAATTGAGTTCAAAGGTGTGCAATCACTTCACAAGGAAATGCTGCAGACTCTGATTCAAACACAAGTCGGCCAAGAAATTTCAGATGAACTGCTCACAAAAGACATTGAAAGCCTTTACAAGGATACAGGTTTTTTCTCCGATATAGCTGTAGAAGTGAAAAAGGGTGAAAATGGTGGTTTTGAAGTTACCTTTTTATTGAATGAAAGCCCAAAAGTAGAAAGCATCAACATTATAGGAAACAGTGAATTGGACATCGGAAAACTTATGAGTAAGGTCACTTTACGGCGTTCAGAAATTTTCAGTGATCGGCTTCGCTGGGAAAGCGAGCGCGCAATCCGAAAGCTATATCACGAAAAAGGTTACTATCTTGTAAGCATACAGGTCCATGATGATAGGAATGAAGAAGAAAACACCAATCAAATAACTTTTGAGATAGATGAAGGACCGCGCATAAGGATCACTGAAATTAACTTTATCGGAAATGATCAAATTGATGCCAAAAAACTACGTAAAAAAATGAAAACGCGTGTTGGCAAACATTTTGATGAAATCCTGTTTGAAGAAGAAGATATAGGTTTTAATCTCCGCAATTATTATCAAGACCTTGGATTTGCACAAGTTAAGATATTAGGACACACGAAACGTTTCACTGAAGATAAAACAGGGTTGATGCTTGATATTGAAGTTGATGAAGGGGCTAAATTTGTTGTTGGCACATATACCATTCAGCTGGAAACAGGGGAGAAGGTTGTTTTTTCGGAGCAAAAAATCCGAGACATGTTAGACCCCGCTGAAGGTGAAATTTTTAACCGCGCCACTTTTGATGAAGCAATCGTGAAGTTGCAGCAAACATACTACGACAAAGGTTTTCTACTTGCTGAAGTAAATCCTGTGCCGTTTTTTGATGAAGCAAATGCTCTCGTTAACATCACCTTGAAAGTTAACCAAGGTGATGTTATAATTATTGACGATGTACCAATCAGAGGGTTGGCAAAAACGAAGGAAAAAATAATTAGACGCGAACTGGATTGGTTAAATATCAAATCAGACGAATTGCTTGATATCAAAGTTCTCCGTAAAGCACGGCAACGCCTCTTCCAGATGGGACCATTTATTCGCGCCGTTGATTTCGTTCCCAGTGATACCGAAAACGATAGCCGAAAGAATCTTGTCGTAAACATCGCAGAATCACCTACAACCGGAACACTCAGTGTCGGCGGTGGGTACGGTAGCGAAGGTGGTATATTTGGCACAGCAGAAGTTGGGCAGCACAACCTATTTGGCAGGGCTTATCGTATACACTTAAAAGGTGAGTTAGGTACACGCGACCACCATACAGCAGAACTCCGTTTTGGAACACCGTGGATATTTGGCACACCGACACGCCTTAATGGCAGTATTTACAATAATCGCCGTTTTCGTCGATACTACAGCACAGTCGGCGCCGCCCTAAATCAAGGTTATTTCGCTGACCGATATGTTTGGGACAGAAAAGGCGCATCAGTGTCAGTTGGACGACCGATTGCTTTTGATATCGACCTTTCAGTCCGGTTTCGCAACGACAGCGTCAATAACGTAACTCGCCAAGACTGGCTTACTTCGTTAGTAGATAAGTCGTTAAATGATGTTATGGATAAAGATGGGGTTGAAGTAGTTGAAAAAGGGGCGTTAACGCTGGTAGATGAGGCAAGTCTCACAGATAGAGATAAAGAGTCTATTAAGGAAAGACTTCGGAGCAATACTCTTAATAAAAATACAGCTACAGAATATTCTAATCGTTCAACAAGAAGTATCCTTTTCGCTGTGGGACGCGATACACGAGATTACCGTACATCCCTTTACGACCCGATGGGCGGAAGTTCAAGCAGCATCTCCTATGAATACTCTGGTGGATTTTTAGGGGCTGATAACGAGTTCCAAAAGTACACTGCCGACACCGGTTGGTTTTTTAATCCCTGGTGGAACCACGTTTTTGCTATTCACGCACGTGCTGGTTACATGCGAAGCAAGAGTAGTGATAGGAGAGAACTTTTCTATGAAAGATTTTACCTGGGAGGTGTAGATACAGTTCGCGGATATGAGAATTGGGAAATTTATCCGGATCCTGATGAATCAGGGCAATTCAATTTTTTGGGGGGAAACAAAGTATTTTTCACGAATTTGGAATATCGTATACCTGTTTCTCCACAACTCACAACCGCGGTCTTCTTTGATTTTGGACAGGTGTGGGATGAAAGCACCCCGAATGTTTTTAATCAAATTAATTTGAAACGCGGTGCTGGCGTTGAGGCACGCCTACAGATGTTAGGGATGTTGGCTCGCTTTGGTTGGGGATACGGTTTTGATCGTCAAAATCGAGAACCGCAAGGTAGATTCTATTTTACTATCGGTCCTGGGTTTTAATAGTACTAATCTAAGTGGGACTATGTAGCACAATCTGTTAGATTGTGCCTGTGAGGACGCAAACTGACAGCTTGCGCTACGATATTTGCTAAGGTGAATTATTTTCTATTAAAAAAGGTGTCTACATGTCTAAAAACTTATAGGTAGCAACTTGAATTAGTACTAATCAAAAATTGTTTTTGATTACAATGATCTTATTATTTCAATGACTGGGCAACACGAATTAGATTTCATTTTGTTCTGCCCGAAAAGGATTAAATTATGAAAAAACTGGTTTTAGTTATATTTTCAATGGCACTGTTCAGCTTAATGGTGGGCAGTATCGGTACAGAAACTTTCAAATTTGGCATTGTTGATGCCAACCGCGTTTTGCTGAACTACCAAAAAGCAATTGAAGCTGACGAGATTCTTAAAAATGCTGAGAAAAGATTAAAAGAAAAACTTGATGCCATCGGCGAAGAAATCAGAACACTGCAAGAGAGAAAAGAGAAAGCCGAACTTTTTGAGTCTGAAGAGCAGATTAATGAATCACAGAATAAAATTCAACAAAAACAACTGGAATATCAACAAGAGTTTGAACGAGGCGGGCAAGTTCTCTCGGAAAAGAGGCAAGAACTGTTGACACCAATTTTAAAGGAACTTGAAGAACTTATCATTAAAGTTGGTAAGGAAGAAAATTACGATCTTATTATTAACAAACAAGCGGCACTGTATTTTAATGAGAAATACGACTTAACCGATAAACTAATTAAATTGATTAATGCTGGTGCCGAAAAGACCGAACCCAAAAAAGAAGATGCCGAAAAACCACAGTCTTCAACCGAGGATACAAAATAATCCTATTCATGCCAAAAGGCATTAGGTTATAGCTTAAAACCAATTCTCGGATTTAGTTGTCCTGTGACTCGCCTTTATGAGGAATATGCGTATGAAACTCAAGGATATTTGTGAGCACTTAGGTGGTGAGCTTACCGGTGATGGTGAGATAGAAATTACAGGCGTTTCTGGTATTAAAGAGGCCGAACCAAGCCAGATCACCTTTGTCGCCAATTCGAAATATCTTGGGGCTATAGCCACAACACAAGCATCGGCAATTATCATTGGGCGCGGTGTGTCTGGAAACGGAAAACCGACTATTTGTGTTGAAAATCCTTATTGGGGATTTGTCAAGGTTTTAGAATTATTCGCTTGGGACACCGGAAAACAAACACAATCGGGCATCCATGAAACAGCCATTATTGGTGAGAACGTAAAACTCGGAAAACAAGTCACAATTCAAGCACACTGTGTAATCGGAGATAATGTTGAAATAGGTAATAACACTGTTATAATGCCGCTTGTATATATTGGGTCTGGTAGTAAAATTGGTAATGATGGGCTCATCTACTCTCATGTTAGTATACGGGAAAACATAACTATTGGAGATCGTGTAATTATTCACTGTGGTGCTGTTATTGGGAGCGATGGCTTCGGCTTTACTCCCGATCCTACCAGTCATAGCCCATACAAAATCCCACAAATCGGCACAGTTGTTATTGAAGACGATGTTGAAATTGGTGCCAATACAACAATTGATAGAGCAACACTCTCTGAAACGCTTATCAAAAGTGGAACCAAACTTGATAACCTCGTTCAAATCGCACACAATGTAGTTCTCGGAAAAGATTGTTGCTTAGCTGCACAATCCGGTATTGCTGGGAGCACTACTCTGGGGGATAGAGTGAACATTGCTGGACAATCAGGGGTGGTTGGGCATCTCACACTTGGCGAAAATACTGTGCTTTACGCTAAATCTGCTGTGACAAAGGACGTTCCTCCCGGGAGCCAACTCTCTGGATTTCCTGCACGCCCTCATAAACAGGAATTGCGACTTCAAGCCTCTACCCGAAAATTACCCGATCTGCTCCAAGAGTTTTCCGAACTACAAAAACGTGTCGAGGAATTAGAAGCGAAACTGCAAGAACTGGAAGATTAATAATTGCATTTTTATAAAACGTCCAATTGTTCGGGAATAACCAATGATATTTGACAATAAACCAATATCTGAAATTACAGACGAAGATTTGACCGATCTAATCGGGAACCAAGAAGAAAATTTATGGATTGAATTCAAGAGGAAGCACTACGAAGGATACAATACTAAGAACGAAAAGTATAGACGTGAGATATGCAAAGATGTTACGGCGATGGCGAACGCTGAAGGTGGATATATTCTAATTGGTGTTGATGCAAATAAAAATAATAATATCGCACAAAAATTTTTTGACATCTCTGATGCAAATGATAAAGTTAAGAGCATCCGTGACACTTGCCATGACCGTATACGTCCGCCAATCGCAAAGTTAGAGGTGAAACCACGTGAATTGGAATTACCGGACAGAAAAGTCAACCTTATAATCGTTCATGTTCCTTTTAGTGAAAATCGTCCCCATGGTTTTAATTCTAATGGGACACTCAATTTTGTGAAACGCTATGAAGATACTATAAGAGAGTTTGATACGGAGGAGTTTAGGCTCGAACTTTTCGCTGATATTTTAAAACAACGCGATTTATTGTCCACACATGATAATACAAGGTTGGACAGAATTGAAAGTCAAACAATAGATATTTTAAAGGCAATCGGAGGGATCGAATGAATTCACTTACGAAAAGATTTAGTTCTTTTGTTAAGGCTATATCCGACCAACCCTATTATCGCATTTTCGCGTTACCAAACAAATCCAATGGGAAAGTTGTATCTACCGAAGATCAATGTATACGCGATATTTTATATAATCCCCCGAATAAGCGTTGGGCAGGTTTCGGTGTTACAGGACTATTGAAACGGGAAGTGTCTCAATTGAAAGAGGGCATAAGTGGACACAATATAACTGGCGGTCATATTACCTTACTAAAGAACGGATATTTTGAAGTAATATGTCCAATTAATATCCAGTTTCAAAGAGGATGGGGTTCCCCACAATTCGCAATTCCTAATTCTGTAAAATGGTTATATCCTTATGTAGTTATTGAGTTCCCTGTTTCATTCATGCGATTAGTGAAGGTGATTTACGGTAAATCTGGTATTGACTCTGGCATAACCATAGAACAGTACTACCATAATATCACAGGGTACGCGTTGCCAGAGGGACCACCTACCTATCCTACGTTTGGTGCCTTCATTGATGAGAGAGGTGTTTACGAAGGCACATCCCCCATTCATTCTGTGCAACAGGTTTCCAACAATTTTATCCCTGACCATGTAGCTTACGGTTTAGTGGCAGACGTGTACTCCAAATTTGGATTAGATTCCCGAACGATTCCTGCGTTTGATGAAAACAGAAGATTTATTTTAGAATAGCTATTTGGATTTACGGATCCCACTAAATTTAACTTCACATAATAATTCGTCAAGAATAAGTTTTCCCATTTCATTACACGAAAAACTTACGATTTTCTTACCCATTTATACCTTAAGTGAAGAATATCGGATTAACAATGAAAACGTTACTAGCTTATGTTGAACTTGCCCGTCCACTTAATGGAATCATCGCTTTCATTTCAGCGTGGTTAGGTGGCATGTTCGCGAGCGGTAAATCATTGCACTTTTTCACTGACGTGAAAATGATATATGTTTCTGTTGCTGCCCTCCTTTTACTTTCTGCAGGAAACGCTATCAATGACTATTGCGACTATAACATTGACAAGGTCAACAAACCTCAGCGCCCACTTCCTTCCGGACGTATTCAACGGCAAAACGCATTAATTTTCTCAATAATTCTAATAGCAATCGGCATTGGACTTGGCACATTAATCAATGTGTTCGCTGTGGGCATTGCGGTTCTTGTTTCAGCTCTGCTTGTAAGTTATGCTATCTGGCTAAAACGCACCCCATTCGTTGGAAATTTAGTTGTTAGCAGTTTGACCGGTTTAACTTTTATTTCTGGCGGCATCGCAATCGGTTCAGTCCGAGGCACTCTTATCCCCGCAATTTTTGCTTTCTTGTTTACAACTGCAAGGGAAATCGTCAAAGACCTTGAGGATACGGAAGGGGATATAAAAAACAATGTCAAGACACTCGCAATTCTCAATCCACGGCTTGCAGTGATAATGGCGCTGAGTTTCATGGTATCGGTTATCATATTCAGTCCGATACCTTATCTATATGGGTGGTACACTTGGCATTACTTGGTTGCTATTGTAATAGGAGTCGACCTTGTACTAATTGGTTTTAGCATTCAACTCAGCAAAGATTTTTCTAAAGCAAGCTGCACCTTTATCCAACGTTGGATGAAGTGGGATATATTCGTGGGATTAGGTGCAATCTATCTTGGAACGCTTCTGCAAAGGTAACGGAGGGGCGGTGATGAGAATCCGTCTAAATAAAGGCATTGGAAAACTACGACGAGTTGATTACATTCTTGGAAAAAGTTGACCCGAAAGCTGAAGAAGTCCTTTGTTTTAAACAAGCATACCATTCTTATTCTAAGACAGGTGAATGGAATCCAGCCTATCAAGTCTTTACCTCTGGGTGGCTAAATATAGATGGTGCCATGCTTATGACACCAAAGGGTTCATTAGATGCCGACTATAGAGTTTTTCTAACTGCCACAACCGAACGGAGTTTAAGAGAGCTACTGCTTGCCTTTCCGAGACGAAATGTGGGAATATTTCGCATTGCAAAAAAATGGATAGAAGAAAGAATTAAAGGTATTTTTGAAGGTGACTTTGTTCAAACTGATTTGGGAAGATATTATCGCGGGATAAAACGAGGAAGTCATGCAAAAGCAGAACAACGGACTGTCTCTAAAAGAAAAGATGTAATCGCAGCCCATATCCGTAAATTAACATCCTTAAAAGGAAAACTTGAATATTCACAGTTTGTTGTTGAAGGGGAAATGATGATAGAACGTGCTGTTACAGACGGATTACCGATTGAAACAATTCTCTATACACAAAACTTTGTTTTGACATCTGATGGGGAAAACTTTTTAAATCAGACAAGTCAGGAGAATCTATCTTGCTATCTGGTTAACGACAGTGTCATGGGGTCAATCACTACGACACGTCCTATCCCTTCAATAGTCGCTGCAGTGCATTTCAACTACCCACCATTTTTGTCTGAGGCTGGACAGCTCAATTTTCACTTTAGCAAAAATTGCACTTTGCTTATTGCTGAAAATGTTGGTAACCCTGATAACTTGGGCATGACATTACGGACAGCTGACGCAGCAGGTGTCCCCGCTGTTTTACTCAGTGGTAATGGCGCAAGTCCTTTTCATAAAAATTGTATTCGTGCTTCACGCGGTGCTATAGGGCGGTTGCCGATGTTCCATGTTCCTAACACTAATTCAGCGATTAAACAACTCAAAGCATCAGGATGGCAAGTTATTGGTGCTACAGCGAGTGCAGAAAACGATCTATATGCGATCAAATATACTTCTCCGACTGCAATTGTTGTCGGCAACGAAAACAGCGGTTTGTTAGCCGAAACACGCGAATCCTGTACAGAATTAGTCCGTATTCCTATGGCAGTAGGACAGTCCTCCTTAAATGTTGGTGTCGCAGCAGGTGTTCTGCTTTATGAATTATGTCGGCAAAAAATCAGTAATCATGACTTCAATTTGACAAATTGATTAGAAGGTGGTAAAATTGTTTAGCATATAGAAAACATAGACAAGTAAAAATTTTACAGATGATAGATATCTAAGGAACGTTGCATTTGGCATCAAGTTGTATTCTAAAATATTTACACGAGGTCCTCAAAAAGCAGAATGCCGGTTATCTGGTTCTGATTGATCCCGAAGGGTGTGAGGTTAATAGGTGCGCTAAGCTTTCCCGTGAAATCGAGCGGGCAGGGGCAGATGCTATTTTGCTTGGTGGCAGTCTATTGACAACTGATCTGCATCCGATTGCGGCAACCTTGAAAGAAGAAACAGCACTTCCTATTATTCTTTTTCCCGGCGATTCGATGCATCTAACACCACACGCAGACGCAATTCTCTATATGAGTTTAATCAGCGGACGAAATCCAAACTACCTAATTGGTGAACAGGTCAAAGCAGCACCGTGGATCCAACGGTATGCCCTCGAACCCATTCCTACCGGCTATATGCTCATTGAAGGAGGCAACCGAACTGCCGTTGAATTTATGAGTGGCACAGCGCCTATTCCCCGTGAAAAACATGATATAGCAGGCCCACACGCTTTGGCTGCACAATATCTCGGTATGCAAATGGTCTATTTAGAAGCCGGCAGCGGTGCTGAACTTCCCGTGCCAAATGATATGATCTCGGCTGTAAAAGCTCAAATTGAAATTCCACTGATTGTTGGTGGCGGTATCCGAACACCGGCAATCGCTGCCGAGAAAGTTAATGCTGGTGCTGATTTTATCGTCACAGGGAACGTCCTTGAAAAGAGTAGTGGATCCTTTGCGTTGATGAAAGAGTTTGCAGAGGCTATTCACGGATAGACATAACAAAATTTTTCCTATAAATATGTTTTTACAAGTATTTCACTTTTAGTAAAATCCAAAATATATGTACACTTTTGGTCCGTGGGACCTAAACCGCCAGACTGTGTTGTATCACAAACTTTTAGTTTGTGCAGTAGTGTACGCAAACTAAAAGTTTGCGCTACAATTCTGTGCAAGTAATTATAGATTTCACTTAAAAAGGGAGGTAATTCTGGATGCCTGAAAATAATGAGGTAGTGATAGAAATAGAAACAGAAAAAGAGAACATAAAAAAACCAGATTTTCTCATTGATGAATCTGAAGTAGAAACGGATGCATCTGATGAAATGGAGGCGGAGACAGAAGAACGTACAATAGAAACCGTTGAGGCAGAACTTGAGGCACTCAAAGAAGACTTAAAAAAACAACTTGAAGCAGTTGCCGAAGCTGAACGTGAACAATATGAAGCAGAACGAGAACGTTTGCTGCGCACCGCTGCTGAAGCTGAAAATTCAAAAAGACGGGCGGAAACCGAAGCACAGAAACAGCTTAAGTTCGCCAATAAAAACATAATGGATGGACTGATTCCGGTTTTGGATAGTCTTGCAGCAGCGATTAAAAGTGTTGACGGAAAAGCAGAATCGAGCGAGACCTCATCAGACATCTCAAATTTCAGCGAAGGGGTACAATTGGTGCATAAGCAGCTATTAGATGTTCTGAAAGGACACGGACTTATACCAATTGAAGCTGCAGCTGGCAAACCGTTCGATCCCAATCGGCACGAAGCTGTCTTTGCTACGGACTCCGATGAAGTTCCAGAGGGGAACGTGATAGAAGAATTCAGATGCGGTTACCAATTGCATGAGCAGGTACTTCGTGCCGCACAAGTCGTGGTTTCTAAAGGAAAATCTGAAAAGCAGCCCCCTTCTGAAAATAGCGAAGAACAAAAAACTGAAGACGCTACAGAAGAATAAATAAAATTTTAACTGCAGTGTAGGTAGAAAAAACATGGTTCAAAAACGGGATTATTATGAAATTCTTGATGTCCACCGTGACGCTGATGAAGACGAAATTAAAAAGGCTTACCGAAAATTAGCGATTAAATATCATCCAGATAAAAATCCAGGTGATAAGGAAGC
Source organism: Candidatus Poribacteria bacterium (assembly GCA_028824125.1). Classification (GTDB taxonomy): domain Bacteria; phylum Poribacteria; class WGA-4E; order WGA-4E; family WGA-3G; genus MSPOR6. Next base: position 30,040 of record JAPPES010000082.1, read on the forward strand.
TGAGGATAAGTTTAAAGAGGCAACTGAGGCTTATGATGTCCTACGGACACCTGAAAAGCGGCAGCGGTATGACCAATTTGGGCATGCCGGGCTTGAAGGCACAGCAAGCGGATTTGATTTTGGTATTGACCTTGATAATATTGTCAATGAAGTTTTCGGAGACGTTTTCGGTGGATTTGGCAGAACACAACGCAGACCTAAGCAAGGGCGCAGCCTACAATACCCCCTTGAAATATCACTTGAAGATGCTTTCAACGGTAAAGAAGTAACAATTGAAGTGCCCCGTATTGAAACTTGCTCAGAATGTAATGGAAGTGGGGCTGAAAGAGGCACAACTGTTGAAACTTGCCCACAATGCTATGGACGGGGACAGGTGATACAATCCCAAGGTTTTTTTACTATGTCCCGCCCGTGTCCACGCTGCCGAGGTGCAGGAGAAATTGTCCAAAACCCATGCCGAAATTGTAGTGGGCACGGACGAATTAGGGCAAAACGTGAGCTAAAACTGAAAATTGATAAAGGCGTACATAACGGTTTTGAATACCGATTACGCGGTCAAGGGGATGTAGGCGCACAAGACGCCCCCTCCGGTGATCTTCTCGTTGTTATTCAAATTAAACCACATGAGCGGTTTAGTCGTGACGGTAATGATCTAATTACTGCCGCTAAAATTTCCTTCGTTCAAGCATCTCTCGGCAGCACAATAGAAATTAATAGTCTTGATGGTCCCCAAAAATTGAATGTTCCCGCTGGTACGCAGTACGGGGATCAGGTACGTATACACGGTAAAGGCATGCCGAAGTATAGAAGCTCAAGCTACGGGGACCTCATTGTGCAAATCGGAATTGAAACACCCACAAATCTCAATGAACAACAGCGTAAACTTTTAGAACACTTTGCTGAACTTCAAGATGAATCAGTGGAATCTGAACACAAGGGATTTTGGGATAAACTATTTCAGCACGACGATGACGACAAAAAGTAAGTATCCTGATGTCTGCAAATTGAAAAAAGCATCATTCTTATGAATTGGGCGCGGATTACTATAACGACCTCTGATGAAGCATCTGAGGCCGTTGCAAACTACCTATTTGAAATGGACGCATTCGGCGTTGAACTGAAAGACGCTGCCGATTCGACAACTTCTTTAATCGCATATTATCCGCTGGATGACCGGATCTACACAAGAGTTAAGAAATTAAAAGATTTTCTTTCAAAACTGCCAACATGGGGTATCCAAACCTATCCTGCCAAAATTGATCTAAAACGGGTTGAATCTGAAGCGTGGACAGAAGCATGGAAGTCCTCTTTTCCACCTCAACAGATAGGAGAACGTCTACTTATTGCCCCGACATGGCATGATATTTCCTCTGACAAAACAAATATTTTAATTCGACTTGATCCTGGCATGGCATTCGGGACCGGTTACCATCCGACCACACGTTTATCACTGAAAATGTTGGAGCAAACGATTAAGCCGGATCATAACGTAGCGGATATCGGAACAGGCTCAGGAATACTCGCAATTGCGGCTGTAAAGTTAGGGGCAAAACATGTTGATGCAATTGAACTTGACCCGACAGCGATCCCTGTGGCAGAAACAAACTTTGCAATAAACGGTGTTACAGAACAAATCAGTCTGTATCAAGGCGATGGAATCAAGGCAGTCCAAGACAAATATCATCTAATTGTTGGGAATATCCTGACAAAGGCAATTCTTCCGATAATTCCATATTGCCCATCTCGAATTTACCCTGAAGGATATATCATTTTCTCTGGAATTTTGGAATCAGAACTGGAACAGGTGCAGGAAGTATTAATAGAAAATGGACTGCAATGTGTTGACGTGACACGCGAAGCAGAAGAGGAAGTCACGTGGATAGCACTTAGGGCGCAGCGTGCAAACCCGTATTGAAAATTAGCGAGGTTCCTTGGCTAATCCGTGACAGAGATTGCATCTGCCAAGATTGAGATGTGGCATAGTCGGTGATTTTTCGTCACCTTTTAAATGGCATTTTAAGCATGCAGCATCTTCAGATGATCCCCGATGCACTTCAATGTTTGAACGCGCAGGTGCGGCGTTGAAAAAGAGAATTACCATCACAATGGCAAAAATAAAACCAATAACGAAGACAATATAAAATAGGACCTTTGGATTAGCTTGTTCGGTTGGCATATAAGAATAAATAGACTCCAAATCCGTAGTGATTTTTAACTCAACTATAGTAAAACCTATAATTAATGGGACACTTCTGAGCATCAAGCTGTTAGTTTGTGTCCGCATCTGCACAAACTAACAGTTTGATGCTCAACGCCCTGGTAGATTCGGTTTCCTAACCGAACCGAACATAATGTCCAATTAATTCTAAAGTCTACTATAATAGGATACCTTAAAATCGGTTATTCTGCAACAGAAAATGGAGAAGTTTGTTAGTGGTAGACTATTCAAAGAATGGGAAAAGGATTGGCAAATTCTCAGCTGCCAGTGAAGAACCGTATTCACAAGATTCAAATGCTTCAGCATATTGAATGTTAGCCCCAACTTTTTTCCCATAAAGTTCTACTAACAGATCACGGTACTTTTCCGCTATACTATTAAAACGATTGCGTAAACGCCCGGCAAGCCATTCGCGACGATCTTCACTACTATTGGGGACGGCATTTAGGGTGCCGTTATTGTAAGGTAGCCATTCGTAAAACTGTGATTCGTGACAATGGAGCATATCAATTTTCTGTTCCACTACGGCATCAATACCGACAACAACATCTGGCGTAAACGGGTAAGGTTTCATAAACCCATCGCTCAGATAGACGATAACAGGGTTTTTCTGTAAGTGCGGGGTAAGCGCACTTATGTTGGGAACGGTCACCATATAGGCTGCGTCTTGCACGAGTATTGACGTATAACGATGGTCAGGATGGTAATCGTTAGGACGATGTGTCATAATCAGGTCAGGGCGAAATTCCCGTATGGTACGAATAATCTGATACCGATTTTCTAATGTTGGCATCAGTTCACCATCGTGATTGTCAAATAGTTCGTATTCAATGCCGATGATATTGGCAGCAGCTTGTGCTTCGGCATTACGGCGCTGTGCTAAAGGACCACCACCCATTTCATGGTGTCCAGCATCACCGTTCGTAACGGAAACAAATTTGACGCGGTGTCCTTTTTGAGCATATAGAGCAGCAACGCCACCTGCTTTAATATCACAATCATCGGGATGTGCTCCAAAAACTAATACACGAATCTGTTTTGTGTCCATTTTGTTATCCGTAATATGTTATTTTTTGTTAGGTGCTTGTAAGTTACCATCTTTTTAATACGGAACTAAAATCTATGAATAACTGGAAAGTGGAAGTTTTCTATAAACCTGAAGTGCCTGACACCATCGGACACGGCATTCTTGAAGATATTGCTGACCTCGGTATCAGTGGAGTGGAATCTGTAAAGACAGCCACTGTTTATTGGATTGAAGGCAGCCTCGACTCGCGATCTATTGAACGGATCGGAACAGAACTGCTCGCTGATCCGATCACACAGGTCTTTACCTTTGACACTGATAATAAAAATACAAACGATTGGACGGTTGAAGTACAATTCAAACCTGGCGTTACTGACGCAGTCGGGGATAGTGCGGTCAAAGGTATCAAAGACCTTGGAATTGAGGGTATAAAGACTGTTCGCACCGGACAAAAGTTCTGGATCAGCGGCACTTTAAATGCGGAAATAATTGAGTCTATTGCACAGCGACTTTTGATGAACGATGTAATCCAGACCTTCTCTTACCATGCGCCGCAGGCGTAATTCACACTCTAATTTACTGATTTAGAATAACGGCAGCCCTTGTGCTTCCACATACACTGAATAGAGAGATTGGCTACCTGTCATAAAGAGTCTATTTCGTTTTACGCCGCCGAAACAAAGATTGGCACAAATTTCTGGAAGGTGGATCTTTCCGATAAGCGTGCCATCTGGCGCAAAAACATGAACCCCATCATAACTATCGCCCACCCATCCAGCACTTGCCCATAGATTACCGTCAATATCACATCGGATACCATCAGCAATCCCAGGTGCCATATCACAGAAAGCATGTTTGTTATCTAAATACGCACCGTTTACAACATCAAAAACATAAATGTATCTCGGTGTCCCTTCTTTGTGCGTAACCCCCGTATCCACAACATATAGCTTTTCATAGTCAGGTGAAAAGCATATCCCATTCGGTTTTTCGAGTTCATCTGTAACAACTGTGGTTTCTCCAGTATCCGGGTCAAGACGATAAACTGAAGTAGGTAATTCAAATTCTGCAATATGCCCTTCATAATTGAGCATAATCCCATATCCCGGATCGGTAAACCAAATATGTCCATCGGTATGAACAGCCACGTCATTCGGCGCGTTGAGTCGTTTTCCCTCAAATTTATCCATTAGCACAGTAACTGTTCCGTCATACTCAGTTCGTGTTACACGACGCGTACCGTGTTCACAACTAATAAGTCTACCTTGTCTATCTCTGGTATGCCCATTACTATAATTAGATGGCTTGCGATATACGCTCACCTTACCCGTTGCCTCTTCCCATTTCAGGATACGATTATTTGGAATATCGCTCCAGAGGAGGTATCCACCATCTCCAAACCAGACGGGTCCCTCAGACCAGCGCGCGCCTGTCCATAACCGTTCAACAACAGAATTGCCGATTTTGTATCTTGCAAACCGGGAGTCAATTACTTCAATAGCAGGGTCAGGATACCGTGTAATTGTTCCATCCCACTTTCTTTCATATTCATTCATATTGCTGTTCCTCCTTTAATCAGAAATTCGTTGTTAGTATTACTCAAATTGCCACCTTGTAGCACAAACTAACAGTTTATGCTACAACACCCCCGGTAGGTTCGGTTTCCTAACCGAACCGAACATAATGTCCAATTAATTCTACAGCGTATCTCATAAATATTTTAATGACATACGTATGCAAGCAAGAAGGACAA
>JAPPES010000072.1 GCA_028824125.1 Candidatus Poribacteria bacterium
ATCATTGCAACTAATATAAAACAACTTTATGGCGATAGGTAGCAACTTGGGTTAAGAATAATAAAAAGCGGACACAGTGAGTCCGTTCTTCAAAAAAAATAATAAGGCACGGAGATAGAACCTATACATCTGAATGAGATACTAATTCCATCAAATTACGACAATGGAGAATAAAAATGAAATTGCAGCTGCCCACAATCATTATCGTCTGTTTGTCCGTTGTATTGATTCTCACGATACACTTCTTGGGAGGGAACAACACGCAGTCCACTCAAGAAATCAGCGAAGAAACTGAAGAGTTTCGAACAGTGCGGTTTGATGCTGAGAATGCTTACAATGCAAAAAATTTCAATAATGCGATCGAACTTTATGAACGTGCATTAGAGTTACGCCCTGAAAATGCTGAGATATATAACGACCTCGGATCCGTTCATTATGATCTTGGCCTGAAATATGCCGGGCCAAAATGGCCCTCATGGCGGATCTTGAAAGAATCGCTTGAAGATGCACTTGCCGACCTCGAACTTGCTATTCAAACAATAGAATCTGGATATATCGTTTTCACAACAAGTTCTACTGAAATAGCGAAAGCAGTTGAAAAGAAGGCAAAGGCAGAAGGTGCTGCGGTTTTTCCTTACCATGGAAACATGCAAACAACACTTAATATCCTTGTCGGTTCTACAAAAGAACACCTCTTACAGGCACGTTGGCTGTATCAAAAGTCTATAGAATTGAAATCTACTTATGCCGCGCCTTATCGCAATATGGGTTCGTTCTATGTGAAAATCGGCATTACGGATAAGGCTCTCAATTTTTTGCGAGAAGCATATAAACGTGAACCGAGTGATGAGGAACTCGCGGAATATCTACAACAATTTCCAAGTGAATTTTAGATGTCGAATATATAGGAAAACATATAATTACTTGGATACTGCTGCCCGCAAACTGTCAGTTTACGTAGGGATGGGACCAAACTCATAGTTTGTGCTACAGCACAAAGGTTCAAATAATTCTAAAATCTACCATATTTGACAGGTGTCATGGTGAACGAACTTCACATCTCATCAGAAGAAACACTTACAAGGCTTGACGGAGTACATATTATAGATATATAAGATATTAATTATGAAAAGTCTAACGCAAAAACGTTGCACTGACTGTGGTTTTATGAATCCAGCAGTCAAGTTTTGCGGCGAATGTGGTCGCGCACTCGATGATATAGACACACCGCTCAGTGCAACTCCTATGAGCAAGGCAGAAAGACGACAACTCACAGTTCTGTTCTGTGATGTCATAGATTCAACGGCATTAACAGAACAACTGGATCCCGAAGATTTACGGCAAGTGTTAGATGCGTATCGGGCATCTGTCGCAGAAGTTGTTTTAGAATATGATGGGCACATTGCACGTTATTTTGGTGATGGTGTCTTAGTATACTTCGGATATCCACTTGCGCATGAAGACGCAACACGTCGCGCTGTACAGGCTGGATTAGGTATTGTTGCCGGATTAGAAGAGCTGAATTCGCGTTTGACAGAAACGTTTGGTATTCAAATACAGGTACGTCTAAGTATTGACACCGGTTTGGTCGTCGTGTGGGAAGTAGGGATGCCCATTAGTAAATCCCACCAACATATCTCTGCTCTTGAACGTTATCACGGAGATGCAATAGACATTGTGGGAAAAACTCCGAATATAGCCGCTCGCATGCAGCAAGTTGCGCCTCCGAACGGTATCGTAATCGGTGACACTACACTCAGACTAATTGAAGGGTTTTTTACATATAAAGACCTGGGTGCCATAACACTGAAAGGCATTTCACAGCCGGTTCCGATTTATCAGATACTTGATGAACACCCAGATAGTGCCCTTCCAGCTTTCAGACGTGAGCAAACAAAACTTCCATTACAAAGTGGGATGACTCCAATAATTGGAAGAACCCGACAAGTTGCAACGCTAAAGGCACGGTGGAAACTTGCTGCAGCGTCTTCGGGGCAAGTCGTCCTGATTGAAGGTGAAGCTGGCATTGGCAAGTCTCGTATTGTCGCTGTTATTGCTGAACAAGTGACTGAGGTTGATGCTCAAATATTGGAATGTCGAGGTTCACCAGATTCACAAAATAGTCCGCTCTACCCGATTCTGTCACTTTTGCGGCAACAACTCTTAAGATTCGGTGAAATGGATGACGGAAGTACACGACTGAAAAAACTGGAGCAATTTCTAAATACCTATGAACTTTCTTTAAATATGCTGCCTCTTTTGGCAGAACTCTTAGAGATAGAGGCAAATTACCAAACCGTAGAATTAAAACCATCACAGCGGCGACGCCGCACTTTACAAGCACTCGTACAGATTTTTCTGAAAACTGCTGGACGAAAAACGCTTTTATTAATTGCTGAAGACTTACATTGGGTTGATCCATCTACATTGGAATTTCTACATCTTTTAATTTCTGGAATAGAAACCGCCCCGATCCTTACAATTTTGACATCGCGCTCCGAAATCGCTGTCAATCAGGATAGCACACAAGCAAAAGGTAGGGCGAAACTGAAAACGCTTACTGAGTTAGCGTGGGTAACCCAGATGTCATTGAAACGTTTAAACCGTAGACAGGTCTCACAGATGATTACAGAGGTAGCAGGTGGACAAGCAATACCCGCGGATGTCTCTAAGCAAATTGCAGCTAAAACAGAAGGGGTGCCACTGTTTGTAGAGGAATTAACACGCATGGCACTTGAATCCGACCTGCAAAATATTGATGTTTCAACAGAGATACCTGCAACGCTGCAAGCATCGTTGACAGCAAGACTTGACCGACTCGGCTCGCGAAAAGAACTTGTTCAACTTGGTGCTACACTTGGTAGGGAGTGGACAGCGGAACTTCTATATAAAGTGATCGTGAGTCTGACTGAAGAACCTAAAACGGATGAGTTTCTCACACATCCTGACCAGTTCGCAGCTTTTTCTCCATTTCCACAACAGAACAACGAGCTTACATGGCTTGAAAGTGAATTACAGCAGCTTGTTGAAGCAGAAATTTTGAGATGTCGGCAAACTCATGAGAATAAACAGATTTACACTTTCAAGCATCCATTGATCCGGGAAACTGCATATCAAGCCTTACTTAAGAGCACGCGACACGCGTATCACCGCCGGATTGCGACTGTCCTACGCCAGGCATTCGGAGATGTCGTGCGGGCACAACCGGAGTTGGTCGCGTATCACTACACGGAGGGTGAATTGCCTGAGCGAGCAGTTGAATATTGGCAACAAGCAGGACAACGTGCAGTAGAACGATCCGCAAACATTGAAGGGGTTCGGCATTTGACGCAAGGGTTAGCTTTGTTAGAAACATTGCCAGAAACTCCCGCACGTGCGGCACGCGAATTGGTAATTCAAACAACTTTGGGCCCCGCGCTCATTGCAACGATGGGATACGCAGCGCTTGAAGTAGAGGAAACATATACACGCGCAAAAGCATTGTTAGAAACCATGCCCAATAACGAACGCATGCCGCTCCGATTTCCCATTTTATTTGGATTGTGGCTTTCCTATTTAGTACGGGCAAAATTACAAACGGCACGGGAGCTCGGAGAACAGTGTCATGTGATGGCACAACAACAGGAAAACGCTGTATTGGAAGTAGAAGCACATCGAGCATTAGGTGCGACACTTTACTATCTTGGTGAGTTAAAGATGGCGCGCGCTCACATTGAAGCTGGAATTGCACGCTACGACCCGCACCAACATCCAGTACACGCCTTTTTTCACTATCTTGCTGACCCGGGCATGACCTTGCACGCTTATGCTGCCCCATTGGTATGGTGTTTAGGGTACCCTGAACAAGCAGTAGAACAGCTGCAAGCTTCGCAACAGATGGGGGAGGAACGACCCCATCCGTTTAGTCAGGTGGTCTCTCTACATTTTGGCGCATTAATGTATCAATTACGTCAAGATGTTGAAAAAGTAAACGCTTATGCTACCGAGATGCTTGCAATCTGCAGAGAACACGGTTTTTCTGTATGGGAACCAACGGGTAAAATTATGAAAGGTTGGGCACTCCAACAAGACGCGGATAATTCACACGAAGAAGGAATCGCTTTGATTCGAGAAGGCATCGCCGATTGGGAAGCCAACAGATCACGGGTCCTACGGCCTGTCTACTTAGGAATGTTAACACATGCTTATGGACAAGCAGACAAGGTTCAAGAAGGACTTCAGACTCTGGAAATAGCACTTGAAGCTGTTGCTGAGAGTGGTGAACGTACCAATGAAGCTGAACTCTATCGCCTTAAAGGTGAGTTTTTGCTGAAATCTGTAAAAGCAGTAGAGCAAAACAACTGTCCATCCGGACTTCAAAAGGAAGCAGAAAAATGTTTTCAGAAAGCATTAACTATTGCACGCCACCAAGAAGCTAAATCGTGGGAACTCCGAACTGCTATCAGTTTAAGCAAACTCATGATAACACAAAATCGACAGGACGCTGCGCACGCACTGCTAAAACCGATCTATGAATGGTTCACTGAAGGATTTGAAACTGTTGACTTAATAGAAGCACGCGCCCTATTGCGCAGCTTATAGTAAAGTCGAAAATATGTGGATATTTCAATGAACAACAATCCCTACACCATCACGCTGGTGAGGTTAGGAAACCTCACCAGCAGAGGGGCCCCGCTGACGAGGTTTCCTAACCTCGTCAATGTAAAAGTAATTATGAATTTCACTATAAGTGGAGACAAAACACTATGAGACTTGGTGTCGTTGGCATGTGCAGCGATTTTCGAACGCTGAATCAGAAAGAGATTGAAGCGATCCAGAAATTGCAGTTCACTGGGGTCAGTTACCATTTCGCCAGTTCAAATATTCCGCTTGTTTCCCCAGATGAAATTACGCAATGTCGTTTTCTCCTTGAAAAAGCACAACTTGATCTGGTACAATTTGGTATCACTTATGGGGAGTGTCTATTTGATTCGCGTTCTTCAGTCCGCGAAGCAGCAATTGAAGCAGTGAATTGTGGAATGCCAGTGGCGAAAGCACTTGGAGCGTTTCACTACCTTTTCCGACCAGGCAGTTTGAATCCGGATGGCGCATGGACATCCCACCGAGATAACCATCTGCCTGAATCAATGGAACGCTTAATTGAGACACTGAAACCTATAGCGGAGAATGCTGAACGCGAGGCATTAACACTTGTGATGGAGACACATGCTGTTTCTATTATGGATTCGCCTGAAACATGCAGAGAGGTTGTTGAGAGAGTCGGTTCTGATAGGTTACGCATCGTGATGGATTTTGTTAACCATTTCCAATCCCTTCGTCAGGTCTATGAAAGTGGAGCGAGACTTAATCATATCTTTGACGTGATAGGACCGGTTGCACCTATGGCACATATTAAGGACATTCGCGTTGAAAACGGATTAGTTTTACATCTTAATGAAGAAGTACCCGGTGAGGGAGAATTGGATATCGGAGTAGCGTTAAAAAGGTTTGACGCGCTCTATCCAGATGGCTACGGATTGATAGAACATTTACCTTTAGAGAAAATTCCGCTTGCGAACACAAATGTACGTAGAATTGCAGCTGAAAATGGAGTGAATATTTATTAATCGGAGGGTTTGCACCATGTTAAAGAAAAGACAAATCGTATTGCTAATTCTCATTTTAGGGATGGTCGTTTTAACTTACACTGCAATGGCACAAGAAGAAGGTGGCGCAGACGATTTAGAGGCTGACGCGAAAAGTCTTTGGGAGCGGATTCGGCTCCCCGTTATTGCCGGCGTTTTGATGTTTGTTTTTCAGGGTATCATTTACATTATCGGCTTATTTAAGAAAGACAGACTACTTAAAACAATTATGAACAAGTACGTAGTCTTTGATATGAAAGAAGGGCCACGCTATCAAGGAACTATGCGCTTCGGTAATAGAGGAACGGAAATTGTTTCCGAAGAATCCCGACAACGTGGACAGGCACCAAGCTATATTTTTCCCGGAAAGGAACTGGAGAATAAAATTAGAGGTTATATCCGATACATTGACACAATGAATGAACGCGAAAAACGTGAACGCGCATGGGAACTTGAACGCCTACATAATCCTCCGCTATCCCAACGAATGATCCGAAAAATTAGAAATATCCTTTTTGCCCTGAATGACGCTGTCAAAAACGCCATTAATATGGTATGGGGTGGAATCAGACAGGCAGCTAACCCCTTGCAAAAACGGATACAAAGTCTGGATACTGCTGCCAAAGAATTTGGCGGGCAAGGCGGAACAGATGCAATGAAAGAAGCAATGGGTGACATGGAAGGCGAATCTAAAGCATTTTTGAAGGAAGAAAGTTATGATAGTATCATTGAACGTCTTGTGGGAACACGTGTCAAGATTAGAGTACAGGGATCTGGCGAATATATGGCACTACTCAAAGATTACAATAAAGATCACTTGTCATTCATGAATGTAAAAGATAAGGACAATAACGGTTACAGAGACCTTTGGAACTACGATCACGAATACAAACACAATATCAACAACTTTAACCGACGCGATGACCGGGGACTTAGGTGTCGCATGGTTGAGGATAAGGAAGGTAGATACTTTTTAGTCCTTGAAAACAATACAGCTTATTCTATCCAAGTCGGTAAGATAACATTACATGATGGATCACCGACCTGGGAGAGAAACCTTGAGTTTAAGTGGCACATCGAACCACTCAGTGTAAGGAGGATTCGCCTCAATCCGGTAGCACAACATAATGTTGGTCCGTTTCAACGTGTTAGAACACTTGAACCTAAAACACCGAGGAACTATAAAAAAATAAGACTTGATTTTCGATCTTTTCGAGATGCGGATGTTATTTTTCCCCGTTCCGTTTGCACTATTATTGAAAGTGCTGAAAAACAACAACAGGAATTGTTTAGTATATCTGCCTTGACAGATGCCCTGATCGACCGTAGTGAAACTGAAGAAATTGCTATTCAGGACGCTCAAGGACGACCAATTCACGGTATGAACCTCGTTCATGGATATGTCACCAATGTGAATGAAGAACGAATTGATCTAAAATCGGTTGATTCCAGCTATAGCCGACGTTGGGAGGTCGAAGGTGCTTATACGCATTTTGATAACTCCTTACGCCATCGAGTCCCTGTGCATCGAAAGATGATCCCGTATTTCGCGAACCGTCTTGTTACACAAAACGCACTTGTTGAACAGATACGTGAGAATCCACTTCAAAAGGAGGCATTTTCTCAGTTAGCGTATCCTAAACGCACCAAAAGACAGTTACGAATTCCACTGATGAAGTTGTTGCCTTCAAAAAATGGATTGCGTCTACCCCTTAAGGTAATGGCACTCACAGGCAATGGTGCGAATGAAGAATTCCGTGTCCTTGAGCGTTTTGAATACGTTTACGAACATCACATGCTTTATGAATCTGTTGAAAATCTGCGAAATGAACGTCTTGCAAAAATGGACATATTATGGATAGGCGCTGGCGAAATTTATAAGGGGGGTTACCGTCTTAATATAGACACTGAGCACCGAATCAAAAATTTCGTTAGCCAAGGAGGTGTGGTTATCGTTTCGGGACAAGATGTCAAAACAAACTCCAGACAGAGGCGCGGTGCAGGATGGATTCCAGAACCACTCACCGGTGTAGAATATGACGAAACAGATGAACTTTTGCCAACCGCTCAAGGTAGAAGAAGTCGTATCTTTCATACTCCCAATATGCTTAACACCACACCAGATACCAAAGAGATTCCGTTAGTTAAGCTTGACGATATGTGGGTAGACCCGCTCGGTAAATGGAATTCACTCGCGAAGTCTACTGAGCAGGATGCTTCAGCATTGCTCACGCTTCCGTTTCAGAAAGGGTTGTATATTGTCACAAGTTTGAAGAACGATACTGAGAGGGATGTGGAAATAAATAATAAATTGATGGAAAATCTACTACATTTCTCTGTTAAGTGGATAGGTAATCAGAAGTGGAAACAACGTTTCTTGCCTCAATGATTCCATCTGGATAAAGTATTTACAGCAAAGCGAGAGAGGTTACAACCTCTTTCGCTTTTTTATTTGTTGGTCTTTTTTTCTTTCGCCGCTGTTGCGGAGGTGTTTTGTTGTGCTTTCGGTACAACAGTGTTTAAGTCATTCCCATTTTCCGAAGCCTTTAATGCCTTTCCGAAATCTTCTACGGCTTTCACAAGTACTTCAAACTGCTCTGAAAGGGTAGGTTCCTTTTCTTCGTCTGTCGGCGTTTCATCAGTTTGGGATTCATCAATCTTCTGTCCTACTTGAATTGCTTGTTTTACCGCTTCAGAGAATAATGGGGCGTGACCAAGTTTGCCATTTGCTGCGACAGCGATATTTACAAGCATAGGTCGTCTTGCTCCTTCATCATCTTCTTTTTCAGATTCTTGTCCTGTATCTGGCTTTTGGTAGATCGCTTCAACATGGAAAATACCCTCATCAAGCGGAATAAATTGCAGACCTGAACGTATAACAACATTCCCAATTGTCAATTTCAAGAATACTTCGGATAGTTTGCTGGTAATTAGGTTTTCTACATGCTTTGGACCTTTGACTTCAGCGGTATTGGTAAGTGTATAGACAATACGTTCTCCGTAATGAGGTAGATCGCAACGAGCAACTAACCACGCCTTCATATCATACTCCTTTTTCTGAGGTGTAAATGGAATCATATTAACAAATTCCATACGTTCTTCCCCGGGCAATCTAATCATAGCATAATACGGCATCATCTCTTGATCATCTGTCCATTTTATTGCGCCATCTTTTGTCTTTTTCCCTTCTCCGTATACCTCTTTCGGAATTTTTAACTGTTTACTTGTTCCGTAAAAATCATCCACGTCTGTAACGTAATAGTCCTTATACACTTTGGCTTGGATGCGTGTCAGATAGTCTGGAAATCGCAAGTGAGATCGTAACCCCAGAGGCATTTCGTCAATGCCTTTAAATAGATTAGGAAAAGTTTTTTGGTAAGCATTCATAATTGCTTCATTGCCTTTAACAGCATAGAAATTAACCTCACCCGAATAGGCATTGACTGTTGCTACCCCAGGATTCCGTATATAATTGAATTTCTTATAACGGAGCTCCGCGTCCTGGAAACTATCAGGCACCTCTGCTGTATCGTCCTTATAGAATTGTGCATTCGGGTACCACTTACTTATGACATAAAAATCTACTATCCACCAAAGTTGTCCATCAACGATTACAATATAGGGATCGGGATCATAATCAAGAAATGGCGCAATATGTGAGAGTCTGTCAGATATAATCTTTTGATTACGGCGTGTTCCAATTTTTCGCCAAAACATGATTCTACTCTCTGGTGACAAAACTGAGTTTTTATTATAAAGAATTTGGAAATCGAGAAATCGAATTGAAAACAAGAGGCGGCGTAACCACCCACCTAACTGAACACCGCCAGTTCCTTTATAGTGAAATCCATTGTCTGCCTCTGTTTCGTTTTCAGTTTCTTTTTCTTCCTCAAGAAACACTTCAGAGATATCTGTCTCAAAGTCATACTCGCTTACTGTTGTATTAACGATGACATAATCGTTTGTCATTTCACCATAGTAGATTCGGGGAGAGGTTACTTTTAATTCTGGATAAGCGGAAACTGTCTCATTTATTAATTTTTGCGAATTTAGTTTAACCTCAGTCCAAAAAATGGGGGAATTTTTCTCGTCAACTGCATTGACAGGAACAGTATAGACTCCATATCCATGGGTGTACATAAGTTTCCTTCTCCGCCAATTTCCTCGAACCCCTTGAACATCGGGATCTGGTTCTATTTCCCGTGCAGCAATTAGGACCTGCCGGTATTGTTGGGTAGGTATGATTTCGTCACTGTCATTGTCTTTAGAAGTTTCGGTGGGTACGTTGACGCGATATCTATCAATATCGGTATAAGGATAATAATTATGGTGTTTTACATTGTGTTCTGCTTGTAGGACATCATAGAGCACTCGTCGGTCCCAGAGTTGAACATTTTCCAAAATTTCCTTATTTTTCTCTTTATTGATCAGTTCAATTGTAGCTTCGCCTGCAGTATATCTTGTTTCCAGAATGGCATCTAAATCAAAAGCGACTCGAGTCGATTTGATGTGTTTGTCTAAGTAACTTCGTTCTGGAAGTAGTTCGTCGGTTTGGACATTCACATAATGTGATATGCGGGGGTAAACATGTATAAGTGAGATATAACTCACACTCCATACTACGATTGCGGCATACCATAGCAGGCGTTTACGCCAGAAGAGGTTAAGTATAACTGCTACTCCAATAGCGAGGAGGATACCACAATAAATTAGTGTTGAACCCGCTAACTGAATATCCATATAGAATAACCCATGATATTTATTAAGCGTAGGAGTAGCAGATTCTGTGTACACTTTTCCCCATAAATATGTATAACTTCGCCAAATGCCTGCAACTAATAACATCAGCCATAGCAAAGAACCGTGAAAAACGATATTTCTTTTGACATACCCCATAGAACGAGCGTCACGACGATAGTAAAAGTTATAGAGTAAGCCAACGACTCCACAAGTTACCCATAGTAAAATCCATACCCATAGACTTACTGCTTTATGTAAAGGAAGAGAAAAAAGATAAAAATTTGTATCTTTTCCAAAGAAGAGTATTTCTGGTGTCGGATTCTGGTTTTCTTCGGGATTAGCAGGAACGAGTTCCGGTTCTACGGGTTGATCCATGTAGCGAAGGTATTCATCATGTAGCGGCATCATTGGGATTGCGAAGAGAATAGCAAGGAACACTGTGCCGACAAAGAAGGTGCGATGAAAAGAGACGGTGCGTTGGTGGGTCCAACGGGAAAACTCTCGCGGCTCCGGACAGAGTCGTTTCGCTATTACAGCGTTCAAATTCATAAACACTAACGCAACGAAGAAAAATCCGAAGAAGAGTCCCCATCGAGTTTTTATGATTTTCCAAAAGACATCTGCATAACCAACTACTTCAAAGAAAAAAAGGTGTTCCGTATAGAGATAGGCAAAGGGAGAAATACTGCTGAGCAAGGCAATACCCCCTATCCCCCAAAGTAGATATGCCTGGATTTTCAGCGAAAGTCTCCGATACCAAATCCCTCGTCGATACCGATAGGTCCCCCATACCAGCGTGATCGTGACAAGAATAATATTGAAAATTAGCCATGCAATTGCGAGATCAGGAGTCATAAGAAAAACCTCTTTTGGTTTTCATCGACGAGAGTTAAGCAGCTTCTCTTAGTCTAAATACCGCATACACTTATACACATTGCTGCGCAACGCTTAACATAGAATACCATCATTTTTAGCCAATGTCAAGGCAATCAACAAAAGTCGCTATTGCTAATCCTAATCTGAATACACGTTTCGTTTTTCGACGCATAACAAATCCTTCTGAAAATATTGTTTCTCATTTTTTTAGATTTTTGCTATAATGAGAAAACTTGCAAGATGGACTTGCAAGTTACGACTTAAATTCACCCATAATGGGCAAGGAGGCTTGTTATGTTTGGAAGAAAAAAGAAAGCGACAATGATCCCCACAATTAGTTCCGGGGTCTCAGGTCCTCTCGGCGTGTTACATCTACCTCGATTTTGGTCTAAAGTCCTGATGGATGCCAAAGGGGTACTCCACGCAGATTATCCTGCATGTGGAGCGGGATACGATCAGATGGTGTTAGACGGGCTGGGACTTGATAAAGACGCAACACTGGCGTATATCCGAGACAATTCACCTACTTATCCGCAATTTGAAGCATGGGTTTTGGAGCAGAGCGGCGGTAGCCTTGATGCTAACGCTGTTGCTGAGTTGAACGCCGCAATTGAGGGGTACCATCACGATGACGATACCCGCAAAAGCATTCTCGGTGCAAGCGGAATCGAAGACGATGGTAGTATTTTAGATGCTGTAAATCTAAATAATCTTGACGATTGGTCCGAATTTCATGCAAGTTTAGATTAAATGTTTAGACATCTCCATGTAGGCGCAGAAAGCATACCTGCATGGAGATGTCTGTTTTGTTTTCCTGATTACTTATCGGTCTCTGTTATTAATACGTTTATCGTGTTAACAACAGTCCGTTGATGTACAATTGTTGCAATTGTCTGCTTCTGTGGTTAATTCGATTGCCTCGCCCGTTTCAGAGGATTTGAGACCCGCAAGCAGGATTTCGGTAACATGTCGCGCTGTGTAGACATTGGAGAGAGGTGGTTGCGTTCCTGATCGGATATGTTCAGCGAAATGTGCATGCATTCCACTCGGTGCAACATCGCTGCAGTCAATAGATTTGGTATCAACAGGAGCATGTTCGCGGGTATAAGAGGTCGGTGTCCATTGCGTCAGTGCAGCACCATCTTTGCCGGGCATTGTAAACTTGCCAGCAGTTCCGTGGACACTTGATTCACCTGTGCGTGCTGGATCACACCAACTCGTCTCAGCAGTAACAATACCGCCTGATTGCATCTCAAGTACGAGCGTTGCGACATCTTCTAATGCTGTCGGTTTATCAAAGGTGGAAACGAAACCTGTTACGCGTTTGAAGGTGCCGAGCATTGCGACAAGTCCGGAGACAGCGTAAACACCCATATCAAAAAGTGCACCAACGCTTGCTTGTTTGGCATCAAAAAACCACAAATCGTCGCCAGATTCGCCGAAAATGTCCCGAATTTCAGCATAATATATCTCGGGACCACCATGGCTACTCCGCATTCTTGCACCTGACACGCGCCCAATGGCATTCTCAGCGATAAGTTGGCGGACTTTATAAATGGCAGCACTGAAATGTGGTAGACACATGACTGTTTTACCGCTTGCTTCGGCTGCGGCAACAAATTGATTTGCTTCATCCATCTCGCCGCAGAGCGGTTTTTGCATCAACACATGTTTGCCCGCTTCCAATGCTTTAACACCCCAGGAAACATGTAACGGGTGCGGAGTGCCGACAAGAATAGCATCAAGTGTGTCGTCTGCTATAATTGCATCATAGTCCTGTGTCCAACGAGGAATTTCAAATTCTTGACACTGATGTTTAAGACGGTGTTCGCGTCTACCGCCAATAACAACGACTTCAAAATCTTCGCCCCTTGTTAAATCAGGTAGATGCATGCGGCAGACAATACCGCCAGCACCAATAACACCGAGTTTAAATTTATCCATAGTTTTAATAATTCCTTAATAATGAAACAGTTACGAAATAAAGCTCTTAAACACTTTCTAAAACAGGCAGGTTCTCCAACAGTCGAACTCGTTTTTGTTCTGCAAGACGTTGAAGACCCGGTTAATGTCGGGGCAACCTTCAGGATTGCCGATGCATGCGGCGTACATGAGATTGTGTTAGCCGGTATTAGCGCACACCCGCCGCACCCGACTATTGCAGGTATCGGGCGCGGCACACATCGCCGCGTTCCGTGGCACGCAACAAAATATGCTGCTGATGCCGTTAAAAAATACAAAGAAGAAGGTTATCTCGCGTGTGCCTTAGAAGTCGCATCAGATGCTGTGCCGTATCATACGGTTGAATATCCTGAAAAAGTGTGTCTAATTGTTGGAAACGAATACCGTGGCATTTCGCGACGCACTTTTGATGTTTGCGATATGGCAATTTACCTTCCGATGTACGGTAAAGTTGGTTCGTTAAACGTGCACGTCGCACTGGCAGTAGCAACATACCATATTCTGCATCAATGATAACGCATCCATTCGCCTCCTGTGTATATTAGCATTTTGGAGAGGTAGCGTCAACTGCTTTTGCGTAAGCCCAGAGTAAAAAACAGCATAGATATTTTACTATAACCGATTCAGAATCTATTTAAGAGGATTTAGGACATCCAAAGGACTCCAAATACCTTTTTCTTCTTCTATTTTTTTCATCAAATCTCTATATACAGTGACTGCTTCATTCTCTTCCGAGAATCTTGCTATATTTACTCTTCTAACCTTTTCATTCTGGATTGGAACTAATGCCGCAAGTGTATAATAATCACCGTCAGGAACAATAAGTATTTGCAAACACATATCAACATTAAGTGCAGAGGCAACTGAACTATATTTTGTATCGTCTAAATCTATTATAAACATTTTCAATTCTCTCCTAAAAAATTTCACTATAACTTATAATCGCAAATCAGCGTTTGATTCACTTTTCTTTTAGGTATCAATTGGTGTCAAAACAACGTTGCGATATGCCACAGGTCCGTGATCACCCTGCAACAGTAAAGGGCCTGTAGCCGCTTCATCTGCTAACATAGCGCCACGGGTGACACCTGCCACTTCAACGTCCTCATGAACTATTTGTCCGTTCCACACAACTTTGACGAAAGTTGCGTTGGCAGTTTTATTATTATTTGCATCAAATTTTGGTGCGCGGAAGGTTATGTCGTACGTTTGCCATTCACCAGGAGGTTTGCTTGCATTCACACGTGGTGGCACGCCATCAACAGGTTTATTGTCAATCCAACGACAATAAACACCGCCACACGTGCCATAGTGGAGTTCTGTTGCCCCCCAACTATCCAATATCTGGATTTCATACCGACCCATCACGTAAACACCTGAGTTTGAACCTTGCGGCACCATAAATTCAACGTGTAGTTCACAATCTCCGTGTTCATATTCTGTGTAGAGGTCGGCTGTCCGTCCTGTGGGACCGTTGTAAAAAATGCCTTCACCAGCAGTTGCTATCAACAACTTACGATCATCTGGGTTGAGGTCGACATTACCGATAGCAGACCAAGCATGTTCAGAGGCACCACCTCTCGCGTGCCAACCGTCCATGTTCTTACCATTAAATAGAGATATTTGAGTATTTTCCATGATAAAATTCCTCCATTGTTAGTTTAGTGTCCTAAAAAAAAGATTGCTAAATCAGAAATCAAGTGTTAATCCAAGGTAGACAATTAACGGCAGTTGTGGTAATTCGCTCGTCCCTTCCTCAAGGTAGATATCATCAGTCCCTGTGATCTCCTGTGATTCATCAATGACAAGTTTTATCTTATTTTTCCGGTTATATATATTCAAAATATCAAGGAATCCGCCAACCTGTGTTCCCCATAACTTCCATTTGCGACTCACCCGCATGTCCAACTTATGGTACGGTTCGAGTTCAACAGTGAAGTTCTCTTCGGCAGCAGCGAGCAGCGGATTCAAACCACGAGTTATCGGATCTTGAACCAACGTAATTGAATTGACCGGCGCTTCTGACGTTCCGCTTAGATACTGCCACTTCGCACCTATCTCAAAATTCGGTGTGAAATTATAGTTAGCAACGATGCTAACAATGTGTGTCCTATCAAAGAGATGTGGTTTATAGTTTGCGTCGGGGTTCTCGCGACGCTCCGCATGTGTCCAGCTATATGAAATCCAACCGAAGAACTTATCTAAAACACGGTGACGCACGAAAGCCTCTGCCCCGCCAATATATCCCGCCCCCTGATTCAGATAGTTTCCAACAATGTTTTTTGTCACCAACTTATCGGAATTTTTGTAATAGGTAGCAAGTTTGAGCTCTGTTTGTGGTGAGATTTTATGTTCAATTTCTAAAATATAGTGCTGTGCAAGGCTGGATTTCAATGCAGGATTCCCATCCTTTGCCAGGACTTGATACGGTTTCGGACTCTGTTCATAGTGTCCATATCCGAATCGGAGATTAAAACCGATCGGCAGTTTAAAATTAACGCTGCCCCTGGGTTGAATTGAGACCTCTTCTGTCAGATCCAGATAATCCACCCTGGCACCAAGCGCAACAGACATGAAGGACAAGAGGTTATATCGTCCTTGGAGGTATCCCTCAGCACGGAAAAAATCGTGCCCAAACTCATCGTGTGCCTCTTTTATACCAGTGAACACATATTCCGGCCCAGTACTACTCCTACTTCTTCTACCCGCGGAGCTCCCATCTTCTCTGGTTCTGGTAACTTCAATCTCTGTATTTATTATACCTATCGACTCAAACTGTGCTTGTTTACTGTCTTCAAAGCTATTGGCAGGACTAAAAGAAAAAAGGACACCAGGTTCTAATTGGAACCTTGGGTTTAAGCGGAAAGTCACATCCTCTCGAAGTGTCCATACCGGGACGTTAACTCGGACTGTGTACGTATCAAATCTTGCAGTAAGAGTTATAGGCTCCTCCGGAAAATGTATTACGCCACCCTCCCGCCTCACGTCTACAGGATTACGGAATTCAACATTGAGAAAATTGACAGAATGGGTCAAAGAAAAATCGGAGGTAAGATTATCGGAGAAATTTGAGCGGAGATGGATGCCTTGCCCCTCAAATCCGTTTTTGAAGTACGTAGAAGGGCTCCATATTTTAACTTCCGCAACTTCCGTTCCCGGTCCATATCTCCACGGCCTTTCCGTTTCCTCTCCTCGCGTAATTTTTGTTACCTCTCCCACAGTGTTAAAATGGTCCGTTGCAGCGAAGGCGTTCAACGTAAGAAAGTGCTTTTTACCGAAAGCTTGAACAAATTTGAACTGAGAATCTGCAAAATAAGGAAATTGATCGTCAATGAACAGTCCAACGATGAGGTCTAAATAGCTCCGGCGCGCGGCGACATAAGCGTACCCTTTCTTGCCAATTCTACCCTCAAGTATCCCCTCCGAATAAAGGAAATTGAGGTTAAATTTCCCACGCCACCTTTTATCAAGCCGGTTGCGCGAGTGGATATCTAAGACATTTTGCGAATCCAACCCAAATTGGGCACCGTATCCGCCTGCATAGATATCAACATCCTCAATAATTTCCGAGCTGATAGTTGAAAGCAGACCGCCACCGTGGAAAGGATAACCTAACGGTGTCCTGTCAAAATAGTAGAGATTAGAATCCGGTTCGCTCCCGCGAATATAAAGGATACCGAGTAGATCGTTCGGTATGCCAATGCCCGGTAATGTGGTAAGTCCACGGAGAATGTCGTTAGCAGTACCGGGAATACGTAGCAGTTCGCTGCCTCGAATCCGTTTTCGACTCACTGTTGGTGGAGGACGATCCCCCTTTACAACGATCGTTTCGAGTTCAACGACCTCTTTAAGAAACATTTTTACCTTTGTGGTTTCGTCTACCTGGACCTCAATTAATGTTTTCGTCTGTGTTGTATACGCCTCGTGGCTTATGGATACCGTCCAAGTTCCCGGCGCAATATCTGTGAACACAAATTTCCCACTTGCATCAGTTGTTTGCTGTTGATCAATTTCAATGATTCGGACCTCTGCACCTGGCAAGGGCTCACCAGTACTTTCATGCAAAACTGTTCCTTCAATTGTTCCGGTTTGGGCAAGAGCAAATAACGGAAGCGCAAAAACCAATAGTCCAAAGAAAAAATGTTTGATCATTTGACAATTCCTCCCAAATTAGGATTAGGTTATTCATCTGCGTTCCCAGATGTACTTCTCTTACTTATGCCGTTCCACCTACTAAAAATAGTTCGGACATATATTAGTGTGCCAACTTCGAAGAAACCAGGTATATCATCTGGGTTTTTCGTATTCTCTAACGAATCCTCTATCGATTCAGGCGATATAGGTTGTGTGGAATATGTAATCTCGCGATTTCCGTCATCAAAATTTCCTTCACCGTTGAACTTGATAATTAGATGGAGCGAGTCAGTATCTTCGTCGCTTTCAGATTCAAGCGCAGTACATTTGAGTTTGACAGAAAAGTATCGTTCATCAGGGTCTACTAACGGAAATGCCGCAGAATCTACCAATGGAAATGTCTGACTAAAATCTTCCGTAAAAGAGAACTTCTGTTCGGTATTGTGAACGATGAATTTGTTTCCAAGATCGTCCCTTTCTTCTCTATAGTCGCTGGAAACAGCAAGATCAAATGCTGCACCTGCAGGGACTTCTACCGTCACAGTGACACTATCAGGTAGATCGAGATCCGGGAAATGCATTTTACGGCCTTCTTCACCACAACCTATAAGAAAAGGGAACGCAAATAGAAAGACGAGGGCAGCCCAACTGAAAAACTGATTTAATTTCATTGTTTTTCCTTTTAACTTGATATGCTCATGAATTGTCCAAACTTTAGTATATTAACCCAAGTTGCTACTTATAAGTTTTTAGACATGGAAACACCGTCTTTAATGAAAATATGCTGATAATTAGCCAATATTTGTAGCGCAAACTGTCAGTTTGCGCACTTGCAGGCACAATCTAAATGAAGATTAAGAAAATAAATTGGTAATTTGGCAAGGTTAGGAAACCTCGCCAGCAGCGGGGTACGCGTGTCTCGTACGGGCAGAAAAGTTACCGAATTAATAAATTAATCTTCATACAGATTGTGCTACAAGGTGGCAACTTATGTTATATTATAGCAAATCTAAAGAATTTGTCAACGATCTCAGAACAATTTTGTTGTAGATAAACATGGATTCAGAACAGTAAAAATGCTATAATTCCATATATAGACTCTCACTCTACACAACGGACGATATCACCTATTAGTAACGTTTATCATAGGAGAAAATAATGAATAGACCACCAGAAGAGTTTATCCGCGTAGACGAAGAACGCCTTCTCAACTTTAGTACTGCTTGTTTTGAAAAAGCAGGTATTACACACGAACATGCCGCACTTATCAGTCGTCTACTCGTAAATTCTGATATGCGTGGTGTCCGTAGCCACGGTACACGGACATTAAGCGGTTACTGCGGCGGTTTTGAAAACGGAAGTCTCAATCCCAACCCGAATATCCGTGTTATCCATGAAACACCCACAACCGTTGTTCTTGATGGCAACGGCACACTTGGTTATCTTCCGATGGTACGCGCAACCGAACGTGCCATCACCAAAGCGAAAGCGGTAGGCATCGGCATGGGACTCGTCCGTTACATCGGACATTACGGCTCAGCAGGACACTATGCCCGACTCTGTAATGAAGCGAGTTGTGTCGGTTTTTCGGTACAAGGGTATCAAAACCATGGTAACGCAAGAGGTAGCGATTCAAAACCGCAACTCGGTTATTACGGTAACCCCCCTATCTGCTTTGCAATACCTTCTGGCGATGAACCACCAGTCGTGCTTGACGCAGCAACGTGTATCATGGCGGATTACCAACGCGGTCCAGAATTTGATGAACTACTTTCCATCATTCCCGCTGCCTTCTTTAAGAGTATCGGCTATACTGCTGTGGCGTGTCTACTCGGTGGTGCGTTGACCGGTTTCACTGAACCCGCACCAGAAGACACCGCAAAATGGGGTGGGGCACGTCATGGCGGCATGGTACTCGCCATACATGTTGAATCCGTTGTGCCACCCGATCTTTTCCATGCTGAAGTCGATCGGTTGGTGCGTGATGTGCGCGAAACCTACGAACCGATGCCAGGTACCGATAAAGCATTGTTACCGGGGGCAATTGAAGAGGAACGGACAGCGTTACATCGCAAAGAAGGGATCCGCTATGGTGAAATGGAACAAGCATCCGCACGCGCTACAAGTGAACGTCTTGGCGTACCACTGCCCTGGGATGAATAACTTCACACCACTGTAGAAGAAAATCGAGAAAACTGATTATATTTCTCTTGCCTTTTTTCCGAAAATATTAGATACTTAATAGGTATACAGAATTTACCAGAATACCAGTCCTCGTTCTTACCGGACTGTTGAACGTTAACTTGCGATACTGCAAATTCACACATCATCCTTCAAAACAGGGTATCTGATGTATGATTTTTTATCTTGGTGAAAATACTTTAGGAAGGTTTTTTATGCACACTCAGATTAGAACCAGTTTTTTGTTTTACACGTTCACTTTGTTAATATGCCTCAATACCTTTTTCATAAGGAATATTGCGGCACAAGTCAACACTACATCTGCAAGCGATAACTATACATTTGAGACGATCACTGTTCCGGGTGTAGAGTTTTTAGCGTTGACAGCGAGTAGTGACTTTCAGGATTACGCCGGCAACACGCCGAGTACCGATGGCAAAAAGATGGTCGCCTTTACGCTGATTGATGGCGTTTTTACGACCCACGATTTCCCGGGGTCAAAGAACACTTATTTCTATGCACTCGGCAATAATGGGCTTGCTGCGGGGCACTACGAGGATAGCGCGGGTCTTTTCCACGGTGTCATCTTAGAGAATGGTGAGTTGCGGCAATACGATTTTCCGAATTCTGTCGAAACGGAGATTTACGGGTATAGTGATTCAACCGGTGCACTAACGGGGAATTTTACAGATGCGTCTGGCATTCGTCGTGGGTTCTCAGGGGAGACAATAGTTGAGTTCCCCGGCGCATCGGAAACTTATGCCGATTTTGTGAGTGGATTAGGCAATGTCGTGGGGAGCTATGTAGATACTGAAGGCACATATCATGCATACCTGCGTGGACCTGGAGGTAGTTTCGCAACTCTCGATATTCCAGAAATACCAAATCAGGAATACTTTTTTCTGCATGGTATCAACGATGCACTGATTGCCGTTGGCAGAGCGAAAGGGGTGGATGGTGTCCCGCTCACCTATGTCGGTAACCCTCTCAGGCTACAAGAATTGAAGGTTCCGGACAGCGTTAGCACGGAAGGCTGGAATGTCAATCAGGACGGTTCTGTCGTCGGACACTACGACACAGCGGATGGACGCAGACACGGTTTCATCGCGAGACCTATACAGGAGACTACTCCGCGACCACCTCCTGACCTCAGTTATACTTTTGAGAGTATTGATGTTCCGGGAGTAGATTTTTTAGCAGTGACGGCGAGTAGCGACTTTTTTGATTACGCCGGCAACATGCGGGGTCCTGATGGTGAAAAAGATGTAGCCTTTACCCTCATTGATGGCGTTTTTAGGACCTACGATTTTCCCGGCTCGCAAGGCACATATTTCTATGCGCTGGGTAATAATGGGATCGCTGCTGGACACTACAAGGATAGCGATGGTCTTTTTCACGGTGTTATCTTAGAAAATGGTGAGTTGCGGCAATACGATTTCCCGGATGCCGTCGAAACGGAGATCTATGGGTATAGTGATTCGACGGGAGCACTGACGGGTAGTTTTGTAGATACCTCTGGTGTTCGCCGCGGGTTTTCAGGAGACACAATAGTCGAGTCTCCTGGGGCACCGGAAACTTACGCCGATTTTGTGAGTTGGACAGGTCATATCGTGGGCAGCTACGTAGATGCTAAAGGTATATATCATGCATATATGCGTAGTTCGGTGGGCAGATTTTTATATATTGACCTTCCAAACGCAACAAATCTGGAATACTTTTTTCTGCACGGTCTCAACAGGACAAGGACTGTCGTTGGTCGAGCCAAAGCGGTGGGTGATGTCCCGCGCACTTATGTCGGCAGCCCCCTCAATCTACAAGAATTGCAGTTTCCGGGCGCTGTTAGCACAGAAGGTTAGAATATCAATGAGGACGGTTCTGTAGTTGGACACTATGACTCAGCCGATGGGCGCAGACACGGGTTCATCGCCAGACTCGTTGCCAAAGCAGAGGGCGATCATTTTGGCAACATCTACAATGTCACGTTGACGAAAGGTTTGAACATGCTCTCTTTACCTTTAGCATCGCCAAAACCGATGACTGCAAAATCTCTGGCTGGGATTGCGGGAGCAACGATGGTAATAGCACTTGATGCTGAAAACCAACGTTTCACCGGTTGGACACCAAGCGCACCTAATAACGGTTTCACAATTGAAGGAGGACAAGGTTATATCGTAAATGTCCCACAAACACGCAACTTTGCCTTCGTCGGATCACGGTGGACAAATCAAACGGAGGCTGCTGCGGCAGCACCTGATATTACCCCATTGACGAGGGAGGATAGGGGGGTTGCCCAAGAAGCATGGGCATTCGTTATCAGTGGACATCTGGAAGGTCCACCAACGTTTGATGGTTACCAGGTCATCGTCCGTAATCTGAGAACAAACAGCAGGATTACCGCCTTAGTGGAAGGCAATTACTTCGCCGCTGCAACTGCTGACGTGGCACGGCGCAGCATTGTCAAAGTTGGAGACAGTATTGAATTGCGCGTCATCGGTCCGGGTGGAAATTATGAATCACAAACCCTCAGCTTTAGAGTGACCCCTGAGCACCTTGCAAACGCGGTTTTGTCTGTCAATCTTGATAATATTGGCAAACCGAGACAGAATCAGTTGTTGCAGAACTACCCGAATCCGTTTAACCCGGAGACGTGGATTCCCTATCAACTCTCGCAAGACAGTCCTGTATCGGTGTCTATCTATGATACAACCGGTAAGTTGATTCGTTCTCTTTCTCTCGGTTTTCAATCCGCAGGCTTCTATAATAGTCGGGAACGTGCTGCTTATTGGGATGGGCGTAACGCCCTTGGAGAACGCGTTGCAAGTGGCATCTATTTTTATCAATTGACAACACCATCCTTCCAGCAGACACGGCGACTCGTTATTCTAAAATAGTATCAAATGACCTTATGATAGCTGGAATACTGATGTTTATTAGCTTCGGAACTATCGTTGATGAATGGGTTAAGTTGGGATCGCTCGCAGCCTCCAGGACTTACACATTTTTTCTTAAAGTCCCTGATAAGGGATTTAGGGGGCGGGTCCCCATAGCGATAGCGTATGGGGAGATAAATAACTGAAATG
Organism: Candidatus Poribacteria bacterium; assembly: GCA_028824125.1. GTDB lineage: Bacteria > Poribacteria > WGA-4E > WGA-4E > WGA-3G > MSPOR6. Next base: position 22,598 of record JAPPES010000072.1, read on the forward strand.
ACGACTTTTTACCCCCTAACCCTTATATGAAGTTTAAATAAATTGGGTAATTTGGCGAAGTTTCCTAACCTCACCAAATTACCCAATTTATTTAAACTTCATTCAAGAGGGAATGCGTAAGTCCTATATAACTTCTAAACTTTTTCAAACTTACGTTACATTTTTAGCATTGCCAAATAGCTAACTAAATTCTCATATCACATTAACTGTATAAAATCCTCTTTCCTTTATCTGCCCCAAAATGTGCACATGAAAAATAAATTGTTCATTTTCGTGCAGATTGTCCTTTGACACTAAACGCCTGGAATATTTGAATATAACGCTGTGAGTGTTCAAATTATGGACAATGATGTTGCTTTTTTGACAATATAACCTAATCAGGACTTACGCATTCCCCCTTGAATGAGGATTAAATAAATATTTCGGTAATTTCTTTAGTCCCGTAGGGACGATATGTTTATAGAAAATGTTGTCTCTCCCCTCTTGAGTTCCGTAGGAACGACATATTTATTGTTGATGTGCTTCAAAACATATCGTCCCTACGGGACTAAGGGATGAGGTTGTCCGCGCTGCTATAAACATATCGTCCCTACGGGACTGAAGAGCACTTAAAATGTTCTGAATATGCATAATGAAAAATTACCGAATTAATAACTTAATCTTCATATAAGGGGGTTAAAAAGTCGTTATTTGGTGCTTTTAACCCCCTAAATCCCCCTTATCAGGGGGACTTTAAGAGAAAATGCGTAAGTCCTACTAATTTGAATGTTCAACTTCCTATCAAACGAAACATTTTTGTGTTGTTAACAATGACTCAAAATTGGCATCAAATTTGCTAATACCTAATACGATAGTAGTAGAAAACAAAATAGATAGGAGCCCAAACCATGACATCTACTAAATTCCAGAACATTCGGACAAAATGGGAAAAAAATAAGTTGCGGCACAAAGGCTTTTTTGAATTTCAGATAAAAATTCTGATCTTATCAATCCTGGTGATTTCAAACCAATTTCTACAAAATACTTTTGCCCAAGACTATACACGATGGAAATTGCCTGAAGGGGCTAAATTACGTCTTGGCAAGGGAAGTGTTGGTAATATCACGTTTTCACCCGATGGCAATCGTTTGATCGTTGAAAGTTCCATGGGAATTTGGGTATATGATACACACACAGGTACGGAATTGAATTTAATTGCTGAGAATCCTTCGAACATACTTGGTGTGAGTCCGGATGCCAGCATGTATGTTATTAGAGGATTAGACAATACAATACAATTGCGGAATATAACAGATGGTAGCCTTAAAGTAACCCTAAAAGGGAATACAGAAGATATTCATCTTATCGCCTTTAGTCCGGATGGTCGGATGCTTGCTGGTGCCAGGGACAAAAACATCCATCTTTGGAATCTTACTACTGGGGAACAAAATGCGACTCTTGAAGGACATACTGAATGGATAGTATCTATTGTCTTCAGTCCTGATGGCACAACCCTTGCAAGCAGAAGTTATGATAACACATTACGATTATGGGATGTTGCTACTGCTACACACAAAACAACTTTATCCAAGTATATGCGAGGAATACATTATCTTTTATTCAGTCCAGATGGCAACACGCTCATAAGTGGAGATACGAACTATGACGTACAGGTGTGGGATGTTAACACCGGACAAAAGAAAAAAGATTTTGATGCGCTATCGCTCCTGTGTATAGCTATAAGTCCGGATGGTAGCACGCTCGCAACCGGTGGTTTTTCAGGCTTGCATCTTTGGAATGTTGCTACGGGAACGCACATAGCTGAACTTGGTAGAAGTTTTTCATGGGTATTTTCAGTAGCGTTCAGTCCGGATGGTAGCACGCTCGCGAGTGGAGGCAGGGATGAACTATATCTGTGGGATGTTGAAAGTAGAACGCGCAAGATGTCTATTGACGGACATAGAAGAGGCGTTTCTGGAATGGCAATCAGTCCAAATGGTAATATACTTGCCACTTCCAGTTGGGAGAATATTCACTTGTGGGATCCTATCACAGGCGAATACAAAAAGTTGATTTATGGACGTGGATGGTTGACATCTCATTGGGATTTAGTTTTCAGTCCGGATGGTAGCACGCTTGCAAGTTTAGCTTTTGGGGCAATTCATCTTTGGGACGTTTCCAGTACCACACATCTTGCTGCTCTTACCAAGTGGTATGGTCATGGGCAAAAAAGCACATCAACGGAAACTCAAGGTTATCAATCCATCATATTCAGTCCAGATGGCAAATTCATCGCTGCAGCACATGCAGACAAAACAGTCCATTTATGGTATATGGGGCGGACCTATATAGACGCGCTTAAGGGACATACAGATGTGGTAACATCAATTGCTTTTAGTCGTGATAACCGGACCCTTGTCAGTGGAAGTTATGATGGTACAGTGCGTTTTTGGGATTTTACCTCCGGATCAAATATAGATACTTTCTCCGGACATACAGACAAAGTCCATAGTGTAGCATTTAACCCGGATGAAAGCATAGTTGCCAGTGGAAGTGAGGATAACACGATTATTCTGTGGGATGTTACAACTGGTAATCCGCGGATTATCCATACTGAACACACCAACGGGATACATCAACTTACATTCAGTAATGATGGTAAAACACTCTTAAGTTGTGGGAATTGGGAAGATCCAATTATACAGATATGGGATGTTGCTACGGGTGAATTGATAACTAACATTACAGCACACACGCGTGGCGATCCCATTGTTGTCTTTAGTCCTGATGGGAGAACACTTATCAGTGGGAGTAGAGATAGTACGATTCTTTTATGGGATTATACTTCGTTGTTAGGCACTGAAAATGAAATACAACAACTCGCTGAGGATGTGAATCGTGATGGAAGTATAAATCTACAAGACCTTATTTCTGTAGCATCACAATTTGGGCAGCCGGGAAATGATAATGCAGCCGATGTCAACGAGGATGGTGTTATCAATATCGCGGATATCTTATTAGTTGCTGCTGCGCTTGCTAATGAGAATGGCGCACCTTCTATTAATTCAGTGTCTGATGAATTGATCCCCGCTGCAGAAGTAGAACAGTGGTTAAGTCAAACGTGGCGAGTCAACACCAATATACCAAAATTCCAGAAGGGTATTGCAGTGCTTGAACAACTCTTAAGCGTATTGACTCCAGAAAAGACAGCACTTTTATCCAACTACCCGAACCCGTTTAACCCTGAAACTTGGATACCGTATCAGTTGGCAAAACCGGCTGATGTCACACTCCGCATCTATGCTACAGATGGACAGTTGGTTAGGACATTGGTATTAGGCAATCAACCAGTGGGAAACTATCAGAATCGGAATAAAGCAGCACATTGGGACGGGAAAAATGAGTTTGGTGAACCCGTCGCGAGCGGTGTCTACTTTTATACACTCTCTGCTGGAAACTTCACTTCAACACGGCGAATGGTCATACGAAAATAGGAGACAAAAATGAAAAAGATGCGATCCACCATTTTACTGCTTGTTCTTATTTCAATTTGCTTTTCACCAAATGCTTCTTCGCAAGATTACATGCAATGGGGCTTGCCTGAAGGTGCAAAAATGCGCATCGGGAAAGGAGAGATATATGGCAATATCACTTTTTCTCCAGATAGTTCTTTGCTCGCAGTCCCGACTCGTATTGGGATTTGGCTCTATGATGGATTCACTGGCGAGGCACTCAATTTGCTATCACGTAATTTAGACTATGATGGATTCACTGGCGAGGCACTCTATTTCCTATCAAGTAATTTCGACTATTACTCCAAAATAGCATTCAGTCCTGATGGTAAAACACTTGCATGTAATAATACCTCCGAACTTTTTTTGTGGGATGTTGACACTGGTAATCTCAAACTAACTATATCTGAGCACACCAGTTCTATCTCAAGTATAGTATTCAACCCTAATGGAAAAACGATCGCGACAAGTAGTAGGTATTATAGAGATGGAACAGTCAAGTTTTGGGATGTTTCAACCGGAGAACTGAAAAACACCCTTACGGTGCATGAGGGGGATATTGATACCATCGTTTTCAACCCAGATGGAACAGTTCTCGTTAGTTGTGGTTATGAAGGGGAAGACACTACAATGAAATTATGGGATGTTGCTACTGGCGAACTCAAAGCAACATTTATATTAGCAGAAGATAGGTCTGTATACGATGCTAATATCGCATTTAGTCCAGACGGCAGCACAATAGCAAGTTGTGGCGGTAGATGGGCCGCACATGTGAATCTGTGGGATATAACAAGTGGCACATTGAAAAACACCCTTATAGGACACATAGGGGGGGTCAACGATGTAGCGTTTAGTCCGGATAGCAGCACCCTTGCGAGTGGTAGCATGGATAATACAGTGTGTCTGTGGGATGTTTCTACAGGTAATTATAAGACGACGCTCATAACACATACTGACGACGTCGCGAGTGTTGCGTATAGTCCAGATGGAACCACTTTTGCGAGTCATAGTAAGGATGGAACTATCCTTCTGTGGGATGCAGAGAAACTTGAGCGAAGAACTACCATCACAGGACATATATCCGGTTTCTCACAGGTAGCGTTCAGTCCAGATGGAACCACAATTGTGAGTGGAAGTAGGGATACAAAGGTGCGACTGTGGGATACGACAACTGGCAAAAACAAAAAAACCTTCATGGGGCACCTTGGTCCAGTTATATCGGTTGCCTTTAGTCCAGATGGGCGTACTATAGCCAGTAGCGGTGGCGTAATTTATGAGGATAGATGGTTTGCTGATGACTACCCGATAAGGTTATGGGATGTTCCCTCTGGATCCCAGAAAGCAATAATTGTTGGACATGAACGGGACATCCATCGTGTCACCTTCAGTCCGGATGGACGGGTTCTCACAACTTATGCTTCTAACCTAAAACCCATTTTTTGGGATGCTGCCACAGGTGATTTTCTTTGGACGTTTACTGGAATTGAGAAAGGAGTTGGGGACATTACGTTCAGTCCGGATAGTCTCAAGTTCGTATATGGAGATAGTACCGGAATCCATTTGTGGGATTTCGCAAGTAGAAAACATATTACGACATTCACTGGTTCCATACCCAAAACCAGCACTATCGTATTCAGTCCGGATGGGAACACAATTGCGGCTGGTGGGAGTGGTCAGGAAGTGCATTTGTGGAATGTTTACACTGGCGAGAGAAATACAATTATCACTGGGCATGTTGGCAAGTTTAAACATGTCCTTTTCAGTCCGGATGGGCAAACGCTCGTAACTACAAGTTTTTGGGGAGATGGAACATTGCGGTTTTGGGATCCAGAAAATGGTGCACTCAAACTAATGCTCAAGAATATACCAGATGGTGAGTATAACCTTGCAATTAGCCCCGATGGTCAGACGCTCGCACTATCGGTCGATGCGGGAATTATACTATTGTGGGACTATGCTTCCTTAATCAATCCATCAACTTCAACTCATGAAGCAGATGTAAATAAAGATGGTGTTGTTGATGTTTCCGATTTGGTGGTTGTTGCCGCGAACTTCGGGAAAACAGGTCCAAACGATGCAGATGTAAATGAAGATGGTGTTGTAAACATTGCTGATCTTATCAAAGTTGCTGCCGCGTTGGATAACGCCGCAGCAGCGCCTTCGGTAATAAATCGTAATCAGAAGTTCGCTCCTACAAGAGCGGATGTACAGAAATGGCTTACCCAAGCACAGCAATTGAACCTTACAGATATAACATCACAAAAAGGTATCCGTTTTCTTGAGCAACTCTTGCTTATATTAACACCAAAAAAGACAGCACTTCTCCCAAACTATCCGAATCCCTTTAACCCAGAAACTTGGATACCTTATCAGTTGGCAGCACCAGCAGATGTAACGATCCAGATTTATTCTTCTGCAGGGCAGTTGATCCGCACTTTAGATATGGGACATCAGTCTGCGGGACTCTATCAGCAGCGGAACCTTGCAGCACATTGGGACGGAAAAAATGAACTTGGTGAACTTGTTGCGAGTGGTGTCTATTTCTATACGCTTACAGCGGGAGAATTTTCATTAACGCGACGAATGGTTATCCAAAAATAGGAGATAAAAAAATGAAAACTATACAACTTTTGACTTTAATATTCCTGTTCATATCAACCCTTTTTCTTCCAAGTACCTTTGGGCAAGACGCTTCAAATTGGGATTTGCCTGAAGGGGCAATAGCCCGTCTCGGCAAAGGAGCGCTTGGAAGTGTAAGATATTCCCCCGATGGGAATCAATTAATTGTTAGAAGTGCGATCGGTATTTGGATTTATGATGCACACACAAGCGTTGAACTGGATTTTATCTCCGAGAATGACACTGACATTCTCGGATTGAGTCGAGACACTCAGACATTTGCCAGTTTAGGTTCAGACAATACGTTGCAGCTCCGTAGTTTCCCTGATGGAGATCTTAAAATAACTCTGAATGGAGATGCGGAAGAAATTAGTCGTGTCAGCTTTAGTCCGGATGATCGCACGCTTGCTGGTAGTGCCGGAAAAGAGATTTATCTTTGGGATGTTGCTACGGGGGAACAAATAGCTACGCTCTCGGCACATAATCGATCAATAACCTCGTTTACCTTTAGCCCCGATGGAGCAGCGTTTGCGAGTGCAAGTTGGGATGGTAATATTCATATATGGAATGCTGCCACAGGTGCTTATCAAACATCTTTAATGCCCTATACCGGATCACTTTCCTCAATTACCTTTAGTCCTGATGGAAAGACATTAGCCAGTTCAAGTTTTAACAATAGGAAAGTGGTATTTTGGGATGTGGACACGTGGGAACCGAAAGGCACATTAAATTTGCATTCGGGGTCTTATGTCACCTTCAGTCCTGACGGTAAAAGCCTTATCACTAAGGGGTCGTGGGGGAGATTATATCTGTGGGATATTGCTTCTGGAACGCTGAAAACAGAACTTACTGGGCATGTGTCACGTGTTTCATCAGTTGCCTTCAGTCCCGATGGTAATACGCTTGCGAGTTGCAGTTCAGATCAATTGTATCTGTGGGATTGGAGAAGTGGTGAACAGAAGATGTCTATTTCGGGGCATACTAAAAGCATATATGCAATTGCTTTTAGTCCAGATAATGGCATTCTTGCCACAGGTAGCCGAGGCGAGATCAACCTTTGGGATGTTGCCACAGGAACACACAAAACCGAACTCTTTGATGATGATTGGTCACATAATTTCAGCTTGACATTTAGTCCAGACAGTAGAATCCTCGCAAGTGAAATCGGTTGGCGCATCCGTCTGTGGGATATAACCACTGAAATACATCAAGCTACAATCAATGGATATCGGGGCAGTAGCGCATCGGGTTCAGGCGTCAGTTCAATGGCCTTCAGTCCTAATGGTAAATATTTCGCAAGTGCAAGTAGTTATTCAACGATCCTACTATGGTATTCTGGTCGTATATTCAAAAGCGAGCTTGATGGACACACTGACAGTGTTAATTCAGTTGACTTTAGTTACCACAGTCGCACCCTTGCCAGTGGCAGTGACGATCACACGGTACGTCTTTGGGATGTAATAACTGATACACTCATTGACACCTTCAAAGGACATACAGATGAAGTTCATAGTGTAAAATTTAGTCCTGATGCAAGCATCCTTGCAAGTGGTAGTAAGGATGGTACCATAATATTGTGGGATGTTGGAACAGGTGAACTTTTAACTTCACTCACTGGACATCCAGAAGGCGTGAATAATGTTGCATTCAGTGTGGATGGTAAAACACTCGCAAGTAGTGGATGGTGGTATGATAATACCGTGTATCTTTGGGATGTTGCAACTGGTCAAAGGAAAGATGTTCTCTACGGACATACGGGTAGTGTCTACGATATCGCCTTCAGTCCAGATGGAAAGACACTTGCCAGTGGAAGTACGGATGGAACGGTGCTCTTATGGAATTTCACATCTGAAACTTCAGATGGCACTTCAAAGTTAGCAGAGGATGTTAATGACGATGGCATAGTAGATATTCAGGACCTTATTTTTGTTGCTTCGCAATTCGGACAGCCGGGAGCTGACAATGCTGCTGATGTCAACGGAGACGGTGTTGTCGACATTACAGATATTTTAACAGTTGCAGCTGCACTTCAAAATGCAAATGGCGCTCCGGCAAAATATTCTCAATCCGTAGAATTGCTTACCGCTGCGGAAGTACAACAATGGCTAAGTCAAGCGCGACAGGTTAACAGCAAAACTCCTTCTATCAAAAGAGGTATTGTTATGCTTGAACATCTTTTAGCCGTGTTGACACCGAAAAAGACGATGCTATTGAATAATTATCCTAACCCGTTCAATCCAGAAACATGGATACCTTATCAGTTAGCTGAAAACGCGGATGTGAAACTACGCATCTATTCTGCTGACGGAAAGTTGATTCGAACACTATTGTTAGGACATCAACCTGCTGGACTTTATCAGAGTCAGAATCGAGCAGCATATTGGGATGGAAAAAATGAATTGGGTGAACTTGTAGCAAGTGGAATCTATTTCTATACACTGTCTACTGGGAAGTTCTCGGCAACACAGCGTATGATCATACGTAAATAGGAGGAAAATTGATGAAAACGATGCGACTCCCGATTTTAATATTATTGATCATTTCAACGCTATTTCTACCGACCACATTTGCACAAGATTACAATCAATGGGGACTTCCCGATGGAGCAATAATGCGTATCGGGAAAGGTAGAATAAATAGCAATATAGTATTCTCTCCTGATAATGCGTTACTCGCCGTTGGAAGTTCTATCGGCGTATGGATTTATGATGGACGTACAGGTGAGGAGTTGAGATTGCTGACAGGAAATACAACTACAATAAGATGCATTGCTTTTAGCATAGATGGACGTTACGTAGCCGCTGGTAGTTCTGGGGAGGTGCATCTCTGGAATGTTGAAACAGGAACACTCAAAACAACCTTAACAGAGCATACAGGCTATGTCTCTGGCATTGCGTTCAGTCCTGATGAAACCACACTCGCGAGTAGTGGATACTATAAGGATGAGACAATAAAGTTTTGGGACATTGAAACGGGAACACTCAAATCTTCCATAGATGGGATTGCTGGAAAGATTACCACTGTTGCGTATAGTCCTAATGGCAGAATCTTGGCAAGTGGTGGAGCAACTGATGATCACACAATCGAACTCTGGGACGTTGCTACAGAAACACTCATTACAACTTTGATAGGACATACAGACGATGTTTCCGACATTGCGTTCAGTCCTGATGGGCAAATCCTCGCAAGTGCTGGAGGCTGGTTAGATGAAACGGTGCGACTCTGGGATGTCGCTACAGGAGATTTGAAAGTAACCTTCTACGGACATTTTGAAGATGTAAGAAGCGTTGCGTTCAGCCCTGATGGGGCCACACTTGCCAGTGCCGGTGAAGATGGTGTCGTATGTCTATGGGATGTAGCGAGTGAAAGGTTCAAGACTGCCCTGTTTGCACACAAAGGTGGTGTCGTGAGTGTTGCGTTTAGTCCCGATGGGCGTACCTTCGCCAGTGGTAGTTGGGATGGCAACTTAATACTGTGGGATGCGGAGAGTTTTGAACCGATAAAAACTATCAATGGACATATTGTGGATTTCTCCAGTATTGTCTTCAGTCCCGATGGACGCACCCTTGTAAGCGGCGGATGGGATAGAAACATACAACTGTGGGATACTGCAACTGGTAAAAACAAAGCAACTCTAATAGGACATGTAGGTGGTATTGAATCAGTAGCCTTTAGTTCCGATGGACGCACCCTCGCGAGTGGTGCTGGCTTTAGTTCTATAACCAGTATATTTTCGGATGATTACACGGTAAAATTATGGGATGTAGTCTCTGAAACACATATTACAACAATCCTTGGGCATAATAGAAGTGTCAATAGCGTTGCCTTCAGTCCGGATGGGCGAACATTGGCTACAGGAAGCTCTGATAATAGAGTATGTCTGTGGGACGCTACGACAGGCTACCATCTGGCAACATATCCCGGTCATCCAGAAAGGGTTTATAGCCTCGCTTTCAGTCCGGATGGGGGGACACTCGCATTTGGAGGAGGCGACTATAAAGTCCACCTTTGGAATATTAACAGTAGATACAGTCAAGAAACATATTTCAACCACACTTATGTTATTTCAAGCATTGCTTTTAGCCCAGATGGAAGAACACTTGCAGGTGCGGGTGGTAGACAAATCCGTCTCTGGGATATTCTTACCGGTGAACTAAAAACAACTATCGGTGATCATTCTGTCAGTTTCAGTAGTATCGCGTTCAGTCCTGACGGCAAGACTCTTGTAAGCGGAGGTGGTTATGGTGACTCAACAGTGCATCTGTGGAATCCTGCTAATGGGGAACAGATTGCTGTTTTTCAAGGACATAAGAGTAGAGTTTCGGACGTTGCAATAAGTCGGGATGGTAGTCTCCTTGCAACTGCAAGTAGTGATGGCACAATTCTTTTTTGGGATTTTACCTCTATAATTAAATCCCTATCTTTAGAAGTAGACATCAATGGTGATGGTGTTGAGGATGTTTATGATTTGGTTGTTGTCGCCGCAAACTTCGGACAAACATGCCCAAATCCTGCGGATGTAAATGGTGACGGTGTTGTTAATATTGCGGATCTTATCAAAGTTGCTGCAGCGTTGGATAATGATGCCGCAGCGCCTATGGCATTGCGTTATAACCTGAAGTTTGCTCCTACAAGAGCGGATGTACAGAAATGGCTTACCCAAGCACAACAATTGAGCCTGAAAGATACAACCTCACAAAGAGGTATTCGTTTTCTTGAACAGTTGTTAGTAGTTTTGACACCGCAAAAGACTACTCTGTTGCCTAATTATCCTAATCCTTTCAACCCGGAAACTTGGATACCGTATCAGTTGGCAGAACCCGTTGATGTATCAATCCAGATTTATTCTTCTAATGGACAGTTGGTTCGCACTTTAGATATGGGACATCAGCCTGCAGGTATCTATCAGAAACGTAACCGTGCAGCATATTGGGATGGAAAAAATGAGATCGGTGAACCTGTTGCGAGTGGTGTCTATTTCTACAAACTCTCTGCTGGACAGTTCACTGCGACACGACGAATGGTCATACGCAAATAGGAGAAAAACAATGAAAAGGATACAACTCCCACTTTTAACGCTACTGTTAATTTTGACGCTTTTTCAATCGAACAGTTTTGGGCAGGTCTATACACGATGGGATTTACCTGAGGGGGCTAAATTACGTCTTGGCAAGGGAAGTGTAGAAAATTTATCCTTCTCACCTGATGGCAATCGTTTGATCGTTGAAAGTTCCATAGGAATTTGGGTATATGATACACACAGGTACGGAATTGAATTTAATTGCTGAGAATCCTGCAAATTTATTGGGTGTAAGTCCTTATACCGATATCTTTGTTAGTATGAATAAAGACAACATAGCAAGTGTACGAAACATGTCAGATGGCACTGTAAAAAGCACACTAAAAGGAGACACATTAGATATCCGCTATGTCATCTTTAGTCCTGATGAGAACGCACTCGCGACTGACATTGGTAATGTAATTAGTATCTGGGATATTTCTACTGGAGAACGAACAGTTACAATCCAATTAGAAACAGATAGTATAGAGTATGTTGAATTCAGCCCTGATGGTAAAAGGCTTCTTAGTTCAAATGCAGAGGGTTTGTTACAATTCTGGGATGTTGCCACAGGTTCACATATAAGTACTTTGTCCAAGCGTGCACGCCTCAGAAATTTTGTGTTCAGTCCAGATGGAAACACGCTAATATCAGGGAAGTCGTCCGACAAAATAAAGGTATGGGATATTAATACTGGAGGGAAAATAAAAGATTTCAACACTCTATCCGTCAAAAGTTTTGCTATAAGTCCGGATGGGAAAACAATTGCAACCGGTGGTTTTGACGGTTTATATCTATGGGAACTTGCTACTGGTACTCTCAAGGCGGTACTCAGTGGACATCATCGGCGGGGAATAAATTCTGTAGCATTCAGTCCTGACGGTAGCACCCTCGCGAGTGGGGGAGGAGATGAGTTGTTTCTGTGGGATGTTGAAAGTGGTGCGCGTAAAATGTCTATTTTTGGGCATACAAACGGCGTTGCAGGAATGGCGTTAAGTCCAGATGGGAACACGATAGCCACTTCCAGCCGAGACAGAATCCATCTATGGGATGCTACCACGGGCGAATACAAAAAGATGATATATGCGGGGCATTGGTCATTAATTTCTGATTTAGCGTTCAGTCCGGATGGGAACACGCTTGCAAGTAGAGAAGGATTGCGAGTATATCTGTGGGACATTTCAAATGCAACACCATAGGCGTCAATTTAGTGAATTCTTGTGGCATTTTCAAGATGTTCCAA
>JAPPES010000098.1 GCA_028824125.1 Candidatus Poribacteria bacterium
ACTTCAGACCTTGGTGTTATGACAAACATTTCGATTAAACTTATATAATGTCTAATAAGTATTCAACAAACGTTTTTGAAGTTCGGTAGATGTATGACTTGTCTGAAGCTTGGTATCGGTATACCGAGCAGAGTCGTATTCTTCTTCATCTTCAAACAGAAAAAAGTTATCTTCTGCAGATTCATCCTTTGGTAGGAAAGACATAGTTTTCTTATCTTGTACAAGAATCTGATAGATATCTGGTGGAGATTCATCAACAATCTCAACGCCTCGTGCTTTGAGAAGTTTATAGTTAATCAATGGGTTACGTAAACCTAAGTCAAGCAGTTCAGCCCGTGCCGTATCCAATTTCGTTTTTACAGAATTCATCTCATCCACTTCTTAATTTGATTGATAAATTAACCATCGCCTTTACCCTAAGGAGACTTTAAACGCATATAAGCATATCAAAAAACATATCCAAAGTCAACTTTTTTAAAATTGGATCTGCCGCGGGTTGAATAATCTATAGAGCAATTTCTAATGGTGTAAACATGGAATAGCGGTGCTATATCAAACACTACGCTCAATAGACCAATGCCGATCAGTGCTTTGAACAACAACTGCACCCGGCATGTCCATCTCCATCAGCATCTGATTGACTTCGGCAAGTGTGAAGGCGGCGAGGAAGGAATCGTAATAGAGTTTTTGTTGGCAGGGGGTATCTTCTGCAGCATAACGGTCAACAAATGCTTGCGCATCTGCGGGCGTTTCTGGACGGATGAGGTCGCGGATTAAAACCACGCCATCAGGTTTGACAACTCTGCCCATCTCTTTAAGGGCGCGCAACGAATCGTGGATATGATGCACAATGCTGTTGGAGATAAGTCCATCAAAGGTGTTGTCAGAATAGGGTAAGGTTTTGGCGTCAACGAGTTCAAGTGTTATCTGATCGTTAAGATTGGCATCTGCGACGTGGCGTTTTGCTATCTTTAGCATCTCTTCGGATAGGTCAATGGCAGTGATATGGACATTGGGACACCGTTGTGCAAGAAGGATCGGAATTTGGGCGGGACCTGTGCCGACATCAAGAAAATGTCCATCATTCGCGCCGAGTTCTATAACCCGATTGACAAAGGCATCATCAACCTCCCCGTGTTCCATCGCATCGTAAGCCTCTGCGGCTTCGCGTGTGTCCATCACTTCCGGTTCTACAATTCGGTTCATTCTCTAATTCTCTGATAAGTTTTGCGACAGTCAGCGCGTTTTGGCAAATTTGATCGGGTTGAAATTGTGTGGACATGCCAACTGCCATCGCATCAATCGGTTTGATATTTTCAAGTGCAAATTGAAATGCTGCTCGCGGTTCGTTTCTACCTGCCGCTAATACCTTTATCGCAATTATCGGCATTGGTACTGCTTGAATAGCAGCAACGGCGGCATCGCGGTCATCTGGTAGATACAATTCTCTATGCCGCGTATGATTATACAACGCGCAGACATAAAAGTCAACATCATATCCTTCTGTGTAGCAGTACTTGAGGATTTGCGGGTCGTGTGTGCCGATACCGACAGCACATCCGAGGTCACGCACACGTTTGAGGGTATCACACAGCGAGTTGAGTTTGCCTTCCGCATATAACTGATCCGTTGTGCCACCATGGTGGTAGATGGCAATCGGTTTGTAGCGTGCAATTATCTTGAGGTATTCGTTAAGGTCACTATATTCTGTTGATTTCGGTGTTTGCGCAATCCACTGAATTGTGCCACCTGCGTTCCAGTATTCGTTGAGTGTGCGCATGATGTGTTTATCTGCGCGAGCAAGCACTGTGTTGATACCGTTCTGTTCTGCTTGCGCGAGGTCCGCCATAATTTGGTTTGTCGTATAATAGTCCTCCATTGCTTTTGATGCAGCAGCAGATTGATGTGAGATACCACTATACGGATTACCACCAATTATGAGGCGTGTGATGTTATGGGATGTGATGGATATTGTGGGTATTTTCACAAGTGTTTTCCTTAATTTTTGAGGACATCAATATGCAGACCGAATACAAAGATTCATTTTTATGAATCTTCTGGTGATGCAGCTAACACACATACATAGTTCTCACTAACAGCAAGACTCATTGGGTGTTGATCCTGAAGTGTTGTAGCAGATATAAAACGATGTTTTACTTGCGCATCAAGGTCAATAACAGAAAGAGGACCCTTTGCGTTTAATACGTAAAGCAAATTCTGATAAATTTGAAAATCAGTGATCGGTCCTAATAGATTATTTTCTTCAAAGTCTATTGTCTCGGACCATTGGTCTTGCGCGAAGAACTGAATCTTGTTTGATCTCTCAATAACAGCATCTGTAGGTTTTCCGCGGGTGAGCGTCTTTTTCCCTGTCAAGTAGAGATGGGCGAGGTAGTTTGCCTCTATGTTGTAGTGTTCAAGCCACTCCCACATATTAGGACGAACTTGGTCCTTGTTCCATACAATCGTAATATCACGATTTGGATATCTACGACTTGCCAATACCAGATCATCTTCGGAAACGCGGACCTTCTCATATCTGCCACTTATCTCTAAAAGGCCAGTTCTATCTGAGAGTGCTGCCCAGCCAGGGTCACCAGAGGTTCTATGCTCTAGCAGAATCTGTTCTACTCCTGCTCCCTTGGCTCTAACACCTATCAACGATGAAGGAGATGTTGTTCCAACAGACTCAACGAATCGGGTATTTCTATTGTCTAAGGAATAAATATGCAGATAGTCATGGACATCCATAATATATAGGTAGGATTCATGGATATCAAATTCTGTTATTACGTTTGCTTGGTGTAAACTCACCATAGATTGAATCACCGGTTGAGACAGATTGGAAACATCTACGAAATAAACCTTGTGTTTGCTTGCAACATAAACATGATGTCCAGATACGCGTGCATGACTGATTCTGTCGGGGAATGCTATTGATGTCATATATAATGGTTGTTGTGGGTTAGAAACATCAATGACGTGTAGATGGTCTTCAGACGTGACATAAGCGTAGTTTCCCGCAAGTACGACATTGTTGTTTGGATTAACACGAAACGGTAGTCGGATAGAAGCGGCGAGTACAGGATTTTTTGGATCTGTCGTGTCTACAACAGTGAAAATGCTCTCTTGCGGTTTTGCATCGGCAACCGTATTTTGACTCTGCTCAAGAACACTTAAGCTGCATCCAGTATTAATAATTGCGATTAGTATTATCATGAAAAAAGCAAAACTTGATTTAGCAAAAACTTTTCGCACTGTTTTATCTCCTCTGTAATGATTACTCTGATAATGTTAGTCTTACGACTTGTGCCAGTTAACTAAGTGTTTTTGTTGTTTTCACGGATTTTGGGTTTTGTACTATAAACATATCGTCCCTACGGGACTAAAGAGGGTGTATATGACGTTTTCTATAAACATATCGTCCCTACGGGACTAAAGAATGTCCCAACTAATGAAGGATATTCGGACAAACCTTTATTTGTGTGAAACAATTGGTTACTAAAAGTTATTTAGCACAACTTGTTAGTCTTATGTTATTGTTAGTGCAATTTTTATGCCAATGTCAGATACGCTGAATATACGGATAAGTGCGGTATATCAAGGTCTGAATTGCACAAAAAGGGGCAGACAGGAAATTATGTGTACATTTTTGTGCAGGTGTGGATAGAGAAATGGAAAGATTATGGGACAGCAGAAAAGCTGCCCCATGGAAGATTATCAGATAGCGATTAGATTGCCAGGTGAACTTGGTGCACCTTTAAGACGCAGCGGCGCAAAACTGAAAGCAAATTCGTACACTTTCGCTGCTAACTCTTCAGTGATCATGTTTTTAAGATTGTAGATGCCGTATTTGACGATGAATAACTGGTGTAGCGGCTTGTAGCACTTTTGCGATGTTAATCGGTCTGCTGCACCGCGTCGGTCATCTGCCCCATTCAGAGGGAAACCATGATTCTTGTGTGAGAGTAACGGTTGCTGTGAGGACAAGTATCCCGAAAGCAAACCCAAATAAAATAAAAAGCTTGTGTTTTTTCAATTTCTTGAACATAATTATCTCCTATGGGTTAAAAAAGAACGACCCAAATCGTTGACTACAAATAACGAAAGGTTCTATGGTACTTAACTCAATTGTCTTAATTCTGCTGTCAGCATTTTGCCACGCCCTATGGAATTTCTACAGCAAATCCAGTAGAGATACACGAATCCTCTTTTTTTGGTGTGGGTTTTACACCTTAGCAATAGCGTTCGTTGCCTTTAGTATCAACCAACCGGTAATTCCGAAACAGGTATGGGTCTATATTGCTGCCTCCGCCTTCGTCCATCTGCTATACCGTTTATTTCTGACGCACGCCTATACAGTTGGCGAGATTTCGTTTGTTTATCCTATTACACGCGCTGCCCCAGCCTTCCTACCCCTCTTTGCCCTTCTTTTTTTAAAGGAACGGATTTCCGAGCAAGGCATGATAGGTATTTTATGTGTAATGGTTTCCATAGTCCTCTATCAACAACGCGAAGCACGCATCCACTTCAAGGCGTTTCTTCGCTTCCTTCGCGAACCCGATGCACTCTGGGCTTACGCAACCTTGGTAAGCGTCATCGGATATTCATTGATAGACAAGCAAGGGATGTCTGAATTTCATCACCATTCGACGGATGCCCCTTTGTGGCGCGCCGTAACCTACTATTTAATGGAGAACAGTATCTCACAAGTCTTTTATGGTGTGTCCTGTCTCATCCGGTTTCCACACCAGCAGATTGTACAGATTGGACGAACGGAATGGAAGCGTGCTCTTGTTGTCGTTGTACTCTCGTTGACTTCCTATTCGCTTATCCTCTATGTCTTGATGACAGAAAAGGTCAGCTACGTAACAGCGGTTCGGCAGTGTTCTGTCATTTTCGTCGTCTTGCTCGGCGGATATGCGTTGAAAGAAACCTACACCAAACGCCGATTGATCGCGGCTGTTGTAATGGTACTCGGCATTTTCTTGATTGCATACCAATAATTTTTAATTATTCCTTGCGGTTCGATTAGGTGGATTGGTTAAAAAACATTATTGCCGTGGACTCGCCTGCGCCGTTATTGCAGGTTACGCCCTTAGCATCACCAGAAACCTAAAAGGACAACAGACGCGGCATCCCAAACTGACATAATTTAAAATCCTCAACCGAAGGAGACCCCTAATTTAACACTACGTTCAGGATGATTATCCATCTCTATGTAAGCCTTAACAGAATCTTCAAACGGCACAACGGGATCAACAACATCTTCACAGTCAAATCGTCCTTCGACAAGCCACTTCCAACAGGTATCAACGATACGTCTGAAATCCCATCGTGGATGGTCACGGTTTGGATCGCTGTTGGCGCGCGCAAAGATTATGCTCGGAATGTTGACATGCGCGACAGCGCCAAGGTCAAGCCCACCAGTACACGCTTTCGCACGTCCAGCATAGACGATTGTTCCTTCAAAGGTGACGCTGCGAAGGGCATCATCAAGTGCTTCGTAAACTGCACTTGTTTCTACAGCCACATCAACGCCAAGTCCTCCGGTTGCTTCTTTGAGTATTTCTCCGACATTGCAGGCAGTTGGGTCAATGACAAGCTCCACTCCAGTCTTTTCAGCAACTTTCCGCCGCCTTTCAAGCGGGTCTACGGCAGCGATGAAGTCAGCACCAGCGATCCGTGCCATCTGCACCGTCATTAATCCAATAGCACCAAGTCCAAAGACAGCAACCCGCTCGCCTACGCGGACTTTTCCATCGCGAATTGCGGACATTGCGAAGTGTGCTGGATCATAGCAGACGGCTTCTTTCCATGTCATGTGGTCGGGCATCTTGAGGACACTCCCCGCGCGCCATGTGTGTGTCTCCTTGAGGTGTCCGTGGTTAGCGACACGTTCTCCGATCTCAAAGCCTTCCACATCATCGCCAATTTCAATAATTTTCCCGACACACATATTCCCAAGTCTCAGTGGAAAATTTGGGTTGTTGTATCCGTAGTACGCCGTTAGTTCGGTACCGCGTTTGGGCGCACCGAATTCGACTTGGACCCTGACGCTATCGGCGGGAACAGTACCATCTTCATATTCTCTTAAAACAGGTTGCCGCGGGGCAATCGCTACTAATTCTTTTGGCATTTTTTACTCCAAAGTTGAGGTCGCACCTACAGTAAGATGCCTCTAATGCGGAATATCTAATTGATGCATCCGACGGTGAATCGCCTCTCGTGCCTCTTGGAATGGACGAGAAAGGTATTCCAAATGATCATCTTCACCGTGGTGATGTGTTACCGTGCCGGGTTCATGATGACGTGCCGATTGCTGAATATAGGATAATCCGCCTTCAATCAAGGTCAGCATATAGTTTGCCGTTTCTGGATCAAACATCCACCACTCGCCACCGACAGCGATGTAAATCGGAGATGTGTGTGCAATGATACCGCGCCGCCATCCATCGTGATGTGGAACTGCCTGTGCATAGTTTGGACCGCCACACCGCGCAGCAATCCACGAATGTTTATCTACTTTTAGATTTGCTTTGAGGCGTAACTGGTGTGCCCCGTTGTTTTCCTCTGTGGAGGCAACGACCTGTCCTGCTTGCACAATCTGCAGGGTATGAATGGGGAAAATAGAATCCGCAGATGCCTCAACTTCAACAGTGCCGCCGTTGCCCGGTAGGTTGATGGTACTGCCGATTGGTTGTCCATTTACGGTAAGCCGGATCATCGGACCGCCGCTGAGGAACGTGTTGCCAGCACTCATGTATTTGCACCAGTTGTCGTAGTTGAATTCTTCATTTTCGGGGATGTGGACATACGTGCGATATACGCCTACCGGCACATCCGCTGTCATCTTATCTGTGCCGCCGACAAGCGGTAATTTATAGCCGCAGTTGAGATAACGGTAGTATTCAATATGTCCATACATCGCGTTAGTGAGATATTCTACAGCGTCAACGCGTTCTGTGGCAATTAGTGTTGCGGGTTCACAATTTGGATTCGGAATGTGTGGTAAGACGACAGTGCCGCCCTGTGCATGACACGCATCTGCCCAATGCGAAAGCGTTACCTCCAAGTTTCCGCCAAGTTCTGCTTCACCCGGTCCATCCGAACACCACGGCGCAACCTGCTCTTTTAAACCGAGTAGTGTGAGGTGGCCAAGCACATGTTGGCGATTTTCCTGCGTTGCATAGACGATGCTTCTTCCATCGGCAGACACTGTGGGTCTTCCGATGAATTCTTCCGTATTCGTAAAGAGGTGCCCCCACTGTGAGAGCAATAGATTGACAACGCCAAGGTCTTCACCTTGTGCTTCGGTATGTGCACCTTGCGTTGAGAGGAAGTGGACGTGCGTGTCTCCGCTGAAATAACGTTCGGCGTTCATATCGCACCACCGCTTTATCCGCAAGGTTAACTCACGTTGTCCCGGTTTGATGTTGACGGTAGTTCGCAAAGGCGTATATTCAAAACCACGTGCAACATCAACAATAACATCCCCGCGAGGTAGCCATCCTTGACAAGTGCCATCAATATAAGCATAACTAATCTGACCTAACCGCACATCACCACCGATGTCTATGTGCCATGTGCCCATGTTTGAATTGACATGCGCGTGATGTCCATGAGGAGCATAAGGTACGCCGTGCGGTGAACGGAAATGGATACGACACGGCACAGGTTTATTCGTGTCTTCGTCAATCACAGTGGTATGTACCCAGTTTCTGCCTGTGTCAACAACTTCCACCTTGACACGTTCATTCGGTTGGACATTTCCCTTTTCTTGGAGTTCGCCCCAATTGACCGCACCAAGCGTTTCACCTTGATTTTTGATTTCAACGGTAGCAGAAGGTGTCGCGGATATCTCAGTGTATACTGGGCTGCTTTTGTTGTTTTGGAATTCTCCCCACCCTTTGAAGTCGTCATTGATAAACGCATCGGATGAGTTTTCTGGCAATGGATATGGATAGGTCGCAGTGCCACGGTCAACATTGACCTCCATGTCAAACGGTTTGTCAGCGTCTTCTGCTTGCGGCAGTGTGATTTTAACCTCACGGTTCGGATGTCGTGGGATTGGGTCTTCGTCAAGGTAACCGAGTGTGATTGCTGCGACAATAAACTTACGTTCTTGCGGACGAATTTCAATAGATACAATTTCTTTATCAGGATTGGGATTCTTCCATATATAAAGGTAATAGTTGCGCGGCACACATTGCATCGCTTCTGTTTGACGGTTGCCAGCAGCCCCCCACGGTCCTTGATGGCGAGCATGCAAACTTTCCTTTGTATCAGGAACAGCGATGAAGGTTTGTTGTCCCCATCCTTGTGGTACGCTACCGATCTCAAACCGCTCTCGAATTGGGACACTTTCCTTTTCACCATTTGCATAGTGAAAAACATAGTCGGCGATCAGTTTTCCGATGGGTTCACCTTCATGGATGCGGGATTCAAGCAGCCGATGTACTATGATAACCCGTTTTGGATTAGAATTAATTGGAATTTGGATGGGTTCTGTCTGAACACCTTCACCGAAACCTAAGAAACATTTTTCGCCTTCGGAGATGTGGAAAGGGAGTCCATGAAATGTTTGGTGTCCTAAGGTTGGCGTTGTGTTTGTTCCGATTATTTCAGCGTCAACATTACAGAATTCGGTAAGAGAGATAGGTTGATAGTCTTGCATGGTATTCCTCAAATCCGGTTAGTGAACAGATAAAGCAATCTGAAACATAATTTATATTTTATGGTTAGTAGGCTGTAGTAGCGTAATTTATAATCAAATCAACGCCAAATGCGCGTAGAGAAGAATTTAGGGGCGGTAGCTCCCTAAATTGAAAGCAAAAGCGAGTTGTTTTTTCTGATGTTCAGTTATCTGATTATTTTATCAGAAACCATTAGAAAAAGCAACTCCTATCATAAGATGCTCCAGAGGCATTCAATTGTCACAAAGCATCTTTGTTGGAGGGTTTGTAAGCCCGAATTTTCATGCTGGGTATCTGAAATCGGGGTTGGAAACCCCTCCAACAATAGCGAAACTCGACAATTGAATGGCTCTGTAAGATGCTCACTGATGTTGTCCCTGTTTCCGTCTCGGAGCATCGGTCTGATGTTTCCAATACTTTTCACGCTCGGGTTCAAGCCACTTTTGATATCGCTGCTGATCTTTCTCAAGGGTCTCGGGTTGATAAGGTTGCTAATGCGTTGTTCTATACCTATGTTTGGGGGTGGTATACCGGGTTTATAGAGATGCCGCACTACTCTATTCAGGGGCTGTTGTCCAGTCCGCCGGCGGGTGTTGCTTATAACCCGGCGGATGTGGCATTGGGTGTTCAGGAGAATCAGGAGGCCCTGCACCGTTATCGCTTTTTGAGTTCGTTGTTTGCTGATGAAAGTGATCCGAGGTTTGAATCAAAGAACTTTGGGTTTCTCACCCCTTTTGAGGCGCAAGATGAGTATACGCACTTTTATGATGCTCGGTTTAATGGGTATTTTGGTCGGGCTCTTGGGGGGGTTCTTGAGCTGCTTCCCGGGCTGCATCAATAAAAGGGCATGAAAAATGCGCGACCAGTGTCGCGCATTGAAGCTTCGTGTTTATTTTTTAACGACGGCAAACCCCGTCTTCCAGCCGAACACGCTTCGTTCGGTGTTTTCGAAAGACAGCATGTACCCTTCTCCGTACTGATCGCGCCCGCTGTTCCTGGTTATGCACAGGGTTCGCTCTCTTTTTTCATCACCTGGCATGTACAGGTATCTCCCGTCTTTTTGCGACAGCAGCGTTCTGAAGCGGGTCATCTTGTGATCCGTCTTCTTTATGTCCGGCTGGTCGGTGAAACAGATTCTCGTCATGACCGCCTCCTCCAAGGTCAGTGGTCTGTAGCCCGCTCTTCTGAACAGACTCCTTACCTCGGTGAGGGTGATGGCGGCGTCTTTTGCGACCCCCAGCTCGCCAAGCGTGAGAACCGTTATTTCGACCTCCTTCGGCACCCATGACATGGGGAAATCTTCTTGTGATATTCCCAGCCGCAAGTTTGGGCCATAGGCGTGAAAGTTGGGTGTTGTGTTCAGCCAGTCCACCATCTGTTTCCCAGTGTGGTACTGGCCAATTTCTATAGTAATGGTACCGTCCGCCCAATGCGGCTCTGGCGGCCAGGGTGACTCTTCTATGATTGCTACTCCCTTTCCTCCGTCTTCCTCAATGTCGGGAGAGCAGGACGTGATGAGAAGTGTCGCAAGCACCATCATAGTTATGTGGATATATTTCATGTGTGATACCTCCTTTTATTGATCTATATCCTTGTATAGTATACCACATTTGTTTCTCCGGTTCTTGGTGTTATTCGTTGGGAATAGTATACTACAAAATTGAAAATTTTCAAGAAAAACTGACTTTTACAAGCCCAAACTACTTATTGCGTCTATTTTTTATTTTTTCTCCACCGCCAGGCCGGTGCTATAAATACATCAATTAAGATCTTCAACAACCATAAACATAATATCAGTTGGATTCCTACACCTATAACAAAATGCAAAAAGTGATGCACTTTGTTAGTGATATGATAGGTTGGGTAAAAACTTGATGACGGTTCCATAAATTCTTTATGTAATTTTACAAATGCACTGCTTGCGAGGAATACTACAAGTGCTTTTATTTCAAGCCAGAATTTTTCATCCTTTTTATTATCTTTTGGTTTATCTGCATCGTTTGTGCTATCCATTTTTCAAGCCTTTCAAGCAGGGGTACTAACCCTACTCTATACAAGTCAAATACCTAAATCCTGGCAGAAGGGCGATTTATTCTGTCTGAATCTCGGATTAGATGGTTGACACTAAATCAACGCTGAATGCACATAAAGCATTCAGCATGATTCTACACCGACCAAGGAAGGATTGATGTCGGACGGTACGCGGAGTATGTAAGATATTATGGGTTTGGGATACCTAAATCCTTACATATTTTTTTGGCAAGTTGATTATTGATTTCAGTATGTCTCGGAACCGCAGTTCGGTCATTCGTGTCTGTCCTTCCCCACCACGAGTGTTTTCCGCCTTCACGAACCAAATAGCACCTATGTTGTTTGAGATGTTGTATCAACTGCCTGCGTTTCATACAGCGATTTGCACTACCTCATACTCATTTTCCATCTGGCGGGATGCTTCTTGCGCATTTAATTCTAATGCCTCAAGTAGTGTTATTTTTAGCGTCTCCAACAGTTCTTCTCGTGTTCTTTCTTGGCAATTTACACCAGGTATTTCACGCACCCATCCGATCCACCATTCGCCACTGTGCTGAATCTGTGCGGTATAAGTTTGTTTCATATCATCCTCCTTATGATAAGATTTTAGCATTAATTTGTGGGCGAGTCAAGTAGTGGTTAGGGCGATAGTGAAACCCGCTAAATCAACGATCCAATGCCATTGGCAGCATACGCCGTGTGGTATGCTGCATGATTCCCCATCTGGTATTTGGCGGAAAATCGCACCTACCGCCTGTGCCACAGCAGTGTCTAAGTAATTGTAGACTTTACTATAACATAAGTTAAATATAGCGACTTAGAGCGGAAATTCTATTGCCTGTCCCTGTTCAGAGGACATATAGAATGCCTGCATCAGTTCTGTTAAATTACGTCCATCTTGGATAGTGATTGTCATCGGTTCATCGCGGAGGATAGCATTGATCCACTGCTGCATCGGTGACGGTGGTGCTACAGGTGCATCTGCGATGTATTTTGTTTTCTCTTCATCAGAGAGTTTGCGGGTTTGGAAATGCATCTCACCGTGTCCCGCAGCAAACGATCCTTCCGTGCCGTATATCTCAAGCATATTCGGACCAGAGCGATGTGTCCATGCAACATCAATTACACCGAGTGCCTTGTTTGCAAATTCCACAACAGAAACGCTATTGTCATCAATCGGGAAGTTGCCCGTGAAGTTGTTTATCTTAGCGATTGCACTTTTCGGTTCACCCATCAACCAGCGGATCACATCAACGCGATGACATCCCAAGTCAAAGAGCGCGCCACCACCTGCACGGACTGGGTCTGCGAACCATGCACTTGTGCCGCTGAACCAGCTATCCAGTGCGGCGGAATGTGCTATCCTACCCCTACCGAATGTAATGTTACCGAGCAATCCATCATCAATTGCCTTTTTCGCGAATAGAATCTCTGCATTGGCTCGCGAAGGCAGCGAAATCATGAACTTTATATCTGCTTTTTCAACTGCCTCAATAATCGGATCACATTCTGCAACAGTGATAGCAAGTGCTTTTTCAGTGAAGATATGTTTACCGGCTTCAGCAGCGGCGATCATCACGCGCGGATGGTCAGATGTGACAGCATCAACAGCAACAGCGTCAACATCATCACGACTCAACATTTCATCAAGGTCGGTATAGAACGGGACTTCATATTGTTCCGCTGCTGCTCTGCCGCCGTATTCCTCTTCGTCCCACACAGCGACGAGTTCGGTTTCAGGGTTTTCGTGAATTTGTCGTGCATATCCGCCTGCGTGAACATGTGCCATACTAATTTTTGCAACTTTTATCATTTAATTCTCCTTTTTAACTTGACTGAATGAGATATAAACTATAGGTTCGTGACATATTCTATCTCTTTTTCGATATAAGGCTTTAAACGCTGTTTGATAGAGGTAGCAGTAACCAGGTCAACGTCCTTCTTAAACAGATCTTCAAGAAAAAGAGCTAACCCCATATAGTCGCGAAGGGTCAATCTTTCGAGTTCAACGATGAAATCAATGTCGCTTCCAGCAGTCGCTGTCCCTCGCACGTAAGATCCGAACAAACCGATCCGCTTGACACCGTATTTTTGCAAAGTCTCTCGATTGTCTACCAGACTCTGTATAATAAGTTCCTTGCTGAGAATTGTTTGATCTTCCATTTTAAATCTCTCTGGTAAGATATTTGCTAATACCAGATTAACTTAATTCCAATCTATCGGTAGGTTAGGAAACCGCACCTACCGTAGAGGCTAATAATTATTGGTTTGCTATAAAATTTATTTTATGCTTCCGACAGAAGACCGGGTGGCGAAATGATTCCAACCACGAAGCACTAATTTCACATTAGTATGCCGATTTTCACCCTCGATCTGATCGTCACCTGCAAGCATTTGGACAAGCACACTCTTTCGCGTCTTATTTGAACGGTTCGGCATTGACCCGTGCAGTGTGAAGTAGCTGAAGAAAAGCACATCCCCTGGTTCCGCCTCTAATACGGTAGCATCCTCAATCGGGTATCGATCCGTTATTTCTTCATTATCTCCTCTTCCCATCATACCATCCATCCGTCCCAGTTCTTTGTGCGAACCGGGATATACGCGGACACATCCCATCTCATCTGTGGCATCCGATACATATATGATAGCGGCTATCATCGTATCTTTGACAGATGGAAAATACTGCCAATCTTGATGCATTGGAAAGGGAGAGCCTTTTTCTGGCGGTTTGCAGAAAAGTTTGGAATGATGGAGCATAATATCTGGTCCAAGGATGGCTTCGGTAGTATCGAGAAACTTGCCTTGCTGAAATGCTTGCATCCATACCCCAGAAAAACTCTGGATATTATGTGTATGAATAATAACAGATTCCCCGCCATCAAGCGCATCCATCAGTCTACCGCCCCAACGTGCATTGACGTTTTCATCACTTTTGAGCAATTGGTCTACCACGCGATCAAAGTCATGTTCCATTAATTTGATTTCTTCGGGTGAATAGACCTCTTTAGCGAAATAGTATCCGTTTTCGTGAAAAAATTGTCCGATGTCTGACATTACGATTTTGTAACCTCCAAATAGAGTTCAGCAAGCCAATTCGGCTTTAGATTTTCTGTTTTATTTTTCTCTTTGATTTCTTGTTGCAACTGACTGATTGTCCTGAATACAGCAAACTTCCCATCGTTGAGAATACCGAGAAGATTTGTTTTTGACGAGACATCAGAAGTAATATCACACAGTTTATGGACATCCTCAATACGATTAGTAGCAATAACAAGTGTTTTTCCCATTGCTTGAAGTTCACCAAATAACTCTATCATCTCAATTTGTCCGCGTGGGTCAAGTGGTGTTAACGGTTCATCCAGCAGCCATAAGTCTGGTTCATGTAGAAAGGTTTTGGCAAATAGGAGACGTTGGCGTTCCCCTGTTGAAAAAGTCTCAATTTTGATGTCACGAAGATGTTGGACGTCCATTAATTCAAGCACAGCATCAATTGCGGCGATGCGTTCCTGTTTCTCTAATTTGTATGCAGCGGCGAAAAAATTGAGGTAGTCAACAGCAGATAATTCTGGGTATCCTTCAAAAGCAACAGGGATATAACCGATTTGCGGACGCACCTGTTTTAAGTTGGAAAATGCGTCTATTCCAGAGATAAAAATAGAACCTGATGTCGGTTCAACTAAGGTTGCCAAGATGTTGAGCAAAAGTGTTTTCCCAGCACCATTTCTACCGAGTAGGATGAGAGACTCCCCAGCTGCCACTTGAAAAGTGAGTTCTGAGAGAAACGGTTTCTTGTCAATAGATTTGCTGAGGTTTTGGACATCAAGCAATTACGTTCTCCCGTGATGACTCATGGACGTTTGTCAATACTGATTGTTCCAGCTAACTTCTGTTCCACGAGCGCGTTGAGACTCATTCCAGCTTTTGCGGCTTCATCTGCTAAGCGGTGATATAGCTGCGGATCAACGGGAACATTGAATAGCACGTCATTTAATTCTCGAGCGGAAACTTGTGGAACAGGAACGTTATCCTCTTGATAACACTCCTTCATCAACTCCCATGCTGTTTTTAATTCAATCAAAGCCTCTGCAGGCGTAGGTCCGAAAGCGGAGACATTTGGAAGTTCAATGAAATGGGCGAGATAATCACCGTCTTCATCAAGAAATATCTTGATAGTAAATCCGTCAAAATCGTCATGGTTATTCTTCATCGGCATTCCTCTGAGACAGAAACTACTCATTTTTCTGATCATATCTTGAACAACCATCAACTGAGATCAACCTTGACAGGTTTTCCAAGTTCGGCAGACTGCCATGCAGCTTCGGTCAATTGGATAACGCGCAACCCGTTTTCAACACCGATAGGATTCTCTGTCCGTTCGCCACGTATAAGTTCAATGAAGGCAGCGTCTTTGTTGCCACCTTTCGGCAGATCAGCATTATTAACGGGAGTCGGTTTACCACCCTGGCCTTGACGATAGAGTTGCCCCGCGCGTAGAAAGAGCGCGCCATCTTCCAGCCAAATAGAGAAATCTTCTTGTACACCACCATGGGCATGCCCTACGATGCTGATATTACACAGCGCGCCCGTATCAAATTTGATTGACATGGCGGTGAGGACATCAACCTCAATGTCCAAATTATCTATCATTGCAAATACTGTGTCCGGACTCGCTTCTAATACCCATAAGAGGATATCTATAAGATGACTGCCAGAATCGTTTAGTTGACCGCCACCGCCGAGAAACGGGTCTTGCCGCCATTTCCCCTGCTGATTCCGATACCAATTCTGTGATTGATGAGCAGCGACAAAGTTAACTTTGCCAAGCTCGCCACTTTGAACGACTTTACGACAGTATTGATAGGTCGGACTCAGGTGTCGTTGGTAGCCGATCATCAAGTGCAAACCGGTTTCTTCAACTTTTGCCATCACTTGTTTGGCGTGGTCTACTGTGCAGACCATCGGTTTTTCGGTATGCACGTGGCAGCCTGCATCAAGCGCAGCCATAATATGATCAAAATGGAGTCCGTGCGGAGAACTGATGACAACCGCATCTGGTTTCGCAGCGGTTAACATTTCAACGTGGTTGGCATAGGTTGGGATTGAATCGTCTAAACCTACAGTTTCTTTAAATGCGTTAAGTGCGTTTTCGCTTGGGTCAGCAAGGACGACAATTTCAACGTTTTCTACACCTGAAACACTACGTCCATGCCCCCGTGAGTTACCACCACATCCGATAAATCCAAATTTTAATTTTTGTTTTGCCATGTATTTCCTCGTTCTATTCTTTTGCTTTAAGTTACCACGACCTATCACAAAAAGCAAGAGATAAATTCTGTTGGGCATCATATAGAAATTTGTTCTTACAATTTGCCAACTGTTCAAAAAGTGAACACTATAGTCCAAATTCTGTCAAAAATTGATTAAAATTCAGGGTTTTGTTAGGATTCTGTATGGCATAAAATTTGCGTATAGTTTAAAATACTGCTCATACACAACACTAAAAGAACAATAATATTGAATGGAGAATAATAACATGCAAAAGCCATTTTATCTTTTTCTTATTTTTAGCTTAGCACTATTTGTGATTTGGCAACCTCTTGCAGGCGCAAAAGTGAAACTTAAAGAATATAATGACAAAAACGTTGTGGAAATGCAGGAGATTACGGTGACAGCTACACGCGCCGAAAAAGAACCATTTAAAACACCAAATGCTATCACTGTTCTCAATTTAAGACAATTAGAACGTACCAATGCAGACATAACGTCTAATCTACTTCGGGATTCTGTTGGCATCATCGCGCAGCAGACAACAGTTGGTCAAGGTTCAC
The DNA here is from genome assembly GCA_028824125.1 of Candidatus Poribacteria bacterium. Taxonomy (GTDB): domain Bacteria; phylum Poribacteria; class WGA-4E; order WGA-4E; family WGA-3G; genus MSPOR6. The sequence goes on from JAPPES010000098.1 coordinate 16,556, forward strand.
CAATGCTCCGAAGTTTGACAGGTTATCAAACGGTAATTCAAGTCGATTGGGTTAGACTCAATAACTCAACATTTCGTTCTGGACCGAACCAGTATACTGCAACTATCGCTCCTGAAAACTTGGATCGTGCAGAAGTTTTACTCGGTTCAAGTTCTACACTGTACGGAAGTGGCGCGATGGGGGGTGTTATCAACCTATTTACAAAAGCGGTCCCACTTAACCCATCGCAGGAAAACTGGGAAATACACCCACGCCTCCTTGCTCGCTATACGACTGCTACACAGGAACGTCTTGGTCGATTAAAGCTAACTGGGAGTCAAGGGCGATTTGGATTCAGTATTGGCGGCGGTGTGCGATTCTACGGAGACCTGAATCCTGGCGATGGATACGACCTTCATTACAAAAATCGGAAGTTTGAAATAGTTGACGAAATGCCGAGCGGTGTGCAACTTTATGACTATGATGAGGTTGCAGAACTTTCAAAAAATAACATTCCTGACAAATGGCTCATTGACAATGAAGGTCCATTGGGTTGGCGTGCCTACGATGCCGATGCCAAAATTGCTTATCAAATAGACGAAAGACGAACAATCAATGCTACTTATCAGATGTGGCGACAACCGCAAACGCCACGTTATGATAAAATCGCACCGCAAGAGTTTGATGAATTCTTTTTTGAACCCCAAAATCGCGATCTTGTGTACGTTAACTATGTGGCGAATCCTGAAATTTCCAGCATTGACCTATACAGATTTACAGGTTCTTTCCATCGCCAAAAAGAGGGACGAAATGAGGTGAAGCGTGGTGAAACTTCCCGCAGACAACGATATGATACAGTTAACACTATCGGTATAAGCGCGCAGGTAATCAGCAGTGTTTTTCCCCGCCAACGTTTGGTGGGTGGTGGTGAATTTTACTTAGACATGCTGCAAAGTCGTACTGTCAAAACTGATGTGGCAGGGAAAGAAGTTGTTGACGAAAATCTTGGAAGGTTTATCAACGGTTCTCAATTTTGGGATGCAAGTTTGTTCCTACAAGATGAAATAACGATACATGAACGGGTAGAACTTATCCTCGGCGGACGTGCAACACTTTATCAAACCAATGCGGACCTTTCCCTACGGGACAAAGCTTTTGATGAATTCAATAAATCTGACAGTAGTCTGACAGGGAGCGCAGGGATAGTTGTCGGTTTAACAGATTACCTGAACTTTGTTAGTAGCATCGGGACAGCGTTTCGCGCGCCATCGTTGAATGATACAACTGCAGTGGAAGTTACGAATGAAGGTGTGACGGCACCAAGTCCTGATCTTGAAGCGGAGACTTCGTGGACAGTTGAGGGAGGGCTCAAGGCGAAACATGCCTATTTTCGTGGTGCATTAACACTATTCCACAGCAGAGTCAACGGTTTAGTTACACGTAGACCTGTCCAAGAGGCGTACGCAGTGGGAGAAATTCCTCAACTCCATCAAGACCTAATCAAGGAATACGAGGGCATTGATGTACTCGTGTTTGATAACGTTGATGAGGCGCAGTTTCAGGGTGTTGAATTAGCAGGGGTAATTCCGATCAATCCGGCATTGTCTATTTACGGAAATGCTGCGTTGCTGCGTGGGGAAGTGCTTTTGATTAACGGTGTAGAACCTGATCCCGACAAGCCTTGGGAAGCACGGATTCGTAGGGAGCCGCCTTTGAACGGTGTTGTTGGAATACAGTGGGAACCTATAAATACGCAGTATTGGGCAACTCTATTTGTGCGGGGTGCTACAGAACAGAGGCGCCTAAATCGGAGTGACATACGCGATCCGCGGATACAAGGACAAACACGGGATCCAGCAGAAGTTGAATTTGACTCTACTGGCAATGCTGTTGATGCAGGCACGCCAGCATGGTGGACACTCAACGTTCGCGGCGGTGTCAAACTCTTTGATTACACACGGTTGACGTTATCGCTTGAAAACTTGCTTGATAAACGTTATCGTCCACACGGGTCAGGTGTGAACGCGCCGGGATTCAATGTTAGCGTGAGTTTAGACAATCGGTTTTAGCGTTTTATATTTCCAGGTGCATTTCAAGCGCGCCTGCAAATTATTGGACATGAAATTTCCGCTTGATAAATTCTACAACAACTGGCGGTACCATTTCCAATAACTTCGCTTCACTTAATTTTCCTTGCCCCATCTCCACAACCTCCATCACAAGCGTTGAACTGATATGGGCGTATTGTTTATTTGCAACCATAAAGAAGGTATCAATTTCTGGGGCAATCTGCTGATTCATCCGTGCCATTTTGAATTCCCATTCAAAATCAGAGATTTCGCGGAACCCGCGAATGATTGCGCATGCACCACGCGCTTGCGCGTAAATTGCCATCAATCCGGTATCTCCATCAATAGTAACTTTTGGATAGGGTTTGATGACTTCCTCAAGCATCTGAATACGTTCATCAATTGTGAACCGCTCCTGTTTTGCCGGGTTCACGCCAATAACGAGGATAAGTTCATCAAAAATGTCAAGTTTGCAGACACGATCAATCAAGTCCACATGACCGAGTGTAATCGGGTCAAAACTTGCTGGAAAGATTGCGATTCTTTTAGACATCTGTTCTCCTTTCTTGTATATTTACGGTTCTTTATCTGGTTCTGATGTTTTCTCTATTATTCTGAATTCTCGCGATGCGATATTTCCGTGCATATCAATCATCCGAATTTCACCTTCCTCTATATCAGCATCGACTATTTCAAATTCAACGGTCGCCTTCTTTTTACCGTTCAGGACTCGACACCCTTGAAGTTTGTGTAATCTATAATGTTTTTCTGATTTCTCAGTGACAAACAGTTGAAGTTGATGTATCCCATCATCATCAGATGCAGCTAACTGGAATTTTTTTGAACCCGTATCAGTTTTTATTATATTTATTTCAATATCTGGTCGTTTATCAAAGAAAGGTTGGTTTGGGTTGAAGAAACGACTCTTATCCAACCATTCTGCTTCACACTTAGACAATTTCACCCAACTCTTGTTCCATGGCATAATACTGTTAATACCCTTGAAAACCCTTTTAACCACGTTAGGTTCATACTTAGGTAAATGATGTTTCCGATGTAATACGTCAAACTTATGCTTAAGTGAGTATACTATTAATCTCCAATCAAAATCCTTTTTTCTACGATAGACAATACTACCATTTCCTGTGAATCCCTCAATATCATACATTCCAATTTTGTCATTGACATTAATCCTCCCTTTCGGGAATTCAAAAGTTTGATCATATTGAGTATAATATCTATGTCCATTTTGAATTGAGGTATTACGTTTTATCATGTTATTCATAAAAGCTTCAGAGAAACCTTTTGAATCATCAACAAAAATTAGCCAAATATCGTTCAACTGCAAATCATGTATTACGACTTGATTTTCATCTATTTGATATATCTTAGCTTTTCTATTCTCATCGGTTTCAAACGTAAAAGTTTTTCTGCCGAATCCGTGGCGTTTCATCTCATCCGCGTAGTGCTTTTGGACCTTTCTTATGGTTTTATCTATTTTTTGTGTAATGTTTGGGGAGGGTTCTTTATCTTTCGGTAGGTAGTAAATTAATCGGACAACATCATTCTTGTCGTTGGCTAAATCTAATTGCGATTGCGTGAGTTTCCACACTCGAACAATACCATCCTTTCCTCCAGTGACAAGAAGGGTTCCATCTTGTGAAAATGAAACATCTCTTGCCTCCGTTGGTAATGAAGAAATTGGTGCACCATTCGCAGTTGACCAGAGTTCTATACCCCTTCCATAATGAGACCAATCATTTGCCCCCACGCACATCTTTCCATCTGGGGAAAACACGAAGTTTTCAACATTTCCGCGAAGCACCTCGCCCTTCCGTTGCCAACTTGGCAATTCCCACATGATGTACCCCTTCACAGAATAATTGCTATACCTCTCCTGATCACGTCCACCAGCGACCATATATTTGTTGTTAGGGGAAAACTTTACATAATCCATCAAATAGAGAGATGTTTCTAATGTCTTTACCAGTTGCTGAGTCTGTAGGTCCCATACATGTATAGTTCCATTAGAATATCCGGCAGCGATCCATTTACCATCGGACGAAATGTCAATTGCACAGGCCCCACCTTTGGCTTTATGTGCTTCATCAGAAGGTAGGAAGGCTATTTGTGTGATTCTCTTTGGATTCCGTATATCCCACAGTTTTACTCCATTGTAAACTGTTGCTAACTGGTTACCATTCGATGAAAAAGCAAACTGTCGGCGTATAGTTTTTAAAGATTTTATTTTTCTTCCTGAGTCAACATCCCATATTGTAAGTGTTTCGTAGCCAGCACACGCCAGCAATTTACCTGTGGGTGAGAAACTAATAAAAGGAAATATTCCGGGTTGACGAAGAATTCTTATAGGTTCTTTGGTGTTGTTTATGTTCCATAACTTTACAGTGCCATTTCCATTAACACTCGCAATAAGAGAAGGATCTACAGGTGAAAAAGTGACAGAATAAATTGTTTTGGCGGATTCCAAAGAAAGACCTTCAAAGGAAAGTGCATCTTTTATAATCGTTGCACTGTGATTGAATTTAGCGATGACCTTAGGTCTCCCAGGCAGCTCCGCGAATGTCTGTGGGCGCAATTCCTGCTGCTGAGGCGGACGTGAGATGAAATACACAACAACCATAGCAACTGCAATTGCCAAAATCACGAGTAAGAGTAATATTTTTTTATTTTTCATTTTAGTTTCCTTATATCCCATAAACTCAGAATACCATCATAATCAGTACCCGCGAGCAGGTTGCCCTCATGTGAAAATGCAATTTTCGAAACACTGTCCCAAAGACTTTTTCTCTTAAGTAATGCAATCGAGGTTATATTATCCATTGACCAGAGGGTAATTCCTTTCACATCTACGATGGCGAGAATTTTACCATCTGGGGAAAACGCTATATCTCTTATGCGTTGATCTTGCACTTCATGGTAGATTTTCCATTCAGGTAAAGTCCATATAGTCAATCCATTCTCACCTGCAACGGCAAAAAAACGGTTGTCTGGTGAAAACTTGATAGATCGAATATCTGCATAATAATAGCCGAGTTTAAAATCAGCTGGAACTTTTCTCTGAATAATCTTGAATAGTTGTTTGCTATGTATATCCCAAATTTTTATTCTGTCAAATCCTATTCTTCGGTTTTCGTCATTCATCTGTCCGCCCGCGGCAATCCACTTCCCATCATGTGAGAAATCAAGAAATTTATACCGCTGATTTATCGTTTTATTGTGATGTTTAACTGCACGATCAGTGCGATGATGTTTAGATAATCTCACATCTTCGTGTGATAATGCTTGTTCGCCGATCAGTGGTGGTAACACAAACGTTCCTATAATTTCATTTGGGTTGCTGATATTCCATAGTCTTACATCATTAAAGGCAGTTGCAAGTAGGTGATTGGTAGGAGAAATAGCTGCATTTGAAGAGCCAATATCAAAAGAACTTAATTTCTTTTTCGATGACACATCCCAGAATTCAAGCATCCAATTTATTTTTCTAATAAGCCATTCACCTGTTGATGAAAACGCTAAACATTCAACAGAATAAGTGTCCCCACTCCCATCATGCTCAAGAAAACCGGTCAATACCACTTCTGGTGCCTGTGTGTTGTGCCTATCCCACGCTTTTATGGTGTAGTCTTCTCCCGTAGTAACAATGAGATTAGGATTTGTCGGTGAAAAAGCAATAGCTTGAATCCGTGCACCATGATTAAACTCTGTAATCGGTAGAATCGGTCCTGTTCGTTCCAAAAGAGTTTTTTGATTGTCGTTCCACTGGTCCCACGTTGAAAACGCTAACAGAACTCCAACAACTACAATAGCTAAGAACAACAAAAATATTTTTTTAGCGTCCATTTAGTTGCCTCATATCCCAAAGACGAAGAACACCACCGAAACCACCACCAGCAAGCGTGTTACCATCAGGAGAAAATGAAAGTTCCATAGCTCCTCCTAAGAATCCCTCACCTTTAAGAATGGTAATTGGTGTAAGACTTTCAATAGATAAGAGAGTTACCTCACCAATATCTGAAATGGCGAGAATCTTGCTATCAGGGGAAAATGTAAGATCGCTGATGTATTGATCACTCACTTCATCATAGAAGATTTGACCTCCCGGTAAGCTCCATATAGTAAATCCTTTCTTCTTACCATAGGATTTAATACCGATAAATCTTCCGTCGCGAGAAAACTTTACATCTCGGTGAAAACCCATGTGAGTATCCTCCAATAACTTTATACGTTGATTACGCTGTACATCCCATAATATCAAACTAAAGTGTTCTGTAGCAGCAATCCAACGCCCATCGGGTGAAAAGATAATATCTTTCAACCATTCGTGACTATCATGTGGAACCGATAATGTTTTGATAAATTGCTTTTGTTCTAAATCCCAAAATTTAATATCACCGTTCCCATATCCGATAGCAAGCCATTTGCCGTTCGGTGAAAAATCAGCACATCGCATGGAATTGGCGTATTTAGTATGGTGTATCTCTGTTATTACCTTTGTTTTAGTCATCTGATTAGGATTCCGAATATCCCACAACTCTAATCGTTGTGAATAGACGTTCGCAAGGTAATCCGCAGATGGAGAAATTGCAGCATCCCAACGGTACTGTTCCTGAGGTAAAATTATTTTTTCCCATAAAGACGTATCACACAATATCGTCTTCCCATGCAGCCCTTTACATAAAAGCGATTTTCCGTTGTTTAGAAAATCTAATGAGACGAGAGTCTCTTCATTGTCATGTAGGATTTTCGTTGGGGTACTGGGGTTGTTTTTGTTCCAAATTTTTATGTTATTATCATCACCTACGCTTGCAATGACATTTTGATTTGATGGAGAAAATTCAACATCATAAATCATGGCACCATGATGAAACGCAGCAATTGGTGGAATCGGTCTCATGCGTTCCAAAGTGGTTTTCTGATTGTCGTTCCACTGGTGCCACGTTGAAAACGCTAAGAGTACTCCAACAACTACGATAGTTAAGAACAATAGGAACATTTTTTTAGCGTTCATTTAGTTTCCTCACATCCCAGAGCCGAAGAACACCGTCAAAGCCACCCCCCGCGAGCATGCTCCCATCTTGAGAAAAAGTAATATTTTTAGCACCGACTAAAAAGTCTTTATCCTTCTGTAAGTCAATAGGAGTTTGACCTTCTTCTAACCAGATTTTAATTCTTCTATAACTTGAAGTGGCGAACATCTTACCATCGGGCGAGAAGGCTATATCAACGATGCCTGGTTCGTCTACTTCACGATGAATTTTCCATTCTGGCAGTGACCAAATAATCAATCTTTTTTTCCCTACAACAGCGAAAAAATGGTTGTCCGGTGAAAATTTGATAGTATTAATGTCTGCATAATAGTAGCCAGGTTTAAAGTCGTCCGGTAGATCGCCCTCAATAATCTTAAATAGTTGTTTGCTATGTAGATCCCAAATTTTTATCCTGTCAAATCCTATTCTGCGGTTTTCGTCATTCATTTGTCCACCCGCTGCAATCCACTTCCCATCATGTGAGAAATCAAGAAATTTATAATTCTGATTTATCGTTTCATTGTGATGTTTAACTGCACGATCAGTGTAGTGATCTTTAGTCCAAATTATATCTTCGTGCGACAATGCCTGTTCCCCTATCTTTGTTGGTAATACAAACGTTCCTTTTATCTCATTTAGATTACTGATATCCCACAGTTTCACGTCATTCAGGCCCGTAGCGAGAATGGGGTTGACTGGTGAAATTGCTGCCGAGAATGAACGCATCTCACAAGAAATTGGATTTAATACCGTCCCGGAAGGCATATCCCAAAAATCAAGCGTTTTAAATGTTTTCCTTGCAAGCCATTTCCCTATCGGTGAAAACGCTAGGCAATCAACAGCGGGAAAGACATCTTTGTCAGTATGACCAAGCAGTATTACTTCTGGTGTATCTGTATTGTTTACGTTCCAAATCTTTACTTCGTGCCCCCATTCCGCAACTGCAATAAGGTCTGAATTCGTCGGCGAAAATGCAATAGCCTGGATCGAAGCACCTTGGTTAAACTCAGCAATCGGACTACGTGCTTTTGCTCGTGCTGGAATCAATATTGAATTAGTGTACCAGTGACGCAAAGATATAAATACTAATGTCCACGCAGCAACTATCACAAATATTAACAATAGATACATCTTTTTATTTTTCATTTAGTTTCCTCACATCCCAGAGACGTAAGACACCACCGAAACCACCACCAGCAAGCATGTTTCCATCAGGAGAAAACTCAATCACACTACTACCGATAAGACCTACTTTCTGAAGCAGGGCAATAGGTGCGAGGGTTTCTACAGACCAGAGGGTTATCCCTTTAATATCAGTGATCGCAAACATCGTGCCATCTGGTGAAAACGCTATATCTCTTATGCGTTTATCAAGTACTTCATGGTAGATCTCCCATTCGGGCAAAGTCCATATAGTTAACCCGTTGTCAGCCGCAAGTCCAAAAAACCGGCTGTCTGGTGAAAACTTGATTGATCGAATATCGTTAGACGGCGGCAATGTGAATGATGGAACTTTCTTACCTTTCCTTTTGGGTTCCAGATTTTTTGGATCATCTCTTTCAATAATTCTGAACAGTTGTTGGTTTTGCAGATCCCAAATTTTTAACTTACTACTCCATTTTTCAAGGGGTTTGTCATATATCTCTCCACCCGCTGCGATCCATTTTCCGTCATGTGAAAAGTCAATAGTTTTAAAAGACTGATTCACTGTTGCGTTGTGATGTTTAACCCAACTATTATGATTAGAACTTTTTATACTCACTTCTTCGTGTGATATGGACTGTTCACCCATTTTTACTGGTAAGATAAATAACTCTGAAATCTTGTTAGGGTTGCTGATATCCCACAGTTTCACATCTCTCGTTCCAGCTGCGAGATAATCATTCATAGGTGAAACAACTCCAGTACTTGAGGGAGTTTCTAATGTATTAATTCTTTCTCCTGAAGATGCATCCCATATTGCAACCATCCAAAAATCTTTACTGACAAGCCATTCGCCTGTCTGAGTAAAAGTGATATAACTAATTCCAGAAGTGCCACTCTCATTAGTGGGATGATTCGTTAACGTAAGTTCTGGTGAATCTGTGTTGTTTCTATTCCATACCTTTATGATGCTATGCTCACCAACACTTGCAACAAGGTCAGGATGCTTAGGAGAAAAGGCAATATCTCTTATCCAACTACCATGATGAAACTCAGCAATCGGAGGAATCGGTCTCATGCGTTCCAAAGTGGTTTTCTGATTAGCATTCCACTGGTGCCACGTTGAAAAGGCTAAGATTACACCGACAACGATAATGAAGATGGACCAAAGTAGGAGACTTTTAATTTTCATAGAACTCGCTTACATCCCAAATCCACAAAATACCAGACCATCCACCTGCTGCAAGATACTTACCAGTAGGAGAAAATTCCAGCACCTCTACAATAGACATAAATTCTTTATCTTTTACTAAGGCAATTGGTGTTAAATTATCTATTGACCAAAGTGTTACCTTTTCTCTATCTGTGATTGCATATACCTTGCCATTTGGTGAAAATGCCACATCCGCAATTTTTTGATCAAGCATTTCATGGTAGATTTTCCATTCAGGCAATGACCATATAGTCAATCCATTGTCAGCCGCAAGTCCGATAAAACGATTATCAGGTGAAAACTTGATTGATCGGACATTGTTTGAAGTAGACGGTCTGTTTGCTGGAACTTTTCCTTCTTTTCCTTTGGGTTTCTGTATTTTGGGCTCATCTCTATCAATAATTTTGTACAGTTGATGTTTATGCAGATCCCAGATTTTTACTATCTGCTTCCATTCACTGTTTTCGTTAAGTCTTTTTCCGCCCGCTGCAAGCCATCTCCCATCGTGAGAAAAGTCAATTGCTTTATAATCATCGCTTCCAAAGGCATTACTATAACTTATAAGTTTATTATAAAGAATTCTATTTTCTTTAGGATAGGGAGTTATTTTTTCTAATCCGAGGGGTATTGCTTCCCAACCCATCAAGGGTGGTAACAGAATTTTACCTTTTATGTTTTTGGGGTCGTTGAAATCCCATATTGTTAAGCCTCTGTAATCCAAAGCTATTTTATTGTCTACCGGTGAGATTGCAAAGTTTGAAGATGTTGTGTTTAGTGTATTAATTTTACTACCTGAAGTGCTATCCCAAATTTCAAGTGTCTTAAATGTTTGAGTTGCAATCCAATTATTTATCGGAGAAAAACCTAAACCAACCATGAAGGTAGACTCATTTTGCTCTTTATGAGTTTTCAGCGTTAAAATCGGAGTTTCTTGATTGTTTAAGTTCCAAACCTTTACGATGTAATCTGAGTCAGCAGATAAGATGCTACCTGAGTCAGCAGCGATCAGTTCTGGATTTTTCGGATCAAAAGCAATATAGTTTATTGACGCACCCTGGGAATATGTCGCCATTGGTGGAATCGGTCTCATGCGTTCCAAAGTGGTTTTCTGATTGTCGTTCCACTGGTGCCACGTTGAAAATGCTAACAGAACCCCAGCAACTACAATTCCTAAAAACAGGATCAATATTCTTTGAGTCTTCATTTTGTCTTCCTCAAAAACAGCTAATGTCTTTTGAAAATGCGTTTGATAAGCGTGATTAACACACTAATACCAAATTAACAGGATTTATCTTGTTTATTGAAGACAGGTACGGTTAGGAAGCCACACTATAGGTGTCAATTTAAGAATTTTGATTTGTATTATGCGGTCCCTTTAGTCCCGTGAATCAACTAACGAAGGATATTCGGACAAACCTTTATTTATGTGAAATAATTGGTTACTAAAAATTATTTAGCACAATTCGTTAATTATGGATTTTACTATAATTTACCGCTTAAAACCCATCAGTCGACCAAAGGATGTGATGTGACCTTATGTCTTGTTTTAACGTTTCCGATTGACTATGGAGGAGGTCTGGGAGTGCTTCAGAAATTTCCTGCCTCATTTTTGGTGGGAACGCATCGGGTTGAATAACACGATACATTGTGCTTCCGTACCACTCAACCATCTGAGCACTGAATCCATCAGCTATCGGCGCAGGATACTCCACTTCAAGTTCCTTTGCATCCATCTGCACAATTACATCAGATAGCAGAACATCAAAAAAGTCTGTTGCGCGATTCTCTGCAAATAATTCCTCTGACGCGGCGAATTCTTTGACATTCAGTAGTTCATTTCGTCTTCTAACGGAAACATAACCTTCAATCACACCATCGCGTTCAGCAACCCATGTCTGCGGTGATTCCGTCTTCACCCAGTCTGTCCAGTATGCCATATCATCTCTGACGAAAGTACCATTGAATTTGCGTGAATAGGTGTGGTAGAGAGATGCAAGCTGCGCAATTTCATCTGTATCTTGAAAATTGACTGGGTGGATATTCCACGCCTGCTGTTCTCTACCGATAAGGGTTTTCTTTGCGTAGTAACGTGGAACACTTTCCCATCCTTCAACCGAATAGATACGTTGGCTCCCGTGGAGCATGGAGATCGCTATTCCACGGTTCTCCATGAATCGAATGGAATCTTTGAGGAGTTGCGTAGCAAGTCCATGCTTGCGATATTCCGGGCGGGTGCTAACTTCTCCGATCCCGCCAACAGAGATAGGTTCACCGTGAAAGAACATCTTACGAATAAAAACGCGCACCGTGCTGACAATTGTGCCATCATCCACAGCAACGCGGATACCCGCTGCATCTTTCCACGGATCGTTATGCCAATGGTTGGAAAAATATTGGCGACTTGCTGAAAAAACGTGTGTGACATGGTCAAGCCATGCCTCTAATTCATTAGGATAAAGTGCACGAAACTCCATATCTACACGGTCCCATTAAAATTTTATTGTAAACTCACCAAGAAACTGCCGTGCCTGATTGCGGCTTCCGAAAACTTCATACAGATCACCCGAAACATCGTAGAACCTACGGACAAAGTTGCGGCTCGTCTCTGCAGGATTGAGATCGGCGTAGCGCAGCCAAAGGTTTGTCCGTGACCAGATATCCCAATTAAGTTCAATAACCGTAGAGTTTGCATCACCCGTGTCGATCCTCTGTTGTTTATTTAGATCAGGAAAAAGAGCGTCCTGTGTCAGATCAGAGGTGCCATCAACACGCCCAACGGATAAATTCAACTCCTTATACCGATACGGATTCGGGTTGGTGATATACTTCAGATTCACAGCGAATGCATTTTCTAACGCCTGTGTCTCAAAATCGAAACTATCTTCTATTTTGGCAGGAGTGGTATACCGCTCATCCTGTTCGCTGTATGTTAGTTCATCAAGGAATGTTAAATGCCACCGTTCAGAGAGGCTATACGTCCATCCGAATAGATTTTTGAGTTCCAATTGGTTGAGTTTATCTTCAACATCAGTTGAAAAGTCAATATCCTCATAATCTTCCAGATAGTTGTTGCTGAAATTGGCGACGCGGGTACTATAAAACCCGTTCATGTGGGAAGGTTTCACGGTAAAACCGGTGACAGAATACTGAGCAATGGTGAAATCGCTGGTATCTCGCAGGTAGAGATAGCCTGATGGGTCAAAATCAAGAAAAGTTAAGTCGTGTTTTTTCTCACTCAACTGGTCTGTTTCATAAATTATCCGTCCAATATACCTACCGTTGTTATCAAATTTCTGAATGCGTGAGATGACGTTATGGAACAACGTCAAACGAATGTCTGCGCGTTTAAGTTCTTCAGCAAGTTCCTCATCATTTTCATTATCATAATCTTTGTCGTCAAAATACCGGCGATACTCTGCCTCTTCAAGCAACCGCAAACGACGGTTCAGAGACGCTGTATCAACTGCTGTAAGTGGGTTTTGTGCAAACGGGCCATATTGTGGGCGGGTTGCATTTGTAATCGTATTTGCAAGATCGGCTTGACCGGGCGTGCTTTCTGTCAACTGCGTTAATGTTGGTGAAAGGGCGATAACTTCAGGCAATCCGCCGACTTTCCTACGGAATCGGCTTGCGTCTTTGACTAAAATCTCGCCTGTCGGCAGTGTGACAAGTGCCATCGGTTTTACAAACTCACCGTTGTCTCGTCCTTTTTTACCGAAATTACGGACAAATTTGCCATCACTATTAAATTTTACAATGCGATGATTGCCTGTGTCTGCAACAAAAACATTTCCGCGAGGATCAATCGCAATATCAGCGGCATCTTTGTCAAATTCACCATCACCTGCGCCATACCGACCAAAAGTTAACAATTTTTTGCCATCTGCAGCAAATTTATGAATACGTCCGCGTTTTGCGTCCAAGATGTAAAGTTGGTTTTGCGCATTAACAGCAACGCGGAGGGCACGGTCATGTCCAGTCGGTTGGATTCCGAATGCCGTTTTTCCATTTTCATCAATAATAAGTTTTGCAGGTAAAACTACACCTGGACGTTCGTCTACAGGGTCCACAAAATAGGTGTCTAATAACTCACCTATTAGACTGAATTTGTGGACACAGGGCGCAAAAATATATATTTTCGGGTCGGCAGTTTCAGCGATGTGGTGTGCTGTTATATCGGTGACGTAGATATTGCCAATTTCATCTACAGCGAGGTGTCCCGGTTTTCGCAAGATATTATCGGGAGATTCTGGGTTTGCGGGAATTTGTCCGAGGAATTCTCCTGTCGGCGAAAGGTTCTGGATTAGTCGGTTTTCTGTATCGCTAACATAGATATTCTGTTTGAAGGCAAGGTGAATATCTTTGCTAAAAGCACCTTGAGACGAACCTTTGCCTGAAAATTCACGTTCCAATTTGATAAAGTCTACTGCGAGAGCGGATTTTAAATATACGATTTGCAAAAGGAGTGTGATTGTGAATAAAAATAGGGGGAGAACTCGGAAAAATTTGGTGGTGGTATTTTTTTTCATCTTTTGCCTTTACTGTTTTTGATATATAATATCAGTAATCTGTTTTGATGTCAAGGGTTAAATGGAAATGCTGCAAAATGCTAATAAACTTGACAACGATTTTATTTAATGGTATCATATATTATCTGATGCCGAGATAGCTCAGTCGGTAGAGCAGAGGACTGAAAATCCTTGTGTCGGCAGTTCGATTCTGCCTCTCGGCATTTTCTTTTGTAACGCGAGTTCGGTTCAAGTAATTTTTTATAGCGCAAACTATCAATTTGCATCCTCACAGTTAGAATCTAACAGATTCTGCCTACTATATGGCAACTTAGGTGCGTATAATATGTCAAGCCGGTGTAGCTCAGTGGAAGAGCAACTGATTCGTAATCAGTAGGTCGGAGGTTCAAATCCTCTCATCGGCTTCTATCTTTTCCTGCAAACCTTGCCGCAACTCCTCAAATTTTTCTAATCAGCATTAGGTTTCGGTACCGTCACCCATAGTTTATCTTGCCCTATAATAACCGAAGCTGTCACATAGCAGTCCAATCTGTCCGAAGTTTAAGAAAATAAATCGGTAATGTGGTGAGGTCCGAATTACCCCGGTAAAGCATTCTGATAATTGACGCTAGTAAACATCCCAAGTATCATCCACAAACCAACGATACCGAATTCACCAACGATCAATCCCATGAACAACGGACGGAACCTTCTATAATATCCGATACCGCCCGATTTCAGCACCAAAAACTTCAAAAACCAACCGATAAATATACATGACCAAAGGAAATAAGATGAGTAAACTGCCCCCATCACATACCCAATCGGGTGAAGTTGCCACCACATAAATTGACGTTGCATGATGAGTAGAAAAGATGTGATGCCGACTCCTAAAATCATACTGTATGTTTCCCCCAATTTCGCATCTCTCGGATATTGAATTAGTGAAACGATATGATTGAAGTATCTCGGTGCTCCGATGAAGGGACCGCGTTGCAGATTTAAACCGCCTTTTTCATAAATCAGAGGTAACGATGCCGCGTAGGAAACACCGATAGCAACAACAATGGCGAGTGCCATTGCCCACAGCACTTTTCTCCGATTTAATCGGAGTGGGTCTGCCGCTTTAAACCCGTGCAGGACGCTCGGCATCAAAATGCCGCCCCAGTCACGCATCATGACTCGCTGAAACCCTAAGAGTGCCAGACTGTTTGCATTGATGATTCTTGAACCCGTAACAATCTCAAAATATTCTATAGGGTACATCGGTGCCTGAATCAGCAACATTCCTCCGTTGACAACCATCCACGACAGCGCGGTAGAGGTAATCAAGAACAGTGTGATAATGCTACAAGCAACCCAAAACGACATCCCAGCATAAGCGCAAAGTCCAGCAAGTAGGAGAAAACTAAAAATCGCTCCAAGAACAGCCCATCTATATGATAAAACTTCATCTGAGTCGTCTATCTTTGTAGTGGCAGTGGACTGTGAGAATGTTCTCTTTAGGATGTCCTTGATATGTGCACGACTGTTGATGAGAAAAGCGAGAACCATCACCACATAAGCAGCCATTGTCTGTCCTCTTGCACAGATCCACGGACTGATAGGGATAGCAAAGGCATTGATAATGATGTACTGTAGCTTGAAAAATAGAAAGAAAAACCAGCAGCTAAACGACACCTCCATCGCGAGAAAATAGGTTATACCGATAACGGAGAAATACAGAAAGAACCGAAATTGGGGCCACCATCTCATCACGATCCACGGGCGTTCCGTGAATGGCGTGGAAAGGTCGTACCGATTCGGAATGGAGGGCAGCGCGGGAAAATACTCGTGCAGTCCATTGAGCAGATGAAACGCAGCGGCAATCCCGAATCCTATCCATACGAATCGATTCCTGAAAAGACCGCCCACACCGCTGCGCGTTGAGGTTTGCTGAACCATCTCTACTGGAACAGTAACGAGCGGGAATATAAACCGTTCCCGTTCAACCCACTGTTTTCGCAAGACAATTGACACACAGATTATTACACAGTAGAGCAGGAGAATGAAAACTGTCCAGACGAAAATCGGTTTTAACCAAAGTACCCACGGAACAACCGATTCTCCCTCATAAAAATTAGTAACAGCATGTTTATCCCATACAATTAACCATTCGGGAAAGTGGGGGTGAAGCGTTTCTGCCCATTCATTTTCAGGTGTGGCAAAATAGACCGGTGCCGCCAAATAGGGCAGTAAAAAACCCATCATCCCTTTTGATGGAATCGCTGAACTTATCCCCATCATTACCCAAATGACTATCAATTCTGCGGGATTTAGTGTTGCGCGAGGAAATACCCTCTTTAAAATGGGGTTGATGACAAGCGTAAGAAAAATCAGTGTAAATACTGCACCTAAAGGGAAGTGATTTCCAGCGATGTCTGTTCCTTGGAGGTAATAGTCGTTATAAGGCGTAATTGCAGTCTGTACAACGACAAGTGCTAAACCGAGTAGGAGTGCTCTTACGGTCATCTATTTTCCACCTTGCTTTAGCACATGATTTTAAGCAGGACTTACGCAGTTTCTCTTAAAGTCCCACTGATAAGGGGATTTAGGGGTTAGATAACTGAAATAATGAATTTTTAACCCCTACCCCCCTTATCAAGGGGGAATGCGTAAGTCCTGTTTTAAGAAACATCTCAAAAATTGAGAACAGATAACGCACTAATGGGAAGCAACCCTTGGTACCATTCGCGGGTGTGCATAGACGGTAGCATCAAAACTTTTTTGCATGAGTTCCCACTTAATATCTTGAAAATCCGCATGTTCGGAGAGATCGTTGTGTTCCCACGGATCATTGTTGAGGTCATACAGTTCGCAAATATTCTTTTGATGGTACACAACCAGCTTCCAACGTCTGTCCCGATACATTGTAGCATGTGTCTGATCAGCGGTTGCGAGTGCGCCGAAAAATTCACATCGGGCTGCTTCTCTATGTTCATAAGCATAAACACCACCGCGTAATAATTGGATAAGCGATTTACCCTGAACATAGTAAGGTATCTCCATATCTAATATATCGTATAGTGTGGGAACAATATCAACCAATTCAACAAGATCATGGCTATAAACACACTGCAGGAAGTGTGTTGGCCATGAAATAAAAAGTGGTACCCGTGTCAATCCCTCGTAAAAACGACACCCTTTATATAACAACCCGTGGTCTCCAAGTGATTCCCCATGGTCGGAAGTGAAGATAACGATAGTGTTATCACGAAGTCCCTCAGCCTCAAGATAGTCAAGTATACGTCCAAATTCATGGTCAACCTGTTCAATCATGGCATAATAAGACGCTTGGACCTGTTTGCCGTCAAATTCTGAAGGGTGTTTTGCCTTCGATTGAAAATCGATGCCTGCGTCAGTCAATTTTGCCTGAAAATCGATGTCGCTTTCTTGAAAGTAAGGACCGGGCAGCGTTTCTGGGTCATACCGCCGATAATACTCCCAAGGTGCGTCAAAACCTGGATGGGGGTCGAATGGATTAATATTTAACATCCACGGTTGATCTTTTCGTCGATTTTTGTTGATAAACTCGATTGTCTTTTCGGTGCACCAATAAGTCTGATGGAGATGGGGTGGGATGTTGTCACAATCCGGTGTCGGTTCAGGAAATTGTCCGGTATCTTTCTTCGGTTTTTGGACGACTACTCGTTGTCGCAAGAGCTCACCAAGGTCCTCACCTTGTTCACGTAGCCAATCGGCATATTCGTGTCCGAATGCGTTCGGTTTTCCGTGGTCATGGCTATATTGGAAGTAGCGGTAGCCATCATTTACACGGTTTTCTTGTCCATCAAACGCACTTGCAAGATGGAGTTTACCAATCAAACCACAATCATAGCCCTCTTGTGCAAGAACATGAGAGATCAGCCGATCTTCGTAATATTGGGGAAAAACAGGGTTGCCGTTGCCAGTGACGCTTATGGCGGAGGGATACATGCCTGTCATAAAACTTGCACGAGACGGCGTACAAATCGGAGATTGGCAATAGGCGTTGGTAAATGAGACAGATTGTCGGACAAATTCATTGAGTCTGGGTGTGCGGATATGTGGATTGCCTAACGCTCCGATAGTGTCGAAACGTTGTTGGTCTGTGCAGTACCATAGGATATTTGGACGTTTTTCCATTATTACTCCTTTTTCGGTTTTTTGGCTACAGTGTTATTGGGTTTAACAGGTAAGCGTGTTTGTCAACTATTTTATCAAATCTTTCACTTTTGAGTAAGGAAAATTTACGGTTCCTAATTTAGATTTGAAGAATGGTAATAATGTTGGTATACTATAATAAAACCTGTAATTAATGAGACACTTCTGTAACGCAAACTTTATTGTCTCATCGGCACAAACTAAATGAAGTTGAAGTTATTAATTCGGTAATTTGGCGAGGTTAGGAAACCTCGCCAGCAGCAGGTGT
>JAPPES010000122.1 GCA_028824125.1 Candidatus Poribacteria bacterium
AGTTCAAAGAGGCGCAATGAATTGCGCGACTACAAACGGCACTTTGTGAAATAATGCCGCACCTAAAGTCTGTCCTTGTCTGCGCTGCTGCGCGAAATATTTATGCACACCCCTCATGTAATTGTAAAACAATATTGGACAAATAGTTATTTAGCACAACTCGTTATAATTGTTAATTACAGAGAACATTGATATTGAAACCCAAGTTGCTACCTATAAGATTTTAGACACACAGACGCTACTTTTAATTGAGAACAGTTCGTTATTGGTGAAATATTGTACCGCAAACTGACAGTTTGCAGACAAAATGCACAAAACTAAATGAAGATTAAGTTATTAATTCGGCAATTTTTCATTATGCATATTCAGAACATTTTAAGTGCTCTTCAGTCCCGTAGGGACGATATGTTTATAGCAGCGCGGACAACCTCATCCCTTAGTCCCGTAGGGACGATATGTTTTGAAGCACATCAACAATAAATATGTCGTTCCTACGGAACTCAAGAGGGGAGAGACAACATTTTCTATAAACATTGCGTCCCTACGGGACTAAAGAAATTACCGAAATATTTTCTTAATCTTCATACAGTTTGTGCTACATAGGTGACAACTTAGGTTATTGAAGTAGTTCCAAATTACAGCAGGTTTTCATCATTCCAAAGGTTCATTTTCTGCAGCAATTTCTTCTTCAAGTGATTTGATTATTGCTAAGAAAGTTGCATGCGGTTCAAGTTCATAGACTTTTTGGTACATTTCAAGTGCTTTCGGTTTATCTCCAAGAAATCCAGCATAAATTTCTCCCATCTCTTGCCATGCTTGAATTTCTGTCGGATCAAGTTCCACAATCCGTTCATAGACTTCTAATGCGTCTGCATAAGGTCTTGTTGCTGCTTCGCGTTTCAGTGCAGTGGCACGGACGTAGAGCAAACCAATTAAGTCGTTGACAATCTCTTGCATTTCCGGTTGTTGCTGAACTGCTTCTTCTAAAAGAAGAACTGACTGTGTTTCAAGTCGTGAAGCCTCTGCAATATCTTCATTAGTAAGTTCTCGGTCAAGAAATCGATAACTTTGGAACATCTTGTTATAGGTCCGTGATAATTGAAGACGTGCCAGCACACCGATAGGTGCTTTTTCTGATGGAACATGTGCGAATTTCGGATCACTTTCAATAGCGGCTCTGTAGTGTCTTGATGCCGCTTCATACTGTCTACTTCCTTGATACAGAACGCCAAGAAGATAGTGTGCCTCGGCATTATGAGGGTTCTTTTCCAATACAGCCAAAAACTGTGTAGTTGCATCTTTAAGCTCGCCCTCATCACGAAAAAGCTTACCACTTAACAGGAGGACATCTTCATGATTCGGTTGGATATGGACAGCATAGTCAAGCCGTGATTTGGCATCTTTTAACCAGCTACGCTGAGAGTAAATCTCTGCAATACGAAGGTTGGCATGCAACCGATCTGCTCTATTTTCTGTTGTTTTTTCAGTTTCAAATGCCTGAAGTGCTTGCCAATAGAAGAATACAGCTCTGCCTAAGTGTTGTTTATCAAAGTACGCATCCGCCTCCGTAATAAAGGTTTCAGCTTGAGACAACGGAGGCGATTTCGGTTCAGCACCGCCCCGTTGCGTGAAAAACGCTGCAAGCACTACGAACCCAATAATTGCAATGATTTCTGTATACAAAAGCCAACGATCAAAGGAAAAAAGTGATTTTCTTTCTGTCTGGTTATTTGATTCCATGTGTGCTCCTTTACAAAGTACTACCCTTAGCAGATTTAGCCTTAGTCTCAACATTTTTGATTATTTTCAGCATCTCCTCTGCGTCAACGAACTTTTCAATTCGCTTGAGAATATTACGTTGGGAGTCCATAAAAATGACAACAGGCAATCCGCGAATCTGATACTTCTCTGACAATACTTTATCGGATTTAACCGAAAAATCAAGCTTGACAGTAACATAATCCTCTAACTTATCAATAACATCTTGATTAGAAAAAGTTTTGTGGTCCAGTTCATTGCAAGCTCCGCACCAAGTTGCATAAAAATCAAGCATAACCAATTTATCTTCCTGTTCAGCGATTTGCAATGCTGCGGGTTCGTCGTAAACCCAGTTCAGATGCGGTCCAGCAACGGGCTGTTGAAGTCCACCGACTATCATAAACGCCCCAACTATTACCAGCAAAAGAGCAAACGCTTTACGGACTTTCATTCCCGTAGAAATACCACTAAAACGTTGTGTTAACTTACCGAGAAGCAGCCCTATAAGAATTAAACCTGCCGCGATACCGAAAAATGGGAGTGAATTCTGAAGGAAACTTTTTAACGGGGCAAAGAGTTTGACATCTTTGAGGAAGTAGAGTGCCATCGTTATAATTGCGATACCAAAGATATTTTCCAAAACGTACATCCACCCGCCTGAACGGGGAAGGGCAGAGAGTAACCCAGAGAACGTACCTATGCAGATAAACAATAAACCCATGCCAAGGGCATAGGTAAACATCAACCAAAACCCAAGCACTAAATTGCTTGTTGTCGCAATATATGCTAAGACAGCAGCCAAAGCTGGGCCTGTGCAGGGTGCTGCGATAACACCCGCGACAGTGCCCATACCGAAAGCACCAAAAAACCCTGCACCACCGACAGTATTGAGCCTGTTTTGCATTGAAGATGGAAGCCGGATCTCAAAAACACCGAACATTGATAAACCAAGCGAAACAAGAATCACACTGATAAAACCTATTACCCACGGATTTGCCATTATCTGACCAAATACTGCCCCCGTTGATGCTACGGCTACACCTAAAATTGAATAGGTGACAACAATGCCAAAGACATATACAACGGAAAGCAGAAAAGATTTAAGTATTCCAGTAGACTCATTCGCCCCGAAGATCGAGACCGTTATCGGAATTAGAGGGTATACGCAAGGCGTCAAACTTGTCACAATTCCCCCGGCAAAAACAAACAGAAATGCAAGCCATAAATTTCCACCAGACAGTGCGCCTGCAATTCCGCCTTGATCTTCACTGCTGTCGTTTGTCGTGCTATCAAATGCGATATTGGCGAAAATAGTCTCATTAGTCTGTTGCGAAGTTTCTGCTACACTGACAACATCAATCGGTATGGAGACACTTAGTGTTTGGGGGAACAGACACTGTTCATCATTACACGCTTGATAGCGAAGTTGCATATCCAAAGTTATAGGTTCAATCGGCGCACTTTGGAGCAAAGTTACCGGAACACCGATTGTAATCGTATCGTGGTAGACCGGTGCCTCTCCTATTGAAGCGAGATTAAGTGTTTCCCCCATCGGGTATATCGCTTCTCCAAAAGTTAAGTTCGGCGTATCAGGGGGCGTTATTTCAGTCGGGATAAGATTTTCGCCAGCAGGATTAGCATTGACATGCCATCCTTCTGCTATCTTTACAACAATTGCAATTTGGAAGTCTCTTCCGGGTTGTACTTTGTCCAAAGAGATATACCCTTCGGCACGGACCTTTTCAATAGGTTGATTGTCAGGAAGGTCGAAGTCTGGGAATTGCGCTTGTGTACAAATAGGGAGTATTGTCGTGAAACCTATTAGCAGAATCAATAATAAAAACTTGTTTAGCTCGATCTTTTTCAACATTATTAGTTCTCCTTGAAAGAGAATTTGGATGGATTGTATTATGTGGTGTTAATTGATTAAGCACCATAACTGTCAATTTAAGGAATATTATCTGTCCTTTGGATGTGTTCAGTCCAGAAATTAATGTCGAATGCGCGTTTGGGCAGCTCTTATCTTCTGTAGGAGCGAGCTATGCTCGCGACATCAAAGGAACGGTCGCGAGCATAGCTCGCTCCTACAGAAGACATCGGGATTGAAAGCCCTCCCATAAGAAAATCAGGCGCTAAATTGACACCTATGGTGTTAATTGATTAAACACTACTCGGACACAGCCCTCACCGAGGCTCAAGTACAACACACGGAAGAATCATCTCTTCTAAAGAAACACCTCCATGTTGGAAACTCCCGTGAAACATCTCTTTGTAGACGTTAAACTGTCTTTCATAAACAAAATAGTAATCCTCTTTAGCAAGAATATAGTTTTTCTCTGATGCCTCATAAGGTAATCTATATGCTTCTGGGTTATTTATAAAATAACCCACTTCAGGATCACACGATATTTCCTTACCTTCTTTTACCCGAAGTCCACTCGAAAGTTCATACTGACTTGATATTTTGGCAGCATTTTGACACAACACCGAACCGTGATCTGATGTCATTATTATAGTTATCTCCCGTTCGGCTGCAAGCTTAATTATTTTATATATTCTGGAATTTCGAAACCAAGTTTGTACAAGCGTCCGAAACGCTTCTTCATTTGGAATAAGTTGCTGGAAAAGAGCCACGTCGCTACGTAAATGTGTCAGCATGTCAAGAAAATCAACCACGACTGCTGCTAAACTTATTCGGTTTGCGTCAGTTAACCACTGTAGATATTGAATTTCTCCGCGTGTATCAAAAATTTTGAAGTAGTGTGGTGACGGTTTGAGGGCAATCCCATGCCGTTCAAGTTGTAAACGCATCAACTCTTTCTCATAACGGTTGATACTTGTATGTTCTTCATCCGGTTCAGCATATAGAGCGGGGTATCGTTCGGCTAAATCTCTCGGAAACAGACCGCTAAAAATAGCATTGCGCGCATAGTGCGTTGTCGTCGGTAATATAGAGTAGTAATAGTGTTTTGTCATGTGGAAATCACGGTAGAGCAGCGGCTCAATTTTCAACCAGTGGTCTAACCGCATACAATCCATTACAACAAATAGTACAGATTTTCCTACTTGGATCTCAGGAATTACGTGTTTGTAGAAAACATCTACAGATAAAGTGGGCGAGTTTTCACCCTCAAGCCACCGACTATAGCCGTTTTGGATATAGTCGGCAAAGGTCGAATTGGCTTCGCGTTTTTCGCTGGCATGGATTGTTCTCAACTCTTCAACATTAGAAAGTCCATCTAATTTAATATCCCATTGAACGAAATGGATATAGGTATCTATCCATGCTTGCCAATCATTATCATGGTAGTGATCAACCATGGTATGCGCTTGGCTGTTGTCCAAAGAGCTCTGCTTATTAAAGTTCTCTACGTAAGCTTGAGGCGTATATGCTTCTTGTAGGTTGTGCTTTTCCAGTAAAAATGTGAGTGATGAAAGCAACTGCCTGGGATTTGTAGGCATAATCAACACGTCGTCAACACCATGAAGACTCGCTTGCGCCATCATCTCTTGATCGCCCGCCTGCGTCAACAAAATGAGTGGGATATGTGCATCCTCTTTACGGATATATGAAAGTAAGTCATTAGTTCGTGTTGGGACATCATAATTTAATAATACCGCGTGAAACGTAATATCCCGCAATAAAGCGATACCCTGAACGCTGCTATCTGCTAATGAAACATCGTATCCGTGATATTCTAAAAATCGAATATAAGGCTTCAACTCAGATTTTAAATGTGCGCTTGCTGGCGGTGCTTTTAATGTGCAATCGATCCACAAAATGCTCCTTGTCTTTTCCATGTTTTCACCTTTTTTCTACACGGAAGTAACCGGGGAAACATCCGATAAAAGATATTAAGACGTTAGTTCAAGAGCGATATAGACAAGCGTAACACAGATTAGATACTTGAAACAAAACGCCCAGAGTTCAACAACCCAGACGCATCAAATTTTGCTTTAACCTGTTTCATTAAGTTTTCTGTGCTACCTATTGACCCCCACACATCAATCTGCCGTTTGAGTTCAGGGGGTGCTGTCTCTATGATAAGATTGCCTCCCAAATCTATAGCACGTTGACGCAGTTTTGTCAGGGTATTTGCAAGTCGTTGAAAATCGGTGTTAGAATTTATAATAATTTTGAGATACAACACACCGTTTCCCAACAGTACCATCATTTCATTAGTCTCTTTACGAAGCTGCTCAGCAAATTCTGCTATATCTGATCGTTTGAGATTTATCTTTACAAGCGAAGTCCCATGAGCATTATCAACCGCTGTAAACTCCTGCACAACATGACTAATGTTAACTCGCGATTCACCTTCTATTATTTGCACACCTAAAGCACCATTTTGTTCCATAAGTGTTTGGGTTGCGTTGAGCTGCCATGCCACAGTTTCCGAATCCCCAGCAAATCCAACTATTAGTGTCGGTTTCTTCTCCTGAAACTGATTGATAGGCACATTGACTAACAGATTTACGAAAGATGGCAATGTCTGTGAACTGACGATACTTAATCCAGTATTAACCGTTTCGCGAATGGATTGAAACTGCGCGGCAAGTATTGCCTGATGAGCAGGCATCGGTGCTAATTTAAGAGTTACTTCGGTAATAATACCGAGCGTTCCGAATGCCCCGATATACAGTTTGTTAAGGTCGTATCCCGCAACGTTTTTAACGACTTTTCCGCCACTCTTAACAACCGTACCACTAATATGTGCTACATGCATTCCTAAAACTAAATTTCGTGGAGTCCCATATTGAAGACGTAGCGGACCGCTGGCATTTGTGGCAACAATTCCGCCAATAGTACACCGGTCTGCATAAGGCGGATTTAGCGGAAGAAACTGCCGATGTTGTGCCAACTCAGTTTGAAGTTCAGCCAACTTAATGCCCGCTTCAACTGTCACAGTCAAATCTGCCGGTTCGTATTCCACCACCTTATTCAGCCGAGTCATTACCAACACAATATCCGTTTCTTCAGCTAAGTTGCCAATTCCGAGTTTTGTCCCTGCACCTGCAGGCATTATAGATAAACTCTGATCTGATGCAAACCGAAGGATATTTTGTATTTCTTGTACAGATGAAGGTAGAACCACTGTTTTTGGAACAATACCGTCAAAACTATACGCAGAAATCTGTTCTTCCGACAGCATGCCAGACGCCCCGACAATATGTTTGAGTTCATCAGACAACGAATTTGAAGTTTCCATCTCGTTCTCATTCCTTCGCGATAGTAAAAGGATTTAGTGTCGTGTAAATTGATAGTCTGCTCTATTCTTTATCTTCTTCCGGATAATCAATTGCCCACTTTCCTTTGCCATCTCCTGTAGGAGACTCTTGCCATAGCGCAAGGAAATTCTCTGGTGCGTTATGCTCCAAAAGATGTGCCATAAAGAGTTGATGCAATTCGGTAACAAGCGCAGCGTTGTCCTTCGCAAGATTATTCGTTGCAATTGGATCAACTGTCAAGTCAAACAATTCAGGTGTGCCGTGCGCACCAACAGGTGCGTATCCCCAACGTTCAGTGACAAGGAAGGGTGTTGTCGCGCGGCGTGGTACGGTGCCATTGCGTGAACCGATATGAGTTCCTGTTACTGCATACTCCCTGTGCTGAGAATCACCGCTAAGAAGCGCATCTGCAAAAGAACGCCCCTCAAAAGGTTTCCGCGGATCAAGTGTAACACCTGCTAAATCACACAAAGTTGGCAGAATGTCCATCGGTTGAGCAATTAGATCAAGACGTTGTCCTTGCGGCACATCGCTACCAGCAATCAAAAACATTTGATGGTTAATTTCGGGATAGGTGGGCCAATACCTCGGATCCTCAGGATCAATATTTGATTTCCCTGTTCTCTCGTGTTCTCCGATAGACATGCCGTGGTCAGACATTACAACAACAAGCGTATCATCCCAAAGTTCAAGGTCATCAACTTTTTGGATAATCTGACCGATGTGTCGATCCACAAGTTCGGATTCACCCGCATAATGTGCCCACAGGTTGTGCAACTCCGCATCTGTATAAATAGATG
Source organism: Candidatus Poribacteria bacterium (assembly GCA_028824125.1). Taxonomy (GTDB): domain Bacteria; phylum Poribacteria; class WGA-4E; order WGA-4E; family WGA-3G; genus MSPOR6. The sequence goes on from JAPPES010000122.1 coordinate 7,788, forward strand.
ACCGTCCATAATTGGGATGAAGCATTGGCGGTCCAGAATAGGTTGGATCGTAACGTTTGACAATATATTCTGGTGGATCCCAGGGTTCGTGCGGATCAAAGAAATCAACCCAAAGGAAGAAAGGACCTGAGTGATAGTTCTCCTCTAAAAATCTTATGGCGGTTTGCGATGTCCTGCCAGAAAACGTCTCTGCCTCGTATTGATAGTATCGGTTTGTCCAACGGTGTGTATTGGGCAAGGTGTTTCCTCGGAACGAAGGATTTGGACGGGTTTTCTCATCCGGCATGATTGTCTGTATTTCATCATTGAGATGGAGTAATGGTTTGTCCCCTTCTTGTCCACGGTGTTGGAACGCAGCCTGAAATCCTTGCTGGAAGCGGGCATTGAACAGATGCGGGCAATCGCAAATTAGCTGCGTGGCGTATCCTTGCCCCCCTAAAAGTTGTGCAATATGGTTTGGTCCGCTCTGATCAATGGGCTGCCACCCGTAGTGCGGCCATCCCAATGTACCAGTCGCAACATCAGTGCGGTGTGGAATTGTGGGAAAACTGCTCATATAAAATTTGTCTATAGCAGTTGCGCGTTCTGCTTCAAATTTATCAAGCATCGGTGTACGGATAGGTTTTTCTGCCCGTTCACCGAGGTTATCATAGCGGAACGTATCAGTAATTAACAAAACGATATTTTTCATGTTTTATCCTTTATTCGTTTTTATCTTTATACCTCTTGTCGTGATGTTCTCAACAGTAGCATTGTCACAAATAGTAACGGCAAAATAATAGCTGTAGAGACACCAATTGATACCTGTGTACCCACTAGGCACGGAAAAAAGAGTATTGAACCAATCATTGACCCTTTTAAGGCAAAATAACCGTTTTTCTCGTTCGGTTGGAGATATAGCGGGATACGGGTAACAACAGCAGCAACCAAACCCAGAATTACCCAAACGGCATAGGATTTTTGGACAAGCGGTTGTTCCAACCAATACGGTAAAAGTGCGATGACGAATGCTAAAATCGTTGCGGCAGCAGACAAAAACAGTGCTGGACGAATACCGAGTTGCACCGGTGTTGTCGTGATACCGTGCTGTTTGTCACGGGAAATGTCTTTAAATGTGGTTATAATATGCGTGCCTAAGTCATAGAACGTTGTAGCCCCAAATGCATACCACACTAATCGTGGGACACTATTACTTACGACCAACGCACCAAAAACGTTCAACAACCCAATTCCCAAAGGCAGTGTCAAACTCCCTAAGATTCCTTTTGCTTTGAAAATCGCATTATAGAGATGCGAAATTGCGACTAATGCTATTACCAACAAACCTGCTTTTACGCTTAGCAAAAATCCACTGATGACACAGAGTGCATAGATAATACTTGCTGGGACGAGTGCTTGCTTAGGTGTTAACCGATTTGAAGGGAGTGGACGTTCAGGATTTGTCCGAGCATCTGTTTCGTGGTGAAAATAGTCATTTTTTATCATCCCTGCAAAGTAGCCGAACATCGCAATGACGAGTGCAGCAACAACACGCCACGTCAATTTCCCTTCGCTCGCAATGAGCACCCCTGGAAGCGTCGCGACGATTGGAATTGCAAAAAGCGGATAACGGATGAGTTCAAGATATGCTTTGACTCGGTTCATTTGGCTAAAATTTATCGTTTGGTACACCAGCCTCTAAGACAGGTGTATTTCTGGGATCAAGGACTTCATCAACGCCATAAAACTGGTCGCTCTGCGTGCTAATACTCATTTCAGTAACATTCAGTCCGACCTGTTTATTTCCACTAATATAATTGTCTCGGAGTCTGCCACCATCGTAAACTGCCCACCCACTGTTCAATGTGATATTGTTGGATATGATCTCAGGCGAGGCAGTAGAATAGCAGATGATAGCGTATTCATAGTTTGATCGGATATTGTTATGTTGGATACGTGGACGTGAATCATCTTCACATACCAGTCCAAATCGGTTAGCATTGAATTCGTTATATTCTACTTCAGGCGCGGCAGTCCCGCGGAATTGGGCACCACTCCCATTTCTGTTGAACTCATTAGCGGAGATAGTTGGGTTCGTATTATCGCAAAGCACACCGATTTTGTTCTCACTAAACAGACATCTTTCAATTTGGACAGAATCTGTTCCGCAAAAAATAGCAGTAGTGGCATGCTGAATACGGCAGTACGTGAGTCGGCTATTTGGACTCTGCGCTTCAATTGTGATACCCAGCCAATCCCCTGCTTTTGGCGGCTCTGCGGTCATCGCTTGAGTTGAAGATTCAGTTGGCATCGTAATTTGATGCTTTATCGCATCTCTTGTTAACGTTTGCGACATTGTGCTTTTTGGATCTGTTTCAGTTTTTGCTGCCGATTGTTTGCCTAAAGAACCGAAGACTATCATTCTATCAGGTGCGCCTTCTGCGTAGAGTTCACCCTGTACAACCAGTTCAATGGGATTGTCTGATGGTTCAAAGCCGACAATTGTACCCGCACGAATAGTCAACGTTACACCCTCTGGAACGATAACTGTTCCTGTTACATGGATACGTCCATCCCAAACTTCATTTTCTGTTAACTCACCCGATTTTTTGATGATACCTGAGACGGAACCGCCCGTGTCAAAATTGAGGGCGCACCCTTGACTCCCAAGATAGAAACCTGTTAAGAAAATGATGCAGATAATGTTTATTTTTGTTTTTTTCATAACATGGTTTTAACATAGATATAGATTAATGTCAAGGGTAACTTGATACGGGTGTGTAAATATTTTGGCAAAAGTTTGGACTGAGGTGCGTTGTCTGATACTATAGTAGACTTTAGAATTAATTGGACATTGTGTTCGGTTCGGTTAGAAAACCGAACCATAGGCATCAATTTAAGAAGACAAGCGTTCGTAGTCGCGAATTCATTGCCAAATCAACGCCAAATGCGCGCGTGGTATTGGTGCCTCTTATATTTTGTAGGAGCGACCTCCGGGTCGCGACCCGACAAATGCCAAAGGCGCATTTGGCGTTGATTCGAGGTCGCTCCTATAGAAGAAATTTGAATTGAAAACCTTATCTTTCAATGTTAAACGGACATTATACCCACTAAATTGACGCTTATGGTTCGGTTAGGAAACCGAACCTACCACGGGTGTTGTAGCACAAACTAATAGTCTGATGCTTAGAAGTGTCTCATTAATTATAGATTTTACTATAAATTTCTTGAAAAAAGAACTTCTCTTGCCAACCTTCATCCGCGTCCTCCGCGAAATCCGAGATTCAGACAACACACATGCAAAAAACTTTACACACTCCAAGGTTAAATTTTATTTGACATTTCCTTTATGAGGTGTTATAATTAAAAAGGAAAGATAAATACTTTCAAAACACCGTAATCTTTAGCAAAACGGTGTGTATAATACAATTAAATAGATTACTGAAAAGCGTTGAAGGGGAGGAGTAAGTCCATCGGGCTTGCAAGAGAGGAAGACTCACAGGCTGAAAGGTCTTCTCAAGTTCCTACGACTGAAGGTCGCCCTGGAGCTGCTAATCTGAACAACTGTAGGAGCGATTCTCCGAATCTCGATAAGTAGGGTTAGTCGGTATGATGTCCGTTATCGCATCCCAAAAGTGCTTTTCCTTGAAAACAGGGAAAGAATTGGAGTGGTACCACGGTAAGGTCATTTTATGTATCCTTCTCGTCTCCAAAGTTGGAACGAGAAGGTTTTTTACTTTCAACAAACTTACGGCACAACGGAATGTGTCTTAGGACCGTTTATGAGGGAAATTGGCATGGAACTTTCAGGAGCGCGAATCCTGGTTGATTGTCTTAAACGTGAAGGTGTCGAATATATCTTCGGTGTGAACGGTGGCGCGGCAATGCCGATTTTCGATGCCCTGTACGACGAAACAGAAGTAAAATTGATTCCGATGCGGCATGAGCAGGGAGCTTCACATGCTGCGGATGGATATGCGCGCGTCACAGGGAAGGTCGGTGTTGCACTTGCTACCTCCGGCCCCGGCGCAACTAACCTCGTCACTGGAATCGCAACTGCCTATATGGATTCTATTCCGATGGTGGCGATTACCGGACAGGTATTAACTGATTTTATCGGAAGCGATGCTTTTCAGGAATGCGATGTTATCGGCGTAACGCGACCAATCTGTAAGCACAGTTATCTCATCAAAAGTTGCGATGAAGTAGCAGATGTCGTCGCGGAAGCATTTCATATCGCAAGTACAGGAAAACCTGGTCCCGTTATAATTGACATCGCTAAAGATGCTCAGAAAAATGAGACTCTATTTCAGTACCCAGAAACAGTTGATATTCGCAGTTATAAACCGCAAGTGGACGGCGATCCTGCGCAAATTGCAAAAGCCGCAGCCTTAATTAAGGAAGCAAAAAAGCCGATGCTTTATGCTGGTGGTGGTGTTGTGCTGGCGAATGCAAGTGAAGAACTCCAAGAGTTGACGCTAAAAACACAAATTCCTATTACCGTCACATTGATGGGACTCGGCGCGTTTCCCGAAACGCATCCGTTGGCGATGGAGATGCCCGGCATGCACGGTTCTTGCTGTGCGAATTATGCTTTCACTGATGCGGATCTCATTGTTGCCATCGGTGCAAGATTTGATGATAGGGTTACTGGTGACCTTGACAAATTCGCTCCGAATGCGAAAAAAATCCATATTGATATTGATGCGTCCTGTATCGGGAAAAATGTACCAGTAGATGTACCAATTGTTGGCGATGCCAAGAACGTTCTCACCGAACTAAATAAATTGGTTGACACAGCGGATATTGACCCGTGGCGTAATCAAATTCAGGAATGGAAACAGAAATATCCGTTTGAATACGAGCAAAAAGCCAATAAAGTAATGCCGCAATATGTTATAGAGCAGATTTATGAACATTATAGGGATGCGATTGTTGTAGCAGATGTTGGGCAACATCAGATGTGGGCGGCACAATACTTCAAATTTACCGAACCGCGTCAATGGCTAAACTCAGGTGGCCTCGGTACAATGGGTTTCAGTTTGCCAGCAGCAATCGGTGCACAACTCGGATGTCCGGACAAGACTGTTGTTAATATCAATGGTGATGGTTCCTATATCATGACTATTCAAGAATTAGTACCCGCGATTACCATGAAGTTACCACTTAAAATCTTTATCATTAACAATATGTATTTAGGGATGGTGCGGCAATGGCAGGAACTTTTTCATAATAAACGTTATTCTGCTGTGGATTACCACGACAACCCTGATTTCGCCTTGCTTGCACAAGCATTCGGGGCAACCGGTCTACGCGTTGAACACCCTGAAGATGTTGAACCCGCATTACTGAAGGCAAAAGGGATTAACGATGGTCCTGTCGTGATTGACTTCATTGTTGATGAAGATGAGAACGTATTCCCGATGGTGCCAGCCGGGGCAGGGCTTGGAGATGTTATACGCGGACTGTCCTGATTTTCCTAAACCACATCTATCCACTACAGATCAAAGGACGATTTATAGTAAAATTCACAATTATCTTTACGTTGGCGAGGTTAGGAAACCTCGCCAGCACGAGCGTGTGTGGGAATTGTTGTTCATTGAAATGTCCACATATTTTCGGATTTTACTACAACCTATCTCATAAATCGTAGGAGGGGTTTCTAACCCCGATTCACTGGACACGCGATCCGGTAAATTTGGACAAAATTGCATTTATGAGATACGCTGTATAATAAAAAGTAGAAGTTAAATATAATGAGTAAAGAAAAACGACACATATTTTCAGTTTTGGTCGAAAACCGATTTGGAGTCCTTGCACGCGTCGCAGGACTTTTCAGTGGGCGTGGTTTTAATATTGATAGTCTCAACGTCGCTGAGACTCACGACGAGAGCATCTCACAGATTACTCTTGTTACGCATGGCGACGCACAGATAATTGAGCAAATCTATCAACATTTGAACAGATTGATTGACGTTATTGAGGTTACAGACCTTTCCACTGGCACACATGTTGAACGTGAACTTGTTCTTATCAAGGTTGCTACCGATGATCCACAAAAACGCACCGAGATTCTACAAGTCGCAGAGGTCTTTCGTGGACGGGTGATAGATATGAAACCTGCCTCTCTTGTGCTTGAGATTACTGGGGATGAGGGTAAATTGAAAGCGGCGATTGATATTTTCAGTACGTACGGTATCATTGAGTTAGCGCGCACTGGCAAAATTGCGATGATGCGGGGTGCTACAAAATAGGAACTCGTTGGTGGGCATAGACTTTATCAGAAAAGATTCAAAAGAGAGGAAAAAATTGTATGGCAACAATTTATTACGATAGCGATGCCAATTTTGATTTACTAAAGGAGCGTACCGTCGCCATTATCGGTTATGGTGCGCAGGGCAGGGCACAAGCACTAAACTTACAAGATAGCGGCGCAAACGTTGTTGTTGGGTTATATGAGGGCAGTCGTTCAAAAGCACGCGCGGAAGCAGAAGGCATAACTGTCAAAACGGTGGAAGAAGCATCAACGATGGCGGATATTGTCCAGATTCTGATCCCCGACGAAAAACATTCTGCCGTCTACCGCGAGCAGATAGCCCCGAATATGCAAGCAGGAAACATGCTGATGGTATCACACGGGTTTAGCGTTCATTTTGGACAGATTGTCCCTGCAGACGATATTGACGTTACGATGATCGCCCCGAAGGGACCTGGTTCTCTTGTCCGTGAAGTATTTGAAGGTGGTGGCGGTGTGCCGTGTCTCATTGCTATCCATCAAGATACCACTGGTGCTGCCCGCGATATTGCACTCGCTTATGCAAGAGGCATTGGCGGCACACGCGCTGGGGTCATGGAAACGACATTTCGTGAAGAAACTGAAACCGACCTTTTTGGTGAACAAGCTGTGCTGTGTGGCGGCACCGCTGCCCTCATCAAAGCAGCTTTTGATACACTCGTAGAGGCAGGTTATCAACCAGAGATGGCATATTTTGAATGTCTCCATGAGTTAAAACTAATCGTAGACCTTATCTATACCGGCGGATTGAGTAAGATGCGCAACGATGTGAGTAACACCGCTGAATATGGTGACCTGACACGCGGCCCGCAACTCATTGACGATGATGTTCGAGAAAAAATGCGCCAGATTCTAAAAGACGTGCAAGGCGGTGTTTTCGCACGAGAATGGGTGCTTGAAAATCAGGCAAATCAACCTGTACTGCAAGCACTTCGCCGACAAGAAGCTGAATTGGAAATTGAGGCAGTTGGCAAGAATTTACGTAGTATGATGAGTTGGCTTGACGAATAGATTGGTTACATAGCAGGTTTGTATTATGGAGTCAAAATTGACATATCCCCTCAGCTGATGAAGAGTGAAAAAATAAATCGGTCCTGTGGCGAGGTTAGGAAACCTCGCCAGCAGCAGGGCACGCGTGCTTCGTGCAGACCGAAAATTACCGAATTAATAAATTAAAGTAAAATCCGAAAATATGTGGACATTCCAATGAACAACAATCCCCGCACCATAACGCTGGCGAGGTTTCCTAACCTCGCCAATGTCCAGGTAATTGTGGATTTCACTATAATCCTCATCAGCTGGGGGAGTATATCAAAACCTGCGTAGCCATGAACCATGATTGATTATGAACACACGTCATCCATATAAGGTTTCATATCCCATAGCAGGATAGTACCATCAAAGCTACCACTCGCCAAAAGCGTTCCATCCGGCGAAAATCCAAGCGACTGAATGTCTGTCGGATGTCCCCAAAGAGTAGCGATATTCTCACCACTTGCAACCTCCCATAACCTAATTGCCATCTTCTCCATTCCTTCATGCCACCAAGTGCCGGACGCGAGATAACGTCCACACGGCGAAAATGCCAAAGCATAAGGGTTCTCTGATTCAGGCTGCGGTATTGCAAAAAGTGTTGTTAGGGTTTCGGCACACCAGATTCGTAGTTCGCCGTACATCCCGCCCGCAATCAAGTTACCACACGGTGAAAATGCAATCTCCATCAGTATGCTGGGTTTGTCCAAAGGCAGTGTAGCAATCTCTTTGCTTGTCTCTACGTCCCACAGTCGAGCAGTTCTATCACTTGAACCACTTACGAGTCTTTTGCCATCCGGTGAATATTCCACCGACCAGATGAAATCGGTATGTCCAGTGAATGGTTTCAGTTTCTCTTTAAGTTTGAAATCCCAGTGATAGATTGTGCCTGCTCTACTTCCAACTGCAAGTTGATCGCTTGTCGGTGAGAATGCTATTTTCCAAGTTAATTGTGCTTTTTCTGTAAATTCAGCGATCAGTTCGTCAGGATTCTCAGCGTCCCACACACAGCCATAGTCATCATTGGCTTGGATATACGCACCGATGATGTTTCCACAAGGTAAAACAGTGAAAGAGGTAATGCGCTTATCCTCAAGTAATGTTTCCTGCACCTGTTTACTTTCAATATCCCATAACACAATTCCCCTACGATCACTTGTGCTTGCAAGCGTCTTTCCATCCGGTAAAAATAGGACAGGTTGCGGAACATTGTCAAATCCGCGAAGCGTTGTGGTTAAGTGTATGTTATTTCCCACCTTAGGCTTTTTACTATGTGTGATGTCTATCAGAGCCTGTTGTGGGAACTCTCTAAACCACATAGCATCAATGCTGCGAGGATGAATTTCTGGAATGGGAAGTTTTTCTCTACCTTCCACATTCCACACTTCAATAGTATGTTCCCCATCCACAATCGTAAATAATTCCCCTTCTTCGGAGTAGAATGGTACTACCCGAGTCGTTTGAAAATCAGTATAAACTTCCTTTTGCCTACCCTTTACGATGTCCCAGACGCGCAAGCTTTGATCCCTACTACTTGATATGAGGAATTTATTACAAGGTGAGAAGGTGATAAAATCTACCCAATCGTTATGTCCTATGAAGTGCGCGATACGTTCACCTGTCGCTATATCCCACACTGAAACACATGGGGCAATCCAATCACCATCGTTAACGGATTCGTCAGGAGTCGCGGCAGCCAATAAGCGACTATCTTGAGAAAAGACAAACTCTATACCCGCGAATTTAAAAAATAACTCACCTGTCTCTGGACACCAAATATAAATTTGTGTGCCTTTTGTACCAAGATCATCTACAGTAGTAGCGACGTACTGTCCATTTGGAGAGAATTCTGATTCGTAAATATCAGCTGATATAACTTCACGTTCGCTTCGATCCATTTGTGCGACGCACACACCGCGATGAACATCTAATACCTCTACGATTCCCTGCTGATTCGCGGTAACAATCCATTTACTATCCGGTGAAAAGGCAATTTTCCAATAGATATTATGTTCTTGCATCCGTTTCATCTGTGCCATGCACTCACCACTCTCAACATCCAGTACTTTAATGATACCGTCGTAACTTCCGGTAGCAATATATTCTCCATTTTGTGAAAAATCGAGGGCGGAAATCATCCCTCGTTCTGTTTCCCACAAAGCGATAGGTGATTTTGACGACATATCATACCACCAAAGTCCCATAAGTGTCCCGACAGCGAAATACGCATTATTGGGTGAGAGTGCAAATTTAGCACTTCTTCCTTTCCCAAACCGAGCAATTGCGTTTTCTGGCAATGCCCATGTCGTTCCTTCAGTGTCACCCGCAACGGCATTGAATGGTGCGGGTTTTCTATTTTGTTTCATATTTTCTCCTTGATTATGTTTTGATGTAACATAAGATTATAGTTGGCAATTGCCTTGCACACGCTGAGGTGCTAACTTTGAATGTAAGGTGTCATATCCCAAAGCATGATTGTGCCATCATAACTGCCACTTGCTAAAATTGTTCCATCTGGTGAGAAAGCGAGGTCTTGAATATCGCTACTGTGCCCCCGGAAAGTGACGATATTTTCACCGCTTGCAATATCCCACAACCTAATTAGCATGTTATCCATCCACTTGTCCCACCAGGTGCCGGATACGAGGTATCGTCCACACGGTGAAAATGCTAACGCATACAGTAGCTCCCAACTATCCTTCGGCTGCGGAATGGTCTTGAGCATTTCGCGATGCTCAATATCCCATAATAGAATCTCTTTTTCTCCACAACAAGCGACCATGGTACTACACGGTGAAAATGCGATGTGTGGGGTTTTATTTGGAAATGCGTCAATTGCTTCACCACTTTCAACATCCCACAATCGAGAATTAGTTCCACCATAAAAACTGATACTCACGAGCTGTTTTTCGTTTGGACTAAATGCAACAATAGGTATCCGAGCGGTATGTGCTTTGAGTTGGTGTAACATCTCTTGCTGCTCCACATCCCACACATAAAGCGTGCCTTCAGTGTCCCCACAAGCGATTAAGTTACGGACTGGCGCAAATATTGAACTACACGGTCCTACTCGATTTCCTTGCTCAGGAAAGAAGAAAAAAGCGATTGGCGTCTTGTCGTTTGCAAGTTCCCATACTCTAATCATCCAATATCCCGTAGTATCGTATTTATATTCAGTAGCATACAATTTTCCCATCGGTGACGTAGAAAAAATGAAGTTTCCTCGTGCTTTGTCAAAACGGCTTGATGGTTGAGAGAGATTGGCAGTGTCCCAGAACATCAATGTATTTCCCGGAGATGAGGCTGCAAGGGTTTTTCCATCCTGAGAAAAGGCGAGGGAATAAGGTACATCGATATACGAATAACTCAATGTCTTGGGTTGGGTGTCGCCAACGTTCCATACCTTAAATTCGCTTTCGGTTAAGGAGACGAAAGGGCATTCTTTTGGTAAATGGTTACCTTGAAGTCCGTGATGTGCTTCAAGGTAAGTATCGGACTTTTTCTCACGTTCTACGTCCCACACGGTGAGGGTATCATCAGAGACTTCAGCAGCATATAGGACGCTCTCTGGTGAATAGAAGACTTTCTTTGGTTCTATTCCATAGTCGTGGAATTCTTGTGTCATTTTCCAATCGTCAAGTGTCCAAACCCTAACTGTACCTTTCTGCCCGCTGGATGCGAGAAACTTCCCACACGGTGAAAAGCAGAGACTCACAGCAGAATCCGTAGGTTCTGTAAGACAAGCGATATGTTTGCCGCTTTTCAAATTCCATACTGCAATATAGTTAAAGGAGTTTTCTGGAATTCGAATTCTATCTAAAGAGTCTGCACAAGCAAGCAAATTGTAGTCGGGCATTGTGCAGGCAAGTAGTGAACCATCAGCGGAGAAGGCAATAGGACGAGGTTTGCCACGGAACCATCTGAAATTGGTTTCAACATGATATTTTGCGACCCTATCACCTGTCTCTGTGTGCCAAACATAAACGATATAGTCCGCATTGGCTGAGGAGGCAAGATACTGACTATCAGGGGAAAAGACTAAATGTGAAACAAAATTAACTCCAAACATATTTTGTGCAATTTTCTTCGTCTCATCTCTTTTCAACCTTGAAATGCAGGCACCGCGTTTCACATCCCATACCTTGACTATCCCTTCCCCGTCTCCCGTAGCAAGCCATTTGCCATTGGGTGAAAAAGAAATAGCAGTAATCCATCCCCTACCTGTATCCCATAAAGTAATCGGAGTCATAGTAGAAAGATCATACCACCAAACTCCTATTGTATTGCCTACAGCGATATATCTCCCATCTGGCGATGGAGCAATTGGTTGCGGTGTTATATCGTCCATCATTTGTCCTTGTCCTAATCGGGCGGTTGCGCCTTCAGGAAGTTCCCAGGTCGTTATATCACTGTTTTCAGGCTGCCTAATAGCAGGTGACCATTTTTCATTATTTTGCATAAAATCAGTTTCCTTGTAAGATTTATAAATTGGGTTAGAGTTTTTTGTGGCTGAGTATAGCGCTATACTTGTTGGTTAATTGTTAGTGTTTAGGAGTCTATATAGGGTCTCAAATCCCAAAGCAGGATTGTACCGTCATAACCGCCACTCACCAAAATCGTGCCATCTGGTGAGAAAGTGAGACACTGCACGTCTGTTGGGTGTCCTCGGAAGGTAGCAATGTTCTCGCCACTCGCAACATCCCACAGCCGCACCGGACACTTCTTAATACCGAATCCTCTTATCCACGATGCACCGGAAACCAAAAATCTACCACATGGTGAAAATGCCAATGCAAATGGATACGTACTATCCATCGGTTGAGGTATCCTAATTATAGTTTCACCACAGTTGATATTCCATAATACTATTTCTGACGGACGACCTATCTGAGCGAGTGCGATCAAGGTACTACAAGGTGAAAACGCAAACGCATAATTTCTTTCTGGAAACGTTTCAATCGCTTCACCGCTTTCAAGGTCCCACAACTTGGAAACAGGTCCGTCCATTGTTGCGCTCACAATATTCTTTTCATTTGGACTAAATGCTATAAAATTAATCCATTCGGAATGCGCTTTAAGCGTGTGTCGTATGTGCTGTTGCTGCACATCCCACACATACATTGTGCCTTCACTATCCCCACATGCCAGCAGGTTGGTTTTGTGTGCGAATGATGCTGTTGATACCTGTCGCTCTTGTTCGGCAAGTGGGCTTTTTTCGCTGGGAAGTGTAAAAGTGGCGGTGGGTGTATCAGTGTTTCCAATGTCCCATACCTTGGTAACAGGGCCATCACGACCCGTTCCGTAGATTTTTCCCTGAGGCGAAACAGAAGGAACATAATCTCTTCCGGGTAGGTTGACACTGGATGGTGGTGAGGAAGGTTGGGTAATATCCCATAACATTACTTCCTCACCTTTGCTCCAATACCCACCTGCGAGTGTTTTCCCATCTGGCGCAAAAACAAGCGAAAATGGTACACCAGTATGTGAATGCGGAAGCGAACGCGGCTCAGAATCACCGACTGTCCATTTCCGAAATTCACGAGGGTTGGTGAAAGGTAAAACGAATGGTGTTCCCTTGGGAACATGGACACCTTGAAGAGAACTATGTTCATCTAAGGAAAAGTCGCATTTTTCACCGCTCGCAACATCCCACACGACAAAGGTTTCATCAGATTTTTGGGAAGCGTGCAGAACACCAGATGGTGAATAGAAAACTTGCATCCGTCCTGTCCCAAAAAAATCGCGGTACTCCTTAGTCTGTTGCCAATTGTCAACAGACCACACCCGAATTGATCCACCCCGTCCACCAGCGGCAAGGAGCCGTCCACAAGGTGAAAAACAAACGCTTCGTACAACCCCATCGGTATTTGTGAGGCAGGCAAGTTGTTCTTGTGTTTCTATGTTCCACACAGCAATGAATTCGGTAAAATTCTCAGGAAGATGAATGGTTCCACCAGGTTTGGCTTGTATGGCTAAACTGTTATCAGGTATTGGACACGCCAATAAACGGCTATCTGCAGAAAAAGCGATGGGTCGCCTGGTGCGATCGCGCCATCTAAATTTATTCGGGTCGTCATTGAGTTTCGCAATACGTTCACCGGTTTCTGGGTTATAGACATATAGGATATAATCACGTGTGCTGGACACTGTAAGACGTTGACTATCGGGTGAAAAGACGAGGTAAGAAACATAATGGTAAGATCTCTCCTCTTCATCCCGCTCCATTTGCTTGATACATACACCGCGCTGCATATCCCATACCTTGACGAGTCCGTCCCCATCAGCTGTGGCAAGCCACTTGCCATTTGGGGAAAAGGAGACAGCAGAAATGCATCCCCGATCTGTGTCCCATAGTGCAATAGGGGTCATGGTGGATAAATCATACCCCCATAACCCTACAGCAGTTCCAAATGTAATGAACTTGCCATTAGGCGAGTATGCCATATCAGACATTATTTTCCCTTGTCCTAATCGGAAAACCGCACCATCGGGTAGTTCCCAGGTAGTTATATCATTGCTTGCAGACTGCCTAATAGCAGGCGACCATTTTTCACTATTTTGCATAAATTCAGTATCCTTATAAATTGGATTAGAGACTATTTGTGGCTGAGTATAGTGCTATACTTGTTAGGTTGATTGTTGGTGTTTAGGAGTTTATATAAGGTTTCAAATCCCAAAACAAAATCGTGCCATCATAACCGCCACTCGCCAAAATCGTGCCATCTGGTGAGAAAGTGAGACACTGGACATCTGTAGGATGCCCACGGAAGGTAGCAATGTTTTCACCATTCGCAACATTCCACAACCGCACCGAGCATTTCTTTATATTCATGTTTCGCATCCACGTTGCCCCAGAAGCGAAATAATGACCACACGGTGAAAATGCTAATGCAAACGGGCTCCAACTATCCTTCGGTGGGAGGATACTCATGACAGTTTCACGACAGTTGATATCCCATAAAAGAATCTCCTCTCTTCGACCAAGGACAATCAGCGTGCTACAAGGCGAAAAAGCAAACGCATAATTTCTTTCTGGAAACGCTTCAATCGGTTCACCATTTTCAACGTCCCACAAGCGAGAGTTAAGCCCGGACTCTGTCTTACTCACAATATTCTTTTCATCGGGACTAAATCCTATAAAATCGATCCAACCAGTATGTGCTTTGATCTTGTGTCTTATGTGCTGTTGCTGCACATCCCACACATACATTGTGCCTTCACTATCCCCACATGCCAGCAGGTTGGTTTTGGGTGCGAAAACAACCGTTGACATGACCAATTTAGATTTTTTTTCTGCGTCGGGAAGTTTGAAAGTAGCAATGGGTGTCTCAATGTTTCCAATGTCCCACACCTCTGCAGTTTTACCATCGCAACTACCGGCTGCGTATATTTTTCCTTGTGTCGATTCGGAGACAACATAACTTTCCCCAGATAGATTGAGACGAGAGGGTGGTGAAGATGGTTGAATCATATCCCATAACCTCACCTTATCGTTCCAATACCCGGCTGCAAGTGTTTTCCCATCTGACGTAAAAACAAGCGAAGTAGGAACACCGGTATGTAAATGCTGAAACGAACACGGTTCAGAATCTCCGCCTGTCCATTTTCTAAATTCACGAGGTCTGTAGAAAGGTAAAACGAATGGGGTGCCCTTAGGAACGTGGGCACCCTGAAGCACACTCTGCACTTCAACGGATAGTTCACATTTTTCACGGCGCGCCACATCCCACACGACAAAAGTGTCATCAGACCTTTGGGCGGCATGCAGAACACCCGATGGTGAATAAAAGACTTGCATCCGTCCTGTGCCGAAATCGTGGTAGCTATGTATCCGTTGCCAATCAGCAACCGACCAAACAAAAACAGGACCACCCCATCTACCGGAGGCGAGGAAACGACCACACGGCGAAAAACAGAGACTCTGCACAAAACGTTCGGTATCTGTGAGACAAGCAATTTGTTCACCCGCCTCTACATCCCACACTGCGATAAAATCGATAGAACCATCAGGGAAACGAATCTCACCATTAGAGTCTGCATGCACCATAAGACTTTCATCTGGCATTGTGCATGCCAATAGACTGCCATCTGCAGAAAAAGCTATGGGACGCCTGGTGCGACCACGCCATCTGAACTTATTCGGGTCATCATAAAGTTTGGCAAGACATTCCCCGGTTGCTGGGTGATAGACGTAAAGGATATAATCACGGTTGCTGGATACAGCGAGGCGTTGACTATCCGGTGAAAAGACAAGCTGTGAAACTATATGATAAGATTTCTCGTCTTCATTCCGTTCCATCTGTGCAACGCAAACACCGCGCTGCACATCCCATACCTTTACAAGACCGTCGCCATCCCCAGTAGCAAGCCACTGACCATCCGGAGAAATGGAGACTACGGAAATAATACCACGATCTGTATCCCACAACGCAATAGGGGTTATGGTAGATAAATCATACCACCAAACCCCTATAGTGCTACCGAATACAAAGTGTTTTCCATCGAGAGAATATGCAATGTCAGACATTATTCCCCCTTGTCCTAATCGGGAAATTGCACTATCAGGAAGTTCCCAGGTAGTTATATCACTGTTTTTAGTTTGCCTAATAGCAGGCGACCATTTTTCATTATTTTGCATAAAATCAGTTTCCTTGTAAGATTTATTAATTGTATCTGATATTATTCGTGGCTGAATATAGGCGTTATACTTGTAGGGTTAATTGTTGGTGTTCAGGAGTCTATATAGGGTTTCATATCCCAAAGTAGGATTGTACCGTCATAACCGCCACTCGCCAAAATCGTGCCATCAGGTGAGAAAGTGAGGCACTGCACATCACTGCAATGCCCTCGAAAAGCAGCGATGTTTTTACCACTCACAACATCCCACAACAGCACTGGACACTTCTTAATACCGAAGCCGCGTATCCACCACGCACCAGAAGCCAAATAGCGACCACACGGCGAAAATGCTAACGCAAATGGATTCCAACTGTCCTTTGGCTGAGGGATATTCATGACAGTTTCACAATGCTCAATATCCCATAAAAGAATCTCCTTTCCTTTACCGATGGCAATTAAAGTACTACAAGGTGAGAAAGCAAACCCATAAGTTTTTTTAGGAAACGTATCAATTGCTTCATAACTTTCTACATCCCACAATTGGGAGACAGGTCCAGTATTCCTAATGCTCAAAAGCAGTTTTTCATTTGGGCTAAAAGCAAGTGAATTAATCCACCCATCATGTGCTTTGAAGGCATGTTGTATGTGCTGTTGCTGTACATCCCACACATACAACATGCCTTCACTATCCCCACATGCCAGTTTGTTGCTTTTGTGTGCGAACACTGCTGTTGATACCTGTCTTTCTTGTTCGGCAAGAGGGATTTCTTCGTCAGGAAGTGTGAAAGTGGCAATGGGTGTCTCAGTGTTTCCAATTTCCCACACCTTGGCAATTGTGTTATCACGACCAGTTGCATGGATTTTTCCGTGTGACGACGCAGAGACGGTATAATTTCCTCCAGGTAGGGTGAAACTGGATGGTGGCGAAGATAGTTGGGTAACATCCCATAACATTACCTTTTCATTTTCGCTCCAACACCCACCTGCAAGTGTTTTTCCATCTGGCGTAAAAACAAGCGAAAAGGGAACAGCAGTATGTAAATGGGGAAATGAACGTGGTTCGGAATCACCTACCGTCCATTTCCGAAATTCACGAGGGGTGTAAGAAACTGAAACGAATGGGGTGTCTTTCGGAACGTGGGCATCATGGAGAGAGTTATGCTCTTCAAGGTAGAAGTTGCCCTTTTCACCGCGCGCTACATCCCACACGATGAAGGCATCATCAGAAACTTCCAAAGCGTGCAGCACACCCTCTGGAGAATAGAAAACTTTCTTCCGTTCCGTTCCAAGATTCTGGAAAGTGTGGAGCAATTCCCAATTTATGACTGACCAAACCCGAACCGTACCATCTCGTCCTCCAGATGCCAGAAATTTCCCGCAAGGTGAAAAGACAAGACTATAAACAAAATCAGGATGTTCTGTAATACAAGCTATTTGTTCACCTATTTTGATATTCCATACAGCAATGTAGTTAGAAGAATGTTCAGGTGTGCGGATTGTACCGCCGCGATCTGCATGTGCAAATAAGTTCTCATCTGGCATTGTACAAGCGATCAAACTCCTATCTGGAGAGAAAGCAATAGGTCGTAAGAGAAAAGGCCACCATCTATAATTGGTATTGTCGTGAAATTTTGCAATCCGTTCCCCTGTTTCAGTGTTCCAGACGTATAAGATGTAGTCACGCCGACTAGAGACAGCGAGCAGCTGACTATCAGGTGAAAAGACGAGGCGGGAAACAGAATGATAGGGTTTCTCCGCTTCATCTCGCTCCATTTGGGAAATGCAAACACCTCGCTGCACATCCCATACTTTGACGAGTCCGTCTCCATCACCTGTGGCAAGCCATCTGCTATTCGGAGAAAAGGAGACAGTTGAAATATATCCTCTGTCAGTGTCCCAGAGATCTATAGGAGTCATAGTTGATACATCATACCACCACACCCCTATGTCACTGGAAACGACGAAATACTTTCCATCTGGCGAGGGAGTGATACTTTGATCTATCCTGCCTTGTCCTAATCGGGCGGTTGCGCCTTCAGGAAGTTCCCAAGTCGTTATATCGTTATTGTTATGCTGCGTAAAAGCAGGTGACCGATTTTCATTATTTTCCATATATTTGTCCTCTTGGTAATTGGTATAATTTAGATTGAAGTATTTTGAACTTGCATGCCACGTATACTTATTGGATCTGTTCAAGGGTTTTAAGAACCTATGTAAGGTTTCATATCCCAAAGGAGGATGGTACCATCATAACTCCCACTTGCTAAAAGCGTACCGTCTGGTGAAAAAGTAAGAGCGTGCACATCTGTTGGATGTCCTCGGAATATAGCAATATTCTCACCGCTTTCTACATTCCACAATCTAATCGGGACCCTCTTCATACCTATATCGCGTTCCCACGAAGAACCAGAAGCCAAATACTGTCCACACTGAGAAAATGCTAATGCATTCGGCCACCAGCTGTCCTGTGCGTGTGGCAATGTCATGATGATTTCATTACGTTCTACATCCCATAGCAAGATTTTTTGTCGCATTCCACAGGCAATTAGATTGCTATTCGGTGAAAACGCTACGGACACATTCGCATTCGGAAACGTCTCAATATCTTCACCACTTTCAACATTCCACAACCGGGATATGGGACCGTCCTGTCTGATACTTACAAGTAGTTTTTCATTTGGGCTAAAAACCACCGAATGAATCCATCCATCATACGCCTTGATAGCGTGTCGTATGTACTGTTGCTGTACATCCCATACATACAGCATGCCATCATTATCCCCACATGCCAGCAAGGAGCGCGTTGGGGCGAACGCGACTACTGTAACTTGTCTTTCTTGCTCATGGAGAGTGTCTTTCTGCTCAGGAAGTGTGAAAGAAGTAATTGGCATCTCCGCGTTTCTATTTTCCCACACCTTTACAGTGATACCATCAGGCACAATTGCTTGAAGTTTCCCATCTGGTGATACTGTAACAGACTTTGCATGATTTCCATGAGTATTGAAACGAGTTGGGGGACGCGATAGATTGTCAATATCCCACAACATTATTCCCTTTCCGCGACATACACTGAAGAGAATCTTCCCATCCGGTGAAATGAGGAGAGAATCAGGAGTCCCAATATGTGTATAATTAACTGTTCGTACTTGTGAAGTCTTTAACGACAACGTTTTAAAACCAGTCAGTAATTCTCTTTCAACGGTAATAAATGCTAGCTGATTCTGGTTTGAAACATGTATGCCATGGATACTGTGATGTTCGTCTTGGTATGTGTAGGACTTTTCACCTGATGCTACGTTCCATACAGAAACAGTAGACTCAGACGCACCTGCCGCATACAATACGCCTTCTGGCGAATAGAATACCTGCTTCCTATCTGCTCCATAATTGTGGAAAGCATTAGCCAATTCCCAGTTGATTACTTTCCAGATTCGAACTGTGCCATCCTGACCACCTGAAGCAAGAAATTGGCCACAAGGTGAAAAACTAAGACTATACACAAAATCGGTGTGTTCCGTGAGGCACGCTATTCGTTCACCAGTCTTCATATTCCATACTGCTATTTTGTGAAAAGAATGGTCGGAAGATCGAATCCTACCTTGGTAGTCCACACTTGCAAACAAACTATCATCTGGCATGGTACATGCTAACAAACTACCGTCTGCAGAAAAGGCTATAGGACGTTCGGTCCCACGCGACCACCTAAAATTTGTTTCCTCATGGAATTTTGCAACTCGTTCACCAGTCTCAGGATTCCAGATATATAAAATATAATCACGGCGACTGGATGCAGCAAGATACAAGCTATCATCCGAAAAAACTAATCGAGAAACTAAATGATAAGGTTTCTCTGTTTCATCTCGTTCCATCTGATCGACACAAACGCTACTCTCCACATTCCATACCTTGACGATTCCATCTCCATCTCCAGTGGCAAGCCACTGCCCATTTGGAGAAAAGGAAGCAGCCGTAATAATTCCGCGATCTGTATCCGACAGTGCAATTGGGTTCATGGTGGATAAATTATACCACCAGAGTCCAATGGTAGTTGGCATGACAAAACATGTGGCATCCGGTGAAAACGCTACATTCCCCATTAGGTTCCCTTGTCCTAATCGCGCCATTGCACCACCAGGAAGTTCCCAAGTCGTTATATCGTTATTGTTATGCTGCGTAAAAGCAGGCGACCAATTTTCGCTATTTTGCATATAATTTGTCCTTTTGGTAATTGGTATATTTGGGATTGTGATAGTGTTCCTTCTCACAATTAGAAGTTGAACAGACTGTCACGTAATATAAAATAATGATTCACCTATACACATTCTTGGATGCACCTTTTGCTTTCAACCACGACACAAACGGTTACAATATCCAACGACTTTAACATTAAACTGATTAAACACCCACCCCAAATTCACGTCAAAATGCAATACCTATTTTGTGCAACGCGCGGGGTCCAAATTTACTGGCGCGGGAAGGATATCCACCATTCGTAGTCTACTCGGTCTCAAAAAATACGTTAAACGTTATCAATACGCCATCTCGTTCAGTTTCATCCTTGTCCTTTTAACAAATGGACTTTTGCTAATCAGTCCGCAGATATTGAAAGCGTTTATTGATGAATTAGAACAAGCATTTGACGACCCAAACTTGACGGTGTCCCAAGAGCGAATTCTCTTTTTCGCTGCCCTTATTTTCGGTGTCGCACTGTTTGGTGGAATTTTGCGTTTCGTCCAACGCCGCACGATTCAAGGTGTCGCTCGGCAGATGGAATTTCATCTGCGCGCCGACTTTTTTCTCCATCTCCAAAAACTCTCTACTGCCTATTACGATAATGTCCGCACTGGCGATTTGATGACACGCGCTACAAGCGACCTGAATGCTATTAGGATGGTTCTTAGCAGTGCTATCATGTATACGGCAGATGCAACGGTATTTTTTGGATTAGCACTCGTGATTATGTTGCGTATTGATACCGCCTTGACTCTTGTCGCTTTGTTCCCCTATCCTATCCTTGTTGTCATAATTCGTTTACTTGGAAAACGGCTACATGTCCATTACGAGGGAATCCAAGCAGCTTTTTCAACAATGAATACAAAGGTTCAAGAGAACTTGTCAGGGGTCAGGGTTGTCAAAGCATATACGCTTGAGGCGGATGAGGTTGAACACTTCAAGGAACTGAATCAAGAATTTGTCAATCGTAATCACAAGCAGATACGATTGATGAACTTCTTCTTTCCACTGTTCCGTTTTCTACCAGGGATTGCTGGTGTAGTCGTGCTTTGGATGGGGGGACTCCATGTAATTCAGGAAAAAATAACACTTGGTGATTTTATTGCTTTCAGTGCCTACCTGATGATGCTTGTTCGCCCAATGATTATGCTCGGTTTCATTGTCAACACATTTGAACGTGGTGCCGCGTCTATGGATCGGATAAATGCAATCCTCAATGAAAAACAGGAAATTTACGATGATGAAAATGTCAAGTGGAACATGAAAGGTATTGAAGGTTCAATTGAATTTAGGAATCTAAGTTTTTCATATCCTGATGGACAGCTTGTGCTAAAAAACATCAATCTTAAAATCAAACAAGGAACTACGCTTGCAATTGTAGGGGGAACGGGATCAGGGAAATCCAGTCTTGTCAATCTCATTCCGCGCATCCGCCAAGCTGAGCGCGGTACTATTTTTATTGATGGTGTAGACATCCAGGATATACCTTTGAGCATCCTTAGATCCAATATCGGATTTGTAGAACAAGAACCTTTTCTGTTTTCAGATTATCTAAGGAATAATATCGCTTACGGCGTAGACACACCGAACGATGATGAAATAAAGGAAGCAGCGCACAGTGCGGATCTGCTGTCGCAAATTGAGGAATTTCCAGACGGATTGCAGACCTTACTCGGCGAACGTGGAATAACAATATCTGGCGGACAACGCCAACGTAGTGCACTTGCACGCGCTATTATAATAAAACCAAAAATCCTTATCCTTGATGATGCATTTGCAAATGTGGACACACAAACTGAGGACACAATTCTGAGTAGGCTTGCTGAAATCATGAAGGGGCGAACAACTATTCTCATTTCGCATCGGATTTCAACAGTTAAAGCAGCAGACCATATTATCGTTTTGAATGATGGCAGTATCGTTGAATCTGGTACACATGAACAGCTTCTTGAAAAGGATGGTATTTATGCTGGCATCTATGAAACACAACTCTTGCAGGATGAACTTGAGGAATTTTAACTTTTTTGGCTTCGGTGCGGTTGGAAACCGCACCTACCGTGGATAGAACCGTAGTTTCGGTGCGGTTGGATGAAGATTAATTTATTAATTCGGTAATTTTGGAGAAACTCGGCAGAATACGCCAAATCAACGGTATGAATCATGGTGAATACGCGTATGGTATTCGCCATGATTCCCCGTATGGTATTCTGCATTGGTTAGGAAACCGTACCTACAAAAGTTGGATAGAAGAACTTTAGAGAGGAACGCACTTATGTTTGGAATGGGTAGCAACCTATATGAATATAGTGATGAAGAGCAAGACCTCGGCAAAGTATATGACCGGGTATTGATGAAGCGCCTGCTTGCATACCTCAAGCCTTACAAATTTCAATTGCTTGTCATCGCTTTTTTTACCGTAGGAAGCACACTCTCGCGACTCGTCGGGCCATATCTTTGGCAAATCGGTATAGATAAACATATTACACCTGGTCAATTGGACGGTTTGAGCACAATAGCGGTTTTTCTTATATTGGGATTGATGAGCGATTTTGTATTTACCTATTTTGCGGAGTACCACACGCAAATGACCGGACAAAAGGTCATGCACGATCTTCGCCAAACTCTCTTTTCGCACCTACAACGTTTGGACGTGCAGTATTTTGATAAGAATCCGGTGGGTAGGCTGATGACGCGTGTCATGGGAGATGTCCAAGTTCTCAACGAGTTATTTACTTCTGGTGTAATTACCGTTTTTGCTAACCTGTTGGATATATTGAGTATTATGGTGGCAATGCTGCTCTATAACTGGAAACTTGCGCTTGTAACGTTCACAGTATTACCAATTATCTTTGGGGCAACGCTTATATATCAAATTTATTCGCGCCGTGCTTTTCGTGAGCAACGCAAGCAATATGCACGTATCAATGCGTTTTTGCAAGAAAACATCGTTGGCATGACAACGATGAAATTATTTGCGCAGGAACGCAGAAGTTATCTCCGTTTTAATGAACGCAACCGCAGGTATCTTGCAGCAAATTTGAGAAGTATCTTCTATTTTTCGCTTTTCCATCCTTTGATTGAAGTAACAGCATCGCTTGCTACAGCAGTGATTATCTGGTATGGCGGAGGACAGATTGTGAAAGGTGCGTTGACTTTTGGGGTGTTAGTGGCATTCATCCGCTACGCAGAACGGTTCTTTTGGCCCATCCGCGAACTCAGCGAAAAATATACTATTTTCCAAAATGCGATGGCATCATCCGAACGTATTTTCCAACTGCTTGATACCGAACCGACTATCGTTTCTACCGTAGATAAAAGCGGAAGAGAAACGCTAAAAGGTGAGATTGAATTTCGGAACGTTTGGTTTGCCTACAATGATGACGATTATGTACTGCGAGATGTATCGTTCACGGTAAAGCCGGGCGAAAAGGTCGCGCTTGTGGGACATACGGGTGCAGGAAAAACATCTATCATCAACCTATTGTGCAGATTCTATGAAATCAACAAGGGACAGATACTGATTGATGGTGTGGACCTCCGAGAAATGAATCTTGAGGAGCTGCGAAGTGCAATTAGCATTGTCCAACAAAACATCTTTCTTTTTTCCGATTCAATTGAACGTAATATCAGTCTGGGGAGTCCATCAATTTCATCGGGACAGGTGGTACGCGCCTCTAAAGATGTACATTTGGACAGGTTTGTGCAAAAAATGCCGGACGTTTATGACACAGAGATCAAAGAGGATGGCGGTGGGTTATCTGTTGGACAAAAGCAGTTAGTCGCATTTGCACGTGCCTTAGCGTCTGATCCGAGCATCTTAATCCTTGACGAAGCTACATCAAGCGTTGACACCGAAACCGAAATCTTGATTGAAGATGCGCTCAGTCGTTTGATGGAAAATCGGACATCTGTTGTGATTGCGCACCGCCTTTCTACAATCCAAAATGCTGATAAAATTATTGTGATGCATCGTGGTGAAATCCGAGAAACTGGCACGCACAACGAGTTGTTACAGAAAGAGGGTATCTATTATCGGTTGTATCAGTTGCAGTATAAGGGGCAGGAGGAGAAAGGATAACTAAATTCGGAAGATTGAGGTTGGGTGAAGTGTAAGAATTTGATTGTGTAATGTGTAGCGTTTATTGTCTGAATCAGGATTCACAGGATTATATGTCATTATTGTTTATCTGAAGCGCGGATTGGAGCGGATAGATGTACCTCCAATACTTCCTAGTCTTCCGGTATTTCGAACACGACACCGTCCTTTTTCTTTTCGTAGAAAATCATTTTAACTTCTATGGATTCCGCTAAGCTTGGCATTGCTTCATAGGTACTAGGCTTAATGGAATAGGCATCTTCGCCTACGAACCCATCTATACCTTGGGACTCTTCAGAGGGTTCAGCCAAACGGTAGTCACAACCTTTCATTTCTGCCAATTTTCTTAGAATTGCTTCCTGAAATTTAAGTCCCGTATATGTCTTGACAAGTACCAGATCTTCTACCCACGCTTTAACCATAGCCCGATCAATTCTGACAAATGCCTCATTAAGTTTGTCAATCATTATAATTATTTTTTCTGTTGCATCATCAATGGCATCGGGATATCTTTCTTGATACCACCTAACCCATTCGTCAAATGTTTGTCCTGGAAATTCTTGAATCAGATCTGTCATTTGTCCAACGTATTTTGGACGCGTTGCTTGCGAATTTTGATTGGCGAGATTTATTAATTGAGTTGTGTACTTAGGAAATTCGTAAGTAGGAGTCTTCACCACATATTCCTGAATCTCAGCATTTTTTAGTTTTACTTTCATAATGCCTCTTTGTCCGATATGAGGTTACTGCTCGTTGAATATATTAAGTTGAGAATTTCTATTGTAAGACTTCATTTTCTTTTCGATCAAGGATTCCGATATTTGTTCAAAATTCAAAGTTTGCGGTTCCTCTGAATAGCTGATTTCAAAGATATTATCTCCGCAGACTTGAACTTCTTCTAGGTTATTGAAGAAAATAGACTGCTCTTGACTTGTCACTACCGGAAATCTATAATGTCTGTTTGTATATTTCAACGAACCTGAATTTTCCATTCTATTTTTGACAAACTCAAAATGTCTTAGCAATCTATCGTACAAATAATCATTTGAAAAATTGACAATACTGCATGCAATTGGATGAATCGCCTGTTCAAAACTCTTATCAATTTCAACACCGATGCTACAACGTCCAGATGTCATTGAAGCTGCAATTGTTGTACCCGTACCTAAAAACGGATCAAGAACCATATCACCCTTCACAGAATACATGTTGATTAGTCGAGATGCTAACTCATAGGGAAATGCCGCACTTCTTAATCGTGATATATTATTTGATAGTTTCTGACATTTTCCTTTAATGTCTGTCCAAACATCAGAAAACCATATATTCCGTTCTTCCCAAAACAGTGCGCTTTCACGTCTGTTTTCTTTTTCTTTTTCTGTTTTAAATTCTCTTTTAGAGCCTTTTCTCACTATCAGAATGTACTCGTGTTCCAGCGTTACATAAGCACCTGCGGGTAACATACCGGATCCCATAAATTTGTTAGGAGTGTTAGCTTGTTTTCGCCAGAGGATATCGGGTAATGCCGAAAACCCAATTTTTAAGAGATAGGTCAAGATTCTTGCGTGGTTCGGATACAAACAAAAATCACCTTTTACCGTTCTGGTTGCGTCACCGATATTGATACATGCAAATCTACCATCCTTCAAAACCCTAAAAACTTCGTCCCATACAGAATCGAGAATCTCATGCATTAGAGCATAAGCTTGCTTACCATCACCGAAGGTTAAAGCATCTTGAATTTCCGGGTTCTGATTACCAAACATATCATCCCACATCTCAATCATAGGATATGGTGGTGAGGTGACCACCATATCAACACTTTCTGATGGTATATTTTTTAAATTACGCGAATCTTGAAAAAGGGTTTTATGGGTAGTTTTCATAGAAGGTATTCCGTAAATAAAGTCTCTTAAAGCATTTATGTGCTTTTAGAGAATTTTTATTCTCCATTCTCCATCGTGTGCTGGATTATAAATCAATCCATTTTCTATATCAACACAGAGGTCGAGAGCCTCCAAGATCATGTGTCCAATGAGTACAGGCGCGTCCTCAGGGAGGTCTGTTACCTTGATGGAGTCACTTCGTTCCAAGACAGTATATTGCACCTCTGAATAAATGGTGCGTTCCGCGATGCCGTTTGCGGTTTGTGCCCTTGTTTTTCGAAGCGCGGTGAGTCCAAGTTGTTCAACCAGCGATTTGGGAAGGCAGAGTCCTGTTGCGCCAGTATCAACGAGCGCATCTTCAATAATGAGTCTACGCACATCTTCGGGTTCGAGAACACCTAATTCTACTGCATGTAAATCTTTTAGATTTTCAAGTTCAATTCGGGTTGTATGTTCCATTTTTATTTCTTCCTTGTTTTTTGAGAGACAATCCTATCCTTCAGTTTTATTTCCCCATTCTCCAATTGCAGAGTTCCACCACAGAATCACGTTAATATGATTTTACAACGGACCAACACAATTTGCAAGTGATTTATCGCTTTATCCCAACAAAAGTAATTTATCCACACACCACAGCAGATCAGTTACTTCCAAGCGACTGCTATTGCGCCCCGAGCGCAACAAGCGCGATGATAGTAGTCTGTACAGTCTAAAATTGTGGGTATAGTCGTTTTAATTGGATGCGCGCATCATCCGTAGTGAAGTGCTTGTCCACTTGCGTCACCTCACTATTATGCCTTATTTCTAGGCTTTTGTCTGTTTTCAGAGCGTTTCTATGTCAGGAATACGGCGACACAAAAGACATTATATAAATTTAATTTAAATTACAGTTGATTTCTGGCATAATAAAGAAA
>JAPPES010000146.1 GCA_028824125.1 Candidatus Poribacteria bacterium
AGGTTTCCTAACCTCGCTAAATTACCCAATTTATTTTTTTATCTTCATACAGTTTGTGCTACATAAGAGAGAAATATTATCAGAAATGGTATTAGTCGTGGACATCCCACAAGATAGAGCACGGGGATTTGACGGAAGGGGTTCAATCGCTATTCACACAACCCTATCTAAATCGGGAACTGATGGTTACCAGCAGTCAATCCACCATCAATGACAAAAACCGCACCTGTTGCAAAGCTCGCCTCATCAGACGCAAGGAACAGCGCGGCGTTTGCGATGTCCACGGGTTTTCCGATTCGTCCCAGCGGATACCATGGCGTGATTTCGTCTAATATATTTGGGTTGCGTTCAATCATCGGTTCCCAGACTTCAGTTTGCACGGTGCCGGGGCAAATACAGTTGATACGGATGTTATCTTTACCGTGTGCAACTGCCATAGAACGAGTCAACGCAATTACACCACCCTTTGCTGCAGAATAAGCGTGAATACTCTGCAACCCGATAAGACCGTTGACAGATGCGATGTTGACAATACTACCACCGTCTCCCTGTTGCATAATCGGTATCACAGCGTTGCTACAATGACTTGTGCCTTGCAGTGCAACTGATAAGTTTGCTTCCCAGTTGTTGTTTAGGACATCTTCTGTAGAACAGATAGCGTTATTTACAAGGATGTCAACTGTTCCGTAGGTGTCCACAGTCCTGTTTATAAGTTTTCCTGCATCTACAGTATCAGAGACATCGGCATTGACAAAAAGTGCTTCGCCGCCTGCATCAGTGATAGCAACAACGGTGGCTGTGCCAAGGGCATCGTTTACATCATCAACGACAACTTTAGCACCTTCTTCAGCAAACCGAATGGCGATTGCTCTGCCAATACCGCGCCCTGCGCCTGTGACAATGGCTATTTTATCTTTTAATCGCATGATGTGTTTTTCGTATTCTTTTTTGTATTTGTATGGTATAATAAATTGCAGATTGAAGCGAGTACTTATGCAATTAAAATAGATATGACCCAACCAATTTTTAACTACGACGAAGCAAGCGATACACTTTACATCTCTTATGCCCCCGGTGAACAAGCAACAAGTATTGAGTTAACACCCCACATATTGCTCCGGCTCAACAAACAAGATCGCCGCGCTATTGGGATGACTTTTTTGGAGTATTCTTTACTTACTCAAAAAACTGACATGGGACCTCGGAGTTTTCCACTTACTGGATTATCCGAATTGTCTAACGATCTGCGAGACATTGTTATAGATGTTCTCCAACGTCCCCCTGTCAGTGATGTGCTTTTGCTCTCATCGTACACACCATCAATTTCAGAAACGATTCCGATCATGCTATTGCAAACTCTTACTAACTGATAGGTAAACAGTTTCATTTTACACAACATAAGAAAATCGCTCTGTTAATTTATTGGATTCTTTGAATTAACTGAATGTTGTGACGCAGCAATTCATTAACTAATTCTCCAACGTCTTTCCCCTTGACATCAGCGAGATGCCGCATAAAATCATCAACATCTTTTTCAAGATAGATGGGAATCTGGAAAACAGCATCTGCATTGTAGAATTTACCACGTTCACCTTTTGAAAAATCATATTCTGCTTTCATTGATTAAATTCCTCATACTGTTTGATTTCGGTTTGGTTTGCTTTGCGAGCAGATATAATACGGATGTCTACGTCAAGTTCAGTTTGCTTGAAAGTATGTATAACAACAAGTAAAACTCCATTTTTATCAAAACCTGAGGTAATCCAACGTTCTTCGTTATCACTATGTTCTTCGTCGAAAATGGAAATCTGATTCGGATCACGAAAAATGGATGTTGCCCTTACAAAAGAGATTTTGTGTTTGCGGTTATTTTGCTTTTCTTTTTCAATATCCCATTCAAAATTATACAGCAACTTTAACTCCTAATACAAATCCTAATGTTGTAACGTCTGCGAAATGAAAAGTTTTGTGCGTTCATGCTTCGGATTATCAAAGAAATCTGCAGGTGCTGCCTCCTCTACTACCACTCCTTCATCAAAAAACATGATGCGATCAGCCACTTCCCGCGCGAATCCCATCTCATGCGTAACAACCAGCATCGTCATCCCTGAATGTGCAAGTTCACGCATTACGTCTAATACTTCTGAGATCATCTCTGGGTCCAGCGCACTTGTCGGTTCATCAAAGAGCATAATTTTTGGTTCCATTGCCAACGCCCTTGCAATAGCGACCCGTTGCTGCTGTCCACCAGAAACCTCTGATGGATATTTATACGCCTGATCCGCAATACCCATCCGTTCAAGCAATGCTAATGCTTCTTCTTCAGCTTTACGTTTTGACAGTTTTCTCACTTTCATAGGACCTAAGGTTATATTCTTTAGGTTCGACAGATGTGGAAATAGATTGAATTGCTGGAAAACCATACCAACTTCCTGACGGATAAGATTGATATTACGGAGATCATTGGTGAGTTCAATACCATCAACAATGATTGTGCCGCGTTGATGTTCCTCAAGGCGGTTGATGGTGCGAATAAACGTGGACTTTCCTGATCCAGAGGGACCACATATAACTGCCTTTTCACCTTTTTTGAAAGACGTGGTAATTCCTTTGAGGACATGGAAATCGTCAAACCATTTGTGGACATCTTCACATACTATAATTGGATCGTTTGTAGCGTTTTCATTCATTGATATATCCCTTCCTTATATTCCCAAATCGATATGAATCGATCACACAAAATCTCTAAAAATCTCTAATGCTTTCCAACTCCTAATTCTGCTTCAATTTCCTGACTGGCTTTAGACATTGCATAACAAAAACTAAAGTAGATAAGGGAGATAAATAAATATACCTCAACGTAAAGTCCTAACCAAACAGGATCTGCAAGTCTAGTTTTAGCGGCACCAAACAGATCAATGAGACCAATGATATACACTAAAGATGTGTCCTTAAAGAGTGCTATAAATTGTCCAACAATCGCCGGGATGACAGAACGTAGTGCCTGCGGTAAGACAATAAACATCATACTCTGAACGTAGTTGAGTCCTACAGCTTGTGCAGCCTCATGTTGTCCTCTGGGTATCGCCTGGAGCCCTCCACGGACGTTCTCTGCCATGTATGCAGCAGAAAATAAAGTTATAGCAATCATCATGCGTAAAACTTGGTCTATGGTAAAATAAGGTATAAAGATTGGTACCAACACACCTCCCATGAATAAAATGGTTATTAACGGTACACCACGCACCGTTTCAATATAAAATATTGATATCCATTTGATAGCTGGAAGTTTACTCTGTCTACAGAGTGCTAAAAACACACCGAGTGGAAATGAAACGACAATTCCCACTACAGCAAGAATTAATGTGAGCAGCAGCCCACCCCACTCACTTGTCCGAATAGTATTCTCTCCGAACCCGTGTAGGACAAACATGGTAATAGGAAAGGAAAGTACCCACGCACCCAATATCCAAGGACGTAATCTGGTAATACGTTTTCCGAGAAAAAATGCCCCTATAAGTAATGCTATATTACCTAATAGCCATCGCCGTGACTCAAAAATAAGCCAGATCAAGTTAGGCCTAAATTCAATTGAAACCAAATGACGATCTTCACGCCGAACGATCTCAAAAGGTATAACGATCTCAAAAGGTATAAGGAGAAATACAAGAAGAATACCCCCGATAATAAATGTCCATCGTTGCACCATCCCACGCCAGACTCCTGCACTTAAACCTAAGAGTCCAGCTAATATATAGAGGCAAATCCATATACGATAGACTTGAACCCGTGGGTAGGGTCCGATAGCAAAAAATTGTAAATTTGCATAAATAACGTTCCATTCTGCTTTAGTGAATGCCCATGTTAATAGTCCCTTAAAGACAAAATAGAGAAACAACAAGGCAACACAAGTCAGAATTGTGTTATACCAAGGACTAAAGAGATTTTCTCTAAGCCACCCTATAGGACCTTTTGTATAAATTGGGGGTTTAAGTTGTTGAATATCTACATGTTCTTCCACTTTGTGATGTCCTTTGCCTTAGAATGCAATACGTTATAGTAGATACAAGACCTTTGTGTATCATTTATTAATACGGTTGACCCAACTGTTATACCAATTCATTGCTGCTGATGTTATCAGGCTTATCGTCAGATAATTTACCATTGCCATAGCAAACATAGGAATTGATTTTCCAGCTTGAAGCGCAATTCTCCTTCCAATTTGAAATAGGTCTTCGTAACCCACTGCTGACGCCAAACTTGAGTTTTTGGCAAGGTTAAGATACTGGCTTGTAAGTGGTGGAATAATAATTGGAATTGCCTGTGGTAAAATGATTAGTCGTAACGTCTGTCCTGCACTCAAACCGACTGCCCGAGCTGCTTCCCGTTGTCCTTTTGAGACTGCTTGTATACC
Source organism: Candidatus Poribacteria bacterium (assembly GCA_028824125.1). Taxonomy (GTDB): domain Bacteria; phylum Poribacteria; class WGA-4E; order WGA-4E; family WGA-3G; genus MSPOR6. The sequence continues at coordinate 4,415 of JAPPES010000146.1, forward strand.
ACTTCGGACTATTTCAGCAATAAATGCGCTGGTATAGACACTTAACCCAATTAAGAGAGAAATAAAATGTGATGAAAAACGTATCCCTCCCTCGAAGTTGAACCTTTGAAATTCTGCAGGGACCAATACGAATGGACTCTCTGGTGTCAAAAACCACCCTATGATAGCGACTATCAAGAAAACGGGGGCAGCACTCCATATCGCGGCTCTGGATATATGCATGAAATATCTGTTGTCATCTCCTTCTTTCATCCTTTCGGTCTGTTTGCGATAAAAAATAAATGCCAAGACAAATACAGAGATAATTGCCAAAATAGCTGCAGCATAAAGATACCCGACCCAGCTGCTGAATCCTGCTGCCTGTTGTAGAGAGGGGAAATATATCTCCCGGTCGTTGATGTAGACGGCATTGAATAGTTCAATGCTATTGTTCACTGCAGGTAGTGAGCCGAATACGTCATACCAAAACACTATCTGAATCAAGAGCGGAACATTGCGGAATATCTCAATATAGGTAGCCGCTATGTTTCGCACCAACCAATTGGTTGATAAACGAGCAATGCCCAAAAAGAGACCAAGCACTGTCGCACAAAAGATTCCCACCAAACTAACCCTTACGGTGTTCAGCACGCCGACATAAAACGCCTTTAGGTACGAATTCGACGGATCATATTCTATGACGCTCTCCGATACATCAAACCCTGCTTCATTTTTCAAAAAATCAAGTTTGAGATTCATGTCGCGATTGTCTAACCCTCTACGCATATTCGCGTAGAGAAGTCCTGCTAACAAGAATATGCCAATCAGAAAAAGGATTTGGAATAGGACTTTCAGAACGCGAGTATCTCGCCAAAATGGGATTTTTGTAGTATTTTGTGCCATAGTATTTGATGCATGGTACATAGGAATGCACCATGCATCTTTGACTTTCCTATGTGTAGTATATGTCTAACGGAACGGCATGGAGTAAAGCAACCCACCTTCTGTCCAAGGTTTGTTGACACCGCGCGGAAGTCCAAGAGGAGTCAGGTTACGTTCAAAGATTTCACCATAGTGCCCCACTGCACCAATGGCGTGGCGCGCCCAATCTTTTGGCAAACCAAGTAACTCACCGATATTTCCAGTATCTCCAAGAAAACGCTTAATTTCTGGGTTGTCGGATTTAAGGTTTTTCACCTTAGCTTGTGTAATATTGTGTTCCTCTGCAAAGAACGTGGCATAAACAACCCAACTCACAACATCATTCCACTTGTTGTCTCCATGAACGGTAACAGGTGCTAAAGGTTCCTTGGAAATGGTTACATCAAGAATGATATGCTCATCCGGATTTTTCAAAGATGCCCGGCGAGAAATAAGTTGAGACTTATCGCTTGTCACCGCATCACAACGTCCTTGGTCGTAACTTTGATAAAGCGTTTCAGTTTCTTCAAAAACAACAGACCGGAATTTGATCCCTAATGTTCGCATCTTATCTGCAAGATTTAACTCTGTGGTACTCCCAGCTGTGACACCGATAGTAGCACCGTCGAGCTCCTTCAGTGATGTTATACCCAGCTTTTTACGTAGCATAAACCCTTGGCCATCATAAAAGTTTGGTGGGCAAAAGTCTGCACCGTTTGCTGTGTCACGCGTTAACGTCATAGTAGTGTTGCGAATTAACACATCTATTTCACCTGTCTGAAGCGCAGGAAATCTGTCTGCTGCCTTTAAGGAACGGAACTCAACTTTGTCCGGATCTCCGAGAACTGCAGCGGCAATTGCACGACCAAAATCTACGTCAAATCCTTTATATTTTCCATCCTGACCGAGATAACCAAACCCCGGTAATTCTTTGTTAACACCACAAATCAGCCTTCCCCTTTTTTTCACTTTGTCAAGAATACTACTCTCGTGTTTGTCTGCAAACATTGGGGAAACCATTAATAACGCCAATACTAATACTGAAATGCGAAAACATAATTTTTTCATTTTCTTTTCCTTTCTAAATAGAATTAATAGTTTAGATGAATACATTTTGTCTAATGATTCATTTTAAACAGCTATATAGATTGTTAGTTTTTTGTAATAAACTTGTTATGATACGATATCAAACTTCACTTGATTTGATAAATTAAACACCGTTAACACCAAATAAGTTTACTGATAATCGTATTACTCTCCAATTAAGGCTCGTCCTGTTATTTCGTTTGCTTGAAAAACAGCGATGTTTTCTCCGCTTTGGTCTTTTACCAACCAGATATGACCAGCGTGAGTATGTTGAATGCTGAACGCATCGGCGGCGGCACGGCCGCGGTAAGACTCATTGCCATCAGCATCTACCCAATAGTAAGTAATATCAGTTTCGGTTTTGTTCACGAAAAGAATTGCGGTATGCTCACCGTCGTTTGATTTTAACGTTGAGAGTTGACTCGGTTCGTGACGGTTCAAATCTATCCACTTATCAGTGCCAGTGCAGTTCGGATCAAACAATTGTTCATAGCACGCAGATAGTTCAGCGGGCCATTCAAACTTTGGTGAATTAGCAGAATTGAATCCATCCAGATGCGGTAAATGTGTCCGGGTTATAGCATTTGTATAACGCCAATCTTCATCACCATAGATTTCAGTAAGCAGCATTGCCAACTCCGGATCATATTCTTTCAATATTCCCCGTTTGCTGACATGATTATGCTGCGCATCATTTTCCCGATTCGTATTGAACCAAGATTGCGTACCTTCAGCCCAATACTCCTCTTTGTTTGTGGAGGCGTAAGTGCCTTTCCATAACCCTTTTTCCATCGCGACCTCATATAAAGCCTTAAGTCGCTTGTCAAAATCCGGATCAACGGTACTGAGTCCCATTTGGTGTATCGCATGAGCGAACTCGTGAACAAGGATATTTTCAGTCCCATAAGGGTCCCCCGGATAATTAAGCAGATTTTCTTCACCACAACTTACCGATGGGCGTGCAGAAGTAGCCCCCAAACCACGAGCCCGTCTATCCCAATAAAAATCGGGTTTGAGGTCGCTATGTTCAGGAATCTGTGTCGTCATTTCACTGTATGCCATGACTGAAAAGCGGACATTGTTTTCTGCAAGTGCTTGTAGTAAGTCTGGACGGTGTCCAATCATTTGCTGGATAAGCCAAGCTGCCTCCTGCATAGCAAGCGGATTTACCTTTTCTGATGCTACGATGGGAAACCCACCTACATCAACCCACTGTTGGTAAAAGGGTGGTAATTCAAAGTTTTCACGGATAGTCGGTGGAGGGGCGACTGGTTTCTCTAAGGTATTGGCAGATGTAGATAAACTCGTTGATGCAATAACAGCGCTAAATAAAATAGATGAGAGATTCATAATGATGTGTTTAATCCTGTTGCAACGGTTTGCAGTTTTCAATAGCAATAACAAGTATAGCATTAATTAGTTTTTTTGTCACTTAAAATTTGCAGCGTAGCCGGAATTCTGGAAAATATAGCGATTCAGGTTTGGAAATGCCCCAAATTGTGCATCTTCAAGTAGGAATTGCACGTTTTTGTGCATTAAATTGATTTTTAGATATATTACTGGCATCATATTTGGCATATAATTTGCTCATTATTTGAAAAGTAATAATCCTGTGTTCCTCAATTTACATACTTGACAACTTATCAATACGTAGTTATAATTCTGATTAGTTTCACGTATTGAGTAGTCCAAAAGGAGAAAATAAATGAAAAAGTTCATAGTCGCGGAAATTTGTGTTATCATAGCGATCGCCGCGGGATTTTGGATTGGACGGATTACAAGTCCTTTTAATGATTATGCAAAGTATTACGAAAATGCCGATAAAACTTGGAGTAAAAGCCAAGAAATGAACAATCCGCCAGTAACGTACGATGAACCGGATAAAGACCGCTTGCGAAAAGTGCGCGCAGCGTACCGGGCGGTTTTTGAAAATTATCCCGACAGCCGATGGGCTGATGATGCGCTCTATCAACTCGCCTTACTTCCCCGAACAGATGAAGAGGGATTCGCGCTATTTCGCCGATTAATACGCGATTACCCAGACAGTGAATGGGCTGACGATTCAATGTATGCTATCGCTATCGCAACTTACGAGATTGCGGACGACTTAAAAAAGACCGGTACACTTGAATCATTGACAGCTTACTATGACAGGGCACTTGCCTTATTCAACCAATTAATCGCGACTTACCCTGGCAGTGTGCTTCAAGAAGATGCTCAGTTTAACGCAGCGATGTGTTATTACGGGAGAGGGGATGTAAGTATTGCCCTCAATCAGCTGGAAAGCCTCAAAATGGAACTCCGCAATAGTCCGATTATCTATCAGATTTTATACAATATTGGTAGGATTAACTTTGAGCAACAGGACTATGAAAATGCACGAGTTGAATTCAAAAATGTAGTAGATGTTGGGGATCCGAAGTATGCACCCGCTGCCAGCTTTGGTATTGCGCAGACCTACTTTAATGAAGGCAAAATTGAAGAAGCGCAAGCAAAATATAAGGAAGCGGATGACAAACCGAAGGAAGCAGAGGCAAAATATAAAGAAGCAGAGGCGAAATATAAGGAAGCTGTCACTAACTATCAGAAAGTTATCGATCTATATCCCGATTCCCAGGTTGGCCAAGATGCACATTTTTATATCGGGTGGGCATACCACATGCTCAAAGATTATGACGAAGCTATCAATCGTCTTGAGGCTGCAATAGAAAGTTACCCAGATAACGCGATCACTACGACAGCGAAATTTTATATCGGTCAGATTGCTGAAGACAAAAAGGATACTGACCGTGCGATTGAAGTGTATCAACAATTTGCCGAAGATCCCACACATAGTTATGATCATCGCCTCCAGGCTCAATATAGAATAGGTAAGATATATCAAGAGAATGAGGAGATGGAACAAGCGATAGAAGCGTACGAAAAACTAATCGCTGATTTTCCCGAACCGCATCAAAACGTTGCGCACCCCTCACGTGAGATCACAGAAAACTATGTACAAACGCTCAAGGCAGAGCATTTAGGTGAATAAAACATTAACGATTGTGACACACATGCCAGAAAACCCAAGCTATAGTAAAATCTATAATTAATGAGACACTTCTGAGCATCAAACTTTTAGTTTGTGCAGATGCGGACACAAACTAAATGAAGTTTAAGTTATTAATTCGGTAATTTTGCGAGGTTAGGAAACCTCGCCAGCAGAAATGTACACCTGCTGCTGGCGAGGTTTCCTAACCTCGCTAAACTACCCAATTTATTTTTTAAACTTCATAAAGTTTGTGCTGAAACCCCGGTAGGTTCGGTTTCCTAACCGAACATAACGTCCAATTAATTCTAAAGTCTACTATAAATAACTCTGCCCACCCCTCGGGTGTGTAAAGTTTTTGGCATGTGTGTTGTCTGAATCGCGGATTGCACAGATTGCGCGGATTTTAATGCATTGTCCGATGAAGTATTTTGTGCGAATCAGCGTATTGGTGTCTTGTAACCAAAAGGTGCCGTTCTGCGGGCAGAAAACCTGTCGGCATCATAGTTTATAATCCGCGTCATCCGGGGAATACTCCATGATTCGAACCGTTGATTTGGTGGAATCTGTAACAATCCGCGATTCTGAGAGAAAAATGGTAAACGTCTGAGACAATGCGCCTTAGCCCAAATATTTACACACCCGCCCCTTGAAAATAATTGAATTCCAACACCTATTGTGGTAAAATATCTTAAAAAGACATTGACTGATATGAAGGAGTTTTTGCAAATGCCCCAGTCCGCTCACAATCTATTTAATACGCGTCGAACCCTTAAAAGCAAAGGGTTTGGGTGTTCCTATTATTCGCTTCCTGCCTTAGCAGAAGCAGGTAAGGGATCAATTGATACCTTACCTGTCAGTATTCGCATTTTACTTGAATCGTTATTACGGAATTATGATGAACATCAAATCACCGAACAGGATGTTATCAACTTAGCGAATTGGGATGCACATTCCCCGAAGACAGCGGAAATTCCGTTCAAACCTGCCCGCGTAGTAGCACAAGATTTCACTGGTGTGCCGCTTGTTGTTGATATTGCTGCGATGCGGTCTACTGTCGCAGAACTTGGTGGCGATGCAGGCATGATTGAACCACTCGTCCCTGTTGATTTAGTGATTGATCACTCTATCCAAGTTGATGCGTACGGCACAGAAAATGCTTTTCAATTCAATACTCGCAAAGAATTTGAACGTAATAAGGAGCGTTATGAATTTCTGAAGTGGGGACAGCAGGCGTTTGAAAAGTTTAAAATCATTCCACCATCCATCGGCATTGTGCATCAGGTGAATTTGGAATACCTCGCGCAGGTCGTGATGGCAGAAGAATCGGTTGCTTATCCTGATACTGTTGTCGGCACAGATTCGCATACTACCATGATCAACGGATTAGGTATTGTTGGCTGGGGCGTTGGCGGTATTGAAGCAGAAGCGGCGATGCTGGGACAGCCAGTTTACATTTTGACTCCTGAAGTGCTTGGCGTTCACATGAAAGGCGAACTTCAAGAAGGCGTAACCGCAACGGATTTGGTATTGACTGTAACACAACGTCTTAGAGCAGCAGCAGTTGTCGGTAAATTCGTTGAATTTTTTGGTGAAGGTGTGGAAGCACTTGCACTGCCTGACCGGGCAACGCTCTCTAACATGTGTCCTGAATATGGGGCGACTATCGGGTTTTTCCCACCCGATGCTGAGACGATGAATTACCTCCGTCTCACTGGTCGAGACGAAGCACATGTTGACTTTGTGGAAGCGTACCTCAAGGCACAAGGATTGTTCGGTATTCCGCGCCTTGGAGAAGTTGAATACTCCGATGTGTTAGAGATTGACCTCAGCGATATTGAACCGAGTATCGCCGGACCGAAACGACCACAAGACCGAATCGCGTTATCAGATGTCAAAGACACCTTTAATGAACTCCTCACTAAACCTATAGAAGAAGATGGATTTGGCGTAGATGTTGAAAATGCTGGTCAAAATGGCATTACGCACGGTTCCGTGGTGATCTCCGCGATTACCAGTTGCACAAATACAAGTAACCCTTCCGTAATGATTGGGGCAGGACTACTCGCCAAAAAAGCGGTTGAGAAAGGTTTACGCGTTCCCGATTATGTCAAAACAAGCTTAGCCCCGGGGTCGCGCGTCGTAACGGAATATCTGCGGAACACAGGATTATTGCCCTATTTGGAAAAACTCGGATATAACGTAGTAGGTTATGGCTGCACAACCTGTATCGGTAACAGCGGACCGCTAAACGAAGTGGTTCAAGAGGCGATTGACGCAGAAAACCTTGTAACTGCCAGCGTCTTGAGCGGAAACAGAAATTTTGAAGCACGTGTGCATCCAGAAATTAAAGCTAATTTTCTCATGTCGCCACCACTTGTCGTTGCTTACGGCCTTGCAGGACGGATTGACATTGACCTCGCGACAGAACCGATCGGGCATAATGATGCTGGTGAGGCAGTTTACCTGCGGGATATTTGGCCTACACGCCAAGAAATTGCTGAGATGATTAGCACTGCTGTTAATCGAAAAACGTTTAAGGAGATGTATGAATCAATTGGCAATCAGGCGCCGGAATGGGAAGAACTCGCTGGCACAACAGGTGTGCTTTATCCGTGGAACGAAAGAAGCACCTATATCCAGCATCCACCTTTCTTTGAAGGATTTTCACGCGAACCTACTCCAATTTCGGACATCACTGATGCGCACATCCTCGGCATCTTCGGAGATTCTGTTACCACTGACCATATCTCTCCTGCAGGAGCAATCGCAGCGGCGAGTCCAGCAGGCAGTTATTTGCAGGAACGCGGTGTTGAGACGCGAGATTTCAATACCTACGGGGCAAGACGGGGTAACGACAAGGTGATGAGTCGTGGCACGTTTGCCAACCGCCGCGTCCGAAACTTGATGACGCCTGATGTTGAAGGCGGATACACGCTTCAGTATCCAGAAGAAACACAGACGACTATTTACGAAGCAGCACTCCACTATAGTGAAAACGATATTCCTACGGTTATTTTTGCTGGACAGGATTACGGTATGGGAAGTTCGCGCGATTGGGCAGCGAAGGGACCGAAACTTCTTGGCGTTAAGGCGGTTGCGGTAGAAAGTTATGAGCGAATCCATCGTAGCAATCTCATCGGTATGGGTGTTTTGCCATTACAGTTTAAAGATGGAGAAAATGCAAAGACGCTCAATCTTGACGGTAGCGAGATTATCAGCATCACAGGATTTGCTGATGACCTCCAACCGGGACAAATGGCAACAATGAAGATTGTTCGGGCAAACGGTGAAACGCACACAACGGAAGTGCTTATCCGAATTGATTCACCCATTGAGGCAGAATACTACAAGCACGGCGGGATTTTGGATTATGTGATTCGGAATTTCTTGTCCGCGTAGAGCTGAAATGTCCATCAACTGAAAAGATTGAAGGAAAGATAACATGCAATTCCCAACCAAAATAACATTCTCACTCACATTAATCCTTTTATCCCTCACCTTCGGGTGTGGACCAGACTCGGAATTCAAAAGCCCTTGCAAGGGATCATGGATCACGCGGTGCGCCGCGAATACAGAGATTCTCATCATAGGCCCCTACAGAACAGAGTGCCCAAGTTTTTCTGGGTCAGATTGCTATCTCGAATTCAACGAGGAAAGTCAGCGGTGGGAGTTTTTCTATGATGGCATACGGGGATTTGACTTTGAACCGGGATTCATCTATACGTTGAAAGTCAGTCTACATGAATATGCTGGCGATATCCAAGACGTAGGAAAGTACGAATATCGTCTCATAGAGGTGTTGAGCAAAGAGGCGGCATCAGTTGATGAAAGGCCACCGCGAAAACCATCGACAGAGTAGGTGTATTTATAGACACACCTTTACCTTCCATGAATCTTTCGCAAATCTAACCGCGCATCAACATTATCCGACACAGCATTAGTCCAGTCCACATCGTCAGTGCTTTGCAGACTCATGAGCGCAACATTAACCATCGGGTTTGACAGTGAATAGTTGAGCAGAAAACTGTCCACATCAACCTCCGCCATTTCGTTGGGAAAGCAGTGCTTCATAAGATTTTGGAAGACGTTGCTTGTCGTAGAGCGCATCAGCACAATACCCATATCTTGCGCCACAGCATCGGGAATAACACCGCGCCTGCCAAATGTATCACAAGTGCTTTGATACATCAGGTTGTAGTGGATCTGCATCATATCAAATGCACCGGTAGCAATTAGTTCTTCTGTGCCGCCGGAAGGACCATCCGCAGAAAAACCGATAAACCGCACCTTTCCTTCTTTCTTCAATTTAAGGTATTTTTCCAAGCCGCCACCATTCAGAATCTGTTCAGTTTCCTTTGCATAAAACCAACCGCCATGAAATTGAAGCACATCAATATAATCAGTGCCGAGGCGTTTTAGGCTGCCTTCTACATCCGCTGCGATACCATCCGGGTCAAACGCCTCTGTCTTCGTTGCAACGATGCATGTGTCCCGGCGATCTGTTATTGCTTTGCCGATAACTGTTTCACTATAACCTCCACCATAGTTGGGCGCTGTGTCTATGTAGTTGACTCCACAATCTATAGCGTAATGAATCATATTGACAAGCGATTTTTCATCATGCTCTGGACGGACTCTACCGCCGCCGTAGCCTATTTCTGAAACTTGGAGTCCAGTTTTACCGAGGGTACGATATTGCATAAGAGTGAATCTCCTTCTGTACAATTTGATGGAATGCGCTGCAAAAACGTCTATACGAACAACAAATTGTTTTTAAACAAAACTGTTTCGAATAGATCGGTTTCCGTTTTTAGGTTTTGTTCTATTGCTCCGTTTGATACAATTCTCTCCGAATAGGTTTTCCACCTGTTTGAAAACATCTTCCTTATCTGTAATTTTGTAGTTAGAACCACATCGCGTGATGACTTCACCGAAACGCGGGCTCATAAGACGAAGAATTAAGTGTAATTCTCCCTTGTTGGCAAGTGCAATGTCTTTGAGGGCTTTTAGTTTGTCAAGGTTATCAAGATCGGATTCCGATATTGTAACCTCAATGGCAGATGTTTGTTGTTCAGAAACATTGTCTAAATCTACAATTTCGTTTGCTTGTATCTGACGTTCTTCCACTTCAGTTTCATCATCAGAATTTCGGTTTTTGCCACCGTTCTGATTAATTCTAACTGTTCCCTCAATCCACACCATTCTATCTTCAAAGAGGTCTCCTGCCTTTTTATATGCCTCTGGAAAAACAACGACCTCTATTGATCCTTCAAGGTCCTCAAACTCAAGTATTGCCATGGAGTCACCTTTCCTGGTGGTTCGATGTGTGACACTGGTAATCATGCCTGCTACAGAAACTGTAGACTCAATCGGGTGTCCGCCGAGGGTTTGGGTACTTGCTGATGTATAGTTTTCAATTATGTCTGTGTATTGTTGGAGTGGGTGTCCGGAAACATAAAAACCGAGTTGCTCTTTTTCCAGCTTAAGCCGTTCCAAAGGGTCATACTCCTCTGCCTCCGCGAGCGTCACAACTGTTGTCGGGACATCCTCTGCATCTTCAAAGAGGTTCATCTGTCCGCGTTCGCGCACTGCTTGTGCGCTTTGTGCCGCTTTCATAATACTTTCCAAGTTAGCCAGGAGTTGTGACCGATGTCCTTCAAGGCTATCAAACGCACCGCTCAAAATGAGACCTTCAACAGCACGTTTATTGACTACTTTGGTATCCACGCGTTCACAGAAATCTTGTAGTGATGTAAATGAACCGCCCTCTTTTCGTGATGCCACAATTGCATCTATTGCGTTGTCACCAACGTTTTTCACTGCCACAAGCCCAAAGCAGATGTCATTGCCCTCCACTGTAAAATCCTTATTACTAATGTTAACATCTGGTCGAAGTAAATTGATTTCAACACCGAGGAAATCAGCAAGTTTTGTACATTCAGCTCGGTAGCGGGTAATTTTGTCTGATACTCCTGATTCTCCAGTCATCATTGCTGCCATGAATTCATGAGGGTAGTGCGTTTTCAGATATGCCATGCGGTAAGCTAACATCGCATAAGCAACAGAGTGTGATTTGTTGAAGGCGTATCCTCCAAAAGGTTCAAGCAGGTCATACACCTTTTCAGCCTCTCCTTTAGGGATGTCATTTTTGACAGCACCTTCTACGAATTTCTCTCGCTGTGATTTAAGCAAATCCAATTTCTTTTTTCCCATCGCATCACGGAGGATATCCGCCTCACCGAGTGTAAAGCCTGCCATATCACGCGCAATCTGCATCACCTGTTCCTGATAGACACACACGCCGTAGGTGTTTTTGAGTGCATTCTCAAGCGATGAATGTAAATATTCCACTTTTTCCAACCCGTTTTTGCGATCAATGAACTGTTGCATCATGCCGCTTTCTAATGGACCTGGACGATAAAGCGCGGGAATTGCGGAGAAATCTTCAAAGTTATCCGCTTTGAGTTGTGTAACGACCCTATACATACCGGAGGAGGTTTCCAGTTGGAATAAAGCAGCAATCAGTCCTCTACTAATGAGTGAAAAGGTCTTTTCATCGTCAAAAGGGATATCCTCTAACTTCAAATCTTTGCCGTGATTCGCTTTAACCATTTGGAGACAGTCGTGGATCTCGGTGAGGCTGCGAACACCGAGGAAATCAAATTTGACGATACCGACATTTTCAACGGTTTTACCTTCAAACTGTGTTGCAACCTGATCATGTTTATCCTTAAATAGCGGTGCGAAATCCGTCAGCGGACCGTTTGAAACGACAATAGCGGACGCATGACAGGAGACGTGCCGTTTCATACCTTCGACGGCTTTACTGAGGTCCATCAATTCTTTATTTTCTGGTTGTTCTGCAAGTGCTTGAAATTCGGGCACCTGTTCCAAGGCGTCATCAAGTGAAATACCCGGGGTGCTGGGAATCAACTGCGTTAACTTCATGACATTTTCGAGAGGCACATCAAGTGTGCGTCCAACATCTTTGATAGCGGCTTTTGCTCCCATGGTAGCAAAGGTGGCAACCTTGCCAACAGAGTCTTGGCCATATTTTTTAACGAGGTATTCAATAACGTGATCACGGGCGCGGTCTGCAAAGTCAATATCAATATCAGGTGGGCTAATCCGTTCAAGGTTCAAAAAACGCTCAAAGATACAGCCATACTCCATCGGATTGAAAGTAATTACATCGAGCGCATACAGGACAAGGCTACCGGCAGCGGAACCACGAGCGGTGAGTGGATATCCCTGTTCATTAGCGTATTTCACATAGTCCCATACAATCAGAAAATATCCTGGGTAACCGGTTTTATTTATAATGTCAAGTTCATGATTCAACCTGTGGAGAACATCCGAGGAGAGTTCACCTCCTAATTTTTCACGCAACCCTTGGTAGCAAAGTTCTTTTAGGTAACTCTCATTTGTATGTCCTTCAGGCACATCATATTTCGGCATCACGCTCTTGCCGTAATCAAGCTTGAGGTTGCACCTTTTAGCAATTTCAAGCGTGTTGCTAATGGCTTCAGGCGGGTAATTCTTAAGCACTTCCCGCATTTCGTCAACGTCTTTAAAATAGAAATGATTATCAAATCGCATCCGATCTTGCTCGTTGACAGTTTTCTTTGTTTGGATGCACAGAAGCACATCGTGCATGTGGTGATCGGATTTGTGAAGGTAATGGCAATCGTTTGTGCCAACAAGAGGGAGATCAAATTCTCTTGCTAAATCAACCATTATTGGGTACGCTTCAAGCTCCTTGTCAATATAATGGTTTTGCACCTCAACATAGAGATTACGAGGCCCCATGATGTCAATTAAGGTTTTGAAGTTTTGAATGCCTTCTTCCCGTTTGTCTGAAGCAACGAGTTGTGGCACCTGCCCTTGGATACAACCCGTCAGTGCGATAATCCCTTCGCGGTATTCCCGTAAGATTTCCATGTCAATGCGCGGTTTACTATAGAAACCTTCTGTGTAACCGAGCGATACCAATTCAAGTAGGTTTTGATAGCCAGTCGCATTTTCTACAAGGAGTGTTAAATGGTAGGGGCTGCCTTGGTCTTTTCCGCGTTTTGTTCGAGCGCCTGGGGCAACATATACTTCACACCCGACAATAGCGTTTACACCAGCTTCCTGTGCTTTCGTGTAAAACTCCCATGCACCGAACATATTGCCGTGGTCGGTGAGTGCGACTGCGGGGGTGCTATTCTCAACTGCCCACTGAATCATATCCGAAATACGGCATGCACCGTCAAGCATACTGTATTCGCTGTGGTTGTGTAGATGGACAAATTCGGAAGACATCGATTCTCCTATTTTATGTTTTTTATAGAATTTACGATTAAAAATCGGTTTAGATTTCAACTATTTTACAGACGTAATTATACCAAAAAAAGAGGTGAATTTACACAACAAAATTCGAAAAGAATCCGCTTTACCAGGTCGAGATTCTGTTTAATATTTGACATACCGCTTATGCCTTGCTATAATAGTTGATACTGCGCAAATTAGAATTTTCTTAAGTGTGCAGAATCCATTTTCAAAACTTACGAATGCAAAAATCAAGACTTCTCCTCCTGTTTTTAACCCTATTTTTTGTGATGCTCGGGTTTGGCATCATCATTCCAAACCTCGCTTATTACGCAGAAGATATCGGGGCAACTCCCACCGAAATTGCTATATTACTTTCTACATATTCTGGGATGCAACTGTTGTTCGCGCCGCTTTGGGGTCGGTTATCAGACAAGCACGGCAGGAAACCCGCAATTCTGCTCGGATTGCTTGGAAATGCCGTTGCCTTAGCTGCTTTTGGATTAGCAAAGGAGTATATATGGCTTTTCACAGCTCGGAGTGCAGCTGGCATCGCTTCGGCGGCAGTGTTGCCAAGTGTAATGGCTTATGTTGCGGATGTTACCACATCAGAGGAACGCGGTAAAGGCATGGGGTTGATGGGTGCAGCAATGGGGCTCGGTTTCATTCTTGGACCGGCAATTGGCGGTGTGATGGGACGACATGATGTGCCTTTTTTTATAGCAGGTGGGTTGTCGTTGTTAACTTTTCTGTTTGCACTCATCCTTCTTCCTGAATCGCTTCAGAAAGATGTTGTCGTAGAGCAACATGATTGGATCTCACCACGCGATCTATTCCGGAGGTCAACATTGCAATCTCCGCTCACTCCTCTATTCCTTGTTGCCTTTTTCACTACCTTCAGTTTCGCTGGATTGGAGGCGACTTTTCCACTGTTCATTGAAGCAGGTTGGGAGTATAAGCAAAGAGAGATGGGATGGATGTTTATGGTCATGGGTGCGGTTGTCGTACCGCTACAGGGCGGATTGCTCGGAAAATTAATTAACAGGTTAGGAGAGCGGCGGATAATTATAACAGGTTTATTTCTGAATGCTCTCGGCATGGTGCTTTTGCTCTACGCGTTCAACTTCGCAACGTTAACGATTTATCTCACAATTACTGGGATCGGTAATCAACTGATACGTCCAACGAATACATCATGGATTTCTAAACAAACCCAAATTGGACAAGGCGCGGCTATCGGAATTATGGACGCTTTTTTGAGTTTAGGACGTATCTTGGGACCGCTTCTTGGTGGTTGGCTCTATGAAAAATCAGCACATCCAGAATTTGTAAAAACAGGTTTTAGCGGAGTCTTTGGAAACTGGTTATATGGAAATAATGCTTATTCTTATGTTGTTTTAGGAGGAATTTTGATAATTGCCACCTTCTGTTTATATGTTCCCTTGCGGCGGGTTGAACGTAGGACACAAGTTTGAGCATTTCTCATTTTTTCAGCAATGGCGGGAGCTGATGCGTTACGCGCCGTGTGTTGTATTCAATGCGATACCGCTGATGTGCTTCGTCATCCGGATAATGTTCGGTTTTCGGATACGGATAGGCAGACATACCGTGAAACGGTAGCGGTTCAACCGTCTGTGATGTGAGCGTGTTGATGTCGCCGTCTTTGTCCCACCCATCGCTATAGAGAATAAAGTCCCGAGTCCAACCCGATTTTAGTGGTGGTAATCGCGCTGCCTTAAATTCAACTGTGATTTCATCGCCCGCATTGAGAATAACATACATATCATCAACTGCCTGCAATAAAGGGCTGACATCGCCATAGCGGGTATAAAATCCTGCAAGATCGCGCCACTGCCTGACTTTTGTCACCTTTTGATAGTCAAACAGATGCGGTGCATGTGGATTCGGACGATACATCTCCGAAAAACCGCGGTAGTGCAAGTCTGCACTGTCAGGATTCAACTCTGTTATTTTCATAGGTACATTCTGCTCACCAACAGTAAAAAATACAGCATCCCAATAAATTTGCATATCGGTTTCAATCCTCACGTGTCGGTCATTCGACAAAAATTTGCCTGTCAAATCAATCGTGATAGTTTTGTTTTTACCTGCGGGGACACCAATCATATCAATAACGGTTTTCCACTTTCCTGTTTTATCTTTGACAGCAACCGAGGGAAAACGTGGAGCGATGGCAGGATTTTGGGACAGGGCAATATTAATGCTGGTATCCGTTGGAAAAATCCAACCGTTTAGATAGAGTGTCACAGGAGCATTGTCAGAAGCATTACCAAGATCAAGGATGATGGCATGCGGTTCCACAACGCCTTGGTAGGGACCGGGGGCATGTTCTACCGCGTAATCATAGTCTACTTCTTTTAAGGCATCAGACACATCTTCACCTTTATGATTTACAGCAGATTTTGGGTATAATTTCTCTGAAACACCGTATATCTTGAATTCTGCAAATGGGGGCGGTGTGTACTGTTCATTGACGAAAATATCGGTGTTAACAGGATGGTCAACGGCTATCAGTTTTACCATATCAAAATAAGCAGTTTCCCATAATTCCTCTGTAATTTGGATAGAATATTTACCAGATTTGGGTTGTATCTGAGATCCCGAAATTTTTATGAAATCCTTCGTCTCATCGGGAGCGACAAAGCCCATAGCAGTGACGAGCCCCAGTGGAGCACGCCAAAGCAGATCGGTGACGAATTGATATTTTTCGCCATCATAGACATATAGGAACGGACACGAACCTTTCAATATCTGTTTCTCCAGAATCCGTTGTTTTGCCTTCGGTTGGATGACGTTCTGTGGCACACCGTTTGTCCACACAACTCGGACAACATCGGCAATATCAAACGCACCTAACCCGAAATGTGCTACTTGCTGTGATACATACTGCAACTGGTATAGGTCGCTGACTTTCACCTCTAACTTTGATCCAATTCCGTCCCTATTGACTTTGTTATTTCCTGTGGTAATACCTTCTAACCGCACCTGTATCCAGTTGTTTTGGTTGCCCCCGTTGTTTTGGAGTACACGCAGCTGCCCTTTGTCATTGATAAAAAATAGGTCTAAATCACCGTCGTTGTCGTAATCACCTACGGCACCCGCGCCCCCTTTTTCCATCGGGACTATCCCATCAGTTTCGGTGAAGCGACCAGTACCATCGTTTCTGAACATGAACATCCCATCTTTGCCACTCACCCAAAGGTCAACAAATCCATCGTTATCATAATCTATGTTTTTCAATAGTGTCCGGGATATGCCTCGCACACCCGCTTCTAAGCGCGGATCATCTACAAAACTTGCGTCTCCTCTGTTAAGGTAAAGGTGGGCCCGTTCTACTGTTGCTAAGAAAATATCAATGTCTCCGTCGTTATCATAATCACCGATAGCAGCTGCAGTGTAACGTATATCCTGTGGAATACCTGTCTCGTTAGTAATGGCATGGAGGCGTCCTTGGCGGAGGTTATCGTAAAGTGTGCATCCGGTATTACGATGTGTCATGAAGATGTCAATATCGCCATCATCGTCAAAATCTGCGGAGAATGCTGCGACAGGTATATGCTGTGTGTCGTCTGTTTTCACGAAAGTTTGTTCGCTTACATCAGTAAACGGTTCTTTTGCCCCATCACCGTTATTCCGATACATTGTGATATTAGATTGTCCGGACAGAAGATCCAGGTCGCCATCGTGGTCAAAATCAACGGGGAGAAGCAGATTCGTTTGTTCTACTACTGGATTCGCCTCAACGAGGGTATAGATCACCAAAGCCGTATCAGTTACTTGCTCGTAACGACATATTCCCATACGAGGGGATTGCAGTAGCAAATCTTGGACACCATCTTTATTCACATCTGCAACTGCGACGACAATGTCCTGCTTTTCACCCCCGGTAAACTTCTGCTCTGGCACAAACGACTTGCCAGCATTCCGATATAGCATCACAATGTTTGATACTGTTACTGTATACAGATCAAGATTTCCATCGTTATCATAGTCTATAAGAAACACTGTGCGGAGCTTTTTTAATAATAGTGGATTTAAGTTATGTAGTCCGAGTTGTTCCGTAACATCTACAAATTCCACGTTTATCGCTGAACTCTGTTTTGCTGCAATTCGCGCTTTGAATCCAGGACGAAACGTCTCTATCGGATGTCCAAGGATGTTGGTTACCAATTCGCCTATGCCCTGCTGATAGCGTGGACTTGCCAGATGCACGTTCTCAAAAAAACGAATATTTCGTGAAGCTAACTTTAAATCGCCTTTCTTTATTGCGTCTATCCCTTTTGTGAGGAGTTCCAATTTTTCTGCATCAGTATCTCCTAAAAGAATCATCAAGTTTTGACAAAGTTTTTCTGCATCGCTAAGTTTTTCTTCCCTCAGCAGTGCTTGTGTCAACTTCATAAGCAGCACAACATTTACGGGAGAGCGAGAATGAAGTTCTTGTAAATGTAGCGTTGCCTCTCGCTGTGCTTCTGCGTTGTTCCGCTGTCCCAGATAGTGGCGGACAAGTTTATATCGGTATTCCAATTTATCTGGTGCTAACCGTACTGCCTCTCTCATTGCTTCTACTGCTTGTGTGGTTTGCCCTTTTTTCTGATAGACCTCGGATAGGATAAAATGTAGTTGGCTATCCATCGGTGCCACTTCAATACCGCGCTTAACCCATTCTTCGGCAGCATCTGCCTGTTGTAACCGCAAGTGTGCAACAGCAAGATTGCCGTAACCGATTGCTTCATCAGGGAGTAGGTCAATAAGGGTGGTAAAAGCGGTAACTGCTTTAGCAGGTTGTGATTCTTCAAGATATGCCAACCCAAGATTCTGATGTCGGACCGCCTCTTGAATAGTCTTGGGACTATCAGTTTCTTGCGCAATCGCGCTTATAACAGCAAAAAGAAAAATCGAAAATATGAAGCACGCTATGCGTTTTTTTGAATAAGGTAAACGGGATAACATTGTTGATTATGCCTCTGCCGTTGGCTCTTGGAAAGATGCAGCGGATTCCTGAATCGCTTGTTTTAATGCCTTTAATCGCACTTCCAGTGAATCTTCAAGTTGTTTGAGGTGTAGTAGCCATGAGTCTTTGGATTGACCATCTTCAGTCCCGAATCCATCAGTCATTGAAAGGCGGATATATTTTAGTCGTTCTGATTGTAAAACTTTCAGTTGTGTGTCGTAGTCTGAAATGCCTGATTCCAGTAATTTTGCGAGTTCTCGTATCTGTTCCATAGTTGTCCCTCTGTTTGTAGAATTTAAGTCTATTTTCTCATATTTCGTGCCTGTAGGCAAGCGAATTATAGTGAAATCCACAATTACCTGGACAGTGGCGAGGTTAGGAAACCCCGCCAGCAGCAGGTGCACATCTCTGCTGGCGAGGTTTCCTAACCTCGCCAAATTACCCAATTTATTTTTTAATTTTCATACAGATTATGCTACAAAGGTGACAACTTATGTTAAAAAAATAAAAGCACCCAATACAAGCGTGATACTGAACGCAAACATTGAGTGCTTGAATTTTAAAAGAAATTATTCCGTGAGAGTTATGACACCACAACTCACTTGTGTGCCATCTGCTAAATCACCAGCACCAACCTGTTCGTGGATAACCAAGACTTTACCGAGTATGTCCGTTGCTGGATTGGTGTCAATTGTGAGGTCAGTGAGATAGCTACGTTCTCCCATCCCATTCTCATCAGCTGTAAAAGAATAGGCATTAAAACTTTCAACATCCCAGATACTACCGGGTGCATCGCAACTACTGCCAGAATAGATATATGCAGCATATTTACGACCTGGAACAGCATTCTGAATTTCAACATCAAAATTCCGAATTGTCGTTGATCCTACCTGTTCCGTGTCTGAATCTACATATTCCATAAAAATCGCTGTGCCGGTGATCCCACTTCCATCCTTTTCAGTGAGGGTTACCGTAACTGTTCGATTTAGCTCAAGTAGCGGGTCACTCAATGCCTCAAGAAGCTTTGTTGAAGTACGGTTTTCGCAACCTGTAATGAAACACGCTGCGAAGATAAAAATAGTTAACACGGATAACGTCTTATGTTTTAACGTAAAGACGTTTTGTGCGCCAATAAAGGACGCTAAATTTTTGTACATTTTGAATCTTTCCTTTCTTTCGCCAGAATCTGGCGGTTTTGGTTAATTTGTCTCCGTTTTGGAGACTTCATTTATTCAATAGAAGAGATATGCCCTGCCTCGGATCCTCCAAATAAAATAATATTTGGGTAAACTTCAGGTGCCCTATGAGTTTGTGAACTGAAAACATTGGACATATCTCGTATCTCATATCCTCGTAACAACGAGGATGTCTTTAAGTTATACTTAACTTCTTATACGGTGGATTCTTTCTCTACACGCGTCCACCTGTCGCGAGGCTTTAAAGTCTTTACTATATTCATTTACACACTACGAATCAACGCCTCATGCGCGTATGGCATTCGTCGGGTGCGGTTTCCTAACCGAACCTTATGCGTCAATTTAGGGATAAATCCGTTGTAGTAGTATCTTCAGTCCCGTAGGGACGATATGTTTATAGATATGAGATGCATATATGTCTTTAGTCCCGTAGGGACGATATGTGTCCCTCAACGACATATTTTCTACATATCGTCCCTACGGGACTAAAGGCGTTGTTCAACGTTTATCTATAAACATATCGTCCCTACGGGACTAAAGAAGGTTCCCATGTTTAGAAAGTCCTTAAGTTGACAGTTATGGTGTGGTTTCCTAACCGCATTGGGTATTTCCACGTATTATTTATTTTTTTCATCTTCATTTTGATGCTTTGGTCAGAGGCGTATGTGAAGAGTCTTCAAGTCCAATAAGCTGCAAACCGCTGTTTTCGGTGCCGACATAAAGGACACCATTCGCAACAGCGATAGATGTAGCATCGTCCGGAATTTCTGGCGTAATTCGTTCCCAAGTGCTATCCGTACTTGTCAATCTATAAACCCCGCCCAGTGCATTTTTTGAAGAACTCACTGCATATAAAGTTGTGTCATCCAAAACAAAACGATCTATCATGAGTTGTTGACCGTCCAAATCGGTGATGATGTTCCATTTAGTGCCATCACTTGAGGACAAAGCTTCTTTGTGAGTTGCTATATAAACAGTTTCGTCAGTGATAAGTATCTGCTTAAAAAAATTAACAGATATCGGTAGCGGTACGGTTTTCCAATTCTTTCCTCTATCAACAGAGTGAAGTAGAATACCATCCGGCTTACCAACATAGGCAGTGTCCCCAGAAACGTCTAATTTGAAACTATGAAACTTGCTACTCTTAAGAGAACTAAGGTTCGCTATGTCGCGAGTATCTTCGATCTTGGTATCGTACCAACTTGCATCGTTGTTCACTTGGGATTCAGAGTGCCAGATTAAAAGTTTCCGTTTGTACTCAACATAGAATGTGTTCCCACTCACAGCAAATGCCCCCCAGATATCTGTCCCTATGCTAAATAAATTTTTTATATAATTACTGGAATTTTTCATAATATCCTCTTCCTCCTTACCCTCTTCCTCTATAGATGTTTGTATTGTCTTCATGAATGCTGTGAAACTCTTTTCACCAAAGGTAGGAACACCTTGGATCGGGAGAAGCGTCCTATTTTCTTCGTCTAAGTAGAAAAAAATCAATTCAAATCCTGCGTATCCTTTTGCGTAAAGGATACCATCTGCTTCTGTTATCTGTCGTATATGTATATTTGCCTTGGCCAGTGGTATTTTTTTGCCCATAAAAGTGATATGCATATCACTTGATTCCACAGGGATTGCTGTCCATGATTGCCCACCGTCGGTTGATGTAATAAGTTGTTCACCTGCTACTGCGTAGAGTTTATTATTAAAAATAGTTAGATTTTGTATGTTGCCGCCCAATCCCGCATTAAATTGTTTCCACGAATCGCCGCCATCGGTTGAACGGCGAATCCCTTCGGGGTCCCCTATGTAAAATTGATGTCTGATATTTGTAGATTGATCTTGATTAGTAGATTCACCATGACTTTGGACTTTCAAGGCAGCAACAACACTTGTGCTTCTGAGGTTTCCAAAAGGTAACGTTATCCAAGTTTTTCCTTCATTCATTGAACGGAAAATGTCGGGTTCTTTTAATAACATGACCGTTTTTTCTGAAACAACAATCCTAAGACTCATCTTCAATTTATCTTGAAAAGCGTCTGTCGGCGTTATATCTACCCATGAATCCCCTTGATCTGTTGACCGAAAAACTGCCCATAAAGGCCGTTTTCCTATTATAGCCCTACCAATATCCATAAAATCCATATCAGCTGCGATCTTGAAATTACCTGCCACCACATAAAGGCGATGTCCTGCCACTGCGAATGCATGAATTAATTTAGATTCCGCTACTGGTAATTTTTTCCACACACCTGATTTATCAAGACTATCCTGCGAACTCGGTTTCAGATTGAAGCGGAAAAGTCCTCTATTAGTTCCAGCAAATAGTGCGTTTTCAACGGATGTTAATGTATAGATTTTTCTCCTTGCTAAACCTTTGTTTAGAGGTGTCCAAGAGACTCCTGCATCATTAGAACGAAACACGCCTCGCAATAAAGCGAGGTAAATTTCAATAGCACCTTGTGCATTATCCCTTACGATCAAGTCGATAGCACGTCCTTTGGGGCGTGGACCGAGAGATTCCCACGTTTCACCTTTATCTTTTGAGGCGAGGACTGCCTCCTCCGTTACAATATAGAGGGTATCATCTTGTTCAGCTATCGCCATCTTGTTGTGCGTGATAGGAAGGTTCCTGTTGATTAAGCGCCACCCTTTGTTAGCAGTTGTCAATCGATAAAGTCCTACTGATGTCACCGCATAAAGGTCGTTTGCAGTAGTCGCAAATAGTGTAGTTACGTCCGTTGGTCCAGGAGTGTCAAGTTGAGTCCACCGTTCCGTTGAGAGTGGTAACTCTGTTTCAATCGTTGGAATGACATTGGTAAAGTTCACGTTTTGGGATGTATCTACTTTTTCACCAGTGCCTTGACTTTTACTGGAAATATCAGTGGTTCCGAGTTGATTACGCGAATCAGGTTTTATTTTTCGGACAGCAGGAACAGGTGTATCAACGATTTCAACTGTTAACACTGATTCAGAATCGAGATCGTACGGTTGGAAAGAAAGGGAAAGGTGTTGGACTCCAATACCTATTAGTAATAGAACTAAAATAGCAGACGCGGCAGAAACAACCCACGGCACAAAAGGCTTGCTACTTGATGGAACAATAGGATTAACGCGTGCAACTTCCTTCATAATGTCTTGCGTCAATTGCGTTGGAAGTTGGAAACTACTAAGGTTTTCGCGAATTATCGCTTCCTCTTTCTTTAAACGGTTGCGCGCACGACTGAGTCGGCTTTTAATCGTATTCGGGGACACACCGAGCATCTTGCTAATCGCCTCACAAGTCATTTCACCGAGATAGTGGAGTGCCATGACTGTGCGTTCGCTCTCAGGCAATTTTTGGAGCAGTTTTTGGACAACTTCGCGTCGGGCTTCAGCCGCCTCAGTGTCTCGTTTTTCTGTCATATAATGCGAATGTGACACTTGATCAATCTCCGCAACTTCAGTGGTTTCTAAAGATTGGATCGGAAGTTTCTTCTTTCGATGCCATTCAGTGCATAGGTGAGACGCAATCACATATACCCATCCTGGGAACAAGCTGTAGTCTTTCAAAGTTCTGAGTCTTTGATAAGCTCTGAGAAAAGCGTCCTGCGTAATTTCTTGCGCGATATGAAAATCCCCGATTTTGCGCCATGCAAGCGCGTGAATTCCCTTTTGATATTTTTCAACGAGCTCGGTAAATGCCGTTTGATCACCGTCCAATGTCCGCTGAATCAGTTCAGTATCGTTATTTTGCATAAAAAGTACTCCAGAGTGGTACCACTACTTAATTTAAGTGACGAGTTTTAAATTGCAAAAGGTTGCATTATTTTATAGATTTTATAGCAAATCCAAAAATTCTGCCACCAGAGAGGGTTATTTATAGTAAACTTACAATTAATGGGACACTTCTGTACCGCAATCTTCCAGATTGCGGTTTGTGGCACAAACTGGAAGTTTATGCCACCCCTTCTATTGTCCATTATGTTCCATAATAGGTTATCAAAGTGCCCCAATAATTTCAAAGTTCACTATAGTTTCCGGTTTTCCACTATATTTTCACATTTCAATATAACCACCTGTAGGTCGGGTAGAGCGTGCGAAATCTATAAATCAATGCTATGAATGCGCGTATAGCATTCAGCGGGTGTAAACTTAAGGATTTTTCCATGCAGAAAGCCTCTCCAGTCCCGTAGGGACGATATGTTTATAGATAACGTTAACATCACCACTTTAGTCCCGTAGGGACGATATGTTTATCTAATGTCTTTGTTCTACACATATCGTCCCTACGGGACTAAGGAGACCTTGTTTGACCATGATCTATAAACATATCGTCCCTACGGGACTGAAGAGCGGACAACCCCCAATAACAACGCGTATTGAGAACGGGTCATAATGATTCAGACGTTTTCTTAAGTTTACACCTATGGGTAGAGCGTACGAAACCTGACACGTTTAGTGTATGTTAGGTTTCGTACGCTCTACCCGACGAACGAAATAATGCAATATAATCTATTAGAAATGGTATAACATATGATTTGTGAAATTCTAAGTCGTCTTTCAGATTGTACCCAAGTTTGCAGTTTAGACGTTAAGATTGCAGAGGCAATTTACCTTTAAAATTTACCATAAGAAAATAGATGGAGTTTATAAAAATGAAATTGAAAACTCTCGGTCTTATCAGTTTTGTAGTGATTATGTTAGGAAATATGATGGTTGCAGAGGGATCTTCTGGGATAGACCATCGCGATATCTTTGTAGGAGCAAGCGCGCGAGCAGTTGGTATGGGAAGTGCCTTTACCGCTGGTCCTTCCGCAAATAACGGTTTTTTGTGGAATCCTTCTTCGCTGGGATTTATGAATGGATTGGAAGTAAACATGGGTGGGATTCCGTTTTCGGGTGAACCGTCAGGACCGGATCAGGCGTTTTCGTTAGCGGCGAGTCCTAATACATTGGGTTTAACCGATAAAAATGTAGGGAATCTATCTGTAGCATCTTGGTTTAATGGTTGGAACAATGCTAACAATGAATCTACCCAGATTGTGCTATTAGGATATGGTTTGGCATTAGGTGAACAGGCATCAGCAGGAGCGAATTTACGCTACTATCAAAACAACACACCCATTAGGACGAATTATCTTTGGAGTTTAGATATCGGCACGCAATTCACCTATCCGTTAGAGAAATTAGGTGATTCGGTCACAGTAGGCATGAATCTGTCGGAATTGAGCAATGGAATTCGGGAGAATGGGGAGCTTATTGAAAGTTTGCCTTTAGCTGCACGTTTCGGGACAACATATCGTCCGGACATCGCGACTTTGTTATCAGCAGATATTGCCATTCGTGGACAGAATGATGTGAGTTGGGGTGAACGACTTCGGTTACATTTCGGGGCAGAACGTTGGTTTTTGAACAACCATTTTGGCGTGCGTGTAGGATATACCGCACTAACCGCATCCGACAAGTTCAGTGCTGGTGAATGGACACAAGGCATTAGTTTTCAGAATTCAGCAGGACAGTTGGACTACGCTCACGTTAGGGGTGGTGAATTAGATCAAAGTTTGCATTGGATTTCAGCAACGTTGCGATGGGGTGGAAAAGGAAAGCATTCCGTCGCTACTCCCGAACAGAGGGCACCTGACACGGTGGCAAAACGTAAAGATATTCCCGAAACAGACACAACATCACCGATTTTGATGCCGAAAACGCTTGAGCCTGATGTAGAGACTGAGGTATCTTCAAATGAATTGCAACTCTCCGTGCCCGCAATTTCACCGAACAGTGACGGCGTTGCAGATACTCTCACATTCCGTTTTAATGTGAGAGCGAATGACAAATGGAAATTGACACTCCATGATGCATATACAGAACAGGTTTGGGAAAAATCTGGGACCGGTTCTCCCGCAGAGGGTGTTGTGTGGAACGGAATGGGAAGTGATGACAAATTGGTGCCTGATGGGGACTACGTTGCACATCTATACATCATTGATGGAAAAGGTGCCTCCCATCTCAAAAACAGCAAAAAAGTAACGGTTGATCTGGTCCCAGCAACGGTAGAAATCTCTAAAAAAACTCCCGAAAGGGTTGGCATAAAAACGTGGGACATCAATTCGATTGCCAACTGGAAACTTGAGATTTTTAATATGAATGACAAACTGGTTGAAAGGAGTGAAGGTAGAGGTTCACCGCCAGAAACGATAGTTTTGACAAAAGTGCCTCAGTTGGCATCAACAACGTACAAATTTGCATTGAGTGTTAAAGATATTGCCGGTAATCAGAGTGTTCAACAAGCACAGTTGCAATTCGGAAGTGGAACTCAGAAAACAAATGAAAAACCTAACATGACGTTAATGGTTGGCTCCTTTGCTGAGCGGCGCAATGCTAATATGTTGGCTGAGAATCTACAACGTTTATACCCGAATGAGAGGGTGAAAATATACACTGCGACGGTTAATGGAAGGACACTGCATCGGGTAACGATTGGGGAATTCGCGGTACGCTCAGAAGCATCAGGACTCAAGCAGCAAATTCAGGAGTCGCAAGACGTTGAACCTATTCTGATTACACCGCAATAGAAAGAGAAATTCCTTACATTCTATAGAATTCTAAAGCGTTCTGGTAGAAGAGTCGGTTTTTCTCTGCATCGGACGCATCGTCAATAACGGAGAGTAGTGCTTCTAACCACTCATGATATTTCGCAGCTAAGGTGCAGACGGGCCAATCGCTCCCAAACATGAGTCGGTCAAAACCAAATACTTCAACGAGATGTCGGATGTAAGGCTTTAGTTCTTCAGGTGTCCAGTTTTCACTGGCAGTAGTTACAATACCTGATACTTTACAGTGAACATTTTCAAAGGCGGCGAGTTCGCGCATGTGGGTTGCCCACGGCTCAAACTCTCCGTCTTTTATATTTGGGCCGCCGCAATGGTTGACAGCATGCGTGATGTCAGGGGTGGCTTGGACCAATTCTATGGCGGCAGGGAGTTGGTCATGTTTAGCGCAGAGTTCAAAGGAAAGATTGTATTGTGCTAATAATTTTACACCATCAATGAGTTTATGACTGGCGTAGAAGTGATTATCCGGATGGTGCCATGCCATTCGACGGATACTTACAACAAGGTTAAACGCCGCGAGTTGTTCAAGGATAGCTTCAGCGTTTGGTTTTTCCAGTGGTGCAGCAGCGGCAATTGCGCCTATCATTCCATCTGTTTCTGCGAGATGTGTTAACCATTCCACCTCCTGGACAACGTGTGTTTCAGCGGGATCACCTTCCACGTGAACTGATTTGACAACGTTTATGTCTCCGATAGCGTCGCGATAATCTTGCGGCGTATATTGTTGTTTGAGTAGGTCGAATCCATCTAACCAAGGATATTCCAAGTTAGATGTATCCCAAAGGTGTTGATGGGTGTCAATGATTTTAAGCATGTGTCCCCTTCCAAAACAATAGATTGTAAATTCTACGTTTTTATGTTACTATAGAACGTAGAAAAAATCAACTATTGAAAGGCTATAAATGGCTGCCAATCCTAATTCATTTCCTGCCTATTTTGCGCTTTTTAAATTAACGCTTCGTCAACTGTTCTGGAGTCGCCGCGGTCTTCTGATTGTGATTGGCGGTCTGGTGCCACTTGTCATCGCGCTTGTGTTTCGGTTCAAGGAGCAAGGCACAACAAGTGTAAACACTTTTATTCCGTACATTACGTTTATTTTCTATGGATTTTTGACGAATTTGTGCGCGATATTTTACGGTTCGGCAATCGTCTCAGATGAGATTGACGGTAGAGGTTTGACGTATCTTCAGATGCGGCCACTCCGAAAGTCGTTGATTCTGCTCAGTAAATTCGCGGCGTACATGATAGGGACTGTTGTCCTCATCGGCATATCTCATTTACTGCTAACGGGTATTATGGAGACACATCCGAAACTAAAGGATCGTTTGCTGGTGGTAGGGATGAGTTTCTATTACACCGGTTCACTGTCACTGGGATTGTTAGCCTATGGTGCTTTCGCGGTACTTCTATCTGTGCGATTTAAGCATCCAGTCCTATGGGGATTGCTTTTTGTGTTCGGTTGGGAACGGATTACGATTTTTCCTCCGATGCCGATAGGGATTAAGCGAATTTCATTAACACATTACCTTATGACGCTATTTCCAGATTTTAAATTACGGCGTGACATGCTTGATGATTTGTTAGGCAAAACACCTCCCGAAGTATGGGTAGCGGTGTTAGTTATCTGTGTGCTAACGGCAGGAACGATGTGGCTTGCTATCCGAATTTTTCGAGAACGAGAGTATTTGATGTAGAAACTCTATGTCGAAATGAGTGACATGTAAAAAATTTAAGCAGAAAGCACCCGTGCAGTTTCACGTGATACAATAAGCTCCTCATTCGTAGAAACGACGAGAATTTTAGTGCGGCTGTTATCTGCTGAGAGGTCAGCCTCACCAGTTGATTTCGCATTTTTTTCAACCTCTAAGTGGATACCGCACCATTCAAGACCTTCACAGATTTGAGCGCGTGCCGTAGCACTTTTCTCGCCGATTCCACCCGCAAAGGCGATAACGTCAACCCCGCCAAGTGCTGCAATATACGCACCGATATATTTCTTCACACCGTAAATGTACGTTTCCAAGGCTAAGCGTGCATTGTCGTTACCGGCTTTTATTGCTGCTTCTACATCACGCATATCACCGCTGGTGCCAGAGATGCCTTTTACGCCCGATTCCTCAATCAGTTGACGCCGAATTTCATCGGTAGAGAAGCCTTCTTTGTCCATTAGATACAGGACAGCAAAAGCGTCTAAATCTCCACAACGCGTAGATTGGACCATACCGGACTGTGTTGATGCGCCCATTGAGGTATCAATGGACTTTCCATCTTTGATGGCGCAGATGGAAGAACTACCACCGAGATGGCAGGAGATAATCCGAAGTTCTTCTCTGTTTTTGTGTCCAAGCATTTGTGGCACACGTTCTGAAATGTAGCGGTGTGATGCACCGTGAAATCCGTATTTACGGATACCATGTTTTTCTACCCAGAAACGTGGCACGCCGAATTCGTAGGCGTAATCCGGTATGGTTTGGTGAAACCATGTCTCAAAGACAGCGACGAGCGGTGTGTTCGGGAGAAGTTTCTGAAAGGCACGGATGGAAGCAATATAGGCAGGATTGTGCATCGGTGCAAGCGGTGTGGATGTCTCTAATGCTGCAATAACGTCATCCGTAATCCGTGCTGAGCGCCAGTATCCTTTGGCAAAGATAGTTTTGAATCCGACACCGTCCAATTGGTTTAGGTCTGTAAGGCAGCCGACTTCGGGATCGGTGACGAGTCGCATGGCGTGGGCAATTGCATCAATGTGTGATGGTGCATCAATTTCACCTTCGCGGGAAGGTTTGCCCGGTACTGCATGTGTAAAAGCAGATGGCGAATTGCCGATACGTTCTACACCTCCCTTGACAAGAGAGGTGATTGTTTCCATATCAATGATCTGGTATTTGAACGAGGTGCTTCCTACGTTTGCACAGAGTATTCGCATGGTGGTTTCCTATGGCGGATTGATAAGAATATCCAGTGCCGCTTGATTATCGGTCTCGGGATTAAATGTGAGTAATCCTTCGCTTCTCGCAGCGTTCAAAAGACGTTTATCAGCACTTACAAGAACCAGATTATCTCCTTCTATCCGAAGTTCGTTAACTCTATCAAGCGCACATTGTAGTAGAATAGCGTCAGTGCTGTTAATGGAGTACCTTTCAATGAAGTCCCACGAGAGCCTTATCTGATTTTTGGTTGGAAACACCTTTACCACTCTAACCCGGTAGATGACTTCCGTTAAAAATCGCTGCTTTATCTGATTAAAGCGAGTCGCTGTAACTTTTCTTTGATTTCTGCTGCGACTAAATACGAAAACAACCTCGCCGCCACCTTCAAACAAGCATAGCATACGGTGTGGGGGAACACTCGCGAAGAAATAATTCATTTCAAAGGTTCCTGTTTCAGGAATATACCGTTTAACAACCGCACTTGCATCTAAAAAGAAATAATTCACAAATTTTATTTCTCCCGCTCCTCAATGATAGCACGACTGCCAAGGTTGTCTTCTGGATTTATTCCGTCCTCCAATAAAAGTTTTTGAAGTTCCTCGGCGGTGGGGATTTCAGTGTTGGGATCGGGTTTTCCGAATGCCTTTTCAATTGATGGGTTTAATCTTTCATTTTGTGCTCGGACTCGTGCGGAGCGCGCAGCTTGACGCTCCTCGGGTGTGAGCGACTTCATGAAAGGGGCTTGAAGTGCTTCCAACTCCTTTTTCACCTCTGCTAAATCCCATTCAAGTTGTTCAATTTTTATGAGTAGTTTCGTGATAGCAGGAATCATATTTACTGTCCTCTTGTTAAATCAGCAAATTGGTTTATGTGCCTTACTGCGCTTATAAAGTAAGCAACTTTCTGCGAATGCTCTCATAGCATTTTAACGGATAAGAAAGTGGATGTCAAATCGTTTTTATTTAGACCATTCAGTTTTCGTTTTCTGGATTCTATCCGATAAATCGGATTTATAATACCCTATGAGAAGTGGTTACAGATGAAATGAGAAATCGGATTATACAGCAAATCTAATACCGAATTGTCTGTAAACATTAAACAGAAAAGGCGCGCTTACATGAAGTTTAAGTTATTAATTATGTAATTTGGCGAGGTTAGGAAACCTCGCCAGCAGA
>JAPPES010000067.1 GCA_028824125.1 Candidatus Poribacteria bacterium
ATTAACATGACAATATGATAATATTTTTATTTTCGCCAAAAACGATTGAATGCGTAAATAAATAAGATGTTCCTTAGATATTCGATTACCACGATTTGTAATTGAGGTTTTCAGAAACATCTTGAATCAACTACTAAAGATGTGGCAAATTCCGTGCCAATGCCAAGATTGCAGAATTATCGCAATTCTTATGTGGGGGAGGAGGGTAAGTGTCTAAATTGTGGACAGGACTGTTCAGAATTTGAACACTTAACAGGACTTACGCATTCCCCCGCTTGCGGGGGATAAAGAGGGGCAAATTCTTGAAAAGGGCAAAAAATCAGAGTTAAAATCCTTGAAAGAACAAAATTCTGAAACAAGGGTACCCAAATTTGCGTAAGTCCTGACTTAATTCCGAATTGACTGCAAAATATATAATTATTGGTATGGCCGGTTTCGGTTTGGATAACTTAATAAATCTATAATTATCACAGGACTTACACATTTTCTCATTAAAGTCCCCGTGATAAGGGAGAATGCGTAAGTCCTGGTGGGAATAAAAAAGTATAACCCGTATGGCCGTTGTCTTCATCAAAAACAACCGCACATATTTTATTACATGAGGCAAATATTTTATTCCACAGCAACAATTGAAATTTTCCAACGGTCTGCTTGTTCAAAAAGTGCCTCTGGTTCCATAACAAAGGTTCGTCTTGCTTCAACTGCTAAAACGCTCCCTTTGACAGCTTGTAGCGTCTGAAGCGTTTGCATGCCTACAGTTGGAACATCAATACGAAAATCGTGGTTTTCAGATGCAGCTTTTGCCACGACAACGCCTTTTCCGCCTAAGTTCCCACCTCTCTGAATTGTGGTATCTGTGCCTTCAATAGCCTCAATTGCAAGGATAATCTGATTTTTGATTACCACAGTCTGTCCGATATCCAGATTCGCAATCTGCCGTGCTGTTGCTATGCCGGTCTTTATATCGTCCCACTGCGCAGCATTTGGTTTACGTTTTGTGAGGACACCGGGTTGGGGTAATAGGTGGGATAAAAAATGATCCTGTCTTAGGATAGAAAGTCCTGCGTTTTGAAAATGGGTAAGGACTGCTGAAACGAGTGAGGCGGGTTTTTGGCTACGGTTCTGTGCTAAAATCTTGAGGGCAGTTGCATCAACTTGGAAAGGGCGCAGCAGGATACTGGGTTCAATTTTACCTATGATGACGAGTTCTTTTACATTTAAATCGAGAAATTTCTGCGTGATTTTCTGAATCTGTCCGACACCGTAAGAATAGACTTCACACTGGATCTCAGTAAAACGTTGCTCATCTGTTTTAGTGATTTGAACGATTACCGGTTTTCTGCCTTGTGCAGTTGCGCTTTTTGCAACAAGGGTTGGAAGTTCGCCTGCTCCTGCTATAATGCCGAGTTTTTCCACGTCGTATGTTCCGTTCATACATCCATAGGGCTATTCAGTTCCGCGTTTTTGGTCATTTTCTCGGTAAAGTCGCGAGTTGGAACTCGCTCCTACAGGAAGAGGCGCAATGAATTGCGCGACTACAAACGCGTCTCTTGTTAATGAGAATCATCATTCAGAAATGGTATTACTACGTATGTCGGATAGCATCAATTGGACTTAATTTTGCTGCTTGGCTGGCGGGATAGTAGCCGAAAAATATGCCAACAGCGGTGCCTGCTGCGACAGACGTCAACACAGATTTTATGGTAATGACCGAAGGCCAGCCGATCATGCCTTTCATGAATTTCCCAACTGCCCACGCAAAACCTTGTCCGACTAATGCCCCTAATGCAATACCGAGTAGACTTCCAATGAGACACAAAAGGATTGATTCAGTCAGAAATTGGAATCGAATTTGGTAGTTTTTCGCACCGACAGCTTTACGTAACCCGATCTCCGGTATCCGTTCTGTTACTGAAACAAGCATAATATTTAGAATGCCGATGCCCCCTACAATCAATGAAACAGACGCAATGATAACTAACACCAACTCTATAATAAAAATAGTCTTTTTGGCGCTTTCAATACCTTTCTGTGCTTGCCATGTTCTGAAGAAAGTGTCGTCCCCACCGTGGTTGCGCCTAATTATAGTTTGCACCTCTTTAACTGCTTGGTCAACCACAAGAGGACTTTTCGCCCGCACCATAATATGTCCAACGTTATCGTGTCCCCAAAACCGGGTTTGGGCAGTCGTAATCGGAATAAAGATCATATTATCGTCACTTTTGCCTGCCTCTAAACCGGGGCCGCGGCTTTCCATAATTCCGATAACAGTGAAACGCTTGTTATTGATTCCAACTTCCTTCCCAATCGGATCCATTCCTTTGAACTGTTCTTTCCAAACTTGTGAACCGATGACACAAACCTTATTCCAGAAGTCCATGTCCGTATCCGCAAGAAACCTGCCATATTCAGCATGCCACTGTCGGACTCCTTGATATTCAACTGTTGTCGCTCGCATGTAGGTTGGTCGGTGTTTCCCTTCAACATCAAAGTTGATGTAATAACTTCCTTCTACGGTGGCTATTTCGACGGATGGGCACTGTTCTAAAACATCACGCAGATCTGCCATATTTAGATAATGTGGACTTGTGTTTCGTTGCCATCGGTGATTGCGCCGTATATATCCTGGACGGTAGACGCCAAACATACTGGGGCCACCAATTTTTTCAAATTCTGACATCACGAGTTTTTCAGCACCCGCACCTAAAGACATCATTGCGATCACACCTGCAATTCCGATTGTAATTCCTAAGAGTGTTAGGATTGTTCGGAGTTTGCTTGCATAAAGTGCTGAAAATGCTGTGATTAAGTTCTCAAGAATTCTCATTTTTCTTATACACAATCAATACATGACTATAAAACGTGATGCAGAATTGCCAGATAGGGTAACCAACGTATTGCATCTGTCAACGAAACGTGATAACATGGCAAAACAATTTTCCAATCAATACATTTCTTAAAGTATACTACAAAACCATTATAACATGCAAATTTCTTGGAGAAATATCAGTTGTGGCATCGAATTTGACCTATATTCCAAATAGCTCTCTGCTATCCTATCCGGATATGAAAAAATCTACAGCGCATCAAGCGGAGCTGGCAAAACTTGCTCGGTTTAGCAAGCAGGCGTGGATACAATTGGACTCTGCGAAAATTCAGACGCGGTACCGACTGAAAGTTGTAGCGTTAGATTTCAGGACATCGGAAACAGCCACATCTATCCAGGGAAACTTGCGAAATGTTTATGAGAAAGATAAGCCACTATTTAATCAATTCTATCTGGTCGCACAGCCACATACAGACGCGTTATTCTATAATATCACTGATTACATTCAACGTTGCATAGCATCGGATCTTACAGTTGCAGAGCGGTTACGTGGTAGGACACTTCTTTACATTTATCAGTCTGAAGAAAATGCGGATGATTTACTGAGTGATTCTGGTGTTAACGCTTTTATAAAACGGGTTCTAACGCGTTATGTAGAGTTTTATGGCACAGATACCATTTTAGGTTTTGCTATTGAATTGCCACGTTTCTTATCTGTGTTGGATACAGATGGAACATCAGTGCCCTGGAGTGGGACGTTACTGGAGCAAATTCGCGAAGACGATTACGAAAATAGTCATAGAACTTCTACGAATGCCCGTGGGAGTTTTCTGCCTTTTCTTTTTTTTGACACGTACGATTCGTCAGTGATCAGAAGTGTTTTCTGGCAGAAATTAACATCGCAATTCGCGCAGTGTTTCCTGAGGGGGCTCAGAGATTTCTGTCATCAGCACCACTTGAAATTGGCGGTAACACTACGAGAAAGTGCAAGGTCATTGCAATATGAACTGGGATCACTTTTGGAGCAGGTGGATTGTCCAATCCTCACTGCATCAGAGTCGGATACGACGCGGCGTTTTATTGTTGCCAAGACAGTGTGTAGCAGTACACAGCATGCTGGGATCTTCAGAAAAGAGACACACACCCTTTCACAATGCCTCAGTGACGCTACTTTTGGATTCAATCAATGGGTATTAAACAACGGCAAGGGTAACCATTTTGATTCCTATCCACATGAATCTTTAGGGCAACTGTTACAGGCAGGATATCCCAAACGTCCGATTTTAATGTTGTCACCGACCCAAAGTCTCTGGATGAAACCTGAGGAGAAACAGTGGAGTAACATAACAAAAGCATGGGGATGGTTGTGTGAGACGGTGTGGAATATAGGTTATGATTTTGACATTGCCTCTGAAGCGCAGCTTGCTGGAGCTACAGTGGAAGAGAAGGAAGGAATGATTTGTCTAAATGGAAAGAAATATTGTCTGGTCCTGCTGCCAAGTTGTTTATCCCTGCATGAAACAACCGTGCAACGTTTAACAGAATTTATGAAGGCAAAAGGAAGGTTCATTGTTAACGCGCCTGTCCCCTATCTGCTGAATGGGCGGGTTGGACTTGAGCCGTATCTGTTGGAACGTCTAATTTACAAACACCGCACTACTATATTAGATGGACCGCAAGGGGAGAGGGAGGCGGATCTCAGCAAATTACTCAGTAAATGGATCGCTCCGGCTATTTCCGTTTATATAGGACAGGAAAATCAACTTACGGAAGTAGTGCAGGTGCACCACAGAACGCATGGAAAATATCAAACATTCTATCTGTTCAATACAACTGAAAAACGGGTAGAAACTTTGGTTGAGATATTAGGTGAAGCAGAGGTAGTTGAAGAACGACTTTTGCAGACAGGGAAACATGCGCCGTTGACCTTTTGGCATGCAAATGGAAAGACGTATCTAAATTGTACGTTTGACCCGCGACAAGGTAGGTTATTAGTTGTCTCTTAAAACACGATAACAACATCACAGGGCAATAATGATTAGTTGCTTGTCAATGTAATAATAGCAGATGCTATTACAACAGTAGCAGAAGATATATTTATGATCAATCCCCAATTCACTTGAAACCGCTTATGGACCTCTAAGATGTCTCCAGGATGGAGTAAAGTAGTGTCTCTGCCGGGTTTAAAGAGATGTTCTGTAGTCGTGCCATCTTTACGGTGGATATGAACTTTCTTACGGTTCGCTACATTTTCAAATCCACCTGCAACTGCAATAGCTTTTTGGAGTGTGAGTGGACCACGAACGCTGTGTGCACCCGGTATACGAACATATCCATTAACGTAGATAGGTTCTACTTTAAACGCATTCGGCACAAAAAGCGTATCACCATCAGATAAAGAGATTTCTGTCCCGTTTTTATCAGTTGGTTTCCAAAATTGTTCGGATACACTTAATTCAGTGAGGGTGCCATCTTTAGCATCCTTCACCAGTGCTGTCAAATCACCTTTCTCAGTAGGTCCTCCTGCTCTTGCTAACGCATTGGCGATGCTAATTTTGTCGCGAATGTATAATTTTCCTGGTACCTTTACTTCACCTTGTACCTCAATCACGCTGAGCGGCATTACAAACACGAAATCGTTGGCATTTACACGGATATCGCGATAAGACTGGTTTGTTGATAAATCGTAAGTTTCAACCTGTGTGATTGGTTTTTTCGGCATGAGGGAACTTGATTGTATCTGCTTTGATGCATCACTTGACTGAGTAATAGCATTATATCGGATCAATTGGATCTTTTGTAAATCGGCGTTTTCTTTCGTTCCACCAGCGAGCTGGATTGCACGATATATACCAATATCAGTTTCTGGGGATATGACGTAGCGACCAGGAGTGGTCACAGCACCACCGACATAAACACCATCCTCTTGTGAGGCTACAGACACCATAATCACAGGATTATTAACAAGTTTCTCGCTCAACAAAAACTCACGAATAACCGCGTTGATCTCTTCAGAGGTCTTACCTACTACCTCAAGATCACCACCAAAGTAACTAATCCTACCGTCATCGCGTACATGCACAGAATATGTATATTCTGGTTGTCCTATCACAGCTATCAGCAGCCTATCTCCTTTCCTGATGCGGTAAACATCGCCCAAAAGTGTTGTGCTTGTAAGCAAAAACAAGAAAATAATAAAAGCCTGCAAGCGACACGAAGTGATACAGGAAACTCGCAAGCTTCGTAAAAAACAGATCATAACTTTATCCTAAAAAATTTAGTTGCGGCAGAAAATTTGGGTATATTAACCTAACTTGCTATTTACAAGATTTCGAGATGGCGGACACTGCTTTTTACTAAAAAACAAAGCGTTTCCACTGCTTCTTATGTTTTCTGTTATAAATCGGGGTTAGAAACCCCTCGGACAAGAGCATTCGCAAATAGGTGGCAACTTGGGTTATATTACAATATTTGTTATTCTATTTGTAATAACTGGATACTCAATCTAATTTGAAAAGCGGGAGTTGTTCTTTTATCACAGGAACATGCCTACCAGCGCCAACTTGTCTACTTGGAGCTTTTCGCCAATACGGTTTGACGTAAGTGCCACTGCTTCGGCGATATCCATTCACATAAACTTTTCCACTTGTATCAGTATGCGTTTTCATTGTCTTAAAAAGGTCGATTTGCTTCGCCTTCATGGCAGTCTACTTACGAATGCTAATCTTCTTTTAGCGAATCAAGATATGCTTTGAGACATTCCCGCGCCCGTTGTACACTAAAACCTGGGACAAGAATATCGCCCCATTCAGATTTTCCGATGTTCCCTTTTATTGCCCCGTGAGCAGGCATTTCATGAGAGCGCAAATAAACATGAATTCCTTCATCCTCTAACACACTTTTGAGGATATGTCCGGCGACTTCATTCGGCACAGATTGGACAACGAACCAGTCAACTGACTCCGGGACTTGAGCTGGAACTAAGCCAGGAAGAAGGTCCTCCTGACACTTTGAACAGGTCAAAACATCTTCCTTATATTCAGTTTTGCATTGTGGACAAAACGGCATAGCCTTCTCCTCATCGGTTGTATTATTGATTGCATTATAACAGATGAGAAAAAATTAATCAAGGTTGCAAAGCAGAATTCCGGGTATTTAGTTTTAAGTGTTTTCATTTTATGAGGTTAACTGTGAGTTTAGGTCTTGAGGGGTAAGTTCGGTTTCATAACCCGTATCGGATGAGTTTGGGAAATGGTGCAGTTAGGAAACCGAACTTACCAGAGAGTTCACATATTTTAGATTTGTAAGGTAAAACGATAAGAAAAGTAACAGTAGGATTCTGAGAACAGGATAAAGATATGCATGAAAGCGATGTATTAAAAATAGATTTTGAAGATGGAACTATTCTTCACATACAGACAGCATCAAATGTTCGAAATATAATTGCCGATTTTGAACATCAAAAGAAAAGAAATTTTAAACCAAACGACTTTCACGCAGATATAATTTTACTTGGGAAGAATAGTTCTGAAGATTACTCTGTCTAGTGGATAGTCCATCCTAAACTTATATGTATCATCAATAGTCGGGAATTGGAGTTCCCTCCTAAACAATATTCTCGGTAGAAGCGATCTCCGAATCGCGACCTATAATTTTAGAGTGGATAGCCCACTAGTTTTATCGTTTTTTAAGATGACCGCAATTTATCTCGGTTTGAGATGTTTTAAACGTCTCTGTGCAAGATCGCGATAGAAACTATCATGCTCTCCAGCGTTGCTTATGACTTTGTTCAACCAATCCATCGCCTCTGTAAAATGCTTTTTTGCAGTTTCTTGGTAATCTTGAACCTGTTTTTCATATTTTTGAATATCTTCCAGAGTATATACCGAAGGAGATCTAGTTCTACCCTTTTTGTATGTTTCAGCCGAAGACTGTGCAATTTGAGCCAGAGACTGTGAAGATATAGCGCTTCGCCAATAGGCTTGAGCGATTTGAAAACGAAATGGTTGAAGCGTTGATGCATCTGGGTGATCTCTTTCAAATTCTGTAAATGTTTGAAGCAGCTGCGGTATATACTTATTAAAGTCAGCCTTCAGACCATAGACATCTCCATCTGTCCCTGGTTCTCTCCATCCGATCAATGTCTTTAGTTTTCTCTCATAAGCAATGCGAGCAGCTTTACTTTTGGGAAATTCCGAGATAACCTTATCATACCATTTTATCGCAGTTTCTACATTAGATATCCAACTGGAATCAATCCGAAAGACGTCACTTTTATCCTCAGACCAAAATTCTGCGTGTCGTAAGTAGGAACGGGCAACAGCATTATCTAAGCTTTCTTTGGCACTACCCACAACAATTTCGGATAATTCAGCAATTCGATCCCGGACTAATTCTGCTTCCTTGGAATTCGGATACTTTTTAACAAGTCGCTCCCATGATTTGAGAGCTGACTTAATCCGATCTTCCTCAAATGCAATGTTACCGAGTAAATAGTAAGCTTGTGCCTTATCTTCATCCTTGATGCCTTTTTCAAAAATCACATCAATTAGTTCAAGCTTAGCATCCATAGTCAAACCATGTTCGTTAAGTAAAATAGCTTTTTCCAGTGAAGCTGCAAAAACCAATGTTGGTAGACCTACAAAGCAGATACTCAGCAGGATTAAAATTGCAATTTGTTTTGACATTTTATCTCCTTTTAATATAATTTTTTTGAAGCAATTTTAAAACATTACTTTAAGGTTGAACTTGTTATTGATCAGTCAAGGGCGAAGGATTCCGCGTCACGTTCTCTGCAAACAGTAAAAAAAGATTTCGCGGAATCCTCAGAAACTGTTTGTTTTTTTATGGTATTGGCCAACCTGGTGTTGGTTCAGTGCGGAGTGCTTCTATTTCGTAGAGTTCTTCTACACTGATTTCACGCTTCAGTTTTGCCGACAGAAGCGCGCCACTCATAATTTCAGTAACTTTCTGACCAATGTCACCATTACTAACAGGTTGTGCATCGCTATTGCAGGCGTTGAGAAAATCACGGAACTTATCGGGGAAGTGCTTATCTGGCAGCTCTAAAGGTGTTTCAACGAGATTACCTTGATAACGTCTACGGTTGCCCTTATCATCGGTTTCCCATTGTCCTTTCTCAAGAAAAAGTTTATTACCACTGAACGCCCCTTTTGAACCGAAGATAAAGATGCCTTGCGGTTGTCCTGCCATATTACATGACCAACCGTGTTCGTAAGTAAATGACATGCCGTTTGTAAATCGGACAAACACAGAAACGAATTCTTCAACATCATTAATTTCTTCACCTGTGTATTCAGGAGGCATGCCACGATAGGCGATACCACTGATAGTGGCGGGTTGCGGAGAACCGAGTAGATAGATAGAACGATTGATATCGTAGACACCTGTGTCGTATGTCGTACCTCCTCCGCTGTAAACCGAATTGAGGAACCATTTGCCGAAACCGAACATATCTACATTGGGTCTACCTCGGAGGCGGTAACTGGTCAACCTACCGTAGTGGACATCTCCGATTTTTCCTGATGTGACGTACTCTCGGATGGTATAACTTGTTGGGTCTAAACATGTACCGCCGCTCTGGTATGCAAGTTTTACGCCAGCTTTGTCGCATGCATCGCGCATGTTTCTCGCCTCAGTAGCGGTGCGTGCCATCGGTTTTTCACAGAAGACGTGTTTTCCTGCATTTGCAGCTGCCACTGTAGGTGCTTCATGAACAAAAGGCGGTGTAGCAAGACTAACTGCGTCTAACTCACATTCTTTCAACATTTCGTTGTAATCACTGAAGATTTCAACGCCATTATCTTTATATTCTGCCCAGCGTGCAGCGTTTTCTTCCAAACGTTCGCGTGCTTCGGCGTTATCTGCCTTTTCTGCGTCAGCAGTTGCGGTGTTAGCGCGTGCTTCCGCACCAGAAAGCACTTCTGCGGCTCTGCGTTGTGCGTTTGCGTCAACTGTATCGCAAACAGCAACGATCTCCGCGTGTTGTGGATGTGCTAAATATCCGTTGACGTGTGAACCGGATATCATACCACATCCGATGAGACCGATTTTTATCCGTTTTGGCATTCTAATGCTCCTTAGAGATGTTCAAAATTTTGCTATAGGTAAATTGTTTTCTTATGATAATCTTTTGGTATGCTCTGCAACTATTTCTTTGGAATCAACCCTGATAGCGTGGATTATTTCTATTATAAATGTTTTTAGATTTTTGTCAAGTGAATAGTAAAATCGGAGTAGTAAAGTTTTTGGCATGTGTGTCTGAATCGTAGATAACACGGATTACGCGGATTAGTGACTTGGGCCTCCCAAATCTCTATTCAAAGTGTGCTGCAATCGTTTGATAGTAGACTTTAGAATTAATCGGACATTCGGTTAGAAAACCGCATCTACCAACGGTGTTGTAGCATGAACTTCCAGTTTGTGCATATCCGTGCGCAAACT
This sequence comes from Candidatus Poribacteria bacterium, assembly GCA_028824125.1. Lineage (GTDB taxonomy): Bacteria > Poribacteria > WGA-4E > WGA-4E > WGA-3G > MSPOR6. Next base: position 10,292 of record JAPPES010000067.1, read on the forward strand.
GGAAGTTTACGCTACAAAAATGCTCCTCTAATTCTAAATGCCACTAGAAAAGGAACTTAGCTTGCCAAATCCCCATCCGCGTTTTCCGTGTAATCGGCGTAATCCGAGATTCAGACAATGAAAATGTAGCACAAACTTTCCAGTTTGTGCCAAAAAACGCAAACTAAAAGTTTGCGGTACAAAAGACAAAATCCGCGTTCTCCGCGCACTTCCGCGATTCAGACAATACACATGCCAAAAACTGGACACACCCGTAAAATCGTTAAATCTCAACAACCAGTCCTTGCAAATTTTGGGTAATTTTGATAATCTATTATTCAACACAACCAGAACTATGGAGAAATTAATGTTTACTATTCACTCCACTTTAACAGAGGAGGAAAAGTGGTACTTTGATTTACAAGGTTTCCTTGTTTTGCGCAATGTCCTCCCGAAGGATGAAATTGAGGAGATGTTGGCGGTGCTTCAGCATTGGCTCACAATTGATGAATCTGACATCCCGCCGCCGTTGCACCGTGGGAGACAAGAACCGTGTAAAACACATATAGGACATATTCAATATGGACATCGCTTGTTTCAAGACCTTGCCATGAATCCGGAGATTATGCGGGTTGTAGCGGGGCTAACTATGAACGCCCCGCGCCTCTTTCACAACAATTTCACGATGATGACAAAACATGACTATCCGCAACACTTTCATCGTGATGATAGCGGATTTAAGTTCCCACCAGGATTCCGTAATCCGCATAACGATTATCAAGCTGCTGCTGGGCATATCTATTGTAACCATATTGCGACTTGGGTTGCATTGGTAGACGTGCCACCGGAAACAGGATTTTGCCTTGTCCCTGGTAGTCATAAATCCCTATTTCAGACACCGGAGCATCTACCTGTCCGGCATGATCCGCCGACCTCAATTACGTTACCGATGCAAGCAGGTGATGTGGCTATCTTCTCAACGAATTTGCTGCACGATGCAAGCCCGTGGACAGAAGATTATCCCCGTATGAACATATTTCAACGGTATCAGCTGAGCGTTTATTTCAATGAAAATGGCAAGGGTGGATATCCATTTGAAGAACATCGTGATAAGATTTCGGAAGAACAGTATGAGCTGGAATCGTTTTCAAAAGAGGTGAAGGCGGCTGTCCAACGTATTTTACCAAATGGAGGTGAAGCATGAAATTGAAGGAACAAGTATGTATTATCACAGGTGGTGGCAGCGGAATTGGTCGTGATGCCGCCATCAAAATGGCACAAGAGGGTGCCAATGTTGTGATAGTTGGTAGAACAGTATCAAAGTTAATTGTCGTTAAATCTGAAATAGAAGCAACGGGTGGCACGGCAGTGTGTTACGCCCTTGATGTCGCTGACTACGATGCTGTTCAACAGATGGTCAATGATATAGTTGAGAAATTTGGTCGAATTGATGTGTTGGTGAACAACGCAGGACACAGTTCACATAACCGGCGTCTTCTCAATACGACACCTGAGGAGGTTCGCTCAGTCGTTGACTCAAACCTAATTGGTACATTTTTCTATACGCAGGCCGTTGTACCTACAATGTTGAAAGCAAGATCGGGAACGATTATCAATATTTCATCGCTTGCAGCGGTTACACCCGGTCCTTTTAGTGGATTTGCTTACGGCGCAGCGAAAGCAGGCGTAATCAATTTCACTGAATTTCTTAACAATGATTTAAAGAATACAGGTATTCGAGCAAGCGTGATAATCCCCGGTGAAGTGGCAACGCCAATTTTGGACAAACGCCCGATTCCACCCGATGCTGATGCACGCACAACGATGGTTGATGTTGCCGAAACCTCAGCAGCGATTCTCCTCATTGCGACTTTACCGCAACGAAGCAATATACCGGAATTGGTTATCCGTCCGACAATGCATCGTGATATGGCAGGCGAAGTCGTTGAATTAGACGATTGATAGATTACGGTTTGTAAATTGTCGTTTGTGGATAGTAGCGTGCCCACGCGAACCAGTAGATATTGACAGCGGGTAACCGTTCCAGCAGCTTCCCTTTATCTTTACCTGATGTTGCCTCACCTGTGACCAGATTCCAGCGTGTTCCGGTGTTATCCTTTACAAAATGCCCATCTTGAGAGCGAAAGGTACGCACACTATTTGCTATGTTCCGCTTAAAAACAGCTGTTGCGAACGACTCTCTATCGTGAAAAATCAGCAACGGCACCTCACCAACCCTATCGTTAATTACGGTAGTTTTGGAAAAGTGTGTCAATGGATATGCTCGAAACTGTGTATTATAGGGATCGTAATTACCACTCCGTCCATCAGCACCGTCTTGTCCATCAGTGCCGACTTGTCCATCAGCTCCATTACGTCCATCAGCACCAGCTCTGCCCGGCGCACCATCTTTAGTTTGCACTTGAACACCAATCACGAGAGATTTATTAGACAGTCTTTTATCGGTGTAATTCATTCGACTCACACCCGCGCGTTGGCTTCTATGATAGTCTGCGTAATTATCACGCTTTAGACTTTCGCGCTTACCCACAGACAGCACTTTTGTCTTAGGGTAATTTGTCTGCCATGTTTTCCATGCGATCTGGGGCATGGAAGCGAGCGGTTTCAATTGCTTGCCTTTCAGTGGACCCTCTATCGCTTCCCCAGTGATATGAGACCAAAGCGAACGTGTCTGGTGGTCGTACATCAACAAGGCATCCCGCCATAATTTTCCGCTGACACCAAAAGTATAGGTCTTGCCATCAAGTTCCCGGCTATACACGATAGCCGTTTTGCAGAGCGGTCACCATGTGGTAGCGATTTTCTGTTCCCCGACAACATCGTTGACAATCTCGTGTCCGTTCAACAGATAGAGTGAGTAGGCGTGACTTTCGTCGTTAAAGGTTACACCGATGACCGGTGCATCTGCGTCTAATTTTGCTTTGGCAGCAGGCACGAATTGCGGCTTTGTGATAGCGGGGATTGCATCAAAGGGTAACAGGGTTCGGATTGGGTCATTGTCGTTCTCTGCTGCAGATGTACAGAGAACGGCAAAACATAGTGTCAGTATTATGCAGTTTTGCAGATAATGAAACATCTTTTTCTCCACGTTGTATTAGTTCTATAGAATTTAAAGGTTATTTGCCATTAGGGTTTCTTCTTTATGAATAAATCCAGTTACCTCTGGAATCTCTCACAACATCATTTGAAAAGAGAATATCTAACTCACTTATTCCAGGATATGAACTTGGTCCTTGTGCCATTTGGAGATTAGCATTATCAAATTTGAATTTTGCCGAAGTAAATACAGTCTATGTTTTGGCACCCAGGAACGGCAGCATTCTTCTTAAAAATGGTTCAATACGGGTAACTAACAATAGATATACGATACCTGATAGACAAACTGTAAAACGATTACTGCTGTTAAGTTTAGTATAGCATACTAATAGGCTTATGTCAAATAAAGAAGAAGTTTCGGGTGTGTAAATTTTGTCACCCTGTTTTGTCAGAATCGCGTAATCCGCGATTCTGACAAAATGAAATCGGGGTTACAAACCCCTCCAACAAAGATGTTTTGTGACAATTGAATACCTCTGACTTTGAATATAGAAGTATTGAAAAAACTTGGTAGATTTGATAAGATGTTGGTGAATGAGATTGACTCCCAATGTGTAAATATTAGGGTTTTACTAATTAGAATGTTAACCCATGCACTATAAGGTAAGAGGTAACAGCAAAACAAATCGCATTTTCATGGCGATATGTCCTGTTTGCAGTGATTATTAGATTTCTAACCTTTGTAAGAAATATCAGTATAAATTACAACATATTCGTGGAGATATTAGAAATGCCATCAATACTGATTGTAGAAGACGATTCAGAACAACGCCGCCAATATCAACTTATCTTACAACGGGAAGGATATGATGTTGAAACGGCTGAAGATAGTACATCGGCACTTGAAAAGATTAAAGAACAGATGTTCGATGTCGTCATTAGTGACATGCGGATGTCCTCGCGGTTTGAAGGACTTGAACTACTTCGAGAAATAAAGAAGATGGATCCTGGATTGCCGGTGTTGATTATAACTGCATTCGCTGAACTAAATGATGCCGTTAACCTCGTCGCGCATGAAGGGGCATTCTACTATCTTGAAAAACCGATTCAGATTGATGTGCTTAAGCGAGAGGTTAGTCGAGCATTGCAAAGTCGCGGTGCTATAACTATAGGTGAACCTGATTCCGACGACACTTTTCCAGAAATTAAGATCGATTTTATTGTTGGGGAAAGTGAGAAAATGCAACAGCTTTTTAAAAATATGTCGAGAGTTATTCACCGAGAGGTTAGGCAGGTTCTCATCACAGGTGAAACAGGGAGCGGTAAAAGCCTTGTCGCGCGCGCTCTCCATGAATATGGCAATCGCAAAGATAAACCCTTCGTCTCAATAAATTGCGGGGCAATCGCAGAAACCTTAATTGAAAGTGAACTTTTTGGTCATGAAAAAGGAGCATTTACAGACGCAGTTCGGCAGAAGAAAGGCATTTTTGAAGTTGCTGATACTGGTACCCTCTTTCTCGATGAAATTGGGGATATTTCTGTCCAAATGCAAAGTACGCTGCTACATGTATTAGAAAAACATGAGATACGGCGGATTGGTGGTAGCCAGGATATAAAAGTTGATGTCTGCGTAATTGCTGCAACGAATAAAAATCTGGTCAAAGCAGTAAAAGATGGTACTTTTCGTTCTGATCTCTACTTTCGTTTGAACGTCATCCCGCTCCATCTTCCGCCCCTTCGCGAACGTGTGGAAGATATTGAGCCACTTGTAAAATTTTTGATCCAAAAGTTCAGCGATGAATACGTGGACGCAGTGCCAAAACAGGTTACGCAGCGTGCTATGTCTGCACTTTGTCGCTATTATTGGCCCGGAAATGTGCGCCAATTGGAAAACTATTTGCATCGTATTTATGTTTTGTCCGAAAACGCTTCCATTGATTTAGATGAATTGCCACCAGAAATTTTAGATACCTCCTTACCATCTACATATTTTGAGATTGACATTCCTGCGGGCGGGGTTTCGTTGGAAGAAATTGAAAAGAAATATGTGTCCGCAGCTTTAGCAAAAACGAATGGCACACAAACGAGGGCGGCGGAATTGTTGGGCATCTCTCGTCGTCAGCTTCAGCATCGCATGCAGAGTTATGGACTGCAAAGCCAAGATTTTAAAGAAGATGAAAATGAATGACTGAAAACTTCAGTCTAAGCGGTTTTTTGACAAAAAGTGAAGAAATAAAATTCGTGCTTATAAATTTCACAAATTTTTGAAAAAGCCCAGAATGAAAATAAATTTGCAAAAAATCGGGCAATAGGATATAATATATAGAATACAATTGAATAAACGAACGGTTCAGGTGCCGAATCACGGAGAATAGGGAAGCGCGGTGAGAATCCGCCACGGCCCCGCCACTGTGAACGATCATTAGGAATTCCGTTGTAAAACCACTGTCAAAGGTTGATGGGAAGGGGCAACGGACTTTTGTAGCACAAGATTGGCTTGAAGCTACACTAAAATCGGAAGTCAGGAGACCTGCCTGAGTCGTGTTTCACGCATCTGCTTTCGCGGGAAAGCGGTGGAACAGAGCACAGCAGTATCCTGTCAACATAGAATACATATAGCAATATAAAGTATTCAATCTTATATAGAATTACAGGATCAGATTTTACGAAGTGTCGCCTTTCCCCTTCTTTCCAATGAAAGTAGGGGTTTCTTGTTTCATTACGGAGGTTTTAATGAACAAAGTATTTTTCTTCAGGCGACTTTTCTCGCTCCACTTAAATTACAAACTGCATTCGCTCCTGTTTATTGGTGCGATGTTTTTCACTTTCCTTATTAGTTCCACGCTTGCGCAAACAGATGTCCAAAATCTTGCTGTTGTTGTGAATGCGTTGGATAATGACAACTTGAATATCACTTCTTCCCTCTCAATTATCGATCTTGATGAACCGAATCTGAAACGTGCCGTTGACAAAAATGTCATTACTATCGGTTATGTGCCAACTGATATTCTCATTCATGGACATATCGCTTATGTACCGCGTTTCCTTTTGGATTGGAATATGATTATGTTTTTCGACAGCATCCTAATTATCAATTTGGAACAGCGAGAGATTATTGGAGAAATTCCGATTCAACCCGGTGCTTATCCACAGAGTCTTGCGCTTATCAACCCGAATAAGATGTATGTTACTTGTGATAGGGCCCATCAGGTGCATGTTGTTGACATTGGCAGTCGTAGTGTGACCAAAATTATTACGGATGCCTCTTTTAACAAAACGACCGGCCTCACGGTTCTCAATGGAAAAGCTTATGTGACCAATCCCGCGTGGGAATGGGATGCGGCAGCAGGTAAATCTATCTATCACCAAAGCAGTGTCACTGTGATAGATACACAGACAGACTCGGTATTGAAGTCTATCCCTATGCCTATCAATGCGGGAGGTATTCTCAACGATGGTGACTCCACTGTCATTGTAAAAACAACAGGTGATCGCAGACAGATTACAGGTAAACTGGTTCTCATTGATGCAACTACCGATGAAATTATCAAGACGGTTGATACTGGGCTTACGCCAGGGTCTTTTGCAATCAATTCGCAGAAACAGTTGTTTATTCAAGGAGGCGGCCTATTGATTTACGATGTGCCAACGCAAAAATGGATTCGAAACAGAGGGAACAAACTCGCCGAGTTCGGTGGTGGGTCTGGGATGGTTTTCGGGCCAGATGGGAATCTATATATCACTAAACCTGATTGGACAGGCTCTGGACTTTCTACTATGCTTGTCATGGGCCCAGACGAAACACTCATAGAAACATACCAACTCTGGCAGGGCCCCGACCAACTCGCGCACGGCACCGATAAGGTAGCACTTGTCCAAATTGTGCCGCGTGATGAAGATATTAACGACGACGGGTTTGTTGACATAACAGATCTTGTAATTGTCAGTCAGAATTTCGGTCAAAGAGGCCCCGGAATAGCTGGGGATGTTAACGAGGATGGTGAGGTTAACGTCCTTGACTTGATACTTGTTGTTCAGCATTTCTAAGGGCGAGGCGTACGAGTCGCTCCTACAGAAAGAGGGCGCGCTTACAAAGCGCGCCTACAAAGATCTATCAAATCCGACCTGAGAAGGTTTTTGTTATGGGCAAATGGGGATTTTTGCTTTCTCTACCGATACTTTTCATCGGTTGTACACCTGAAGCAAAAAAAGATGCATTATCCTGGCAAGTTGCCTTTTTTCCACTCGGTGCTAAGGTGCAATTTGCAAATGAAGCACCGATTAAACAGATTTCTGCATATAATTCCGATGGAACAATGGTTGCACAACTCATTTTTCCCGTGCCGCCTCGTCACATAGAGTCGCTTTATTTTGAGTGGCAGGAAGGGGAAACGTATAGATTTGAGGCAAGCTCGTCCAGGGAACATGTGAGCGTTCAAACGTTGATGGCACCGCGCACATATATCCGCGGTAGCTTAGGGATTGCTATCCCTTACGGTGCCACAATACAGTCGGACGTACAAAATCTGATAAACGACAATCAGAAAGCACTTATCCTACGGGGAAGTGAAATGACAGCCACAGTCATGGTCAAAAACGGAAACGCACCTGCTACCTTTGAACTTGAGCTTTGCTTGCCATCAACCTTAATTGTAACCAGTATGCCTAAAGATTGGAAGGTAGAGACAAGGGATACGGTAACCTGCCTTTCAACTACAGGTGCATTTAGTGTTGCATCAGAAGACTGGTATAGACAATTAGTTTTAAAAACATCAGACCAATCGGAGACACAAGAAATTTCGGGTGTTGTTCGCTTTTCGTCGACAGATGGAAAACAATGGGAACAGACTGCAACGGTGCAGTTACGGATAGCTTCTGTTCCTGAAATTGTTGAACATCTTTCCATTGCAGCAATTGATATGCCGACAGATGCAGGCGGCATAACTGATCCGAGACAGCGAGAAGGGACCATTTACCATCCACGTCCTTTGTTGAGTTGGCTTGGAACACAGCAGACAGACGTATATACTCCTGTAACCTATCAGGCAGTCCGTATTCATAATGAAGGTGAAGAAACTATCCATGTGGTTGTTTCATCAATCAATCGTGATGTAAAGAGTAGTGAAGCAGTGGCTTTTCTTGCACCGCCAGATGCAGTCAATGCTGGCACAGATCGGAGTATCAGTTTTGCAAGTTTGGCGGGTGGAGAGGTGACCTCTATCGCTTTGCCCATCTATTTTCATCCACAATTTGCCGAAGCTGGTGAATATGAACGTGAAATTGCGGTAAAGATTTGGGGAAGTGATACGACAGTCCTGCGTGCAAAAAGACCGCTTCACATCGTAGTTCCGAATCGACATGCGCTATTTGTGAGTGGATTGGCAATGATTGCCAGCTGTATTGGGTTTATTGTGTTGCTAAGGTTTCACAGACAATTCTTTGTCCGTTTCTCTACCAAGCAACTCATTGTTATCGCACTATTTGGTACAACAATATTTGTGGCAATTGTTGTGCCGTCAACACTGTTTTTGAATCTCATTCGTGCGATCTTCGGTCCCTTTTCTGTGCTTCTGACGGGTTTGGTTAATGAGACGCTTTATTATGCGCTCCTTACTGCATTGCTAATTTACATCTCCGGTGCACCTGGTGATAATGCTTCGCAAGTTTCCGATGTATTACAAACATACCGTAAAGGCGGTGTTATCCTACTTGTTTCTGCAGTACGTTTACTTCTCGGTGCGGTCACGTTCGGGCTTTTCACACCGATGACGATTATCTATACAGGTACAAGTGTTCTACTGTTGGAAACGGGTTTACTGCTTGTTCGGAGACGCGGTTTGCTTGCCTGGGCACTTGTTCTCGGTATTTGCGATGCAATTGCTGTTTATGTCGATTTTCAACTCTCTATTCTATTTTACCGCCTCTTTTTCGCAGATTGGTATATTTTGCTCCGAATTTTGGTTGAAGGGTTTGCGTATACGTTTATTGGTGTCCTTCTTGGAGCGAAATTGGGGCAAGGATTGTGGAAAGTAGCGGATTAGTTATGTTAACGTGAGCTTGGTCCAAGTCTTTGTACCGCAAACTGTTAGTAAATCAACGGTATGAATGCCTTAATGGCATTCCCCGTGTTCCACATAAGCACAAACTAAATGAAGTTTAAGTTATTAATTCGGTAATTTGGCGAGGTCAGGAAACCTCGCCAGCAGAGATGTACACCTGCTGCTGGCGAGGTTTCCTAACCTCGCTAAACTACCCAATTTATTTTTTAAACTTCATTTAGTTTGTGCTACATATCTTAGATATTTCGGAATAATAACACACATTTACATTTATTGTGAGGACATATATCAATGAAACATATTCAATTTTTCTGTCTGGTCCTATTGCTTATTGCGCTGCCGCTTAGTGCAGTGATGGCTGAATTAAATGTCGTTTGGGTTCGTACAGGTGTAGTGCTTGAAGCTGAAACGAAAGATGAACTTGGTTTGAAAGCTGAAGTTTCTGCTGGACAACAGGGCGCAGGTTTTGAAACTGTACCTTCTCTAAAACTTGATGAGAAACGTGTTCTGCTGCAATTGGCATGGCATCCGAATAAAAGTTATCGGTTTCGTTTAGGGAAAAGCATAACAGAAGTCGCTTCACCGTTGAAACCTGTTCCTTACCTCATCCGAACAATTGAATTAGATGGGCTTTTATCGTTGATGGAAAACCTACGGCAGCCTGCAAAACCGACAGCGATAGCAGTTGGACATGGAACTAATGTAGACAAACTTGCAGTCGCAACGGATAGAGGACATCTCGCCATTGTTCACCCCATAACAGGTGAAACTGTATGGAAAACTCGTATCTCGGAAGGTTATGTTAGGCACATCGCTTTTAGTCCTGATAATACACTCCTCTATATCGGTGAGCAAGCAGCAGATGGATTTATCTATTGCTATGAATTGACAGGTGCAAAGCCGAAACTTCGCTGGAAATATCGAACGGCAGTTGATATTGAAACTTCAACACCGAGTAATCCTGAGAGTGTGTATGCGTGGGTGAGTTATCCCGGTCAGTCGTGCATGCAAATGATGCCGAATGGTGATCTGTTAGTTGCAGGCGTGCATTCTTGGACACATAACGAAATGCCGCAAAGGCGATCTTTACTCTATCGGTTTGACGCTGAAACAGGAAATGTGAAATGGAAATGGCCGCGTGAGGGGACTACACAGAAAATATTTCGATGGTTTGATGTAGATGCTGAAAGTAAGACACTTGCGCTTGTAATGGATGAGAGTGGTAAAGGCAACGGAACACTGTCTGTACTTGATGTAGAGTCGGGAACAGAAAAGTGGCACGCAGATTTTGAACCGTTTGCCCCCTACTTTAAGGGAGTTACTTTTTGGCGTGGTGTCAGTATGTCGCCTGATGGAAAGTTTATTAACGTTACAACGGATGACGGCCGTGCTTACATTTTTGATGTGAACACTCCTGAACCGATATGGGATGAAAATTTGGCAACGCCGCTGGAAGTAAGTGATGTACCAATTATCGCCACAACTGGTACCATTGGCGCAACAGATGCTGCTGCCCTTTTTATCACAGGCGATACCTATATCCCTTACCATCTCCAAAAAGGGGCACAACGTCCATCCACTATGCATCCCAACGGTATGACACTATTTGCCTATTCATGGGGCGGTGAAAAGATTTGGCAGTGGAAACTTGAAAATATGCCGCAGGGATTACGAATTGATGCTAAGGGACGATATGCTGCGTTGGCTGTGTCCAAGCGGAGCCAAGACCCAAACGAGAGTCTCCACGGTGTTTCAGTGTTTGACCTAACGGCTAAAGGTAGCGGGTTGGCAAAATATCTCTATACCTACCGCACGGAGGGGCAACTCCCTTACGATACGCTTGCTATTAGTGCTGACGGATCGTCCATTGCTATCGTTGAAATACCGATTGTCATGCCTGATGAGACACTACGCGGTAAAAATCGGGTGCATGTGTTGTATTGAATTTTGTTACTTGAAGATTAGTCTTAGGGTAATTTACGAGTTGTGCGAAATAACTTTTTGAAAATATTGTTTCACAATTACTGGCGTTTTGTTAGTTTTTATCATTAGTTGATACTTTCTTTAGTCCCGTAGGGACGATATGTTTATATGATAATACCTAATATCTGTGAAAACAACAAAAACAATTAGTAACTGGTACAACTTGTGTAATTTAGTTTTAAGTATTTTCATTTTATAAGGTTAACTACAAGTTTAGGTATTGAGGTAGATTCGGTTAGGAAACCGCACCATAGGTGTCAATTTAAGGAACACAACCTCTTGCGGTAGGCGTGTTCAACGCCGATAAATTGGTATGCAAAGTAGTAGGCACACGCCGTGTGCCGTATATATTCCTAAAGAATGTGTGGTGGACGGCACGCGGAGCGTGCTTGCTACTTTTGACGTTACACCCCGCCCTAAAGGACGGGGATTCTAGGTAGCATGCATGGCATTATATGCAGCAAGATAGACGTTAACGATTATCTGGCATGCCAGATGTTTTTGATTCATAATTGACAAAACGTTATTACTGTGATATACTGTGATATAATACTTACATAGGTATCAGGTCGATGAAAACAACATCGACCTGAGCAAAGGTTTAAATATCCCACATTCCTATATACAACCAGGATCAATGCAATGAATTTTATATAATCAAAAACCATCAGGAGTACAATCTAATGAAACTTACACGTAAGGATTTAGAGATCATTATCTCAAAATCAATTGCAAGAATTAATCTCATAAATCAGCATACCACGAATGACATAGCAGATAAATGGGTTATGTCTTGTATTGAGAATAATGTAACCCCAGATGAATTCTTTGATGCAATTGGACAGTCCAAAGATGATCCAATTTACCTAGTCGTTAAAGGAAAATTTTCAAACCTCCAATCACAATGATACCACACAACGTGTGAAATGTCAAGTGAAACGGCAATCGGACACACGGCAAAGAGATTCACAAGATATTCAATTTCGAGGACAAATTCCGTGAAAAACAGAATTAGTGCAGCGTGTGCAAAATTGAGTACACAAGCACAAAGCCGCGCGTTACAGTTGCACTGTGACGGTTAAAATTGTACTTGACATTATGTATAAAATTGTTTACAATAGTACACGTTAATTATTATACAGGTTACATGTAGTCATGTTAATAACAATTAACTTTTGTTGACTAAAGACAGTTATGAATTCATCTGAAAATAACACAGTCAAAGATGTTGAGGCAGATGAAGTTAGTTTTACAAATGATTTTCTAATATCGACATCAATATTAACCTTTGTATTTACTGGAATATATACAATTTTTAGGTTAACAGCACTCAAACCAGATTCTACATGTAACGATTCAATTAATAGTGTTATCATAGATGTAAGCACCTGCACGCCTTTGTCAACAATGCTTGCTGCTGCAATAGGAGTTATTATGATATTCTTCGGATCGGCTAAATTATTGAACAAAAAAATAAAAATTCTTCAACAAGAAATAGATGATTTAAAAAAAGAAAGTAAAACTGAAGGTAAAACTGAAGCATATCAAGAAATTTATCAAGAATTACGTGCATGGGAAAAGCGGAAACAAGAAGCCGAAGCACGAGGTGAAGATTTTGATGAACCTCTGCCCATTACAGATTACAAGAATATATTAGATCCACTATCACTAAATAATTCTATGCCTTTACCTGATGGAGAATAATAATGTCTTTTACTCCAAAACTTGATAAGAATTTACCAGAAGGTTTATCCAGAAAAATAGCAATTGAGCAGGGAATAGTAGATAAAGCTATTGGTAAAACAATAAGTAAAGTGAAAGCGGCAATGCGTAAACCAAATCCTGGTTTGCATGAAAGCAATGTTTTGATGATAGAATTTACAGATGGATCTATTCTCTGGATACAAACTGCATCAAATGTAGACAATGTAATTTCTTACATTGAACACAGTAAAAATAAAATTAAACCACCAGACTTCCATGCCGATTTATTTTACTCGTGGGAAAACAATGACGAAGACGAATCATAATAGGTTATATCAGTATCAGAATTTATTATCTAATACTGTATATTCACCAATAAGCCCTTCAACTTTTTACTCATCATAATTTCCCTTTGCATTTATACGTTTTATGAATGCAGACATCTCTAAAGTTGCTTGATAAGCAACTTTAGTAACTTCCAATAATCCATCGAAAGTGATTATCATTTCTTTCCACATTTTTGAATATGAAACTCCTAAATTAACAGCAGTATCCATAAAATCTGAAATCGGTTTAAGTATAGTAGGATTACTGTTTCTATAATCATCTGCTCTTAAATATCTTTGATTTTCAGAATTAGCATACGCCTCATTTAATAAGTCCAAAATCGATTCAATCGCATCAATTTGATCTTGAATACGAAGTAACTCATTATTCACAAATTCAATCCCTTGATCAAGCGTTTTTAACTTTGGAGTAACTGTTAACTTAGGTTGAATCTTCATATTCAATTATACCTCAATGCTATGTTGTTTCCTATAAATAATTTTGTAAGCTAAAATCCCCAGATGGTTGCTGTATTAACCATCTGGGTTTATTTTATTTATAAATAGCTCCCTTTCAGTTTATACCATTAGCAACTAATACGAGATCTTGTATATTTACAATGCCATCCCCATTTACATCTGCCTTATTAAAATGTTCCTTTTCACCGAAACTTGAGGCGACTATTACCAGATCTAAGATGTTCACTTGCCCATCCTCGTTTATATCAAGATATCGATTTCTAATATTGCCCCAAATTATAGGAAGATCGCCAGCTATGCCAGCTGCTTGAATAGTAAGAACTGTGTCTGGTGTGCATTCATCAGCTGTTTCACAGATCATCCAATTGTCAAATGATACGACTGCAAGTCCAGGTGGACTTGAGCCACCATTCAGACCTACTTGACCACTCTTAGATCTAAGCTCCTTTACTGCACGATGAAAACTTGTAACGCGTGTATAGACCTACTTGACCACTCTTAGATCTAAGCCCTCTAAAATCAAGCGGACTTTCAAGAAGCCAATCTTTCGGTTCTGGTTCACCAGCCTCCCAAATTTTACCTGCCAAACCATCATCTGATATTTCAGCCTTCATCCAGTACCAAGTACCTATTTTTACTGCACCAAACGGAGGTTCTGTATCATTCTGCTTCCAAGCACGATGATCATTTAGGAATTCCATGTTATCCAAAGAACTGTGAATTAGAAACGAGTAACCCGATCCATTGTCTGAATCAAGTCTAAATCCGAGACCACATCGTGTATATTCATTATTTTCCCAATCATCAACTCGGATCATTACTAATGCAGTATGAGGTTCATCAAATCCGCCATTCAGGACAAGATATGTATGATCACCAGGTGTTCCTTGAGTCTGAGTGATAATACCATTCTTTTCTATCCAACCACCTTTTTGTTCTTTGAATTCATATTTCGGATCAATTTTCCCGTCTTCAAAATCGTCATAGTATAAAATCTCACTACAACTACTTGAAGTCCATGCAAAAATGGCAGCATATACCAGTAGAAAAAAGAAATACTTGTGAGTTGTCATACTTCTTAAGATATTCATAAAATAAATCTCCTTTGATTTTTAATGAGAAACAGCTGCCATTCCCCAATCAACACAATTAGGCATATTTAACTAAAAAAGCCAATATTCTGCACAGGCAATTCGCAGTACTCGAAACAGTACTTAAAATTGCAGTACAAAAATATTGACAAACTTCTGCAAAACATGTTATACTTAAATTGACGAGGAATAGCAAACTGTATCTCAAGTTGAATTTCCTTAGTCTCAGACGAGTTTGACATCTCCAGTGTCAAACAAGTCGACCAAAAAATTTGACTCGTTGTGATGAATCTATGCGATGACTCACAACGAGTCATCAACATGTTACTTATTTTAACATAGCAACAATGCAATGTCAAATAAAATTACGATTTTTGAGTAATATCTAATGTTTAAAACAGACTTGAGTTGCTATGCTAGCACTTTCAATCTGACTACTTCATGCATAATTATTTAATATAGATTTTACTATCCTTTTTAGAACACTGCAACCTAAGATATATCGTCCATAATCTGATCAAACAGTCCAAGTTGCTGTGGAGCTTTCTGATTTTTGATGTATTCCTTGAGAATATCTAATGTCACACCACCTGTAGATGATACAAATTTTGAGCGTGTCCACAAAGACCGAATACGCCTCAACCATCTAAACTCTTTACGGAGAACTTTAGAACTGTAACCTTTAATCTTCCCAATAATCTCTGTAACATTGAAATGCGGAGCAATTGACACTAATAAATGTATGTGGTCTGGCATCGTCTCAATTGCAATAACTTCATAATTATACTCCTCCTGTTTTTCTTCAATAATCTCTTTTAGTCGATCTTGGATTTTAGGAGACAACCACTTCTTGCGATACTTAGTACACCAGATGACATGATAATCACAGGCATGCACTGTGTGATTAGCACGCTTATAATCATCCTTCTTTCGATTAGATTTTGTGTGATATGCACTATTCTTGCTCATAATTTTCCTTTCTTTATAAACATATAAGTGTGAGAACATTGATTATTCTCACACCATAAACACTTATGGGAATTGATATTACCGTTAACACGTCACGTTGACGTGTTACGTCACTAATGGTAATGCAATTTGTGTGCCAACGTGCTAAACGTCATGCTAGCATAGTGCATCGATGCTCAGTTGTTAAATCTATCTTTTTTGACTGGATGGAATCAATGGTAGGAAGGGTTTGCCTGTGGTTGCCAAAAGCAATAAACCTGCACAGAATTTTCATAATTTCTGTACAGGTTTATTGCTTGACTTCAAATCCAAACCTACGGTAACATACAATCAACCGAATGCACTCTATTTTTCATAGTATTTCCTTCTCTTTATAGGTTAAAATTCGGAACTTCGGTTTTTATGCTTTAGCTTTTTTGCTGGAGCTGGTTTTGAAGTAGCATCTTTCTTTGGCAGTTAATTTGCCACTGCCTTTGAATAATCCGTTTTTTCGGATATTGCTTAGGCCTACTTAATTTTGCCATAGCAACCACCTCCCATAAAGAGAATTGATTGCATTCGGCTTTACATTTACCGTATATTATACCATTGATAAACAAGAAAAGTCAACCTGAATCTCATTATCCAGATTGACTGATATTCCAAACCTCAAATTCTAACAGGAAGTCCCTAACCCATATTCATTCAGTCGGCACTTCTTCCGTAAGTCAATTCCTACGGGACATCTACATCCCCATGCTGAAGCATGGGATTTGATGCCCAGTTTTGTTAAATCAACGCTAAATTGACATCTATGGTGCGATTAGGAAACCGCCCTACCGAGACGAATCGCGTTAATTTAGTATAATTTAGTTTTGATTAGGACTGCCTTCGTAGATCTAATGTATACGGATATTCAGCATTTGTCTCTTCTGGAGGGATTTGCATTGTTCCGAGGGCATGCCCATCGGGGAGAAAGGTTCCGGGAGCTGCGCGAAGGGGTCTTGGTTGAATCACGCCCGGCGTATGTCCGTCCTGCGCGAAACGGCTGACGCGACGGGATTCCGCTTCGTAGGCATTGACTGGGAAGGTCTCATAGTTTCGTCCGCCTGGGTGGGCAACGTGATAGGTACATCCGCCAATTGACCGCTCGTTCCATGTGTCAATGATGTCAAATACAAGGGGTGAATGGACACCAATTGTAGGGTGCAATGCTGATGGTGGTTGCCACGCGCGGTAACGAACCCCACCCACATATTCACCTTGTGTGCCAGTGCTATGGAGAATTAAGCGGCGTCCGTTGCACGCAACAACATAACGAGAGTCTGTCAGTCCACGGAGTTTAACCTGAAGCCTTTCAACTGAAGAATCTACGAAACGAGATGTACCTGTCTGAGTGACCTCTTCTCCAAGCACATGCCACGGTTCGATCGCCATCCGCAATTCCAATTCAATATCTTGGACATTCACCGCACCTAAAATCGGAAAACGGAACTCAAAAAACGGATCCAGCCACGCCATATCGAACAGATATCCTGCAGCTTGAAGTTCTGTGACAACTTCTTGTATGTCAGAACGAACATAGTGATGAAGCATAAATCGGTCATGCAACTCTGTTCCCCACCGTACCAGTTTACCTGTGTAAGGCGTGCTCCAAAATTTAGCGATCAATGCACGAATCAGTAGCATCTGCACAACACTCATCTGCGCGTGCGGCGGCATCTCAAATGCACGCATTTCCAGCAATCCGAGTCGGCCTCTTGCTGAATCCGGGGAATAAAGTTTATCAATACAGAATTCTGCACGGTGCGTGTTGCCTGTCAAATCAACTAACAAATGCCGCAACAATCGGTCTGCCAGCCAAAGTGGTGATTCGTCCGTATTGCCCTTCGACTCCATAGATGTCGCATCGGGTATCTGCTCAAATGCTACCTCAAGTTCATAAAGTTGTTCATCGCGTCCTTCATCTACACGGGGTGCTTGGCTTGTGGGCCCAATGAATGCACTGGAAAAAAGATACGACAAACCGGGGTGGTGCTGCCAATAAGTGATCAGGCTACGCAATAGATGCGGTTGTCGTAAAAGCGGACTGTCAGCAGGTGTCGGTCCTCCGATAATAATGTGATTGCCACCGCCTGTTCCTGTGTGCCGACCGTCTAACATGAATTTTTCAGCACTGAGCCCCGATAACCGTGCTTGTTCATAGAGGGTTGTGATGTTATGGACGACTTCATCCCAATTTTCTGCTGGATGGATGTTTACTTCAATCACGCCGGGATCCGGTGTCACACTCAACGATTGAATTCGCCAATCGTGTGGCACTTCATACCCTTCAAAAATTACGGGCATTTCTAATGCTTTGGCAGTTGCTTCTATTACTTCAAGAAGCGAAAGATAGTGTTCTAAGTGTGTTAAAGGCGGCATGAAAATGTGCAACCGCCCCTCGCGAGGTTCAATACAGAGGGCCGTCCGGATTAATGTTTTATGTTGGTTTGTCTCTTTACTTGCCGCGTCACGTTCTTCCACGGCATTGCTAAGGTTGATATTTACATCGCGAGGCTCAAACGGGTCGCGCTCCAAAAAAGGTTCTTCCTGTTCGGGATCAACCCACGGCAAAGACTCAAGTGGAAGGCGGTATCCCATCGTTGAATCGCCAGGTAGTAAGAACATGTGTTTACCCCTGAAATTCCATGCAGAACTCTCCCATGAATCATTTTCAAAATTCCAACCTAACGGAAGCACATAACCGATCGGTTCGCCGATTTTATCTTTTTGTAGAAGTTGCATCAATTTTTGTCGTTCTGATGTTTCTTTGAAGTCGAATGCATTAGGATCCATGTTGATAGGGAGTTTGCCTTCTGTCCACAGAAAAAAGATAATATCTTCATAGGCAGGTCTGATATAGTCTGATGGTACGTTTAACTGATCCGCCAAATGGCATATAAATTTTTTTGCATGCTCAACGCCAAACCCGTAATCTTTATAGGGTTCCGCGAGTAGTGTGTCGTTTTGCCATACGGGACTACCGTCTTTTCGCCAAAAACAACCGAATTTCCAACGTGGTAGCGGTTCACCCGGATACCATTTTCCTTGACTGTAAGACAAAACACCGCCGGGGCCGAAACTATCGCGCAATCGCTTCAATAAGTCTGCTGCTAACCTCTGTTTTTCGAGACTATCTGCTTCTGTGTTCCATTCAGGGCCTTCTGTGTCGTCAACGGATACAAAAGTGGGTTCACCCCCCATTGTTAGTCGGATGTCGTTTTGAATTATATCTGCGTCTACCTGATAACCGAGTGCGTTAATTGCTGTCCACTGTTTATCGGTATACGGTTTGGTAACGCGCGGGTCTTCGTAAATGCGTTGAACGGTATTGCTGTATGTGAATTCTGTCTCACATGGGTCAGTGTAGCCGGTGACAGGCGCAGCGCTCACTGGGTCCGGCACACATGCCAACGGAATATGTCCTTCGCCAGCAAATAATCCGGACGTTGGGTCAAGACCTATCCAACCGGCTCCTGGTGCATATACTTCACACCACGCATGTAAATCGGTGAAATCCTGCTGTGGACCAGCTGGTCCGTCTACAGGTTTCTGATCCGCCACAAGTTGAACCAGATAACCTGAGACAAAACGCGCTGCTAATCCAAGATGCCGTAGAATCTGAACAAGCAACCATCCACTATCTCGACAAGACCCCGTCTCTTTTTCTAAGGTCTCATCACAGGCCTGCACCCCCGGTTCCATCCGAATAGTGTATTTTATATCCTCCCACAAGCGATGATTGATTCCAACAAGAAAATCAATTAATTTCTGCTGTGATCTATCAACACCTGTCAACCACGATGTCAGTAAAGGACCGTTCTCTTTCACTTCCAGAAATGGTGCTAATTCTTTTTTAAGTTGTGGTTCATAACTAAACGGAAAGTGTTCAGCACTCTCCTCAAGAAAAAAGTCAAAAGGGTTGATGATGGTCATATTTGCCACCAGATCCACTTCAACAGACAGTGCACGGGTAGGTTCTGCAAAAACGACGCGGGCTTGATAATTGCCAAACGGATCTTGTTGCCAATTGATGAAGTAGTTCTCAGGTTCAATTTTGAACGAATATGCCTCAATCGGTGTTCGGCAATGGACAGCAGGTTTCAAGCGGAAAATATGGGGAGAAAGCGATACTAACCGATCGTATTGATATAAGGATTTGTGATTGATTGCTACACGAATTGCCATATCTGTTTCCTTAGATACATATTTACTTTACATTATGCAACGGTAGGAGCGGTTTCCTAACCGCTCCATAGGCGTCAATTTAAGCACATAATTACCAGATTCTCTCTTGTGGGAGGGCTTTGTCCGCCCGATTTTTTCTTGTAGGAGCGACCTCCTGGTCGCGACCAGGAGGTCGTAATCAACGGTATGAATGCCATTTAGGCATTCCCCGCCTACAGAATGCAAGAGGCGCAATGAATTGCGCGACTACAACGCGTTTTTTCTTAAATTGATGCCTATGGTGCGGTTAGAAACCGCACCTACCATATGAAGATAAAAAAATAAATTGGGTCCTTTGGCGAGGTTAGGAAACCTCGCCAGCGGGGAGGTCCACCTGCCTCGGATAGACAGAAAATTACCGAATTAATAACTTAATCTTCATCTGGAAGTGTCTACAGATTTTAGATTTCACTGTATATCTGGTTTACAAAGCCGACCCACAAGATAATATCGTAATTGTGTAAGTCCTGTTTCATTGCATTTGGGATTGTGTTTGTGAAGATTCTCCATTCACTGGACGCAGCGCGAAAAAGGTTTTGTAAATGTTATCTCCGACGTCGTTGAGTTTTGTTTGAAATGCGTCAAGAAACTCATGCAAACCGGTGCGAAGAATCTGATCAACTTGTGCATAAGCAAACTCAGAACGGAGTTGTCCTAAACCCTGCTCGGCTGAGTTTGAAAAACTTTCTAAAGGTGTTCCAGAGATAGCGTGAAGCGATTCTTCAGCCTTAGAAAGACAGTAAAGCACTGAACGTGGGAATTCGCGGTCAAGCAGCAGAAAAGCAACAACGTTGTTTGGTGAAATGAGTCCGTAAGTTCTCCGGTACATCTCAAACGCACTTGCAGAATGAAGCAGCGCACCCCACTGAATATCATCAAAAGGCGTATTTACATCTCCTACAGATGGCAGCAAAATAAAGTATTTTACATCAACGATACGCGATGTTTTGTCAGCGCGTTCAATAAGCCGCCCTAATTGGCAGAAGTGCCATCCTTCACTATGCGACATAATGTTATCCGTTTGTCCCATAAACAGGTGTGATGCAACCTTGATATCTGTAAAGAATTGATGCGGTTCTGTCATAACCCATTCTTCAGGGGTCTCTGTCACCATCAGATATGCATCGTTTAATTGTTCCCACATCTCGGAGGAGATATTTTCACGAATAGAGCGCGCATTTTCGCGAGCAGCGCGTAGACAGGATATAATTGAATTTGGATTTTCAGTGTCAAAGGTCAAAAACTTGATAACCGATTCCCGCGATGTTTCTCCGTAGCGTTTCTCAAATTCTTCATCATCACCCGTTGTGGCGACCAAAGGTTCCCATTGTGCCTGCATGCCAATAGGTTGGTCCAGAATAAGCTGCAGATTGACATCCACAAAACGCGCGACGTTTTCTGCACGTTCAATATAACGACTCATCCAGTACATTGATTCTGCAACACGACTGAGCATGGCTTCCTCCTATGTCGGATCCGATAATACCCAAGTATCCTTGCTGCCGCCCCCCTGTGATGAATTCACAACCAACGACCCTTTTTTAAGCGCAACCCGTGTCAATCCTCCGGGGAGGACATAAATATCCTCACCATAAAGGATAAACGGACGCAGATCAACATGCCTACCTTCAAAGTGGTCGTCAATTAACACAGGCACCCGCGAGAGCGCAAGCGTGGGTTGCGCGATATAGTTGCGTGGATTCGCTTTTATTCGATCAGCAAAATCTTCATGTTCGGCGCGTGTCGCGTGCGGCCCGATCAGCATTCCGTAACCACCTGATTGGTTTGCTTCTTTCACAACAAGTTCGTCAATGTGTTCCAATACATATTTTCGGTCATCATCCTCCCAACACATATAGGTAGGGACGTTTGGCACAATTATATCTTGGTCAAGATAGTATTTAATTATCTGCGGGACATAAGCACACACAACTTTGTCATCTGCTACACAGGTGCCAGGAGCGTTAATCAACGCAATTCGACCAGACTTGTAAACTTCCATGAGTCCAGGTACGCCTAATAGTGATTCTGGGTTAAACACTTCTGGATCAAGAAAATCATCGTTAATTCGACGGTAGATAACATCAACACGTTCAAAGCCTTTTGTTGTTCGCATGTGGACATATCCGTCCATTATGACCAGATCACGCCCTTCAACTAATTCGACCCCCATCTGTTGCGCGAGGAAAGAGTGCTCAAAATAGGCAGAGTTGTAAATGCCAGGTGTCAACAACGCAACTTCGGGAGACAGCACTCTATCACTTACAAGGTATTGCAGCATATCCAGCAATCGACTCGGATAATCCTCCACCGGTTCAATCTGCGACATGCCAAATAACTGTGGAAATGTCCGCTTCATCAACTGCCGGTTTTCCACTACATAAGACACACCCGATGGACAACCGAGATTATCTTCTAATACATAAATTTGCCCATCCCCATCCCGCACCAGATCGGTGCCAGTGATGTGGCACCAGATACCACGCGGTGGGTCTAAGCCGATGCACTGTTCAAGGTAACGCTCCGATGAGAGCACGACTTCAGCAGGAACAACTCCGTCTTTGATTATTTTCTGTTCGTGGTACACATCATCAATAAACAGATTCAGAGCTTGAATCCGTTGTTTGAGCCCACGTTCTATCCATTCCCATTCGGCAGCATCTATAATACGCGGAATAAGGTCAAATGGAAAGATTCTTTCCACACCTTGTTCATCTGCGTAAACGTTGAAAGTTATCCCCATTCGAAGCAAAGCATATTCAGAGGTGATTTGACGGCGTATTAACTCCCCATTCGGAAAGTTTGCAATCCGTTCAACGAGCATTTGGACAGCTGGGCGTGCTTTCCCATCAGGAGAAAACATCTCATCAAAAAATCCTTCGGTGTTGTATCCATCAAATCTTGCCATTGCAATGAGCCTCCCTACTTATGCCGCTGTTTAAGAATTTGAATTCCGAAACCAATATGTAAAGACGCTTAGAGCGGCCGTTCTACTGTAGTAGATTTTGGAATTACTTTGATATTCTGCACCCAACGAGGTTAGGATACCTCATCTACCGTATCAATTTATGATACTTCAACCATCTAAAAGTATGACATAGCATCAGTAATTCGTCAAGTATTTTGACTTTTTTTGCAAAATATGTTATCATGCCAACGATTGCATATCCTGAATGTCCACAAGTTTCTGCAGACTAACCGATCATTTTTCAAGGAGTTTTAACTATGAAAGTCTTTTATATAATATCAGCTACTATAATTGTTGTTGGCATTGCATTTATTTTCTACGTCCAGTATGATGCGAAGATTTTTCGCGATAGTTTACCGAAAATGCCAGAAGAAGTTTCTGAAGATACCGGTAAAGATGTTCAACCGCAAACCAAGACTGAACGAGGACTTACCGAACAAACCGAACCGACAGACAGACAACACGACAACATAGAAAATGAAACTTCCCAAGCAGCAGATGTTCCGAAAGACGAAAATGATCTTGGGAAAAATAACATTAACAGCACACAAGAAGACACAGTTGTCAACAATCCGCAGACGGTCGAAATACCGAAAAAGAAACTTCGTTATTCTGAATTGCAAATAGATCAAAAAATAGCCAAGTTAAGACGATGGTTAGTCAAGAATCATGATGACCAGGGTGAAATCGAAGAATTTTTGGCATTGGAAAAAGAAAGACATGAGAGCACTGTCTATTTCAGAGACGATTTCGTAGTATTGTACATGCCCATAGAGATGCAAATAAGACGCGCGGAACTCCTCGTGAAACTCTATCCAGGTTACGGAAACGAAAGAGTATTGCGTAGTCTAATACAAAGAAAAGCACGATACGATTCAGGGGAAGCAATACCTCGATACATGTACCCAATAGAACATTGGGAGAAGAAGGCGGCTGAAAAACGTTAAAAGTTTTATGTTATTATAACTCAAGTTTCTACCTTGTAGCACAATCTGTATGAAGTTTATAGTAAAGTTTAGAATTAATGATACATATTTATGATTTCATCTATGGCTAT
>JAPPES010000110.1 GCA_028824125.1 Candidatus Poribacteria bacterium
ACATTGGAACATCTTGAAAATGCCACAAGAATTCACTAAATTGACGCCTATGGAGACGTTCATAATCTACCACACTTCTCAGATAAAAATTAACATTAAGTTTCCCTACAGAATATGCTATACTTTAACTTAAGTTCTCATAAGACTTTTCGAGGATAATAGCATGAGCATTACACAATTTACAATGGAAGAAGTACGTTGTTTCGGTGAACGCCAGACGCTTGAAATCCGCCCCCTAACGTTTTTAGTGGGTGAAAATAGTACTGGGAAAACGACTGCTCTTGCTTGTTTTAATGTGTTAGCAGATTATTTGCGGGGTGCCGGAATTGATTTTAATCAACCCCCTTATTCAATGGGAATCTTTAAGGATATTGTCAGAAATAGCACAAAAAAAGAAAAAATTTTTAAGCTTGGGTTTGCTTCTAAATGCAATAGTGAAGATATTGAAACAACAATTGAACTCGTTGAAAAAAAGGCAGGAATTGAACCAGTCGTTAGTTCGATAACAATGAAACT
Source organism: Candidatus Poribacteria bacterium (assembly GCA_028824125.1). Taxonomy (GTDB): domain Bacteria; phylum Poribacteria; class WGA-4E; order WGA-4E; family WGA-3G; genus MSPOR6. The sequence goes on from JAPPES010000110.1 coordinate 517, forward strand.
TACTGATGGTGAAATCATTGTTAGATCTGAGGACGCAATGGGTAAGAAGGAGCTACGTTTAGATTCCTTTGATGAAGAACAGAATCGATATAGAATAACGTGTAATTCTGATAGATTGAACGAGTATTCCGCTTTTTTCTTTTTTCCTCCTTTTACACGGGAATCTAAGGGTGAAATAGCTTTCGAAAAATATTTCGGCGGGAAAATTAAAAAATTTGGATGCAGCCCGTGGGATGTCTTTCGAACTATATCCGTATTCAGTACATCACCCATCCGCTCACAACCCAAACGAACTTATGATCCGACTCGGGAATTTTATGACCCTGAAGGTAGTGATGTACCGATGCTGCTAATGCGAATAGAAGCAACAGAAAAAAAGGAATGGGAGAAACTAAAACAACAACTAATTGAATTTGGGACAAGTTCAGGGCTTTTTCAAGACATAAAAATAAAAAACTTTGGACGTTCCCTTGGCGGACCATTCCAATTGCAATTCAAGGTGAGAGGACCTACTTCTAACATCATTGATGTCGGCTACGGTGTTAGCCAAATTTTGCCAATTTTGGTGCAAATACTAAATCATGGTATTCGCAAGGGGACTGAACCTGAGTATGATGATATGTCTTATTTCTTATTACAACAACCCGAAGTCCACTTACACCCAAGAGCACAAGCGGAACTATCTTCTTTATTGGTAAACTTAGCAAGCCAAGAAAACCGTTCATTCATTGTTGAAACACACAGCGACTATATAATTGATCGCGCACGTATTGAAATCAGGAAAGGCAACATCAAGCCCGAAGATGTATCGCTAATCTATTTTGAACCAAAGGGAAATATTGTCAATGTGCATAATATTGGCTTTGATGAAATGGCGAATATGACAAATGTCCCAACACATTATAGAAATTTTTTCCTCAAAGAATCTAAACGGCTTATGGGGTTTGAGGATTAAATAATGTGTGCGATTTTAGATGCGAATACTTTTAATAAATTCAGAGACCCTGCCGATGAAGACATGGAACCTGTGTGGAATTGGTTGGAAAACAAAAGTGGCAAATTAGTTTACGCTAATACTCCAAAATTTGAAGAAGAATGGGAAAGAGGCGGAATGACCCACATAAGAGACTAACTCATGCGCGCTGGTCAACTCAAATTGGTATCTGAAGGCGTGCAAGAGAAAGCAAATGAACTTAAAGACAGAATTAGATCAGATGACGAGCACATTATTGCTTTAGCACTAATAGCAGATGTAAAAGTTTTGCTATCTCGCCGTGAGGGTGATAGGGACCTAATCATAGACTTTAAGAATCGTGATTTAGTTCAAGGTAAAGTTTACACAAGAAAAGCACATGAGCATATGCTAACCAAAGATACCTGTCCGTAATCTTAATAATGAGTCATTTCATTTAACAAAAGGTTTCGAATGTGCTATTGTAGACGAAACTACTACTAATCTCACATAGGAGGAAACACGTGCAAAAGAAAAAACGCATGAAACGTTATGGAAACCACCACGGAAATTCGGGAATCGCAGCTTATGAAGCGGGAGCTAAGTTTATCAGAATCCAGTTCACAAGTGGCAGCATCTATCTGTACACATATCAAAGCGCTGGCGAGGATGACATTGAGGCGATGAAAGAATTGGCGAAAGAAGGTGAAGGGTTAACAAGGTTCATTAATGACTTTCGTCCGGACTATGCCAGCCGAGAACGTTAACAGTCATTGATAGAATATAGCGTTAGGTCTGTGCGGATGGAAATATAGTCCACCTGTTTGCTGTATTTTGTTTCGTAGTATTAGGTAATAGGAATAATTGCTTCTAACTTTGAATACTTAAATGCAAGACGATTTAATTCCTTTTATACCATTTGAAAAACTGAGAGGTAGGACTTTAATATGGTGTTACCTTATCACAGGTTTCGTATACGGCATGATCCGCTTTGGACTCCAACGTGTATGGTCTGAAAGTGGACAAAATTTACTACCCGATGCAGTTGCAGATTTACTCTTTTATGCTATTTTTTTAGTTTGTATTTCTCCCATCCTATTTCGTTCACGGCTATCTTACAAGCAATTGTTTGGTTCTTGTCCGGCATGGGCTACATTTAGATGGTACATCTTATGGACTTTCCCTCTCATAATCTTTTCAGTTGTAGCCATCTATCTGCAATATGTTCTGTCACATTATCTTGTGCCAGAAATAGCAGATTGGTGGTTTAATGCTCGTTCTACCTCCCTTGATAGTGAAAATCTCATCGTGAATGTGTTAAATTTCACTACCATTGTTCTAATTGTGCCAATCTTTGAAGAGTTTTTTGTAAGGGGAATTTTGTTAACAAGATGGAGTATCAAATGGGGTACGCCTAAGGCAATTTTCATGTCCTCTCTCTTCTTTGGTATTCTCCATACAGATATCATTGGAGCTTTCTTTTTCGGTTATGTCATGTCTATATTGTATATCCGGACAAAGTCCCTTATAATTCCAATCAGTATCCACATGGCAAATAACTTCATTGTATTGGCGGGTGACATCGTTGAAAGACCTATGCGTGAAGTACCTCAACACGAAACACATATCGTTTTACAAGAATCGGAAGCATTATGGTTAATGGCGTTAGCTGTAATTATTATTCCTTGGGCAATCAACATAGTTTGGAAAAACTTTCCTAAAGAGAGTTGGCGTGTTCCCTACTTCGCCGAAGCTCGATATTTGAAATAATTTTGTGATGATGCGATTGATGTGCAAAAGCTTGGTATTTACTATACACCACGGCAACAAAAAAACTTGACACCCCGCCCAAAACCACATACAATAAACCTCAAATTAAACGATCTTTGCGGAGATTCTCATGCCAAAAATAGAAAAAGTATTTGACTCCCCAGGTCCACAACCGAACGGAATGCAAGCCACCGAAGAAGGTCTATGGATAATTGACCAACAGAGTAACGAAGTGCATCTTGTCTCATACAATGGCGAAGTGAAAAAGACACTTGCCACCGGTTCTGATAGAGGTAGCGGTATAACGCACACTGGAACAAACCTCTGGCTTGCGTCTACCTATAGCTGCGAAATCCTGTCTACTGATCCGGAAAACGGCAAAACACTTGCCTCTTATGACACCCCTGGCGCAGGACAAACAGGCGCGCACGGCTTAGAATGGCGCGACAACAAACTGTGGATTGCTGTGCCACCTTCTGCAACTATCTATCAAGTTGATGTTGAAAACGATTTCAAGGTAATTCATACAATCCCTGCGCCAGACGACAGACCGCATGGCATCGCCTGGGTCGGAGACGATCTCTGGTGCGTTGAAACCAACCATCGCGCAATCTATCATCTCAATCCAGAAGATGGCAGCCATCTCAACAAAATTGAGGTCCCTGAACCACATCCTGAACCGCACGGTATGACCTACTGGGATGGATATTTCTGGTATTGTGATGCACATACAACCGCTGTCTGCCGAGTGGCACTATCCTAATGAACACTATTGGACGCCTCCTAAATATGGGCAAAAACTGCGCGGCAATGAACATGGCAATTGATGAAGCAATTCTGACCGCGCAGAAGGAAAAACCCAACCCAACTTTACGATTTTACGATTGGACAACACCTGCATTCAGTTTTGGCTATTTTCAAAATATTGCCGCAGAGGTAGACATTGAAGTATGCCGCGCAGAAGGGATTGAATTGGTAAAACGGATGACTGGTGGCGGCACTGTCGTGCATGGATGGGATTTGACCTATACTCTGATTCTCCCCCGTCAAGCAGGAGAAATAGGTATTTCCGAAGCGTATCAACAAATAGGAAAAAGTCTTGTCAAAGCGTTTGAGAGCCTCGGTGTTCCAGCAAAATGTTACGGTGCTACTGCCGATACTTCGCAATCTTCCCAAAATATCTGCCTTACAAATCCTGCCGAAAACGATGTGATGTGCAACGGTAAAAAACTGGCAGGCGTTTCGGTCCGACGTAACCGAAACGGCATTATGTTTCAAGGATATATCTCTTTAGAAATGCCGCCGGACCCAATCCTCAAGCGCGTTTCAAAACATCCTGAGATTCAAGAAATGTTATGCGAGAAATCTGCTGCTATTAACTCAGAAGGACGTTTCATCAACAGAGGTTCACTTATCCAAGCGATCTGTGAAACTTATGAAGTCGGAATTACGTTTAATTCGGGAAAACTATCACAGACAGAGAAAGCAGAAGCAGAAACGTTGGTTAGGACCAAATATGCAACGGCAGCGTGGAATTTTGACGTTGACAAGAATTCAAATTCAATGTAGACTTTTGCAAATTAAAAATACCATTCATATAGAGGAAAACAATGGACCCGCTATGTTTAGAACACTGTTTGACCGAATCAGAAAAACAACAATTTGAAGACAACGGTTATTTTGTCGTTGAAGATGCCGTTCCACAGGAAATAGTTGAGAAGTTGATTGTTGCTTTTGACCGCATTGGCGCTGAACATTTGGGGAAAGACGAACTTCCTCCCGATGCAAGCTACAATATACTTGACTTCGTTGGTAGAGACGACATCTTTATTGAGATGTTGGATTGGCACACAACGTTTCCAAAAGTGTGGGGGATTTTGGGTTGGAATATCAAACTCTATCACTCACATTTAATAGCACTACCGCCACTGCCACCTGAAGAACGAAACAAACAGCGCCGTCTCGGATGGCATCAAGATAGTGGAAGACTCAACATTGAATTGGAAGGGGAGCCACGCCCGCGTGTATCGCTAAAGGTTGCATATTTTTTGACCGATACGTCAGTGCCTGGACGCGGCAACTTTTCTGTGATACCGGGCAGTCAAAAATTTAATAAGGTTAAAATGCCTGACGATGACAAGACTAATCCTGAAAATGCTAAGCCTGTTTTTGCAAAACCGGGAACAGCAGTCTTTTTCGATCGTAGGCTGTGGCACGCAGTTGGACGCAATACCTCTGACATCATGCGCAAAGTGATTTTCTACGGATATAGCTACCGTTGGCTCCAACCGCGAGACGACATGACAGTGGCGCACTATATGGAAAAATCGGACCCGATTCGCCAGCAGATTTTAGGGAAAAGCACCGGTGGAATGGGTTATACTTCTCCCGGTGATAAAGATGTGCCGCTCCGTGCATGGATTCAAGAAAATCTCGGTTCAGAAGCAGTTGCTCGTTAACAAAAAATAGGTAGGAGCATGACCCGCCCAATCGTAGAAATACATACTCTACTTACCAATCCCCTCTACGATCACCCCATAGATGTGCCTTGACGACATCTTCATTAAGTTCCGTGCCCCAACCATGACGCGTTGGGATTTTCATATAACCATCTACGATCTCTGGCGTGTGTGTCGTCAAATCATCTTTCCACGGTACATCATCAATATCAACTTCCATAATTCGAACATTCGGTAACACAGCACATAAACTCGCGCTGATATAAGTGGCAAGATGGCTATAATAGTTGTGCGGTGCGACATTGAATTGGTAAACCTCCGCCAAATCACCTATCTTTTTAGACTGTGCAAACCCGTTCCACGGGACATCAATCATAAAGACATCTGCAGCCCGTGCCTCAAAATAGGGGAGATATTCACGCATATAGTATAGGTTTTCACCCGTGCATATCTTTGTCGTTGTGGAATCCTTGATTTGACGAATTGCCTCGTGGTCATACATATCAATCTCTAACCATAACAGATCGTAGGGTTCTAACACCTTCGCGATACGCATGCATGCTTCCGGTTTAAAGTTGAAGTTCAAATCAAGGTTGAGGCCAATATCGGGTCCAATTGCATCTCTAAAAGTGCCGATAAGTGTTTCAATATGTTCCAGAAGTTCAGAGGTTACATTTCCATCGGTAGAACCGACTCCGTCACCAAAGCCGCTAAAATAGACCGTGGCAGGGTTGCCAGGAATAACGATATTGGTTTTAAGTGCTGTGAAACCTTTTTCTACCACTTCGCGTCCTAATACTGCAATATCTGCCATTGTTCTGAGCGGCGGCACGCCTATCAGTTCAAAGTTCCGCGCACGAGATGACCCACAGTGCGACCAGTAGACGCGCACCTCTTCACGTGTTGGACCACCAAAGAGTTCCACAACGGATATCCCCAAAGCCTTCGCTTTGATATCAACAAGCGCGCATTCAATGCCCGCAATTGCCTTTGCTGCAATACCACCCGGACTCTGCCGCGAACCGCGAATCATATCCCAAAATCGCATTTCATACGCACGTGGATCACGTCCAATCAGCAGCGGTGTTAAATCTTTGATCGCTCCCACAACGCCGTTAGGGTTCCTGCCGTCACTGCATTCCCCGTAGCCAATAACGCCTTCGTCCGTTTCTACCTTGACAAAAATCCAAGGTCGCCACCCGCCATCTACGATAAAGGTTTCAATGTTTGTAATCTTCATATAACTCCTCATATTTCGTAGCGTAAACTGTTAGTTTGCGTCTGGACAGGCACAATCTAACAGATTGTGCTACAAAGTACCAACTTAGGTTAGATTAGAGACTTACAATCTCTCCGCGCTGATCGGATTCACGCAATGCATCACAAACTCGCATCGTGTTCACAGCCACATCTGCCCACTCTGGCTCAAGATTATCAGATTGCACTATCCCCGAAAACCGTTCAATCATATTGACTTCCTGAATGCAAGGCCCTGTTTCGTATTTTTCATTTTTCGAACCGTGTATCCAAAACCGAGATGATTCTTCCGATGTTGGCACAGTAAAATCATCACAAACTAAAGATGCTTTTGTTCCAGCGACCTCAAACCACTTCCGAAGCCCTGTATCAAATCCACAATCCAAAGTAGCGATGCGATCATCTTCAAACCAAAGTATGCCAGTAAGGTTGAAATCCACACCGACTTCATAGCGAGCTGTTGCAAATACACGTGTCGGCATCTCCTCAAATGCCCACAAGATAGCGCGAACACAGTAGTAGCCGAGATCGCCAAGACTCCCACCTGCAAGTTCCGGCTTAGCACGGATATTATCTGTTGGAATTGGACTCCAATTGAAGGTGAAGGCGGCAGTGACGCGCCGAAGCTCGCCTAAACTTGTTAGCTGCTGCTTCATCATCTCGGTGCGTTCATGATGTACCCACATGACTCCATCCATCAGTTGCACGCCGTTTTGTTGGCATGCATCTGCCATCATGGTTGCTTCATCAGAGTTTGCGGAAAGCGGCTTTTCGCAAAGGATATGTTTACCGTGTTCTGCGGCTCGAATTGTCCACTCCGCATGCATCGAAGGTGGCAGCGGGATGTAAATTGCATCTAAGGAAGGATCAGAGAGGAGTGCGTCATAGGTGCCATAAGCGATTGGAACATTGTGTTTTTGTGCCCAGGCAGTAGCACGTTCTTCAGTGCGACTTGCGACTGCCACCAATTCTGCATTTTGCGCAAGATTAATTGCACGGGCAACCTTCGTAGCAATACTCGCCGTGCTGAGGACTCCCCACCGTACAGGGTTTTTAGATTCTGTTTTCATAAAACTCCGTTTAACGTGAGATTTTTTATTCTTATCTTTTATTTGTTGTCCCAGGACTTACGCAAATTTGGGTGCCTCTGTTCAGAATTTTGTTCTTTCAAGGATTTTAACTCTGATTTTGTCCTTTTCAAGAATTTACCCCCTTTATCCCCCAATTGGCATGTCACACGCGCATGCCATCTTTGCGTGGGGAGATACGTAAGTCCTGATCTTATGAGTATTCAATGATCGCACCACCCTTAATTGAATTGTCAACCTATTAAAGTCTACGAATCCGCAAACGTCCAAACCTATGCACTGCAATCAATGGTGGTGTACAATCCACCTCCTTTTTGAGTAAATCTCGTAAATCAGAGATTACTTCAGAGGAAGGACGCGCACCTGGTCGCAGATGGATAATCCCAGTAGTTGGCTGTTTCAGATAAACGGCAAGATGTCCAAAATCAGAATCATGTGTTAAAACAAATCGGTGCATCGCGTGCGCGTTTGCCAGAATCTCTTTGTCCTCATAGTACTGCCAACCCTCTTCGCGAGTATATACCACATCAATTCCTTGCGATCTCAGGAACCGAACTACTGAAAAAGCAATATTCGCGTCTGCAACAAGCGAAGGCAGCATCGTCAAGATGCCCCCTCGCGCGGAAAAGGCATATCTATCACGATGTCATTCTTTAATGCGCGTGCTGCATAGCCAAGTACAGCACGAATACTCTCTTCAGTGAGATCTGGATAATCCGCAATAATCTCTTCGTTTGTCATGCCGTTTGCCAATAGTCCCAACACATGTTCAACGCTTATGCGTGTGCCTTCAATTACCGGTTTTCCGCCAAGGATTCCCGGATTAGCAATAATTCTAACCACAATTATTTCCTCCATCATGAAATTCGTTAATTTTACATACAATATTTTACCAAAAACTTCGGATTATATCAAATCGTTTTAATTTCACAAAAAACTTGACATCTATTCTACAGCAGCATATAATCTTTCAAAAGTAAACGCGTTAATCTCACTGGCATGCGATTTTAGGATAGAGGAGGACAGGAACATGGCAAAACTACGTGTGGGTGTTATAGGTTGTAGTGGCATCGGGACAATCCACGCATCTGGGTTAGTCGGTTTGCCGAACGTTGAATTAGCCGCTGGGTGCGATTTTGTGCAAGGTACATTGGATGCATTCAAAGCAAAATATCAGGATAATTGGGATAACATCTCTCTTTACACAAACCATCAAGAGATGCTCGCTGCAGAGAATTTGGACATTGTTACGGTTGCAACTTCTGACCATCGGCATGCTGACCTTGTGGTTGATGCTGCAAACGCGGGTGTCAAAGGTATCTTCTGCGAAAAACCGATGGCAACCAGTGTTGAAGATGCGGAAAGAATGCTGGCAGCAACCGAACAAAACAGCACCATTCTTTCCATTGATCACACGCGGAGATGGCAACCGTTGTGGCGGCACACCAGAGAAGAGATCGTTGGTGGTGGACAAATTGGGGATGTGCAATATGTCATCGGTACGTTGAGCGGTGGACGCGCCATGCTTTTCCGTAACGGAACACATTGTGTTGATGCTATCTGCTATTTTGCCGATTCAACTCCAGAGTGGGTTTCTGCAGAATTGGAAGATGGCTACGAAGATTATAGCGAATATAAAGGTGATGGGGGACATGTCCCCGCAACTGAACCATCAGCACACGGATATATTCACTTTGCGAACGGCGTGCGCGGTTATTATGCAGGCGGACCGAAAACCACACAATCCGGCTTCCGAGCAGAGATTGTTGGCACAAATGGATATATTCTTATTAGTGATAAAGGCGCAACACTTCATCAAGGTGATTCTGTAGAAACAATTGAAGCGCCATCATGGGAAATCACTGGTATTCCAGCAGGTGTTCAAGAATTAGTGAAACTTGTTGCAGAAGGTGGAGAGCCTGTTTCACCGGGAAGTGAGGGACACAAGGTTGTCCAAATTATCATCGGTTTTTTAACTTCGCAACAAAACGATAATGGGAAGGTCAAATTGCCGTTGCCACGAGGTTAATCCGCTTATATTGCCTAAATTTTTAAGTAGAAATCAAGTGCGTTTTGAACGATCATTTTCAATAGGCATAGTCTAAATCAATGTTCTACCTAACACGGCAAGTTGCCTTTGAAGCATCTCATTACAATCGGATTCCCGAATTGAGCGATGCCGAGAACTTTGCACTGTTCGGCGCCGCAGCGAATCCAAATAGCCACGGACATAACTACGTCCTTGAAGTAATGGTCAAAGGGGATTTAGATGCCGATGACGGGATGGTTATCAATTTAACGACGTTGGATGCGTTGTTGAAGTCAGAAGTGCTTGTGAATTACGATCACAAGCACCTAAACAAACAACATCCTGTTTTCGCCAAAAATCCGCACCTACAACCGACATGTGAAAACATCACGATTGAAATTTGGCAACGACTTACTCCTGCTCTTCCCGATGGGCTACTCCATCGGGTTCGCCTCTATGAAAGTTCAACGCGATTTGCTGATTACTATGGAGAAGATTTGATGGTTTATCTTACCAAAGTTTATGAGTTCAGCGCAGCGCATCGTTTGCACAGCTACGCGCTCAGTGATGAAGAAAACCGAGACATCTTCGGAAAGTGCAACAATCCTGCTGGGCATGGGCACAACTATATCCTTGAAGTTACCGTCAAAGGTGACATAGATGCAAAAACCGGACTGGTTGCAGGTTTGAATCTACTTGACGAAGTGGTGCAAAAACAGGTTTATGCCCGTTTTGATTACAAACACCTTAATCTTGATACACCAGAATTTGAAAAACTCAATCCGACATCCGAAAACTTTGTAAAAGTGCTTTGGGATGTGTTGGAACCGAATTTGCGTCCGGTAGTTTTACACCGCCTGCGCTTACGAGAAACACCCAAAAATCATTTTGATTACTATGGAGAATCCTCTTAATTTATGAATATTGAACAGGAAAGTGAAGCTGATCACAAGCATGAATTGCAAGTTGAGACAGCGAATTTAGAATCTCTTTATACACAGATTCTTAAAAATATAGGCGAAGATCCGAATCGTCAAGGTTTGGCAAAAACACCACTCCGTGCTGCTAAAGCATTAGAGTTTTTGACGAGCGGTTACCATCAGGAACTTAATACAGTATTGAACCAAGCTATCTTTGATGAAGATTTTGACGAAATGGTAATTGTCAAAGATATTGAATTTTATAGTCTTTGTGAGCACCACATCCTACCGTTTTGGGGTAAGTGTCATGTCGGTTATCTTCCACGGAAACAGATTATCGGTATAAGCAAAATTCCGCGAATTGTGGATATGTTTGCCCGACGTTTGCAGGTACAAGAGAGGTTAACCCGTGAGATTGCCGAGGCACTTGAAACAGTTTTGGACCCGACAGGGGTTGGAGTTGTTATGGAGGCACAACACATGTGTATGATGGCGCGTGGTGTGGAAAAGCAAGCCTCAAAGATGACAACAAACGCAATGCTTGGTACATTTCGGGAAGATAGTTCAACGCGCGCAGAGTTTTTGAGATGCGTCCAAGTTTCTTAAAGATAGTAGGCACACTCCGTATGTCGTTATAAAAGTAGTAGGCATACTCCGTATGCCGTACACCTCTTCTTTGTAAAATATAAAAATGTCCACACAAAACAATAGCAGCAAATTGGAAATGAATAATCTTAAAGGAAAAGTTGCAATTGTGACCGGCGCATCAAAAGGCATCGGCAAAGCAATAGCTGTTGCTTTAGCAGATGCAGGCGCAAAAATTGTCCTCGCTGCACGCACACCCCAGACGGTAGAAGATGTTGCCGCAGGACTTAGAGAGACAGGCGCGAATGCAACCGCTGTCCCCACCGATGTCACAGATGTTGATGCTGTGCAAAACCTTGTTCAACGCACATTGGAAACATATCAGAATCTGGATATTTTGATAAACAACGCTGGAAGTGGTAAATTTGGAACCGTTGCCGATTTTGATCCGTCAGATTGGGATAACGTTATTAACTCCAATTTGAAAGGGGTTTATCTTTGTGCAAAATACGCGCTTCCACATTTATTAGCACAAGGTGAAGGACAAATTGTCAACGTGCTTTCTATCGCTGCGAAGGTCGCTTTTCCCGCTTCAAGCGCATATTGCGCCGCAAAAGCAGGGGCACTTGCCTTAACAAAGGTCTTGGCAGCTGAAGTACGGGACCAAAATATACGTGTTACAGCAGTCCTACCAGGCTCCGTTGAAACGCCATTTTGGGATGATATTCCACAACATCCCGATTTTGAAAAGATGCTCAAACCGGAACACGTAGCAAACGCTGTTCTGTCTGTGTGCCAACAACCAATTGGCATGGTTACCGAAGAAATTGTTGTGATGCCACCGCTCGGAATTTTGTAGATATTCCTATATCCAGTTATCGGTAGGAAGTAATACCATTTCTGATATATAATGTCTCTTTTTTGTAGCATAAACTTTCCAGTTTGTGCCACATGCCGTTTCATTTCTAACAACCGCTAATGGACAAAAATTGACAGAAGTGGTATAACTATTTTGTTGGAATTGCTGCAACGGTTAGGTATTGAATCTACCGAGCCGACGCCGGATACGAATTTTTTGGATTGAGCGTGTATCAGCATCTAAAATAGTGATAACTGCATCACCGAGTTCTAATTCCGTGCCAGTTTCCGGAATTGTGCCGGTACGATCAAGAATATAACCAGCGATAGTCGTATAATAATCCCTTTGAGGAATTGATAGTCCATAGTGTTCTTCCAATATTTCGATCTCGGTTCTACCTTCACATTCAAGAATGTCGGGGGCAATTAAATGGATGGAATCGGGGTCATCACGTTCATCAGCAAATTCACCAACGATTTCTTCAATAAGGTCTTCAACGGTCACAAGACCGACAATACCACTGTATTCATCAACAGCAAATACCATCGTATGTTGAGTATTTTGAATTTCTTTCAGGAGAGCGTTAATATTTTTCGATTCTGGGACAACGTGTATATCTGGACGGATAAACGGTTCGACCATTTCAGGTCGATTTTCGGCATAGATAACATCTAAAAGGTTAACAATCCCAACAATATCGTAAATACGTTCATCGTATACTGGAATCCGGGAGTAGCCGGAATCAGCGGCAATTTTTAAAAAATCTTCACATGTTGTTGTTTTTTCGATTGCAACAATATCAACAAGCGGCACCATAACTTGTCTAACAGTGCGGTTTTGGAAGTTAAGTAGACGGTGAATCATGCGCCGCTGTTCTGTACCAAGATTACCTGATTGTTCGCCCATAGTCGCAATTAAACGTAATTCTTCACGTTGTGCATCAAGGGTAGGTGAAGTCGCACCTCTATCTATAAGTTTGACGAGAACTTTCGTTACAGTTTGGACAAAATAGATTAAGGGAGCTAAAATATATTCAGATAATCGTAAAGGGTACGCGAAACGCAAAGCAAGGACATCCGCCTTGACACGAAAAATCGTTTTTGGCAAAATTTCTCCGAAAATAAGCAGCAAAACGGTTATGTAAGTGACGGTGATTGCTGCTTGTAACTCATCTGTTAGGCTTAGCAAAATCTTTCCAGTCAATTGATCTCCAAATAGTGAAATTAGGACATTTGCGAGATTGGTTCCCACCAAAGTGAGTGCGAGCATCCTATCGGGAGATTCAATTAAACGATGGATAATTTTTGCCTTTGCGTCGTTCGTTTCAACAAGTTGGTTCATTCGGATTTTATTAACTGAGACAAGGGCGGTTTCTGAACCGGAGTAAAAGGCAGACAGAATAAGGCAGATAAGCACCGCTAAAACAAATGAACCAATGAGTATAGCAGTCTGTGTTACGCTGCCAGCACCGATTAAAAAGATGGATAATAGAAGCAGTTTCAATGGAACGGCAGTGCCGACCATATTCCCATTGTTAGGTTCTTCAGGTGTCGGGACTCGGATCAACAGCCCTATAATTAGATTGCCTTCTGTGGCGGTAATTTCAAATTCTATGCCGTTTTCGTCAACGTGAGTTTCACCAACAGAAGGAATATGCCCCAAAAGTCCGAGAGCGTATCCACCAATTGTATCGGCATCGTCCTCCTGAATTTTAAGTCCAAATTGTTGGTTGAGTTCGCGAATACTGATGCGTCCAGTAGTTTCTATCACTAACGGATCATCTGAATGTTTGATATACTTTGGCGCAGAATCATCTTTATCATGTTCATCAGCTATGTCTCCTACGACTTGTTCAACAATATCTTCAGTCGTAACAATGCCGGAAATTCCACCGTATTCATCACGGAGAATCGCCATTTTGGTTTTTTCGTTTTGCAGTTGGAGTAGCAATATACCGATTTTTCGGGTTTCAAGTACTAAAAAAGGTTCTCGAATTAATGGAGCGTCTGTATTTTTCTCCCGTTTTTCAAGAAATTCGTCTATTGTAAGCGAATTAATCTCTGCAAGTCGCCACTGCGCTAAATCTTTGACATAGAAAATGCCACAGGTATTATCAATCTGTTCACGATAAACAGGAATACGTGAAAACCCCGATTCTTTTGCCTGTGCCAAGGTGTCTTGGATAGTGTTTGATGTGGGGACAGCAACAACTTCGGTTCTGGGAACCATAATTTCTTTGGCTTCAATGTCTCGCAATTGAAGGATATTACTCACGATTTCGCGTTCATCTGGCGGGAGTGTTTCTTCATGATAGGTCTTAAAGAATTCTTGTAAATCTGTTGTCGTGAATTCCTCTTCAGGTGGTGGATGCCCCCCAAATATTGGGATAAGTTTATCAATAATTTTACGCAGAAGTACGCGTAGAGGGGAAATGAAAACAGAAAATACCCATAACAGTGGCGCTGTGATTCTGGAAAAGGACTCCGCATGCTTAATGGCATAAGTTTTCGGTGTCATCTCACCGAAAATGAGCATGAGAATCACGCTGAGTGCTGTAGCAACGACAAACTGGATAGCCTCAGCAGCTTGGGGAAGTATTTTCTTCTCAACAAGCTGGAACAGAATAATCGCGAATGTAACGTTAACCAGATTGTTTCCAAGAAGGACAGTAATAAATAATCGGCGTGGGTTGTCAACGAAATTGACAATTGCAGACGCGTTTCCGCGCTTGAGACGTATCTTTTCGACCTGCACTCGCGTTAGAGCGCATAAAGCCGTCTCAGAACCGGAGAAAAAGCCGGAGAGTATAAGTAAACCTACCAATCCAATTAGATAAGGCAGTAGTGGAACTTCCATTCTTTTGAGGGGACGAGTTTAATGAGATGTTCGTCCAGGGATATCTAACCTCATTTTCTGGTACTAAAATATAGTGTTTTTACTATCGATATAACGCGATTTAAAATTAATTATAACATGTTAACACATTAAATACAACAAAAAATTGCATAAATCAGAAGATTCAGATAAAATACTTAGACGCACTCAACTATCTAAGCGATACTTAACAATAAAAAAGAAAATAATGAGGCAGTTTATGACAAAATTAGAACAGATGCAACGTATTGAGGCATGCGGCATTGTCGCCATAATTCGCGCCAACAGTTCAAATGAATTGATTGAAGCAGCAGCGGCTATTCAAACCGGAGGTGTTGACGTTATTGAAATAACGATGACAACACCCGGTGCGTTACGGGTAATTAGCGAAGTGGCCGCACAGTTAGGCGATGCCGTTTTAGTCGGGGTGGGGTCAGTATTAGACGCTGAGACAGCACGTGCAGCAATGCTCGCTGGCGCTGAATTCGTCGTCAGTCCTGTTACGAAACCCGACGTGATTGAAATTTGCAATCGGTATGGCAAAGTTGTTATACCGGGGGCATTCACACCGACAGAAATCTTGGCAGCCTGGGAAACAGGTGCAGATTATGTAAAGGTCTTTCCTTCAAGCGGAGTCGGTTCCGCCTATATTAAGGATATAAAAGCACCCCTTCCACAGATTCCACTTATTCCGACTGGTGGCATCAATGCGGAAAATGCTGCTGAATTCATCAAGGCCGGCGCATCTGCATTAGGTGTCGGCAGCTCCTTGGTCAGTAGTTCTCTCATTGAATCAGGAAATTTCACTTCGCTCACAGAAAGGGCGAAAAATTTAATCAATGCTGTCAAATCTGCCAGATGATTGATAAACAAAAGTAGTGCTATAAACGTCTGAAAAGTAATTATAAGTGAATTGTGAATAAGTTGACACTTTCATTTTGCCGATCCAGAGTGTCAAAATCCTTCAAAATCTACTATAGTAGACTTTAGAATTAATTGGACATTATGTTCGGTTAGGAAACCGAACCTACCGGGGGTGTTGAGCATCAAACTGTTAGTTGTGTCCGCATCTGCACAAACTAAATGAAGATTAATTTATTAATTCGGTAATTCTGATTTCTTTTCTGTCTGAATCGCGGAGAACACGGAGGACGCAGAAGAACGCGGAAAATGCTTGTGTCTCTCGGACATTTCCTTTCGCAAGAGCCAGGGCAGTAACAAAGAATCTCTTAATTCCGCGTTCTCCGCGTTCTCCGCGTTTTCCGTGCCTTCCGTGATTCAGACAACATGATAATGGAGCTCACACAAGAGAAACATTAAACAAGATGTCTATGGTACGGAAATTACCGAAATATTTATTTAAATTTCATACAGTTTGTGCTACAAAATGTCCAAATAATTATATGGTCTGTAGGAGTCAGCAAAATTGTGAAAGCGATTGTCATTAAATTATTGCCTGATAAACGCCGCGAAAAGACCGTCGTCCCTGATTGGAAAGAACCTGCTCCGCCTGAACAAAATGAGGTGTTGTGTGAAGCAGTTTTTACGGGATTGACCAACGGCACTGAACGTAATCAACTCATCGGTGGTAACTATGCACCGTCTGATGAAAATTTGCCGAGTGGCGGTGGCTATCAGAACGTTGGGCGAGTCATAGAAACCGGACCCGACGTAACACAACTTCAAATAGGGGATATGATTTACGCCAGCGTAGACCACGTCGAGCGGTTCACGATTGCGGAAAACGGATTACTGCTGAAATTGCCGGATGACGTTGATCCTGCTGAAGCTGCGCTTTTCGGTATATCGGGTGTAGCGATGCACTGTTGCCGCAGAGTCGATCCACGTATCGGAGAAAGAGTCCTGATTGTTGGGCAAGGATGTATCGGCATGTTTGCGGCGCAGATTGCTCACGCGATGGGAGCACGCGTTTCTGTGTGTGATATTGATGAATCCCGATTAGAACAGGCGCGCCAACTCGGTATAGCAGAGCAGGTTATCAATACCAGCGGTGACGGATGGGATGCACAGATTGGGGACGGTGGTTTTGATGTTGTGATGGATTTTGCAGGTGCAGTGGACATGGTAACGCCAATGATACGTGCATGTAAAACCCGTGGGCGTTTGCTTTTGGTCGCTGGACGTTTTGATGTCCACTACACCTTTAACGTAGGACAATTCAAGGAGATTAGCATTCTGCAATGTAGCCATTTCACCCGTGATGATCTGGAAAATCTATGTCGTTTTCTTCGTCAAGGTTCGATTAAAATCGCGCCGCTTATCCGGCACCGAGTCAATCTCAACGAAGTACCACAAATATATCGTTGGCTCCGAGATGAACCGATGCGATTGCTCGGCACTGTTTTCGAATGGTAATATCAAATTATACTAAACTTTGGACAATTTTACGAGTTGTGCTAAATAACTTTTAGCAACCAATTATTTCACATAAATAAAGGTTTTACGGATATCTTCATTAGTTGAGATGCTCTTTAGTCCCGTAGGGACGATATGTTTATAGCAGCACGGACGACCTCATCCCCTTAGTCCCGTAGGGACGATATGTTTCGAAGCACATCAACGATAAATATGTCGTTCCTACGGAACTCAAGAAAGATAGGTTATCACATTTCTATAAACATATCGTCCCTACGGGACTGAAGACCATATAAATATATGATAATGACTTTCAAAATACATTTTTTTGTGAAATAGAGTTCTACATATAGTTATTTAGCACAACTCGTCAATTTTAGGAGTCCTTATTTGATAGCATCGTTATGGAAAAACGTGGATATTAGAATTAGATTTTATCCACACACCTTTTGCCCCGCTGGGGCTTTGTCCGTGTATAAACAATCTTGTATTTATTGTCTAATATGTTTCCATAAACGGGATTTATTAAATTTTTCGGTTTATATGCCTATATCATGATAGTATTATAATAGTTTTTTGAAAAACTAACCTAATTTCCAAAAATTTTGATCAAATTCGGTAAAATTACGCATTTTTTGAGAAAATTAGCAATTTTGCTAATTGGCGCGCTATATTTGTTTGAACCCTGTTTTACAGGATTACGGGTGCGTCCAGTTTTTGTCACTAAGTATTTTTGAAAATTAACTTGACAAACCAATATATTTATGTTAATATTATTATCACACAATTAAATAATGCTCTCAATACACACAAAATTTCTAAAAAACAAAGAGAAGAAAAAACAAAAAATCTAAAAATCACGTCACAATCCTTGTCCTGATTGACTTTTACACGTCACTAGGACGTGCAAAACGTCCTAAAATGCCCTAAATGTGACGTGCAAAACGTCCTAAATGTGACGTGTAACGTCCTAAATGTGACGTGCTAACGTCCTAATTGAAGGTGTCCATCGGGAAGGCAAAGTGAAACTCAACCGACAATATACTTTGTACGAAAACTTTACGTACCCTCTAATTCAAAATAGGTTGACCTCATTTGCCATTCCCGTGTATACTATATTATACAAACAGCGAAGTCAAATTTGTTGTGATTAAATACACCTCCCTAATTCGCTGAGCATTCTGTTTGTAGGGGTATCGTACCGTTATGTTTGAACAACTGATGAAGTACCCGATTGACGTTTTTCGAGAGGGGGACTTCTCCTTCGGCGTGCCAATACCGGGCCTTCTTATTTTTGTCCTCATGGTCGGACTTGTTGCAGCAACCATTTGGGCATATCGGAGCACAAAAGGACGAACTGGACGTGTGTTCCGTGGATTTCTCATTGTTCTCCGCACCATTGTCTTGTGTTTCCTCGCCTTCTGTCTACTCAAACCTTTTCTCACAATTTATCAGAACAACCCAGATGACTCCTATCTCTTAGTAATGGTAGACCGTTCCAAGAGTATGCAAATTACTGATTCAGACGATGGAGAATCTCGATTGAATCAAGTTAACCAATTACTCTTTGGAGAGAATCCTGAAGATGGCGGAGGTCTTATTGATAAGCTAAATGCAAACAAATTCAAGGTCAGACTCTTTGGATTTGACACAGAGGCGAAACGCATTGAAAATGTGGCACTGCCAAGCGCGGATGGCGAAAATACAAATATTCCAAAAGCCCTAAATGAGGCACTTGAAGATTTACAAGGTATCCCTCTTTCCGGTATTGTTCTCTGCACCGATGGTGTTGATAGAAGTGGCACAGATATGGCAAAACTTGCAATGCAAGTCCGACAAAGGAAAGCACCTATCCATACTGTTGGTATTGGTTCAGAGGAAGGGGTACCTGACATTGAATTGGTGAAGGTAGATGCTCCCCGTAGCGCAGAAGAAGATTTTCCTGTTGATATATCCGCTACCGTGAAACGGACAGGGAACACACGAAAGAAAGCCACGATCCACTTAATAGAAAATGGACGGATCCTTGAAACGGTTCCGGTATCCATGAAGAACGAAACAACAAGAGTCCCACTCAAATTCACGCCGCGCCAACCAGGCACCAGAAAATATGAGGTGCAAGTTTTGCCTGAAGCGGATGAGGTAATTCCCCAAAACAACACTAAAACCTTCATTTTGAAAGTTGCCCCTACCAAACGTGTTAAGATACTATTTGTTTCCAAACCTTTCTGGGGATTTAAATTTATCAAACGCGCACTGCAAGACGATCCGAATATCATCTTAACAGACCGATTTTTAACGAGTGACCAAAGTTTTGGCGGCACACAAGGCGCTGCAGGCCAAGACTTCAAATTTTATCCAGATTCAAAAGATACTCTTTTCGATTTTGACGCAATTATATTCGGTAATATAGATGCTTCTAAATTCACGCGTTCACAGCTTGAAAATACGGTTGAATTCGTACGCACACGCGGCGGCGGTTTTTTGATGTTAGGGGGAACGCATTCCTTAGGTAACTCTGAAGTAGATGGTTCATATCTCAATACACCAATCGCCGAATTACTTCCTATTGAATTGGAATTAGGTGTCCGTCCAAAGCCATTACCTGAAAATTTGCCCCCTTCTCAGATGCCGCGCACAAAAGGATTTAAGTTACAACTCACAACAGAGGGCAAAACAGACCCGTTAATGGAATTGGCAGATAATCCGACTGAAAATCTGCAACATTGGAATAATATGCCAGCACTTTTCGGTTATAGTAAAGTCAAACGCGCAAAAGCAGGAGCAACCGTTCTCGCCGAACATCCGAGTGATCGAAATGAATTTGGGAATCGTATTCTCATCGCAACTCACAATTATAATGCAGGACGGGTTATGGTGTTTACCCCTAACAATTCATATCGGTGGCATACAATTCCAGAAAAAGAAAATGGTAATCACCACCGATTTAATGATAATCACCACCGATTTTGGCGGCAGGTCGCAAAATGGTTGACAACTGCACCGAAATCTTCCCTCGAAATTAATCTTATGAAGACTGAATATACGTTGAAGGAACCCGTTGTGATTGAAGTCACTGCAATGGATAAAACTTTTACGGTGACAAATGAAGCAAAATTGCGCGCAGTCATTGTAGATGAAACTGGCACACGAAGGGAGTTTCCACTTGAACAGGTGTTAGGTAAAGATGGGTTATATACCGCTCGATTTATTCCGAACCGATATGGCGAATATACTGTCACTGCAACAGGAACTCTTCATGGCGAAGACCTTGGCAAACAGCAAGCACTTTTTGAAGTTAAACCATCCTATGCAGAATTTAGCGATGCATCACTCAACGTCCCACTTCTCACAAACCTTGCAGATATGAGCGGCGGCAAATATTATCCCGTTGAAGCAGCAGACCAATTAGTTAATCAGATTTCACTCGTTGAGAGTGCAACATCACAGATAACCGATATTGATATTTGGGATCTGCCATTGATTTTCGGGACGATCCTCATGCTACTCGGCCTGGAATGGTTCTTACGTAAACGGGGTGGTTTGGTATAAGCAGCGTTGCTTAGTTTTAACGTAAGCTCGGTAAAGTCTTTGTAGAGCAAACTGTTAGTTTGCGCTCCACAGAAATTAGAGCCTTTACTTTTTAGGGAATTTAACGCTTTCATATATTTCTTGAAGTGGTAATTCGCACTGAATAGAGATAAGCGGAAGAACTTCATCAAGTTCTTGAAAGGAAGTATAACCCCATTCCACCTGTTTTCGGAGATACCGTTCAACATATACCCTATCTTGTGATACAAGGATGTATTCTTTTAAGGATTCAAGTTGTCTGTAGTGTAATAATTTTTCTCCTCTATCATAAGCCTCCGTACTTGGAGAGGGTACTTCTACAATGATGATTGGATTGAGGAGTGTGTCAAAAACATCGTCTTCAAAACGTGGTTCATCACAAACGGCAACGACATCTGGATAGAAATAGGATGAAGTGCTGGGTGTGCTTACACGCATTTCGCCCTTATAAGTTTCACATCCGCTGCCTTTTAAGCGATTGCGAAGTTCACCAAAAATATTACCTGAAATAAGATTATGTACGCGACTTGCACCAGACATAGCGACAATTTTTCCTTCGACGTATTCGCTTCTGACAGTGTCAGCATCAGGGATAGTTTTACGTTCTAAAGTAATGTATTCTTCAGGGCTTAGATATGTTTGGGCACCACTAATTGCCATGGCTCCCTCCACTTATGTTTTGATAATTCCATCATAATGCAGATATATAGAAATGTCAAGAACATTATACTATTTCTCTCATTTGCGTAGCATAAACTGTATGAAGATAAAAAAATAAATTAGGTAATTCAATAACCACGCTCGGTGCGGTTAGAAAACCGCATCTACCTGGGAAAGCACACATATTTTTAGGTTTACTATATCCTAATGAATATGAACTGTTCCATCTGATGCGTTAATTGTAAATGTCAATTTATCGCTGTTTAAGAGGAGAGTATATTCACCTGGTATGCAGAATCCAATGAATATGGCTTGAAAAAAATCGTACGAAATTGCCGGGCAATCGAAACTCCCATCAGGTTTCGGTTCACTCTGTGTTATCTTCAATATAATAGTATCGTGAGGTTGCCATATCCACGGTTCATTATGCCCTGTTATTAAACCAATATCCACCTCATTTTCATCAGAGTTTTGAAACAGACGTGTCTGATGATAACTGGTACAACCGCCATATCCACTATACACCAAAATAGTAACAGCATAATACTTAGGGTTCATACCAACAAAGTCCGATCCGTATAGTTCAAGCCGTTCATTGTACATAGTGATTTCTTTTATCTCTGTATCAATATCTGATACGTGTATCTGAATATCTCTAATCCACATAGGTGTGATCACACCCTCATCACGATCACAACCGGACATAACTATAAAGAATGCGATTAGACAGATAAATGTTAGGTATTTCATGTCACCCTCTTTTTATGTTCGCGCTTTGTATATGTTTTTTCGTTGAAAGGTGCTTATAGGATCTTCACATTTTGAAATCAAGAAATTCGTATTACTTTAGTACAAGGTTATTGCACAAGCGTTTGTTGCGCGATGGTGCGTCCCCGCTCTGTTAGCATTAGCTGCGTTGCTTGTTGTGACACATATCGGTTGTTCAAAGCGTGTTTAACAACGCGTGTTGCAAATGTCGGTTCCCATCGGAGATGTTCATGGAGGTGTGCTATTTCAGATTCAGCTTGCGCTTCTGGCAGTCCTTCGTGGTTTAAGAGATGTATAACAAGCATTGTTTGTGCAAATTCCCATTTTTGGTGAATATGCCTGCGCGCAATTGCGATGAGTCCACGATTCGGAACCACCATAAAGGCAAGTCCGAAAACAAGAAATGTCACTGTTGCAATAGGACCCGCAATAGGGACATCAAATGGGACGGCAAGCAAATAACCCACCACAGCATTTACACACCCGATAATAACACTGAGGATAAGCATCCGCGCGAGACTATCAGTCATCAAATAAGCGGTAGCAGCTGGCCCGGCAATAAGCGCGACAACTAAAATTGAACCCACTGCATCAAATGCGCCTACCGTCGTCATAGAAACCAACGTCATCAACCCATAATGGATAAGGGCAGGTGCGAACCCTAACGTTGCAGCTAAACTCGCGTCAAACGTTACCAACTTCAATTCCTTGTAGAATATTAGAATAAAAGCGAGGTTCAACAAGAACATTCCACCCATCACATATAGAGATACGGGTCCCCAACTATAACCGAACATTTCTAATTTGTTGAATGACGCGAACTCAAGTTTACCGAGCAGAACCGCATCCATATCGAGATGGATATTGCTTGTGTATTGAGAAATGAGGATTACCCCGATGCTGAAAAGTGCAGGAAACGTTAATCCGATTGCAGCATCCTCTTTCACGAGTTTCGTTTTTTGCAGCAATTCAACGAAAATAACGGTGAGAACACCCGTTGCAGTAGCGGCGAGAATCAGTAATGGCGATGAAACACTATGTGTAAGAAAAAACGCGAGAACTATGCCGGGAAGAATAGCGTGACTAATCGCATCGCTCATCAACGTCATTCGCCGTAGTACCAAAAATACACCGGGTAAAGCGCATGCGGAGGCTGTAACAATAGCAATCAGTAGGGTAAGGATGTCAAGATCTTCTGGTATCATTTTCTTTCATTCGGTTTTTTACTGCGGTTGCACCAATTAATCTACCTGTGGCTATTTTCAAGCTGCGTCTATTTCGACGTTGTTTGATACTGTTCCACAATAACCCACGGTTCGGCGCAAAAGCGATTGAAATTCCCACCATAGCCGTTGCACAGAGAATAATTGTTGGACCGGTGGGGATGCGGATTGGGCTGCTGATGATGGTGCCGCTCACTCCAGCTAATGCCCCAAAGCATGCAGCGAGGAGTACCATCAGATTGAGCCTGTCTGTCCACTGCCGCGCAGCAACTGCTGGGGCAACTAACATTGCACTCATTAGCACTGCCCCAACCGCTTGTAAACCGATAACAATTGCAATAACGAGCAAGCTTGTTAGCAGAATATCAAGCGCACGGATCGGCAATCCAATAGATGCAGCAAACCCTTCATCAAAAATGAGAAGTTTCAGTTCTTTCCAAAAAATAAGCATTATAATAAGAGCAATCCCGCCAAGTATACCGATTGTTAGCACATCACGTTTTAAGATTGTGGCAGCTTGCCCGAAGATAAAATCATCCAAACCTGCCTGATTAGCATTGCCACTACGCTGTATAAGCGAAAGCAACACCATACCAAACCCGAAAAAAGTAGATAGCACGAGACCAAATGCGCTATCATATTTGATGCGTGTCAGTCTAACAATACTTAAAATAATCAGTGCGCCTAACCACCCCGCGATTGCTGCACCAAGCACCAGAAGCAACGGAGTCTTGCTGCCTGTTAGCAAAAATGCGATCGCAATGCCGGGGAGTGCAGCGTGTGAAATTACATCGCCGAGGAGACTTTGCCTGCGCAAAACAGCATAAGTACCAAGCGCACCACTCACTGTACCAAGTAGGGCAGCACCACTTGTTACAATCATTAAGGTATAATCAAAACGGGTTAGAAAGTAAAAATGTTCCATGATTTGAACAGGGGACACGGAAATCGCGGTTGAAACCGCTCCAACAAAGCCGCGTATATTTATCGGTTTTTCATGAAGGCAATTCGTCCGCCGTAAGTTTCGCGTAAATTTTCAGGGGTAAACGTTTCGTCAACGGGCCCGCTGGCAATTCGGCGGATGTTTAATAACGTTACCCAATCGAAATAGTCGGTTACAGTTTGCAAATCATGATGTACCACGACGACTGTTTTGCCATTTTCACGGAGTTCCTGAAGTAAAGTAACGATAGCGCGTTCGGTGGTCGCATCTACGCCTTGAAAGGGTTCATCCATCAAGTATACTGTGGCATCTTGAACAAGCGCGCGTGCAAGGAAAACACGCTGTTGTTGCCCTCCAGAGAGTTGGCTAATCTGCCGGTTGGTATACTTTTCCATTCCAACTCTTTCCAATGCGTTCATCGCCAGTTCGCGTTCCTGCTTTCCTGGACGTTTAATCCAACCGAGAGCGCCATATCTTCCCATCATCACAACATCCAGGACGCTTGTCGGAAAATCCCAGTCAACGCTTCCCCGTTGTGGCACATAACCGACGATTCGTCTTTGCGCATCATAAGGTTTGTTATAAATTAAGATATTCCCAGCTGCAGGGCGGACTAACCCTAAAATCGCTTTTATTAACGTTGTTTTTCCTGCTCCGTTGGGACCAACGATAGCTAAAAGCACCCCTGGCGGCACATCCAGGTCAATGTCCCACAAAACAGGCGTTTCTCTATAGGCGACTGTCAGATCAGTTACTTGAATAGCTTTTGCGTCAGGTGCTTGCAAATTAGTCTTCCTTTGTAGAAGCGGTTTCTCCTGTCAACGCTTGGACAATCGTCCCAATGTTGTGCCGAACCATGCCGATATAAGTGCCTTCAGGCGTTCCCTCATTACCCATAGCGTCTGAAAAGAGTTCACCACCGATTTGCACATCAAACCCTTTTGATTTCACAGCAGCTTTTACTGCTTCAAGACTCCGCGCAGAAACAGATGATTCTACAAAAATAGCAGGAATGCGTCTTTCCGCTATAAAGTTCGCTAATTCTTGCACATCAGCGATACTTGCTTCCGCTACAGTACTAATTCCTTGCAGCCCACGCACCTCAAAACCGTAAGCCTTCCCGAAGTAGTTAAAAGCGTCATGTGCTGTTACGAGTACGCGTTGTTCAGGTGGCACGCGTTCTGCTTGTGTCTTCACATATTGATGTAGTTCAGAAAGTTTAGTAAGGTAATGTGCTGCATTGTTTCGGTAGACTGCCTCGCTATCTGTATCCAACTCGCTTAAGGTGTCTCGAACTGTTTCTACTACTTTCATCCAGAGTGTCACATCAAACCATAGGTGCGGGTCGGACTGTCCTTCATATTCCGATGATGATAAAAGCAACGTCCGCTCAACACCCTCTGTTACTGCAACAGTTTTGACATCTCCTGTCATATCAGCAAGCACATCCGCCATTTTTGCTTCGAGATGTAATCCGTTATAAAAGATGATGTGCGCTGATCTGAGTCTTTTAACATCTTTAGCAGTCGGTTGGTAAAGGTGTGGGTCAACCCCAGGTCCCATCAGGCCTATAACGTCAACCTGATCACCACCAACGTTTTTGACTATATCCGTAATCATACCAATTGTGCAAACGATACGGATTTTTTCTGCCTCTGGTGAATCCGGCGGCTTTTTTGAATCACAACCAATACTTGCCAAAAAAACGACCAGACATAGTAAGATACATACTTTATGTATCAATGATGTAAATGTATAAAAATTTTGTGTTAACATTCTTGATAGTGACATAGGTGTTTTTAACATAATTTCAATTTCCCAAAAAGTATATTAGGACATAACGTTCTAAAAGTTTACCAACGAGAAATCCAACCCCCGCAACGCCAAGACCAACAACAAACATATCAATTCCACTTCGAATTAAACCGCGTCCGGTGAAAAGGCTCCGCGCAGCACCGACTGCAAAGTGCGATATCATAGCTACTGAAAAAGAAATCCATATAGCAGTTTCCACGGTGGTAAATAGAAATGGAGCGACTGGAATAAATGCACCAATTGCGGTAGCAAGTCCAGTAACCCAACCATCTTTGAATGGTGTGGTGTGGGTTTCACCGATCTTAAGCTCAGCCTGGATTTTTTCTTGTAACGCTCTTTCAGGATCGCTCATCACTTCCTTCGCAAGAAGTCTTGCCTGTTCCTTTGGGATCCCTCGGGTGGCATAAATAAGTGTGAGTTCATCTTCTTCAATGTCTGGCATGAGACGAATTTCTTCCCTCTCCATCTCAATTTCATGTTCATACACCTCCTGCTCACTCTTTGCCGCGAGGTATCCCGATGCCCCCATGGAGAGTGAGTCAGCAACTGTTCCAACAATCCCTCCCACAAGAATATGGGGGGTTTCCGAAGTCGCAGCAACAATCCCTGCGAGTAAACCAAAGTTCGCGGTTAATCCATCGTTAAAGCCGTAAACAATGTTGCCTAACATCCCTCCAGATTCAATTTTGTGCCACGGTTCATCGCTTGTGCCGGTAAGTTCCTGCAAACTTTCGGTATGCATTGCAGACTCTTTTGCTAAATCAAGTGCTGTTTCTTTAGCGTCCACCAACGTACTGTTTCTATAAAGCGTTAGATAATCTTTAACTTCATCTGCTTCTTCGTTAAGCATCCGTGCAAGTGGAAAGGTACTGCCAAACTTACGAGCATACCAAGCCCAGAACTTTGCTTTGAAAGTCGGTTGTCCCTTCTTAATCTTGACATTGTATGAAGTCAGCATTTCCTCCCAACGTGCCACATGCCGATTTTCCACCTCAGCAAGCTCCAATAATATGTCTTTTCGGTCAGGATCGGGTTCAAGGTTTGCGAAGGCACTGTAGAGAAAATTTGCATCTATTTCATCTTGTAGATGGTGTTTCCATGTCTTGATAGTTTTGGCATCTAATTTAACTTCTTTTTGCTGTTCCATTTTTTATCCTTCTTATGTTTCTTGTACATTACTAACGAATATATTTTTAGCAACCTCACGTCCAATTACCGCTTGCTGTCCAGCAATATCAATAGTGAAGGGGCCTTCAAATGGAGCAACTTCAATCACCCGAAACGCTGTGCCAGGGTAAAGATTAAAACTACCAAGATGTCGGAGCAACGCTGAATCATTGTCGTTTACCTCAGCAACAACGCAGGATTGTCCGTTCCGCAACTCTGTCATCGGAATGGAGAGTGTTTTCGGCACAACACCGTTTTTATCCGGTATAGGTGAACCGTGTGGATCAGCAGTCGGATAGCCAAGAAACGCATCCATCCGCGCCTCCACATCTTCTGAAATCACATGCTCTAACTTTTCTGCTTCCTCATGCACGCCATCCCACGGCACACCGAGCGCTTTGAATAGATAAAGTTCTAACAGACGATGGTGTCGGATAATTTCAAGCGCAATGGCTTTTCCTGCATCCGTAAGTGTAACACCTTGATAACGTTCATGACTCACGAGGTTCATGCTCTTCAGTTTTTTGATCATCCCTGTTGCAGACGCTGGTTTAACGTCAAGATATTCTGCCAGAATACCGGTTGAAACTTTGCCACCCTTCTCTTGTAATTTATAGATTGACTTGAGGTAGTCCTCAGCCGCTTGTGTCAGCATTAGTCTTTCCAATCCGCAAGGAATACGCAACGAACATAATCCCTAATTTTGCGGTATTTGGTAGGATAACCTACCTGAATTTAGGCAATATATATCAAAATTGTTGTAAACATTGAGAAATTATTTTAGGCATACCTAAATTATATATTAATATGCAACTAATGTCAAGAAAATTTTTGTATTTCACAATTAGTATTTGTGAGATTGAACCTTGAACAAACTGATATTTAATTCCTACTAAACTGCGTTAGATAATTTCCGATCTTATCCTGAATTCCTCGCGCCGTTGCCGCAGATCCAAAATAATGGCTAATAAGAATACCGAATGCCAACACCTCACCATCTGCCGTTATGGTATAACCAGCAAGTGCAGAAACACCGCTTAACGTGCCTGTTTTCGCGCGCAGCACCTTTTCAGCATACATCCCTTGCATCCGATTTTTTAAAGTGCCGTCTACACCAGCAATTGGGAGTGATGCCATAAATTCCGATATTAATTCAAAATTGTGGGACATATAGACAAGCAGCTTTGTGAGCAATTCGGTGTTAAGCAGATTGTACCGAGAAAGTCCTGAACCATCAACGAACCGATGTGTTGGGGGTTCATCCATAATTTCACCTAAAAATTCAGTAACAACCTCCCTGCCCTTTCTCCACGTTCCCGGTTTACCCTTCATCTCAGATCCAATTGTTTTAAATAACATCTCAGCAATCCAGTTGTCACTCGGTTTGTTCATTAATTTGATAATGTCGGCAAGTGGTGGTGATAGATGTGTAGCAACACTGTGCGCATCCGGTGGCACTGTGCCTAAGACAACTTCTCCTATTACGTTGATATTTTTTTCCATCAGTGTGGTTTTCAGGAGATGTCCACAGGCAATCGCTCTGCTGCCCGTACCTGTTTCAGGTTCAATGTTTCGGATACTTAGCGCGCTAATCTGAAGCGGTCTATCATCCCACATCCATCCCGGGCCTTCACGGACAGTGTCAAGATAAGTTTCGTCAACAACAATGTTACCTTCTATTGACGTTATGTTGGATTGGACTAACGCATTCGCTAATTTGACTATATCGTCAGACTGAAGTACCGGATCGGCTTTACCTTTGAGATAAATGTTTTCTACGACTTGTGTGTCTGTTGCCGTATCAGTATAAAGTTTTGTTTCAAACTGGTAGTTCGATCCAAGTTTCGCCAAGGCGGTTGCTGCCGTAAACAGTTTCGTCGTGGAAGCGGGGTGGTGTAATTTTTGTGCGTTTTTAGCGTAAATCACCTCTCTCGTTTCAACTGCAACGACTTTTATGCCGATGCTTGCAGTTGTAAACAAAGCATCTTGCAGTACGGAATCAATATCAGCTTGTAATCTTTCAAATGGATCGATAGAAGTTGTTGTTGGTTGTGTTTCAACAGGTTTTGTTCCCGGTATTGCACAACTTGACAGTAACAACATACAGCAGATAAGAAACGTGATATAGGTCTTCATGATTTATGGTAGCAAAAATTTGCGGATATCCACAATATCGTTATTGAGAAAATCATTGAACGTCAAGTTCCTTACTCTTACTGGTGACTATTGTGCCGATGCTTTTTGTTTGAAAAACTTCGTGAAAGGTGTTAAAATAGTATCAAAAAACAAGGTGGACTGAAAATGAGACATACAGCAAAAATAGAACTCGCAAACAACGATGAGCTCACTTTAGTCCGAGCTGGCTATATGAATCCTGAAGAAGTGCGGCGGATTACTATTGAAGATGCACTCGTTGATACTGGCGCAACGCGTCTCGGTTTACCGCCATCACTTATTGAGCAACTTGGATTAGCACCATTTCGAAGTGAGCAGGTGCGTACTGTCAACGGTATTACAGAGCTCTGGATCTATTCACCCGTACAATTCAAGATTTTAGAACGTGAAGGAATCACGACCGTCATGGGTGTCCCTGAGGGCACACCTATTCTCATTGGACATATACTGTTAGAAGACCTTGACCTCTGTCTTGACATGAAGAAGGGACTGATCTATAATCCGGCACATGACGGCGAATGGATGACAGAACTTTATTATAGTCAAATCTGAAATATCTGATGCGTTCTTCGGCTACTCGTTCTATTCTTTAGAGTGAAACAGCGCTTCGTCAATTTCAGCGTTCAACTTAATGTCCGTGATTAAAGTTTCCCGATGTTCAAAGGATTTTGTAGTACGATGATGCGCGATTTTAATACCATCTATATCGCGATAATCATCGAATAACGTTTCTGCATTTTCCGTTTCCCTTCCCATCTCAACACTATAATTGTACTGCACCACATAGCGAGTTTCGTCACTAATAAAGATTTTGAGTTCTTTGCCGGAAGGTTGTGTAACAAGAAGGACAGATGTAGGGGTGCCTTTTACATTCAATGTTCCCACAAATTTAATGGGAATCTTGTTTTGTGACAGGTTTGCCAGAAGCCAAATCGGTTCTCGGAAAAGACTATCTTTAAAGTAATCAACAAAAGATTCAGCAGTCTTCTGTGGAATTGGTTTGCCCACTCCATCTGTTTGCAGGAATAAAGAATCACCATCAAAGATGATACTTTCTACACTGCCGCTTCTGTGCCAATCGTTGCGGAATTTGTTAGTGTAATAATAAGTTTTGTTCTGTCCCTCATCCTGCACGGAATCATCAGAGAAGTGTTCAAAGCTTCGAGATTCCATCACTATGTTTTTCACTGCTTGCAGTTTCTCAAGTCCACCGTGTGCAGCCACAGCAGCATCAATGATTTCTTTGACTTTAGCATCTACTTTTTGGTTATCTGCAGGAGAATCGGCGGGCGTTTTTTCGGGTAGAGAGGGATTAGGAGGTTTCGCAAGATTTTCCTTCACCAATTCAGCTACGGCAGATTCAACATCAAAACCACCGAGACTTGCTTTTCGGATAACACCCTCACCGTCAATCAAAAAGGCCGTTGGGATTCCTATTATCCCGTATAGATTTCTCAATTTACGATTTTCATCCCAAGTGTGAATCCAGCCAAGCTCTTCTTTCTCAATGTATGCTTCAAGCGGTGCTTTTGATTTATCTGAGCTAATGCCGATAATCTGAAACTTCTGATCTTTGTGCTTTTCATAAGTCTTCTTAATTTTAGGCATCTCAGCTATACAGGGACCACACCATGTTGCCCAGAAGTCAAGAAGCACAACTTGACCTCTATATTTTTTCAAGGAGAGTTCTTTCCCTTTCAAATCCACCACCTCAAAATCTGGGGCAGGTTTGCCGACCCACTCATTCATTTTTGTTGTGGGAGACTGAAGTGATTCGATTTTTTGAGAAGCAGGACTCGGTTTAATAAGTTTTGTTGCAGGGATTGACTTCGATTGTGAATTAGATTCAGAAGTTTGAGTGGAAGGATCCGCAAGTTTCGTAAGATTTTCTCCTACCAATTCAGCAACGGCAGTTTCAAGCGAATGCCCACGGAGGTTTGTCTTACGAATGACACCTTCGCCGTCAATTAGAAAGATTGATGGAATTCCCCGCACCCCATATTGAGCCGTTATCTTTTGACTTTGATCCCAATAGTGAATCCATGCAAGATTTTCCCTTTCAATGAACGTTTCAAGTGGTTGTTTTGACCCGTCAAGGCTAATGCCAATAATCTGAAACTTCTGATCTTTGTACTTTTCATAAGTTCTTTTAACGTTGGGTAACTCCTTGAGGCAAGGTCCACACCATGTTGCCCAGAAGTCAAGAAGCACAACTTGACCTCTGTATTTTTTCAAGGAGAGTTCTTCCCCCTTCAAATCCTTTACCTGAAAATCCGGTGCAGGTTTACCGATCCATTCACTCGGATTTGAACTTGCCACAGGAGGCTTATGCAATCTACCTTTCCGTGAGGTTCTGTCCTGCTCCAGAATCTTTTTGGCTTGCTTTGCATACGATCCTGAACTGTACTTCGGATGCTCTATCAGTTTTTTATAGGTCTCATCAGCTTTATCATGTTTGCCGAGTTTATCGTAAGCCATACCTAATTCATACAGACTGGGAGAAACCCAACGCTTCTCCGGATGTTCCTTGATGAATTTCTCAAAAACTGCAATACCTTCTTCAACACGTCCCAATTGAACTAAGGCGTAACCGAGATAATAGTATACTTGATCCACACGTTTGTATTCCGGGAATGCGTCAACAAAATCGGTTGACTTCTGGACTAACGCCTTTAATTCTTCTGGCGCATCCTTGTTGGCGCTTCCTTTATAAATTGCCTTTATTTCTTCATACTTGTCCCTTATTTCCTTCGGACTCACATTTGTTTCGGTTTGTGTTGAATCAGCGCTGACAAGGTTAGCAGAGAAACCGAGCAGCACAACAATCGCAAGAATACTAATGGTGCAAACAGAGACACTATTATTTTGTCTGTGATTGAACGTTGTTTGATTTCGGATAAACATCGTATACCTCCTCAGATTTGTGAAATCCTGAATGTGCTTTTGATTGTTGAACAGCGACTGTGTCCGTCTAATCAGTCTTTTATCGTGCCATATTCTCTTGTACAAGTTGCGCGACAGCGGACTCAAGTGCACTTCCGCGTAAGTTCGTTTTGCGGATAATCCCGTTACCATCAATCAGAAAAGTTGACGGAATGGATCGGACCTGGTACATATTCGAAACCTGTCTGCTGCTGTCGTAATAATTGGGCCACATAATTCCTTCTTTTTCAATATAATTCTTAAGTGGTGTTTCCCCTCTATCTAAACTAATACCGATAATCTGAAACTTCTGATTTTTATACTTTTGATATGTTCGCTTCACGTTGGGCATTTCTGCAATGCAAGGTCCACACCAGGTTGCCCAGAAGTCAAGAAGTACAACCTGCCCTTTAAATTTTTCTAACGATAACGGTTCACCATTCAGATCTGTTACCTGAAAATCTAAAGCCGCTTGACCAACAAAATTAGTTCTGCTGGATCCATCAGTTAATCCTTCAAGTGCACCTTTGCGATCAGACTTATCCGTTTGCAACAACTGCCGCGCGGTTTTGGCAGACTCTCCGCTACTGTACTTTGGCGTATTTACCAGTTTTTCATAGATGACATCTGCTTTGTCATGCATGCTGGCTTTGTCGTAAGCTAATCCCAACGTTAACAAGCTCGGTTCAACGGAAGTAGCAAGCGGGTAGTACCTAATAAGCTCTTCTAAAACCTCAATTCCCTCTTCAGTCCGATCAAACTGAACTAAAGTAGTTCCGAGGATATGGTAGACCTGCCCCACTTGTCTATATTTCGGGTGTGCTTTGATAAAAGCCCTTGATTTCTCAATTAACATCTCCGCAGTAACCGGTTCGCTGGTTATTGAAAGTTTTTCCTCAATTTCTTTAATCTCAGTGTATCCATCGCTCGCTTGAACGGGTGTCGAACCTGTCGAATCAAAAGTAGTGGGCACACAAGAAGCCAACAGTAGTAAGCTTGTAAGGGCAGTGAGAAGGTAACACCAACCGCTCACCTTGGCAATTTTATTTTGCAATAACATCATTATCTCCTTTAGATTCTAACGATAACCGAATAATTTATCGTCATAGTACCCACACGCTAAAGCGTGGGGCTTGTGCTTCCTTGACAACAGCATT
>JAPPES010000061.1 GCA_028824125.1 Candidatus Poribacteria bacterium
CCCACTGTGATTCTATTTCGCGCCGGTAAGCGTTTGACGGTTGCCTTTGCCGATCGCCGTCCAGACAAAACTTGTCTTAACTTTGCTAAATTTTGGTCTGAATAAACGTTGGCACTTCAGGTGTTGTTCACTACTCAGAAGAAGAAAAGTTGTGGACAGCGGTGATTGATTGGAACGCTATTTAAGAAGTAGACTCCGTTGTATCTCAAATAACACCACAAGTCCGTGATATAGCAAGCTAAGTTGCTGGGTCCACAGACAAAGTCATTCAGTTCTCCCGTGGAAGCCATCTCCCCAAATCCCGTCGCTTCACAATGCCTCATTCATTGTAGATTTTATGATGATTGAGTTCCGCACATACCGCTCCGCTGGAGCGAAAGAGTGAACAGTTACCAGTGATTCAGGGCAACCAAGAACTTGAAACAAGGCGAAAACGCATCAATTGCTGGATTTCACAACATATTTGGCAACACTGCAAACCTTGAACATATAAAGGACATTCAATAATCAGCAGACATCGTTGCATTGCCAACACCTCTGGAGGCATAGCAGCGAAACAAAACTGTTCTCTTAGCGGATTACCTGATGTTACAAGAGGATCAATCCGCGTAATCCGTATAATCCGTGATAATCCGCGATTCTGACAAGAGAGACATCCACTATCTCCACAAAAACACGCATCTCAAATCCTACCAATTAGAAAAGCCTATTCAAAACTGTTGATAATCAACCTGAGTTGTGGTATACTTTCTTAACTATTTGTAGCAAGAGGTGAATACCATGAAAACGCTCGCGTTGGAGACGGATTATAAGATTAAATTACCCCTTGACTGGGTGAAAGAATTGGGGTTGGAATCGGGTGTCGTGCTTGAAAAGACAGATGATGGCATCCTAATCCGTCCCCACACTGCCCAGACGTGGGATGAGGTTTATGCCGATAAACTCAAAATGGGGAAATCTTCGGCATTAAACCTGTCCGAGGTAAGCGGTGATGGCCTTATCTTTTAATCAATCGTATACATGCTATGATTTAACATGAGAGGGAATTCATATCGTGGAGAACAGCGTTTGAACACACAAGAAACCGAACTCAACAAGATTTTAGAGATAATTGGTAGGATAGCAGAAACGACCGCCGATGGAGACTTCATCTACCGAGGCGAACCTCAACACTATGAGAAGGTATCCTCAAGCCTGTGCCGCGAATGCGAGACAGTATTTGGGGCAGAGCAATTTGATATAGAAACCATCCAACAGCGAATGCTGGAATTAGCTAAAGGCTATACCCACGAAGAAGACGATTTTGAAATCTTGACCGAACTTCAACACTATGGGGGCCATACCAACCTAATAGATTTTACAACCGACAACCATATAGCCCTTTTCTTCGCATGTGCGAGTTCCCTTGGAAAACCCGGCAGGATCATCTTGTTGGAAAGAACTGAGGAGATAAAAGATTATATCAAATCTCCTCGAAATCCGCAAAACCGTGTTATAGCACAAAAAAGCGTCTTCATTCGGCCTCCACAAGGTTTTCTTGAACAAAAACAATACACCGTAATTGATATTCCCGGATCGCTCAAAGAACCCATATTAGACCACCTGCAAAAACAGCATGGTATCTCAAGACAGAGAGTCTACAACGATCTCCATGGATTTATTAGAGACCAGAACACCCATCTGAAGGAATGCATAGAAGTTTACGAGGTCGAAATGCCTCCACGGGAGGATGTCTTTCAACCTACTCCGTCTCAACTCCGCAACGAAAAGGAGACATAAAATATGCCAACACAGACAGATCAGGCATCTTACGAAAACGCCATCCAACGTTTTACCAAACTCATTATGGAAAGACCAAGTTTTGCCACGCCCTATAACTATAGAGGCATCGCGTATGGCAATATAGGCGAAATTGACCGTGCCATTGAAGACTTTAACACAGCAATTCTACGCAAGGACAACTATGCCGAGGCATATAGCAATCGTGGTGCAGCTTACCGCATCAAAGGTGACTACGATCGCGCATTTGAAGATTGTAACGCAGCGATAAGACTTGACCCAAACTTGCCAGAAGCATATAACAATCGCGGGATAGCTTATAAACTCAAGGATGAAATAGATCGGGCAATTGAAGACTATAACACAGCAATAGAACTTGATCCAAGTTTTGCTTATGCCTATTACAATCGTGGTATCGTTTACTATGAAAAACAAGAGTTTGATCGCGCCATTAAAGATTATACCAAAGCAATAGAACTACGACCCGACCTTGTTCATCCCTATAACAATCGTGGTAATGTTTACAACAAAAAAGGCGAGTACGAACGTGCCATCAAAGATTATGAAGCAGCGATACAACGCAAGCCGGATTTAGCAGAGCCATACTACAATCGCGGTATGGTGTTTGTACGCTTGCAAGAATGGAAAAAAGCCAAAGAAGACCTTACGACTGCCAAAGACAAGCAGGAAAGTATCATCATTGAACAGTTCCGCAAAGAATACGAATCCGTTGCCGACTTTGAACAGAAACATGAGATTAAACTACCGGATGACATCGCCGCACTGCTAACTTCCGCGTAAGAATAGCAGTAAAGTGATGTATCATCGGTCTGCAAAATGTTACACTTTCCGCCAAATTATTTTTTTTCGCACAGAAAAATCGAATGAAAAAACGCGCCTAAACCCACACACGCATTGGATTCTCAGACAATTTTAGCAAGTTACCCAAAACACGGAAAAAGTTACCAAATCGTAACTTTTTAGCAAATGAGTTAAAAATAAATTAACGTATGTTATCCATAAACACTCATTGAAAACCGAGTCTGAAGTTTCAGAGTAAGTCTCTGAGAAACCACCTATCAAAACCGTTCAAAACCCAGTCAGGGTCTATATTCACGACTTTTTTAAAACCCACCCTTTTTCAGATTTTACTCTGAATACTCTGAAACTCGCCACATTTTCTTATCCCTATGTCTGAGCCGTGCTCCGTGATCGCGATCTTATTGACTGCTAACGACTGACTACTCATAACGAATGGGTCTGAACAAAAATCTTGAAAAAAACACTTAAATATGAGATAATGTCTTTTGGAATCAAAATACCATATAGGGCGAAACTTACAAGTTTCCCAGTTTACACAAGTAAAGGAGAAAATACGCAAGATGCCACTGAACAGGAAAATCCGTTACGGCATGGTAGGGGGTGGACCGGATGCCTTTATCGGTGCTGTCCATCGTAAAGCCGCCGCACTCGATGGAGAAATAGATCTCGTTGCGGGTGCGTTCTCATCGTCACCCGAAAAATCTCAACAACAAGGTGCCGAACTCTTCCTTGACGCGAGTCGGGTCTATGGATCCTACAAAGAAATGGCAGAGAAAGAGAGCCAACTTCCCGAAGGCGAACGCATTGATTTTGTCTCAATCGTGACACCGAACCACGTCCATTTCGATGTCGCCAAAACCTTTATTG
>JAPPES010000145.1 GCA_028824125.1 Candidatus Poribacteria bacterium
AAACTGTATGAAGATAAAAAAATAAATTGGGTAATTTAGCGAGGTTAGGAAACCTAGCCAGCAGAGATGTACACCTGCTGCTGGCGAGGTTTCCTAACCTCGCCCCCTTACCGAAATATTTATTTAAACTTCATTTAGTTTGTGCTGTCCCCTATTGTATTTCTAACAACCGGTAATGAGATAAAAAATTAATAGAAATGATATAAGATGTTTATATTTATCAAAAAAGTTTGACATTTTCTAAAACGGAAGGGCGTTAAAAGTTGGCAGAAAATCTGATACGTGGTATAATTCCAATAAATTATAGTGAACTTTGAAATTATTGGGGCACTTGATAACCTATTATGGAACATAATGGACAATAGAAGGGGTAGCATAAACTTCCAGTTTGTGCCACAAAGCGCAATCTGGAAGATTGCGGTACAGAAGTGTCCCATTAATTGTAAGTTTTACTATATAACACGATTACTCAAGGAATGCTACGATGAATGAAACCTCAATAGAATTACTTAAATCACTCACACAAGCAGATGGGATCCCTGGTTATGAAGCAGAAGTGCGAGATATTTTTCGCGGCGCTGTCGCTGATGTCGGTCCAATCGAGACAGACAGACTGGGGAGTATTTTCTGTACACGCGCTGGAAATGCTGAACACCCGCGTATTGTTTTAGATTCACATTTAGATGAAATCGGTTTTGTTGTGACAAATGTGACAGATAATGGATACGTCAAGTTTCTACCGCTCGGCGGATGGTGGGCACATACACTTTTAGCACAACGGGTTAATATCACAACAAAGTTAGGCAAAGTGCCGGGCGTTATCGGTTCAACGCCGCCGCATCTGCTTTCAGGTTCTCGTGATAAAGTCTTAGACATAAAAGACCTTTTTATTGATGTAGGTGCAGAGAATGAAGAGCAAGCGGCAGAGGAGTATGGAATCTTACCCGGATGCCCGATTGCACCTTACGGTCCCTTTATGCGGTTGAAAAATGAGAAACTGCTCACTGCCAAAGCGTTTGATAATCGCGTTGGTGTTGCGCTTGTGATTGAAGCACTTTTGCGGCTTGAAGAGCATCCGAACACCGTTGTCGGCGCAGGAAGCGTGCAGGAGGAGATAGGGTTGCGCGGTGCCAAGACAATGGTAGCAAGTGTGGAACCTGACCTCGCAATTGTGCTTGAAGGACCCCCTGGCGATGATACCCCAGGTTTAAGCGTTGGAAATTCACAAGGGAAACTCGGTGGCGGTGTACAAATTCGGATAATTGATTCATCAATGATTGTCAATCCGAAGTTGGCTGATTTTGTGGTTGAAACAGCAAAGAAACATGAGGTCCCGTATCAACTCGGTGTGCGTCAATCTGGCGGGACAGATGGTGGCGCAATTCATCAATTCGGCAGAGGAGTGCCCTCCGTAGTGCTCGGGGTGCCATCGCGTTATATCCATAGTCATGTCTCAATTATTAACATTGACGACTATAACGCCGCTTTAGATTTGACGATGCATCTTGTGCGTGAAATTGACGCATCTGTTCTGGAAGGATTTCTGTTTGGTTAGACGTGTTTTATAGTAGACTTTAGAATTAATTGGACATTATGTTCGGTTAGGAAACCGAACCTACCGGGGTGTTGTAGCACAAACTGTTAGTTTGTGTCCGCATCTGCACAAACTAACAGTTTGATGCTCAGAAGTGTCCCATTAATTATAGGTTTTACTATACTTGGAGGATAAACAGTGGAAACCATCTTACCAAAAGTTTCATTTTGTAATCATCAAATCAGTAAATTGTTGATTGGGGATAATCCGATTTACGGCTACTCACACTTTAATCAACTACTTTCACAGCATCAGAAGGAATATCATACACCAGAACGGGTTGTGGCAACACTCAAACGGGCAGAAGAAGTTGGGATAAATGGGTGGCAAAATAGCGTTACGGAACGCTCAATGTCCGACCTACAGCGTTACCGAGATGCGGGTGGTATAATGCGTTGGTTCTGCCTCAGTTGGAGTTCTGTTTGGTATGAAGAACCTGACCAGGTTTTTGAAGACGCAAAACACAATCCGTTTGGCATGGCACCTCACGGCGGGGGCGTAGGACAACGTTGTCTACGTGAAAACAAACTCGATCATTTGCAGGAGATTCTTAAACGGATTCGCGATACCGGCGCGCTTGTCGGTTTATCGGTGCATGACCCGAAACTTTTGCATATCGCCGAAGATGAGGATTGGGATATAGACTACTATATGACGGCTCTCTATAACCTACACGGTGGGACAGAAAAGTTTAGAGAAAAGTTTGGCTACGCGCCTTTAGGTGAAATCTACGCACGCGAAGACCGCGTAGAGATGTGTGAGGCGATACAACGGACAGATAAACCGTGCATCATCTTCAAAGTGCTTGCGGCAGGCAGAACAATCGGAAGTCCACAGCAGATTCGTGACGAAGTAAAATTCGCCTTGGAGAATTCTAAACCGATTGATGTGTTGTTGTTGGGTATGTATCAACAATTTGGCGACCAGATTGGTGAAAATGCTGCGTTGATTTCAGGACTTTGTGCGGAATTAGGGTAAATCGTGCTTACAAAACACTCCTATAAGAGAGGAATGGATTATGGTAGAACAGATAGGCATTAAATTCAACAAAGATTTCGGTAACCCAATGGCAACAAATGCCTGCGACATTACAACAACAAACGCTGATGGCAAACCCATCGTCCCGCTGACCCAAGAACAGAAATATCTTTTTGATAAGAACGGATGGCTCTTAATTCCAGGTGTACTGACAGAGTCTGAAATTGAGGAAATGCGAGATTTCTGCTATCGGTTAAAACGTAATCCTGAAACGATTAATCCTGGGTGCCACCGCAATACCTACGGGGGTCCATTGGAAGTACTGATAGATCATCCGGTTGTAGTGGCATTCGGGAACGAATTCCTTGCATCTCCGTATTTGGCATCAGAAGATTGCTACGGATTTCGCATGGAGATGAGTTTTATGGCGTTGCGTTCTGCATCGGATGCTCCGCCCTTCGCATTTGGTCCACATAACGGTAACGGCATGTTTCGGATGCCGGGAGATTGCCATCAATATCAATGTTTGCCCGGACAGGCGTATAGCGGTTTGACGCGCGTCGTGTGGGAACTCAATCCTGTTGAGAAAGGGGACGGCGGCACGATGTTTATTACAGGTAGCCACAAGGCTGCGTATACTGCACCAGAGGTGGCACAGACACAAGAATGGGAATTTTGGGATACCTACTCTTGTCCTGCTGGGTCTGTCATTATATTCACAGAGGCGATTACACATAGCGGTCAAGCGTGGCAAAACCCTGATACTGACCGAATTGCTATTTTCAACGCATATAACTCAGTTGACAAGCGGTGGACGCTCTCGCAACCGCCGCAAGCGTTGCTTGAAACGATGCCACCGAAACGTCAAACCCTTTTCCGTAACGCTTTTGTGAAAGGCAACGTGACTGGAAAAACGTTTGATATGGCATTGTAATCTCAATTCATTTCAACGAAGGAACAATATGACACCGAAACAACGTTATCTATTTGATGTTACCGGCTACCTTCACTTGAAAAACGTGATCACTGGTGATGCATTAGCGGAGGCTGCTGAGGCAGTTGATAGATATATCACCACACCGCCTGATGAATTGCCACCAGGATTTGAACAGCGTGGACTGCATCAGCACGGGTTCGCTTTTGACAAGTCGCTGGAATGTTTGACGATGCATGCAGCACTATGGCCGATTATCAAAGAATTGACTGACAATCAACCGCGATTTGGTAGGGGGTCACTCAAACACGATAAACATGATTTGTGGAAAGCGGGAGAAAACGCGCATGTAAACCCGGGTGGATTGCACTGCGCCCGTGATGATTACGGATGGTATAGCACTCGCTATGAAGTGAGTAACGGACATATCTACTGTGATAACTTTGTCTGTTTTCCCTATTTTACGGATGTCTATCCGGGTGATGGCGGACTCATCGTGATTCCCGGTTCGCATAAGAGTGAATTTGATCGTCCGAAGGAGTTGTTAACGCTTGACGAAGCGGATGGGATTGACCCAATTGATGACCCCGTTTTTGTGAATATCACACCGAAGGCGGGCGATATCGTGATTATTTCAGAGTTGCTAACGCACGGGGTGTTGCGTTGGCAACCGAAAGATAGAGATAGGCGGTTTCTCGTTTTGCGGTATTTTCCACAATTCGCTGGCACGCATGGTTTGCCGCAACCTATTCTGGATCGGTTATCGCCTGAGACATTGGAATTGGTAGCGTCTAAACCTTATGGGCATATCAAGGAAATTGTGAAGCAGGATGAGGTTACTTTGACGGTGTAGAAGTGCCTTGTAAACGTTTAAGTTCTTCTTGAAGTCGTGCAACTTCTGCCTCTGCTTTTTCGGTTCTTTCCTCTGCTGAATAGGAGTTGTGTTTGTTCATGCTGTCGTCTGTTTCACGAGCGTTTGGGTTAATATACCTGAAAAATTTGTGCGTGTCAAGGCTTAATATCCCGTTTCTTGAGTATTTTCTTTCTGAATCGCGCAGGACGCGGATTTTGATTCCTCAATACAGCACATTTGTGAATTCTAATACCAATTCTATAAATTATTTTCTCTTTTGAAATGAAATGTCCGAGGCGCAATGAATTGCGCGACTACGAACAGACTATTTCTTTAAGAAAGGTTATTTTTGAGAAATGGTATAAGGTTCATAGATAGTCAGGCACATCGGCAGTTCCAGCGGAGCGAAATGTGCAATATTATTTTTATAAATATTTGATACTCTTTCACGGTAAAACCTTGACATCTTCTGCAGAATAGATTATCATATTGTTAACAACTTGTAATTTAATCACATCTTCGTTTAGTATCAATGCTAAAAGAAAACAATGGATATTACCGAAACACAAAAGAAGCAATTAAATGAGCAGGGATGCATCGTCATTCCAGATGTGCTTTCCGATGAAGAGATCGAAATGTACAGAGCCGATATTCTTCGGATAGCAGAGCAAGAGAAGCAGGACGGTTCTGCACTACGGCACACTAACGGTTTTGGTCAGCATGTGCGTTGGTTGATGAACAAGGGCGAAATATACGAGAAACTCGTTGCACACGCCAAGGTAATGCCTTTTTTTGAACATCTACTTGGCACGGATTATACGTTGAGTACGCTAACATCCAATATCATTGATCCGGGTGCACCCGATGGAGGATACCACGTTGATAGTGTTTTAGGCGGCATGCCTGAACCGCTGCCGAGTTTTCCTGTGGTTGCCAACAGTCTCTGGCTGCTTGACGATTTTACACCGGAAAACGGCGGCACACGTCATGTCCCCGGTATTCATCGTCAACAGATAAAACCGCCACCCGGTACGACACACCACCCAGACGAAGTGCGTCTCTTTGCCCCGAAAGGCTCTGTATTTCTGTTTAACGGTGCAGTTTGGCATTCAGCAGGTGCCAACCAAACAGATCAGCAACGGATTGCACTCATCTGTTTCTGCTGTCGGTCCTTCATCAAACCGATGTTTGATTTTGTGCATTATCTCAAACCAGAAGTAATTGAACGGGCTACCCCAACAATGCGTAGAATTTATGGGTTCGATTCCCAACCAAGACCGCCAGATAAACCTAAACAGTAATATGAACCCAGTGTCCAAGATGTGCTGTTCTTATAGTAAAAACCATAATTATCTGGACATTGGCGAGGTTAGGAAGAAATCAAGAAATCAACGGTATGAATGACGTTTAGTCATTCCCCGGGTATGAATGCCATTTAGGCATTCCCCGCCTCGCCAGCTCTATGGTGTGGGGATTGTCGTTTACTGAGATGTCCACATATTTTCGGATTTTATTATAATGCTTTGAATTCTACCACCATAACCCAGGTAGATGCGGTGCCTCGCTGAATATCATATCAACAAAATCAGCGAAAATCCGAAAGCGGAAGAGGCGCAATGAATTGCGCGACTACAAACGTTGATAACCCCAAAATTCCCTATTTACATAAATAACGCCACTGCAGGACATATCTTTCCCCGCCCACGATGTGATTATACATATCACAGATTTGATAAAATATCAAATGTTTTCTAAAATGGGGATGTGTTGGTTTTGAGATCAAGACATTCACCGGACAGTGGCAGCATGTCTTCAGAAATTTGATTTGATTCCGTCCAATCTATCTGGTGTGAAACATGTGCTTCGTAGGGAACCCGGACTTGAATTGTGTATGGATTTTCAGGATAGGCGAATGCATCGTGGAGGTCAATTTTGCCGGATCGGATAAGATTAATCCGTTCAGTAGAGACTGCAACACAGAGCCAAGTTACATATTTATCGTTTTCATCGGCAGCCACAACGAGGTAAAGATGACCTGCGGCGTTTTTGCAGGAGTAAAGGACAGGTTGATCGTAGTATTCATATACTTCTACAATCTCAAGTTTGCCTAAATCTGGAATATTGAGTATATCAAGCATCATTGCTACTATTGAAAAAATAGGTTGTTTTGGAATATCAATTCTTTTTTTAAACCCGAAAATTTACGATTCGGATAAATAATCCGCTGCAGGACAAATCTTTCCCCGTCCGCGATATGATTAAAATATATCACAGATTTACTAAAATGTCAAGTTTTTTGATACAAAAAAAGCTCGCTTTCATAAAGATTAAGAAAATAAATCGGTAGTCTGGCGAGGTTAGGAAGAAATCAACGGTATGAATGCCATTTGGGCATTCCCCGCCTCGTCAGCAGGGGTGTACACCTGCTTCGTGCGGATGGAAAATTACCAAATTAATAACTTAATCTTCATCAAAGCGCGCCTACCAGGGATAATCACATATTTTGTGCTTAACCATCCAAATGGAAGATAGCCATTTTCAATTCGGTCATCTCTTCAATAGCGTATTTCGGGCCCTCTTTGCCCATACCGCTCTCTTTAACGCCGCCGTACGGCATCAAATCCGCACGCCACTGTGTGCCCCAGTTCACCATCAAATTGCCAGAATCAACCTCACGGACAAACCGCATTGCCCAATCAACGTTCTGTGTGAAAATAGCGGCACTCAATCCATAATTCGTATCGTTTGCAAGGGTGATCGCTTCGTCAATGTCGTTGACACGGGTCACACCAACAGCGGGTCCAAACACTTCATCACAAGAGATTTTCATTTCAGGTTTCACGTTAGCCAAGATAGCGGGCGTAACAAACTGATCCTGCTTTTCGCCACCTGTGAGCAGTTCCGCACCGTCTGACACGGCTTCCTTAATCCATTCAGTGACGCGAGTAGCATCTCCTTCACGAATCATCGGTCCCATCCGCACGCCAGACTCCAGTGGATTGCCGATACCGATTTGAGAGACTTCCGCTTGGAACGCATCTAAAAAATCACCATAGATTTTTTCGTGAGCGATGACACGTTGCGTTGAGATACACACCTGTCCTGCATTGGAATAACCGGATGCTGCCGCCGCCCGTGCTACCTTCTCCGGATCCGCATCGGGCATAACGATAAGCGGTGAATTCGAACCGAGTTCCATCGTGAC
The DNA here is from genome assembly GCA_028824125.1 of Candidatus Poribacteria bacterium. Classification (GTDB taxonomy): domain Bacteria; phylum Poribacteria; class WGA-4E; order WGA-4E; family WGA-3G; genus MSPOR6. The sequence goes on from JAPPES010000145.1 coordinate 7,565, forward strand.
ACGCTTCAATCCAGCAACCTTACAGATATGTTCGCCGACATCACGACTACCGGTAAAGGTAATCTTTCGGACACGGCGATCTGCGCAGAGCGTATCCCCGATTTCACCGCCGGGGCCCGTCACACACTGAATCGCTTCAGGTGGCGTGCCTGCTTCTAAAAAGAGTTCCACCAATTTCAGGGCAGAGAGCGGCGTATCTGTAGCGGGTTTGATGATAATAGCGTTCCCACCAGCAATCGCAGGACCCGCTTTATGGCATACAAGGTGCAATGGAAAGTTAAAAGGACTAATGCCAGCGACGATACCGCATGGTACGCGTACTGTAAACCCGAGTTTATTTTTAACACCGGGCGCACCTTCAAGCGGAATCGTTTCCCCGGTTAGTCGTTTCGCTTCCTCTGCAGAGAGTGCAATGATTTCAGAAGCACGGGTCGCTTCAACAGTCGCTTCGGCTAATATCTTTCCCTCTTCACGGGTGATAACTTCAGCAAGTTCTTCTGCCCGTTCTACCATCAAGTCCGCGACTTTTCGCAAGATTTCATAACGTTCATAACCTGTCAAACCCGCCATGATTTTCGCGCCGCGTTCTGCGGTTTGAATAGCAGTTTCAACGTCGTTAGCATCCCCTTTCGGCACGGTATCAACAACCGAACCATCAAAGGGACTCAGTACATCAATTTTATTTGATTTGTCAACCCATTCTCCACCAACGTGCATTCGCATAGTGCGTTTCTCCATTTCTGTTTCGGCACACGGACGTGCCTGCTAATTTTACTTTTTGGACTTTAGCAACCCCCAAGTGATAGTTGCTTTTCCTGCTGCTTCAATAGCAGCATAATCTACTAAACCAGTATCCATGACATCGTTGACTTGTTCCTCAGTAAGTGCTTTTGTGAAAAAACCTACTTCATCAAAGAGGCCTGTCGCGGCGACATTACCGGGACGCGCACCTATCCAAATTGGTGATTGGCTGGTATCAAGTTTTCCACCACTCGCCTTTTCAACTTCTAACTTGCCATCAACAAACATTTGAACCTTGCTGCCATCATAAACTTTCGCGATATGATGCCACTTACCATCTGCCACGATAGTTTTACCCGGCATACGAGTCTCCACGCCCTTGACGTGCCACATGAACACCGGATAGTCATCTTGATGAATCCATATATCAAGATGACGTACAAGGTTGGGCTCGGGCCAAACCTCTCCATTTCGCCAAACGACATACTGCCATGAGGCTGCTTGTAACTTAATCCAAACGACGAATGTATATGGATCGGAGTTGAAAACATCGTCATGGTCAATGCGGACGTAACTATCACCCTTACCGGGAAATTCCAATGCCCTGCCGATTTTACCGTTTTCTACCCATTTCAAGGTTCCTTTGATTTCGCCATCGTGTCCACTAACTATATCTTTGACTACATTTCCGCCGTTCTCTTCGAATAACCATGCACTTGCTAAGCCCAGTTTCGCTGCATGAGCAGAAAAAACTGCTCCAATGAAAAGTATTGTCAAACTTAAAATAGTTTTTTTCATCATGTGTCTCCTTTTTATTAAAACAGTAGGATAAGCATTTTACGGGAAAGAATAGTTCGTTCTACGTGCTATTTAAAAAACGTGTCAATTGTGTGTTACCGCTACCATGAATGTGGCGTAATCTTACTTTTTTTAATCAACCCCCAAGTGATAGTTGCTTTTCCTGCTGCTTCAACAGCAGCATAATCTACTAAACCAGTATCCATGACATCGTTGACTTGTTCCTCAGTAAGTGCTTTTGTGAAAAAACCTACTTCATCAAAGAGGCCTGTTGCAGCAACGTTGCCAGGGCGCGCGCCTATCCAGATAGGTGATTTATTGGTATCAAGTTTGCCACCACTTTGCTTTTCTCCATCTAACTTGCCATCAATAAACATCTGAACCTTGCTACCATCATATACCTTTGCGATATGATGCCAATTACCATCTGCAACGATGGTCTTACCATCAATACGACCCTGTCCTTGTGCAGCATTCCACATGAAAACGGGATAGTCATCTGTGTGGATCCATATATCCAGATGGCGAATCTCTTTGGGTTCAGGCCAGGTATCCCATTCCGCCAGACAACGTACTGCCATGAAGCAGCTTCCAGCTTTACCCAAGCGACAAAAGTATACGGGTCTGCGTTGAAAAGATCGTCATGGTCAATGCGGACATAACTGTCCCCTTTTCCGGGGAATTGCAAAGCACCGCCAAATTTACCGTCCTTCACCCATTTCAGGGAACCCTTGATGTCGCCATCGTGTCCGCCAACAACATCTTTAATCACTTCGCCACCATTTTCTTCAAATAACCATGCACTTGCTAAACCGAGTTTCGCTGCATGTGCAGAAAAAACTGCTCCGATAATAAGTATTGTCAAACACAAAATAGCCGTTTTCATCATATTTTCTCCTTTGAGGTTTGCTAAAACGGTTTTAGACGCGGCAATTATCAAGCGCGTCCTCATCTAATTCAACACCTAATCCGGGTTTGTCCGGTATAGTCGCATATCCGTCAACAAGCGGAATAGTTGAAGGTGTAACAATGTCAAAGGCACGCAACGCATTTAAGGTGATCGCGGGCATAGTTGCATTCCGCATCACTGCAGCGAGGTGCATAACATAAGTAGTTGTGATGCCGAGACCAACAATCTGTATCCATACAGGGAGATGCGCCGCGTCTGAAATTGTTGCTTCGCGTTTCGCGTTCGCAGCACGCGAGTCTGGGTAAGCGATAATAAACGAATCGTTCATCTTTGCTCGGATCGCTTCAACTGGATCGGGATTTCCGAAGTGAATCGTTATCGGCATGTCAGTATGCCGTTTGATCTCTTGGTATCCAGCTATATCTGACTGTGGAATAGGTGTTTCAAACGATTCTATATTATAATCTTTGAGGTGTCGGACAACTTCAAGCGTGTGTTCTGGCGTTTCAAAAGAATCATTGGCATCTACACGGAGTTGAAAATCATCTGGTACCACCTCTGTGATTGCCGCTACCTGTTCTTGCACTTCAAACCACGGACGCGCCTTGATTTTATGAAGTCGATAACCGAGTGAGTATGCATGTTTTGCCTCTGCCGCCCATTCCTCCGGTGTCATATCAATAGACCAATATGCGAACGATGTTTTGTCGTGAACCTTTTCACCTAAAAGCTGATGCACTGGCACACCAAGGGATTTGCCCATGATGTCGTAGAAGGCTTGCTGTAGTGGTGTTGGTGCCCACCCACTCATAAACTCAAACGGATTTCTGCCGATATATCGCTGAACAGCTTCGTCCGATTGAAACGAACCATCGCCAATGCCGGTAATTCCGGCATCCGTATGCACTTTGTAAACATGGTCAATTTGGTAAAGATTTCGACGCGTCATCAGCTCATAAATACCATCATGGTAAGGCACTTTGACCTTGATAACTTCAATTTGAGTGATTTTCATGATTCTGGTCCCCTTATCTGAGTAACAATTTTCTATTTGTCTCGTGTTGATATTTAACGTTGTTTTGCATTTACGGATTATTATTCATCACGCCGAATCCAACTGACGACATCTTCTGCTTCACCCGTTCCACCTTCTACACCATCACTCCCAAATGAGATTAGATCGTAGCCGTATCGGTCATGCACACCAGGGCGGATATAAATGTATGGGTTGCCCCACGGGTCTTCCGTAATTGGGATTTGAATGTATGGACCGAGCCAATTTATTGGAAGTGGTGGTTCTTCAGGTTTCTCCCAAAGTGCTTTCAAGCCTTGTTCCGTTGAGGGATAATCTCCACTATCCTTGGCATATCTGTCAAGAGCAATACCGAGCGTTTCAATGTCTTCAGCAGCACGCGTTTGTAATGCACGTCCTGCTTGTCCGAGCAACCGTGGCGCCAAAATCACAGCAGCAATCACACCCAGAATTACAACGACAACTAATATCTGGACGAGCGTTAACCCAGATTGTTTAGAATCGAATTGTTTCACGTATGCGCCTCCGCGCTTTCCAATATCAAGATAACTTTAGGATATTTGCAAAGTTTAGCACATGCTGCTGATTGTGTCAACAATGACTATTTCAACCTAACCTGTGGATCGTTTTCATAGGCAGAATCTATTTGAACCAGACGTTCCAAAGTTACAGAAAACATTCAAACAGAGCATTCAGCAACACTGTCTCTTTGATAACACCGACACATTGAAAACTCAACTCATCAACGCCTTCGGGAAAATCAGTCCCAAACCAACCTTCATCATCTTTTATCATGAAGTGGATTCTTGGTTGTTTTTGACACAAATCTTTTATCTTCACATCAGCGAGTAACATCTTGATCTTCTCAGGATTATTGCCTTTGATTACAAACTGGTCATCAAAAAATGGATCACCTATCTCTATATCCTGCATACCGAAGAATTTACCAATTGAACTAAAAAACCCTTCACGATAGATCTTAAAATAGAGACCGTCCTTGTTGATGAACGGTGCACGCATCCGAGTGTATGTAGTAGTAGTTGTTGTTGTTCCGTTATAAGATGAAACCGTATATGTATCAAGCAAAATTGGCCATTCACCATGTGTATATAGGAGGACATCCTTGCCCCAAAAGCCTCCATCAATATATTCTCCACCGATATCTGTTGCAATTTGTGTCCAAATTTCGTCCTTGGAAGGACCGAAAATAGACCTACGTTTTTTCATTTTTTCCTCCATATATGCCCTATGAATTCTCTCTTTGGGAATAGATTTCCCATAATCTCTTCGGATTCTCAACAGACAGACCGACATTTCCACATTCACCGCAAACAGTTGCTCTCAATGCTTCCCTATGAGCCTGCTTGAAAATCACTGCATCTGGGTTCCCCTGTACTTCTACTTCTAAATCTCTTCCTACACCTGCGTCGTAGCGATCTCGAATTCGTAAATTGGGCATGATATTTTCAGAACCGCATCGTGGACATTTCATTGTAGCCATCTGATTAGTCTCCCTATCTTAATATTTGATTAACAAAGAGTATTAGATTCAATTAATTGCATTGCCAGACATGTCCCTTTTCCAACGTTCAAGCGGATGGGCGCGTGGTGTTAACGGCATGGACACCCTGCCTTTTTGCCGATGTGATTCCCACGTTGCATGGATCATCTCAAGGCAATCACGACCATCTTTGCCACTGGCAAACGGTTCACGGTCTTCTTCAATCGCTGAAATGAGATCGCGCAGCATGAGACGTTGCAAATATAATCTCCTTGATCCTTTGTCGCGTTGATTTCCTTTTTCATCAGTGTCTTCATCAGGCAGATGCACAGGTTCCCATGCTTGTGCAGGTGTTTGATGTTGCCCTCTATGGATAAACATTGTAGTGCCAACACTCTCTCGGATAGCGATACGTCCTTCAGTGCCGATAATATCAATGCCGTAGGCGTTATCATCGGTTTGGGGTTGCGCAAGGAATTGCACATCCGCATGAATGCCGTTCTTAAACCGAAAGGAGACATGCCCACGTTCACCGAGCACAAGTCCAGAATCGCGATCGTGCGGATGAACGTCTTGCGTATGCTTAATATCATCAATGGTTGACTCGCGTCCATCCATCTGCATAAGGTGTGCGTGTGTCCATTCAACATCTCCACCGAAAAGTCGTATCCAATCATAGAGATGTGTGCCCATTTCCATTAGCGAATTGCCAGCTTTGCGTCCGCCTTTGTCCGTTGCCTTCATCAGCACGACATCACCGATTTCCCCTTTTTCAATCAAGGAAAGCACATAACGGTTGTAAAGGCTGGCGCGTTTGATGTGGTTAATGGCAAACTTGACGTTATGTTTATCACAGGTTTCAACCATCTCATCAGCTTGAATCAGGTTGAGCGCGATCGGTTTTTCGCAGAAAACGTGGACACCGCGCTGTGCAGCCGCAATCGTTGGTGAGTGGTGCATCGGCGCTTGCGTTGGCACAATTACAATATCCGGTTTTTGTTCATCGAACATCTTTTCATAATCGTCATAGATGGCATTGACATCAAATCGTTCTGCCCATGCTTTCGCTCGTTCCGGATTGATTTCAGCACCTGCAACGATTTCACAGTTCGTCTCTAATTTTACTGCTTGGGCATGGTGGCCACCCATACCTCCTAAACCGATAATCGCAATACGGTAGTTTTTCATGTATGTCTCCGAGCTATCAAAAGAAAACCTCATTTGCGAATATCATAGCAACTTGAAAATGAAAGTGCAATAAAAAACGGTACGGTTTTAGCACCGTACCGGATTATAGTAGACTTTAGAATTAATTAGACATTATGTTCGGTTCGGTTAGGAAACCGAACTATAGGCGTCAATTTAAGAAGACAAGCGTTCGTAGTCGCGAATTCATTGCCAAACGCGCGTTTGGAATTTGGCACTTCGGACATGCTGTAGGAGCGAGCTTTGCTCGCGACCCTGCGTCCGATGTCGCGAGTAAAGCTCGCTCCTACAAGAAGAAAATCGGGCTTCCAAAGCCTCCAACAAGAAAATCAGGCACTAAATTGACGCCTATGGTCGAGTTGGGAAACAGCTCCTACCGTACATCCTACAGCACAAACTTTATGAAGATTAAGAAAATATTTCGATAATGTGGCGAGGTTAGGAAACCTCGCCAGCAGCGGGCCCCGCGTGTCTTGTGTGAACCGAAAATTACCGAATTAATAAATTAATCTTCATTTAGTTTGTGTCGTATTGGGCAAACTGAAAGTTTGCGCTACATCAGTGTCCAGATAATTGCAAATTTACTATATTTCGGATATCGAACTCACGTTAGATTAAAAACTTCGTATAGAGATACCGAGTAAAACCAATAAAAGAAAAATAATGATGCCTAACAACATAATATATAACCCTAATAGTTATTTGAAAATGCTTTGACCGCTGCATCTTCCGTGCTGAAATGTTCAAAAATGTTGATGAGTCGGCTTTGGACAATCAAGTTTTTGATGTGTTTACCGACATTGATGATTGCGATACGTCCCTTTTTCTGCTTTGTCATAGCATACATATTGACAAGTAATCCGAGTCCTGCGCTGTCCATTTTATAAACGTGTTCGAAGTTAATAAGGAAACGCGGGGTTTCAGAAGCATCTATTTGTCTTATCATAATTCCTCGTAACTCTGGTATGGCCTCACCAATAATTTTACCAGTCAGTTCTAAAATTATGACTCCATTCTTTTGCTGAATTTTCGTTTGCATAGACTTTCTCCTATAGATTGTATGTCATTAAATTAGACATAATATAGATTTAAAAAACGTGTTGTGATAGTTAACACTTTATAGGTTTATATTCACGTTGTTGTCTCTTTAGTGATGATTCTGCATTACACAGTTCACACATCAACGTAAATCTGGCAAAAAACGTGAAATTGTTACGTTATTGCTTTGAATTCCCCATTATGTAAGTAAGGTGGACATTTTACACCTGCCAATTGACATTTCAATTTCATGAGAGATTTCCTTAAACACAAAAAAAGTTAATAGCAAATTGCAAATTTTCCCAAATTAGGACAGATACAGATATTGCTATATATAAGCAAGTTTTGTGCCAATTTCCACAATCAACACAAATTTCGTGTGAAAACCGCTGAAATTGTTCGGATATTTCTCATTTTTGTGCGTCTGAACACAGGCACAGATTGAATTCCTGAAAAAAAGAAAATAAGTCTAAATTTTTTTACATGATAAAAGAAAATGGAATTTATTTTTAATGCTGGTTTTTTGTTGATATACAATTTTTGTATATCAACATACAAAAATTGTATATCGAGCGGCAAAAATTGTATATCGAGCGGCAAAAGGTTGACAGTTTCTTTTAGTTGCAACGATTTCACGTTGATCCAAATTTCGTGCCAATTGGACTTTTTCCATAGGTGTGTGTAAAGTTTTTGTATAGAGCATATTGTCCGTTGAGTTTCGCTCTGTTTTACCCATAACTGTCAATTGAGTGTCTGATTTTCTTGTTGGCGGGCTTTGGAACCCCGATTTTGTCCGCCTCCAGCAGTAAAATCGGGGTTTCAAACCCGCAGCATGCCAAACGCGCATGCTGCGTTGATTCACTCCAACAAGAGGATATATCCTTAATTGACACATAAGGGTTTCGCTCTGTTCTACCTGATCTACAGATTGAATTAGGATGTCTACACGTCACATTTAGGCTTTTTTAGGACGTTTTGCACGTCCGAGGGACGTGCAGAAGTCAATCAGGGAAAGGATTGGGACGTGATTTTCAGTTTTTTTATTTTCCTTTTCTTTATTCTTTAGAAATTTTGAGTATATTGAGATCATTATTTATTATGTAATAATTATATTAACATAAATATATTGGTTTGTCAAGTTAATTTCTAAAAAATCAGTGACAAGAACTTTACACACCCGATAAACATGGATTAAGAACAGTAAGAGTGCTATAATCTCTAACATAGGGATTGTCCTTGCTAAATAATTGAAAGTATAGAGGAATGTAAAATGTATGCACCAAAATATCCCGGTCCTAACGAGGAGCTGCTTGAAGCACAAGCGCGAGTCTGCACAGGTCCGCACCAAACACGACCTTTAGGAAAGAAAACTAACGATGGACCCCAACCGGATGTTGTCCTTGAAACCATCTTAAAATCTTTGGAAGGTGAGTTAAGAGGAAAAGCAGCCGTTTCGGAAGCACAGATGGGGGCGTTTTTCGTAGCAATGACCCTCCGCAAATATTTTCCGGAAGCAACGCAGTGGTCTCAAGCTGAGAAAGCAGCATTTCAGAAATACCAATCGACACTGTTATCTCGCCTTCCCACAGAAATTCAATTTCTTATGAACCCTGACCTTGGGTATGTTCCAAGAAACCCAACAGAAACGATTGTTGTCAGTGCCTTAGAAAAGATATTAAGAGCAAAACATTTAAGTTACGCTGAAACCCGTCGAGTGTGTGAAGCTATCCTCACCGATGACGTTAAACCTGCCCTCAAAGCTGCTGCGCTTATTGGACAACGAATGAATAGGGAAACCTACGAAGAGGTGCGGGGATACCTTGATGCTTATTTCGGGCCAGAACAGGTCTGCCCACTTGATGTAGGGACGCTTACGCATTTTGGACAACCTTACGATGGTGCAACGCGTTATTTTCGTCCAACACTTTTTGTTGCATCTGTCCGTGCAGCGTTAGGAGAACCTTCGCTACTGCATAGCGTTGATATGATGCCACCGAAGAATGGTGTAACCGAAGAAGCGATTTTACATGCACTCGGCGCAAAGACTGACCTATCTCTTGAACAGACTGCTTCGCTCATCACAAACAAATCGGTCAGATTTGGTTATATCAGTCAGCGTGAGTATTCGCCTGGGGCTTATAATGTCCGTGAGTTACGCGTGCATATCAAAAAACGTCCGCCGTGGGCAGCAACAGAGAAGGCACAACAATTCTTTTCTGCCCGAAAAGCAAATTACATGGTGCTTGGTTATTACCATATTGGTTATGAAAAACCCTTACTCCAATTGGCGCAGGAACGGGGTTTTCAGGCGGCAGTTGCTGTTAAAGGGGAGGAAGGCACAAGCCATTACGCACTCCGACTTGGCAAACCCTCTACTCCTGATAGGATGGCGGTCAACTACTCTCAAGGATTCCGTTGTGCAGATGGAAAACGTGAAGATTTTGCTTTGGATATTGATCCTAAAAATTATGGATTTGAATATGCTCTAAATCCACGCCCAGAAATTGTAAATGCGGATGCTTTCGCGACAGCGGGCGTAGCTGCGTTATCGGGTGAGAAAGGACATATTTACGATAGGATTCTTCTTAATTCAGCTATGGTGGATTATCTATTAGGGATATGCCCTAATCCACACGATGCTATTAAGCGCGCGCAGTCGGTGATGGGTGATGGTAGTGCGCTGGAACATCTGAAGGCGTATGTTGTGGCAAGTCAAGAATTATAATAATTAGTATAGGTAAGACATTAAAGAATCTGGTATAATATTGAAACGAAACTTGAACAGGAGGCATCCCATGAATAAAACGATTTCGTTGGACCAGCTGCCTACTCGGATTGAAAACTTACTGCGAGCAAGTTGGGAAGAACATGAGAGTCTTGTGCTTGAACATAATGGAAAACCAGTTGCAGCGATCGTTCCAATGGCTGAGTATCGTAAATGGCATCCGGTTGAAGGTGAAAATGCATTTGATTATGAACTTCCTGTGGATATCCTTAAAGCTTACCATGAATTGCAAGATAAAAAGTTTTCTACTGGCCTAACACCTGAAGAGGAAGCCAAATTAGCACAGTTAGATAAAGAATTGGATGATGCGGAAGCTGCACAACCGCTCATACAATCAATGCAGAACCGAGCCTTGACCCAAGAGGAAAATTGGGAGGAAAGATTTGAGGATGCGATTACCAAATTGCGCGAGTTAAAGGAAGTAATGTGAATCAAAGGATGTCACCTCGAATCCTTCGACAGGAATCACCACCTGTGATGCGAGGCAGAGATGGTTACCGGAATGCTGAGTCTTACCTACGTAGAGACTTCGATTTTCGTTGTGCTTATTGCGGCGTGCATGAACAAGTGATGGGCGGTCCGCAAGCCTTTTGCATTGATCACTTTAAACCACGCAGTAGAGGTGGATCAGTTAACGAATACACAAATCTATATTGGGTATGTATTCCCTGCAATATGATAAAACACGATAAATGGCCAACAAGCGAACAGTTGAGTTGTGGTTATAGATTCGCGGATCCATGTCGTGAACAGGATAGTGGCACTCATTTTGTTGAATCTGATGATGGATTACTTCATGCGCTCACGCCTTGTGGTGAATACCATATTTCAACACTTCGCCTCAACCGCGCATGGCTGCAGCACCAACGTAGAACCAGAATTCACAAATGGTCGCGATTAAAAGAAGTCTACCAACTACAAGAGGAACTTGAACAATCTATTGGAAATCGTTTAGAAGATGACACAACTCAAATAATGCTGGAATTATTCTCTTTTTTATCCCAAGAGATTGAGGTATTGCGAGACGAACTAACAGTGGCTATTCCAATGTGGCAAAGATTATAAAGAATTTCGGCAATCACCATGGACATATACATTTAGGTGGAAAAGGTAGAATCTCAATGATCGGCATATCATATCATGCAGGCGGCATGAAAGACCTCCCTCTACAACAAGTTATTACTATCCTCTCCGAAGTCGGTTATGACGCGATTGAGATGATGTGTGGACCAGAAGCACATATCCCCTCTGGCGAGGTAACGGACAACCTGCTCAAAGAAGTCAAAACGATGACAACCGACCACGGTTTAGAAGTTTCTGTTATAAACCCGTTTACTGGCAAGGGATTGTATCACCTGGCATTAGAGGACAAGCAGTCAGCGATTGACCATTATGCGCTTCTACAGGATGTAGCGGTTGCGCTTAATGCACACGGTGTCAATTTTCTCACTGGCTACGGTGGCGACAAAGGTGATGCGTTTGCTTGGAAACTGCTTGTTGATGTACTAAAGCCGATTTGTCGGCGTGCAGAGGGACTTGGGATTACAATGAATATCCATAACCACGAAGCAACGACTATAGACTCATCACCCAAGGTAACGCTTCTGATTGAACATGTAGAGTCCGACTCTCTAAAAGCACTCAACGACATCACGAATTTTTATCATCTTGGAGAAGACATCGCGGAAGTTACCGAAAAATTGGGACCGCTTACGGCACACTGCCACGTCAAAGGTGTAACAGGTATGTATCCTTACAGCACATTCCTAATTCCGGGTGAGGCAGGCGATGAGTTGGATTTTAGAACTTTTGCTGAGAGTTTAGGAAAAGTCGGTTACGAAAAGTATATCTCTGTTGAGACCTTTCCCCACATGCGGATGGAAAAGGCACAAATCGCTTATGATATGATGGCAGGAACATTAAAGGAATTAGGAATTCGGTAAAAGACGGTAGGTGTCTCTGAAATGGTAGAAAAGATACCCCACTTTTGTACAGGGTGCGGTTAAGGAAACACACCATAGCCGTCAATTTAGCGATTCGCCCCCAGTAGGCGCGTTTTGTAAACGCGCCTACCTTTGGGTAATAAATCGGGCTTTCAAAGCCCTCCAACAAGAAAATCAGGCATTAAATTGACACCCATGGTGCGTTTAAGGAACCGCACCTTATACATATAATTATTAGCGAGTTCTAAGACTGAGACTTTTCCAACGCCTTGATGCCCGGCCAATCCCGCCACATATCTTCGTTAGGCGGCTCTTCTTGAGTCTCTGATAATTCTGTTTTTCGGAAGTCATATAGCACTGCTTGGCGAATTTGGCGTGAATAGTTGTGTCCAGCAGCATGCCCGATCCGATGATGCCAAAAGACAATATCCCCCGCATTGCCGTAACAATCAACCCCCGATTCTCTACTCAGACGTTCTCTATCAACATCGTATTGTGGCGTTGGCTCGTTTTTATATTGCGATTTGTAATCGTAATAGAATACTTTGTGGCTTCCCGGCCAGACGGTAAATCCACCACCTTCGGGTGGAACATCATCAATATAACCGACAACACCGAGATGAAATGGATGTGCATCTACGTGACATCCAGTTGACTTTTTTGAAACATCCCCGTAGGGTAATGTGCAGTAGATACCGCGCACGCGTTTGGGTACTACCAAGTTTCCTTCACCTAAGAACTGTTCTGCCATGTGCCAGACGTTTGGATCGGTAGCAAGCAGTTTGACCATCCATTCTTCGCCGCCGGGGTCACGGTAGTTCCAGCGAAATCCTTTGCGTCGATTTGAATTGTCTTCGTTCTCTTCTTCCGGTTTGAAGGGACCGACCCAAGTTTCTGGGGCTTCGCGCAGTCTTCCCTCTGGTGCGCCTTCCCATAACTTCGTCCGTGCTCGTTCCATAAGTTCAGGGTTTAGCACGTCTCGTTTAATCAAATAACCGTTGTCTCTGAAAAATTTAATATTTTCTGATGTCAGTTCAACCATAATCTCCTCCTTGACTAAAATTTTAACGATTTCTTACGCAAAAAGCAACAGAAATTTGAATGGTTCTGAATTTCCCACTGCAAAATTGCAAAACACTTCTACATGTGGTATAATAGTGATATGAAAGACTATATATTGCTATTTTTTAATGTTTTATTAACAGTCATGGGGCAGATCCTGCTTAAACAAGGGGTCAGTAAGGTCGGAGTTATTAACTTTCGTGAATTAGTGCCAAAACTCACACAGGTAATATTAAATCCTTATGTTATCGGAGGCATTTCAATCTACGGTTTCACAACATTTGTGTGGCTTGTCATTCTCTCACGTGTTAAGTTGAGTATCGCGTACCCAATGTTGAGTTTAGGATATGTTCTTACAATACCATTTTCATGGTTGTTCTTCAAAGAATCTATTCCTAAAGTTCGTATAATCGGAGCCATCATTATCTGTATTGGTGTATATCTCGTTGCACAAGGAGAAGCTTAATTGATGCAAGAATCTGCTACTGATCTTCATCCGGATTCCGATATAACTGCCAATAGACTAAGTCCACCTCCGCCACCGCGTTCTTATGCCGCGATGATATTGTCGGCACTTCTGCCTGGACTTGGACAGATATATTTAGGGCGATTCGTGAAGGGGTGTATAATTTTTTTTATATTTGCTTCGGCAATTAGTATTTTTTATATCAATTCATATCCTGTGCAAGGCTGGCGCGATTTAATACCCTTTGGACCCGACACGCAATCTAAAACTTCAACAAATGACAAGGCTGATGCTGAAACAGATTCCGATGGTTCAATTCATCTTTGGACACTTGATAATGGGAAACAGTTGATGTTTCGCCCTTCTTGGATTCTAAAAGTTACTTCATCAATCCAAGCAATAATCTGTTGGCTCTATGCGGTGAGGGACGGATGGCGCGGTAGGCGTAAATCGCTCATAGATCAATTAGAAATATATTAAAAAATACGGAATTTCTTATACGTACATCTCCTCTTTGAGAGAACCTGATTTTAGAAATTATACTGAAGTACCACGATAGATCGGCTTGATATGTTAAGGGCAACACAAAAAGTAAAATTGAATTGCACATTTATTTTTTGCTGCAGTCTATCTCTTGCTATATTGGTGGGGTGTCAAAATAACACCTTAGACAAAATCGAAGTGCTTATCCATTCGGGAAAGGCGCGAGAAGCTCTGGAGAAATTAGAGGATTTTATAGAAACAGCCCCTAAAAACCCAAGAGCACGGATGTTGCTTGGAAAAGCGTATAATGAAGTAGGCCGTAATAATGATGCGATTGAGCAGTTCCAAAAAGCCTCGCAGCTTTATATTGGACAACCAGAAAAATGGACAGCTGCGCGTCTTGAATTGGCACGGACATATCTCATATTTGGTGATAGGGATTCTGCTTTTCGTATACTTAACACCGTCCAAAAAGGCACTTCAGACTCCAAAGTATTGCAAAAAATTATCGAACTTGTAGGAGATAGTTATAAGACAAAACAACTTACACACGGCAATTTCGATAACTATTCGCCTATCTTCTCACCAGATGGCACACAAATTGCGTTTGCCTCTTTTCGTCTTGATAATAGTGATATTTATTTGATGAATTTAGAGGGACAGATTCAACGCCGTGTAACCTTTACGACAGATTTCAATGACAGCTCGCCTGCATTCCTCAAGGCTCCTAATTATATTTTTTATAGCAGTGAACCGAAAGCGTCACGGGAAGTCAAAATAGTCATTCAAAGTAGTGGCTCAACCCCGATTTATACAGGTTTTAACATAACGCATATTCACAGTAAAATTACGCGTTCCGTTATACCTATCAGTTTTGGCGCACGCGTGCCACGAGCTTCTCCTTCAGGCAATCAGATAGTTTATGAATCAAATACCGACAAGAATCTGGAATTATATCTTCTTGATTTAAATGGACTCAATCTCACACAAATCACACCTGAGAAAATCAAACCGAAACGTATTACACACAATGAAACAGACGAAGGCAGTCCTACCTTCTTTCCAGATGGGAAACGTATTGTTTTTGTTTCCTCACGAAATGACGTGTATCAACTCTATACTATGAATATTGATGGACAAAATGAAAAACATTTCAACCCAAACCGTTATGATTGTTACAATCCCACAGTTTCACCAGATGGAAAAACAATTGCGTATGTGTCAGCCAGAGATAGTGATTGGGAAATTTACCTGATCGATACTAATGGAAAAAATGAACGTAAGATTACAAGTGACATCGGTAGATCTATCCAACCTACTTTTTCGCCTGATGGACGTTACATCGCGTTTGTTTCCGATAGGAGCGATAACTTTCACATTTATTTAATGGATCTAAATAAACCCACTACTCGTGAGGATTTAGTGAAGCGTTTGCAACAGTAAACTTATAGTAAACTTTAGAATTAATTGGACATTATGTTCGGTTCGGTTAGGAAACCGAACCTACCAGGGGAGTTGTAGCACAATCTGTTAGATTGTGCTTATGAGTCCGCAAACTAACAGTTTGCGCTACGAAAACTCACGAAATATGCGTTATTCTCTATTAAAGACTAAAGACGGTGTTTCTATGTCTAAAAACTTATAGGTAGCAACTTGAGTTACTTTATTCGGTGTCCTAATAGTGTAGACGAGGAGATTAGAAAACATGTTTCGGGTAACCAAACCAGAAGGCTTCGGCAATATCCAATTAGAAGAGGTGCCGATTCCAGAAATAAACGCAAACCAGATTCGGGTTAAGACAGATACAACTTTAATCAGTCGTGGTTCTGAACTTTTTAGGCGATACATTCTTGAAGATGCAGTTTCCCCTTCAATCATGGGGTATTCTCTCACAGGTACTGTGGATGCTGTCGAAGATCGGATCACGGGATATCGTGTAGGTGGTCGGGTGATGGTTGTAGCACCACACGCCGAATACGTAGTTGCTGAACCGAACGCAACTGATGGGCGGATCGTACATCTTCCTGAAGATGTCAGTTTTGAAGAAGGAACTTTTCTACCACTTGCAACCAGCTCTGTCGCTTGGGCAGACTCATCAGGTGTCCAAGCAGGTGACACAGTCGTTGTTTTGGGACAAGGTTTGGTTGGCAGTTTGATGATGCAGGTTGTCCGTAGTTATTCACCTGAACGAATTATCACTGTTGATGCGTTATCGTTGCGATGTGAGTTATCACTTCAACTCGGTGCGGATGTAGCAATAAACGCTAAAGAGGAAGACCCTATCCAAGCGGTGCGTCGACTTACCGATGGGAAAGGTGCGGATTTGGTAATAGATTGTGTCGGTGGACATGCAGGCATCATGTCTTTTGAACAAGCGCAGGATATGGTACGTCAATATGGAATTATCCAGCTCATTGCACTCTATCAACAAAAACCGCTCCCTTTACATTCGTCAAAGATGATGAGTAAAAGACTTGTCGCTGGCATTCTCACTGATGAGCCACGTTCAAATATCGCTGCCCGCGCGTTGCAGAAAATACAGAACGGTGAGATTCGTGCATCTGAAATGATAACACACCGTTTTCACTATACAGAAGCGAAAGCCGCTTTTGATCTATTATGGAATACACCTGGGGATACACTCGGTGTATTGATAAAGTGGTAAAAGCGAAATTCCTAATAGTATGACACCAGACACACAATCTGAACTTACCTTTCAGACAAAATTGCGCGGATTTGACCTCGCCTTTACTACCACGTGGGGGCTATTTTCACCAAAAGCGGTTGATGCAGGAACACAGCTGTTGATAGAACAGTTGGAAATTGAAGAAGGAGACACTTGTCTCGATCTTGGATGTGGGTACGGTGCAATTGGTGTGGCTATGGCAAAATGTCCACAAACAGCAGATGTCTATATGGTGGACAAAGATTTTGTCGCTATAGAATATGCTCGTAAAAATGTTACACAGAATCAACTTTCAAATTGTCATGTCCTTTTAAGCAACGGATTCAGCCATCTACCCGACATCCAATTTGATGTTATCGCTTCTAATCTACCAGCTAATGTTGGCAAAGAACTCCTACAGATATTTTTTATTGATGCAAAGCGACATCTCAAACAAAATGGAAGGATGTATGTCGTAACAATTTCTGGGTTGCGAGAATTTATCAAACGCAATTTTTTGAAAGTTTTTGGAAACTATTGTAAGGTTAAACAACGGAACACACATACAGTTGCAATGGCAACTGTATCTTAATTGAGGGGAATATAGGAATAAATTTGAAAATCAAATTCAATCTTTTGTGGGGTATGACTATGAAATTATCAAAATTTGTTTGGATATCTGCGCTACTGTTGGTAGCTATAGTTTTGATTTGCGAAGCATCGGAGACTGACCAATTGAAATTTGAAGAAATGTTAAAACAACCCGAAGAACATTGGTATGACTTGACCATGATGGGCATGAAAATAGGATATATGCATATATATCTTGAAAAAACTGAGTATCAAGGCGAGGAAATGATTCGAAGTAGAACAGACATGGTCATGCAATTTAAAGGTTTTGGGAATAACATGAAAATTGAGATGAACCGTATTGAGTATTCGGATTCCAATTTCAAACCTCGCTATTTTGTCTTAACTTCTAATGAATCTGGGGAGAAAAAAGTTGAAGGAAAAATTAAAGATAACGTAGCATATATGAAGACGACCCTTAACGGTCAAACAACAGAATCAGAAATTGACGTTCCCGAAAACACGATCTCCGATACTGTCGCCGTGAACTACCTCTTATCTAAAGACCAATTGAAAATCGGTGAAAAACTCAACTATAACACGTTCAGCTTCGACCTACTTCAATCCATAAAAACAGAACTTAGCGTTGTAGATGAAGCGAGTTTAACGTATCAATCTAAAGAAAAACAGGTCTATATTTTAAAACAAGAACTGGACATTATGGGCGGCATTACCGCACGTTTATGGATTACTCCTGATGGCACAACCTACAAATCTGCAACAGATATGATGGGATTGTCTATGGTGGCAACGAAAACAGATAGGGAAACTGCCCTGGATGCCGTTGAAGAAGTTGATCTTGTGTTAAACACTCGTATTATCCCGACAGGTAAAAAACCAAAACAGAACGCAGCGCGGTTTGTTGCAAGTGTACAACTATCAGAAGGTAGTCTCAAAGAAGCTATTATGACCAGAGACCACCAAAAACTTGCGTTGAATTCCGAACGGTCTGGAACACTTTCTATTGAAATTCCAGAGATAGAAGACGGAAATTGTGTTGATTTACCGGTTGAGGATCCTGAACTTCAAACTTTTCTTTCGTCAACTGCCTTTATTGAAGCCGCCCATCCAAATATACGCGCAAAAGCAGTGGAAATCTTAGATGGAGAAAGCAATTCCTGGCGAGCAGCAAAAAAACTAAGCACATGGGTCTACAAATCTATTCGCAATAAAAAATTAAGTGGTGGTTTCAATTCATCACTGAAAACGCTTGAATCGCTTTCTGGGGATTGCACAGAACATACTGTGCTGTTGATAGCGATGGCACGTTCAGTCGGAATTCCAGCACGTATCTGTTCAGGATTAGTGTTTTCAAAAGATGCGTTTTATTATCATTTCTGGCCAGAGGTATACGTCGGCACATGGGTTCAAATGGATCCTACATTAGGACAAATTATCGCTGATGCGAATCATATTCAACTCCAGGGGAACATATTAGAATCGGGCACTATGGTTGAATTCACGGAAGGGGTTTTCCGTACTCTCAATCAGCTTGAAATTGACATTGTTGAATGAGGAATTGAGCGGGTTATAATAAAATCCGAAAATATGTTCATATTTCAATGAATAACAATCCCGACATGCTCTCGCTGGCGAGGTGGGGAATCATGGCGAATACCCATAGGTGTAAACTTAATGATTTTCCAATATGGGAAATCTTCTTCAGTCCCGTAGGGACGCAATGTTTATAGAGAAACGTTCTCACTGCCCACTTGAGTTCCGTAGGAACGATATGTGGATAACAAAGACATTAGATAAACATATCGTCCCTACGGGACTAAAGAGACCTTGTTCGACCGTGATCTATAAACATATCGTCCCTACGGGACTGAAGAGGGACAATCCCAATAACAACGCGTATTGAGAAGGGTCATAATGATTCAGACGTTTTCTTAAGTTTACACCTATGGGGAATCATGGCGAATATCACACGCGTATTCGCCCAATGGCATTGGTCCCGTTGATTTCTTCCTAACCTCGCCAATGTCCAGCTAATTGTGGATTTTACTATAAATGAATAAAAATCGCTTTCGCAGGTGATACAGGCAACAGGAGCAGATTACGATTGGCTTTTCTTAACCCACTTTTTCTTTTTGGCTTATTGGCTGCCACTATTCCGCTACTTATCCATCTATGGAGCCGCCGCCAAGCGGTAACTGTAGACTTTAGCAGTTTAATGTTCTTGATTGCAGCGCATCGCCAAAATGCCCGCAGGCTGCAACTCAAACAACTGCTGATCCTACTTTTGAGGATGTTAATTGTAGCACTTATTGCACTCGCGTTGGCACGTCCTTTCCTCACACTTGGGCTTCCACTTGCTGCTGTGCGCGCCAAAACTGACGTCGTAATCGTTTTGGATAATTCTTACAGTATGGGGTACCAAGACGTTGATGGTGTCTGGTTTGAGAAAGCAAAAACTTTGGGGACTGACGTACTCCGTTCTCTTCGCCATGGAGATTCCGCCAGTCTCATTTTAATGTCGGATGCTCCGAAACCTATTTTCCGACAACTTACGCCTGACGTTGATAGTGTTATAGAAGCGATTCAAAACGCAGAAGTATCTTATCGCGCTACAAACGTCCAACCAAGCATTGAACTTGCACACGAAATCCTTTCTGAGTCAATCCAACAGAATAAAGAACTCTATCTTATTTCCGATTTTGCCCAAAACGGTTGGGATAATTGGGAAACGGTTGCGAATCGATCTGGTTCTCGAATTGTGCTACTGCCTGTTAGTGAAAAGATTTCACATAATACAAATATTGAAGAAATTCTACCTTCTCATCAACTAATCGGTGTTGATTTACCATTTCATTTGAACACTACAATTAAAAATAATTCTGATGCCCCAGTAGCACAAACGACACTGACGTTCTTTGTGGAAGATGAGAAAAGGAAAACACAGACTTTTTCTGCTACAGCAGATGAATCAATAATGACGACTTTAACACATACATTTTCGGCACCAGGGACACATACTGGATACTTTGCGTTAACTGATGATCGCTTGAATGTGGATAATCGCCGATATTTTGCGCTTGAAGCACTCGGTGAAATTCGGGTGCTTTGTGTCGGTGAACAGACAGAATATCTAAAATTGGCACTGAATCCATTGGGAAGCAAGCAAACTGTGGAAGTGCCTATGATACAACCGACTGCGTGTACTGCTGCTGAATTTGATACGTTTCCTCTTGAAGAGTTTGACATTATCCTTCTTGCAGATGGACCAGAGATTTCTGCCGGAGGAGAAGCACAGTTACGTGAGTTCATCCGCCAAGGGAAAAGTATAATTGTTTTCGGCTCTGCCAGTCACAATCTATCGTGGGCACCTGCTCAATTTGGTCAACCGATTAGATGGCAGGTTCCGCAACAGGTCAGTAAATATGAAGAGACACATCCTATCTTTGAGATTTTTCCAGAGAATGTCCTTTCAGGTCAATATGGACCGCAATTTTATGAAGGTATGGCGGTAACTCCTGCTCCCGATGCAACTGTTATTGCACGTTTTGGCGATGAAACACCGTTTCTCATAGAACGGCGTGAAGGTAAAAGCCATATCCTATTCTTTAACTGTAGTCTCCAACAGCAACCTAATAGTAGTGAACTACTTGTTAATCCGTATTTCTTACCGCTCCTTCAACACAGTGTGCTTTATGTAATACGGAGTGACATGCGAAAAAATATAAACGTTGGCGAAGCCTACATAGCCAGTTATCCGCAGAATTATGGCGGCCAAGCGTGGATTAAAAGACTTGAATCACCAGATGAGGATACCATGACTGCAGTTCCAATTGGTGAAGATGGAGAAATACGTTTTGAGTCTACAGAACTCCCCGGTATCTATCAAGTAGACGTGAAAGCAGAAGATAGACTATTCAGAGACTTTTTTGCTGTCAATGTCTCATCTGCTGAAGCCGATTTGACTTCCATTTCTCTGCAGCAAGCATCTGAACGCGTCAACGCACAAACCGGTTCGACGAATGAAATAGGTGAATTGGACACTGAAGCATTAGACATCAAAAGACATGGCAGGGAAATTTGGGGCGAATTGCTTGTTTTAGCAGTTTGCCTTTTGCTCCTTGAAGGTTTTCTTTCCAACCGTCAAAGCAGATTAACTGCAGGTGAAGCATAATGTCAGATTGCAAGAGGTTTTTCAGTTTTTACAGTCTTATCTGTCCTACCATACGCCTATGTGCTACTTGTCTACACTGTCCTTTTTTATATTTAATTGTGATATTTTGCCTCAATCCACAACCTGTTTTTGGTAATCAAGCGAATGTTGTCCGTAGTCTTATAATAGAGGGAGATCACTCATTTTCCACAGAACAAATTAAGAATTTAATGCAAACAAGCATTGGTGAACCCTATGATGCTGAGATATTGAAAAAGGATGTTGAAAAAATTACCCGTTTTTTACAAAATAAAGGCATCAAGTACGCAAGAGTCACTGAAGACCCTAAAAAATTGGACGATGGTTTTTATATTGGAATAAAGATTGCTGAAGGGAGAATTGGGGAAATCACGGTATCTGGAAATACGAAAACCAGAGATTATGTAATTTTACGGGAACTTCTATTTCAGAAAGGTGATGTCTACATAGAAGCAGACAAAAAAGAGAGTGAACGGATTTTAAGACAGAAACGTTATATCGGTGCCGCAAAGATTGAGTCTAAATGGGATGCAGAATTGGAAAATGTCGCAATTCATGCTACCGTTACAGAACTTTTTTCTATCACCGGTGCGCTTGACCCAGGAATTAACAATCAGAGCGGATATTTTCTTGCTCAAGTAAGGGAATCTAATATTTTTGGGTCTGGGCAAGCAGGGCAAATTAGATATGAACGGATTACTGAAGCGGGCGAAAAAACGCGTGGGTTTTTTACTTGGAGATATAGGATGCCCCGTCTTGTCAATTCTCATTGGAATTTTGATAGTGAATATGTTCAGAAACGTGAAGGGGATTCATGGCGTGTTTTATTGGAACGACCTCAATATACTTTAAAAAGCCGTTGGAGTGCAAGTTTTAGCATCTCTGAACTGATAAATCAAGTCCGTTGGTACGAAAATGGAGAAAAAACAGATATTTTTGAGCAAACTCTTCACAAAACATCCGGCAATATACTACAGTACTTTGGAGACCGTCACCATCAAAACTACTTAGGTTTCTGGTTTGACTCACACCGCACAACCTATCTGCCAATTGAGTCTATCAGGGTTTCAGACGCGTCACCATCTAACCGTAACATCAAGCGTGTAGGCATTACTGTTGGTCGAAGAAATGTCGGCTTCCATCAAACACGATTCCTCAGAGGCATGGGGGGAGATGAAGATTTTATCACAGGCTCTCACTTCAGCACTTCCTTTGGATATGCTTCTCCGTTATACGGTTCTGAGCGCACCGAATATTATGCATCCCTCGGTATTAATGGCGGTTGGATAAGTCGAGATCGTTTTTTTGGCATGGCACTTATTGATTTTTCAACAAGTTTTACTGATCAGGTTGAACGTTCTGTTCTTCAAGCACGAAGTTCGTTATATTTTCGTGATGTATTTAACACCGGCGACATTTATAGAGTAGATACAGGATTCCGTGAAAACGGTTTATTTGATTTGCAACAGACGTTTGTCGCGCAATTTAAAACGGAGATGCAGTTCGGGTGGCGCGGTGAGAGCCAAGTTACCTTAGGGGCTGCTAACGGTTTGCGTGGATACGGACTTAGACAGTTTAACGGTGAAAAAATGATAGTGCTAAGTTTAGAAAGCCGGACCCTTTGCGGAGGTGATTTTTTTAGAAAGATTAATGACGGTCTAACAAAGGTTGCTACATTCTGTGCTAAGCCTTTTATTAATGACCGCATCGTTGACCTTGGCCTTGTTCTGAGTGCAACCGCTTTCACAGATATTGGTTACATCTGGGATAGCTATAGGACATTTGATATAAAAGCAGTTAAACCGAGCGTAGGGTTTGGGGTGCGCGGTAGCGTTTCTCAGGTAAGCGATGCAGGCATCTTTCGGATTGAACTCGCGTTTCCGCTTGATCCATCATTCACACCCCCATTGCAACCGCAGCTTTTTTTTGGTGTTGAGCGAGCATTCTAAATTTCATTATAGTAAAATCCACAATTACCTGGACATTGGCGAGGTTAGGAAACCTCGTCAGCGTTATATGGTGTGGGATTGTTATTCATTGAAATGTCCACATATTTTCGGATTTTATACCAATTCTATAAATTATTTTCTCTTTTAAAAAGAAATGTCCGAGGCGCAATGAATTGCGCGACTACAAACGGGTTATTTCTTTAAAAGAAGGTTATTTTTCAGAAATGGTATTACCATAAAAACAGTGATACAGATTTATGGACAAACCGCCTCGCCTATCAACTGAAAATATCACGTGGCGTGCCATAATTATCGGACTGCTGTCGCTTCCCCTCAATATATACCTTGTTGTTCAAACGGAAACCGTATGGACAACACAATATCCTACCACGATGGCGATCTTTTTCAACGCCGTCTTTACACTTTTCTTGGTTGCAATCTGTAACCTATTCTTAACACGATACCTTCCGAAATGGCAGCTTACACAAGCAGAAATGCTTACAACATACCTCATGGTAACGCTTGCCTGTGTCGTATGTGGTCATGATTTGTTGCAGGCGACAATGTGTATCTTGGGACATGCCAGTTGGTTTGCTACACCGGAAAATGAATGGCAATCTCTCTTTTTTCGGGACATTCCGGACTGGATTGCAGTGATGGATCGTAATGCCTTGACAGGTTATTACGAAGGCACATCTAACCTATTTGAAATAGAACATATTCGGGCCTGGCTCACGCCTGTCCTATTCTGGTTGCTTTTCTTTTCTGCGCTCGCTTTTTCTATGATAATGCTGAGCGCGATTCTCCGAAAACAGTGGATTGAACACGAAAAACTGAGTTACCCGATCATATTACTCCCTTTTGAAATGACGAAAGGAAGTGTTTTCTACCGCAATCGTCTCCTCTGGATAGGTTTTGGTGTCGGATTAGGACTTGATCTGTTAAACGGTCTCAATTTCCTATTTCCTTTTGTCCCTGGGATTCCGATTCGGCACGACATTGGTCGGATGTTCACAGAAAAACCTCTCAATGCTATCGGTTCAACGCCTATCCATCTGAATCCCTACGCCATCGGCATCGGTTTTTTAATGCCACTTGACTTGTCGTTGTCCTGCTGGGTCTTCTATCTATTTTGGAAGGTGCAACTCATTTTCGGGTCTATGTCGGGTTTGAATCAGACACCTGGTTATCCACACATTGATATGCAATCGCTCGGTGCATACTTCGGGTTGTGCTTCTTTGCACTCTGGATAACGCATAAGCACTTATGGAAGGTGTTCCGCAATATTATTGGTATGAAAACTGACCTTGACTCGTCGGGTGAGCCGATTGGGTATCGCAGTGCGTTTTTCGGTTTTCTGATTAGTATTGCTATTGTGTTCGGATTTTGCCTGAAGGCGGGCATGTCGTGGTGGGGAGTCCTGGGATTTTTCAGTATCCATTTCATATTGGTTTTGGCGTTTACTCGGATGCGGGCAGAACTTGGCACACCGACACAGGATTTTTATAGGGCAGGTCCCAGTTTTTTCCTAACTTCACTCTTTGGGTCCAGAAAAATTGGAGCGCAAACGTTAACAGGGTTCGCCTTCCTCTACGGATTTACCCGAAACTACCGTTCGCAACCGATGCCGAACCAACTGGAAGGTTTTAAGCTTGCTGAAAAAGGTGCAATCAACAGTCGTCAACTGCTTTGGGTGATGTGGGGATCGTCCGTTATTGGGCTGCTCATTGGATTTGTGGCTTTCTTACATGCAGGTTATCTACATGGAAGTTTGGGAACATGGCGCGGACAAGAGGCGTTCAATGACCTTCAACGTTGGTTGACATTTCCAAGTGAGACAGAATGGCGACATCTCGGTTTCTTTGGCTTTGGCATTGTCCTGACACTAAGCACACTTTTTATGCGGTTACGGTTTATCTGGTGGCAACTGCACCCACTCGCCTATCCGCTCGCGGGCAATTGGAACTTCGGTAGACTTTGGTTTCCCGTTTTTCTGGCATGGGGCATAAAGTCTTTGCTTGTTCGACATGGCGGGATTGGCGCGTATCGTAAGGCACTCCCACTGTTTTTTGGTGCAATGCTGGGCGAATTTGTGATGGGTAGTCTATGGGCGATTTTGGGTTTGTCTTTTGGGCAACGGATGTATTCTTTCAAGCATTGGTAGAAAACCGCAAGATGGCAATACAACATTATGGTGAATTCTGTAAGAGCGATCTCCGAATCGTGACCAACGCTCTTTTATACCAAATTAACGGAATTTTTCTTTTTCCGACGGTGAATCAACGCTAAATGCACTTTTGGCATTTGGCGGATGTGGTTTCCTAACCAATGCAGAATACCATACGGGGAATGCTATATAGCATTCATACCGT
>JAPPES010000094.1 GCA_028824125.1 Candidatus Poribacteria bacterium
AGAATTCGCCGATCAACTCTCGTTTCATTTGAGCATCACCTTTGATTACGGGGCCGTCAGCAAAAATTACATTAGTATCACCGAAAAACGAGATTTGGGAGAAATTCACCAGGTATTTAAGAATCGGATTGGTGAAGTTAATCTTTCCTTAGCGGACGGTTGCCGTGTTCTTAACGACGTTCCTGACATTCCTTTCCAGTTCGACGTAATCAAAGGAAATGAACTTCCCAAAGACATTCTTTTTGCTCTCATTAACCCGGAGGACTCCACTCTTCCTGAGCGCATTAAGGAGCTGATTGATAGAAGCGCGAAGAAACTCGCGAAAGATCAAAGCAATAGGAAGACTACAGTACTTCTCATTGAGATTAATGATCCTGCCCTTATGAACGATAGAATACTGGGAGCGATACGGAAGGCTTACCCTGAAGAGCTGCCGTCCGGAATTAATCAAATCTGGTACGGTGAAGCGGTTGAAAAACCTATTTACGTTGCCACCACCAAAAGACAAAATTGGAGAGAGATTCGCCAGGCATTCATAGACTGGATCAATGAAGAGAAAAAGAATCCACGTTTAACAGATGGCTCTCATTGGATTAACCAAGAGAAAAAGAATCCACGTTTAACAACTTGTCTTCATTGGATTAACAACGTTCCTGGGATCCCCTTCCGGTTCCATGTAATTAAGGAAAGTGACTCTCGGTCAGGCGTTTGCTTCGGGCTTTTTGAAGCGAACGACTCCTCTCTTCCGGAACGCCTCAAGGAACTACTTGATAATAGGGGCGAGAAACTCGCGAAATACCAAGGCACAGGGAAAACAACGGTACTTCTCCTTGAAAATAATGATATTGCCCTTATGGATCCCCATGGAAGGAAGTTGCTGAACGCGATACGAGAGATTTACCCAAGAGGTCTCCCGTCAGGAGCTGATAAGATATGGTACGCTGACACAGCTGAATCACCTATCCCAGATGGAATTAAATTCACGGATTTTACTCCCTATCTGACCGAAAACTAAATCGGTGTGGAGTGAATCTGTGAAAAAATTTAATTTGTATAACGTGATTGTACTGCCATCGGAAATTAGGGCCACTCTCTAAACCAAGATTGTGCTATAATAACAATCTCACGGAAAGGAGTCTCCGAAGCGTCCACGCTTGGCGTTAGGGTATCTGACACCTATCGAATTTCAACAACAAACCTTGTCTTAACTTTGCTAATTTTGTGGTCTGAATAAGCGATGGCACTTCAAGGTAAATTAAGGGATAGCCTGATCTAAATCATGGAAATATAAATAAATGGCAAGACATCATTATGTTTCAAAATTTTATTACAAGAACTTCGTTTATAGCACAGAGGACCCATTAGTCTACATAATGAAAGAGGGAAAAATCAGTAATAGGCGGAGATCATCAAGTCAGATTGGTTATGAAGAAGACTATAACACGCCTGATCAAGAGCAAACACAAAGTCAACTTGAAACAAGGTATGCAAAAATATTAAGAGAACTTATCGAAGCAGTAGATCATGGAGAATACAATGCTTCTATTGTTGATAAGTTCATAAAGTTTGTTAGTTTCATGCTTGGCAACAATATCTTTGTCAGAGAAAATCTTATTCCTAAGGTATATACCATCAATAAAATCAAGCAAAATGGAGTTGACGTAGATACTAAAATAGAAGAGGATAGCGGATATAGCGGAAAGTTTGACTGGAGTATAAATTTTTCAAGTTGTTTCTATAGAGAATTCCAAAATTGGATGTGGGAGTTCATTAGGTTAGATCCGAGCTGTAGGGGACATTTCATAACCAGTGACAATCCTGTTAGTATATTTAATCCTGAGAATGTATTTACGCCGCTCGATGTAAAACTTAAATATGATGAATCAAAAACTGAAGTAGCCGGGCCAAACATATCAAATGGTAGGATGAATATAATAGTTACAGTTCCACTCGTCAATATTTCTTTTCGGCAGGATGTTGTAATGGCTTTTCCAGTAACCCCAAGGTTATGTCTAATAGGTTTTTCATGCCCTGAAAGGCGCAATAAGTTTAAAAGACAATCAAAAAACATGTTCATAGAATTTATAAATGTCATGACACTTTATCAGTGTAATAAAGCTGTTTATTCACATTCTAAGGAACTTCTGTTTCATACGAAAGTTGGCTTGCTTGACTTCCAAAACTATTGTGCCGAGAATAATCTCGTCCCGTCTTTTGAGGTAGGCATCCAGTAGCAAATATGCTCAGTGTTGTTGCAAACCGGCCCTATCGGTCTGGGGTTAGATGTTGATGGGGCCGCGGAGGGTGTTACCTTTAGGTGATGTTGAAGATACCGGTGGCAGTGGTGTAACGTTACCGAAACAGATTAGAAAGGACACCACTCCTTCCCGAAAGGATACACAGATGCAAAACCGACTCAAACAATTGCCGCTAAACGTCCAAAAACGGCTATACGAAATCGCGGGATGCGCTGGCACGATCTGCTCAGACTTCAATTCGACAGAATACAACCAAGCAACCACAGCCTACTTATTCGCAACATCTGAAGAACTGCAAGACTTTCTTTTTGATCACGCCATATACAACCTTGAACACTGTATCAGTTGGCACGATACGATACAAGAAGCCTATAGGACACCTCAACAGAAACGCGTCTATAATGAATACTTACGCTCCCCAGAATGGAAGCGAAAGCGTCAAGCGGTTCTGAATCGTGCGATGCGACCCTGTCCGCCTGAGCCCCCTATCATCGTCCAGAGGACGCGCGATCAATATGGACGTGTGATTGAATCTATAGAAGTGGAATGGAAACCGATTTGTGAACGCAGGTGTACCAGAGATGAAAAATTTAGCCACTTGGGTTGTGAATGCAGGTGTTCAAATGTTGCCGAACATGTACATCACTGGAACTATGAACGTGTCGAGAAAGAGCGAATAGGAATGGACCCCACAGAATCAAAAGAAAATGATCTGATAGCACTTTGTGCTGAATGCCATGCCGCTTTGCATGCTGATGGAAAAAATACCGGATAAATGGATCTCTACCTGCTTTAGGTCTGATTCGGATTTAGCGGAGGTGTGATTTTTAAGGCAAGAAACTTGAACCCTCGGATAAGGCACCTCTCATGAACGAACCCTCAATAAAGCAACCTCCATTTTTCATCAAGGATGCAGTAGTGAAAGATACTTTTGAGAATTCTCACCGAATTCTCAGTTAAATTTAACAACTGAATATGGGTTTTAACATGTTAACACTGGAATGGTTTTATCGCGACAGTTTTAATCGAAATTATAGGTTGTTTGATGTTGACTTAAACAGTTCAGACTTTGCTGACTTGGAAGGCGTTTATATCATTTGGCGTGCTTCCGGTATCATTCCTAAAGCAGTCTACGTCGGACAAGGTATCATTAAAAACAGATTATATGTACACCGCGATAACCCTGACATTTTACAGTACCATTCAGAGAAAAATCCATTGTACGTTACATGGGCAGAAGTGCCCCGAAAATATAAAACGGGTGTAGAGATGTTTCTTCACAACGAACTCGATCCGTTAGTCGGTATGCCACCACAAGGCAATCCTACTCCTGTTCCTGTAAATCTTCCGTTATAGGCGTTTTCTTTTCTCGCAACTGTTCTTTACGCTTGAAAGCACCTGCAGCGGAAATTATTGACACGATTTTCCACGAGGTGGCACTTCATATGTGGTTTTTGATATATGCTTTGTACTGCCACCGCTGGTTGCATAGAAACTTCAGAAGATCCTGCGGGGAGACACTAAACCCCGCATAAACAATAGAGGAGCAAATAATGGGTCTAAAAAATAAAGAGAAGACAGATTATATTTATGATAATTATGAGCAAACTCGTCTGGATATGTTTTATGATAAGGATGTTCCAAAATATCCGAAATATGCTCGTAAAGCACTTCCAATACTCATCGAGAAAGCAAAAAGCGGTGCACCAATTGATTATCATAAACTCGGAGAAATGCTCGGTATACCGTACTTCAGACGCAGGGCTCAATATATAGGTAACTTTGTCTGTGCATGTATTTCAACAAGTTTTTATAAATGGGAACAGCACAATGAAAAGAAACTGCCAAGATTGGTAAATATCGTTATGAGCAAATCTTTCTTTGAGAAGGGAAACTATGTTTATGACGGACTTGAAAAGGCATTGGGAAAGAAGCCAACATGGAAAGATTATAAATGTCAACTGCTCGCCCCTATACATGCTTATGAACATTGGGACGAAGTGCTAAATACAATAGAATATGCTAACGACAAATGAATAAACTCTTGAAATGCCAACATTGCAACCGCATCAAAGGTAATCGCGGGCAAGAATATCTTATGGCGAAATTGAGAAATTAGCACACTAAGAGGAAGCCGATTAGCGTATGAACATAGAAGTACGAAAAGCGCGAACTGCCAAGTTTCGTACGACGGAAGAATGGGAACATATCCGATCACAAGTTTTGGAACGCTCTGAAGGCAGATGTGAGTGTCCTGGCGGATATGAGAATGGCGGTGAACGGGGAAGTACCCGGTGCGAAAACAAGGTACATCATATTCACCATCTTGTTTATCCTATTATCCCATCAGAAATCACCCTTGATAAACTGATAGGTTTGTGTCAGGTATGCCACGCGACACGGCATGAAGTCAACAGCGTTTTAGAAACACTACCTTGCTGTAGATATATCCATCGACGACATCATGGGTAGGCGACGAGAGAATACAATGAAACGCACACGTCTCGTTGACACCTCTTAAATCCGACGGTTGTTGGAAATCTTGGGAAACTCAAAGATACACTCGGTATCGCTCGCGAAGGATAACTCTCTAACCCGAAAGGAGATTAATCAATGCACACAGAATGGTGGAATGAACCCGAAATGTCCGAAGATGAGCGCGCTTTGGAAAGACGAGAACATCAGTTAAGAGCCATGAACCACGGGCATGTCATAAAAATTATGCCCGGCTCTAAAGCGGAAATGCGCGTTCAACTTAATAGGCTTATTGCGTTTGAATTAGAAGATCATGATGAAAGAATTGAGTTCTTTAACCAATTCCGTCATAGTGATACGCCTCCGCGTCCGCCTTCTCTCTGTCTACTCACAGAAGAAGATATTGACCATCTCCTTGAGCATGGATACATTCGAGGAGTAGATATTGTGCTTTCAACCGAATTTTTGATAAACGATGATAGCATCTTGCTGAGACCACCACTTATCGTGGAGTTTATGGGGTATGCCGATGAGTGGGATACACCAGATAAGTCATCAGATTAGGTAAATTATCCGATATTGACAATCTTGGCTATGGAAATGTCATCTTGTCGTTACATATCTTTGAAACGCGTAACGTGTCCTATCGGCATCCGCTGGAAAGCAATAAACCGCTAATCTATCCCATTACTGTGAGAGGAAATTACTATGTACAAAGAATTGGAAAGAATCACACCTCCGGAAGATGATGCTATGCTTTGGATCGCTAAAGAAGGCGCGACGTGGCGCGCTTTACCGGAAGTCTATGGCAATTGGAACGCGATCTATCGTCGCTTCAGTAGATGGTGTGATGCCGGTGTTTTTCAGGCACTCCATGAACATTTTCACGATGCTGGCGACCTCTCAGGTATCCTTATTGATTCCACGATTGTGCGCGCCCATGCCTCAGCAGCGGGTGCCCCTTAAAAAAGGAGGACAAAAGACACAGGCGTTCGGACAGACGCGAGGTGGATTTACGACGAAACTGAATCTGTCTCTCAGCGATGCGTGTATCCCGTTGCGTTTTATTTTCATACAGGGACACCGGAATGATATTACACAAGTTTCTGCACTGATTGAAGGTTATTCTTATGAGTATGTCATAGGCGATAAGGTTTCCTACGACTCGGATGCGTTTATAGCAGAGATCACGTCCCGGGATGCGATTGCGGTATCCCTGTGCGCTGCGACGTGCATCATTGGATGGCTGCCTATATTCATGTGCTGCCACACCCGTTTTTCACAGTCACAGGGGAAAAGGCACATTTAAGATTCAAGGGCTGCCACCGCGAACTTACACCTTAGAGGTACGACACGAAAAGTTAGGCACACAGAACGTCAAGGTCACTGTTGAGGCAGGAAAAACACAAGAGGTGAACTTTGGTTTTCCGAGTCCGTGACATCAGAAACAGTGTCGGTGAATCTGTGGCGAGTGATGTGTATTTCTATACGCTGATGGCAGGCGATTTCACAGCAACTCGGAAGCTGCTGATCGAAAAATAAAAAAGGAGATGGGCTATGCTCCCGACGTAAAAGCATGAGGGTTTCGCCCGAATATTTTGATGAATAGCAAACGTTTTCTAACCGTTGTTTTTTCGCTGGCTTTTGATAACGCCATACGCCCGCCTACATCCCCTACCTGAAGGAAGGGGTCTTGGCGGGAAGGGGATAAATCAAATGTTTCGTCTACTTGTCACGATTGTTATCGGATTCGCATTTGTATTGTCAGTGTATGCGAATAGGAGTGTCGAACTGCGTGCTTCATCTGTCACGGCACCGGATGCCGGTGAACATCTAAACGTCACAGTCACTATAAGAGGCGGAAAAGACATTGTGTCGTATGCGTTAGTTCTTGTTTTTGACGCAACCGCACTCAAATATATTGATGCGACACAAGGCAAATACTTTGAGCCGGGTGGTCTATCAATAAGTCCTGCCTTTGACAGAGAGAGGGGGTATGTTCTCAACTTCAGCATTGGTGAGTCAACACTAACAGGAAAGTCTATAGAGACACCTTTATTTGAGGATATTTTGACGATAGACGAATTCTTCATTGAAATACCAGACCCGCCACCGACACCACCGCCTGTGCCGTTTCTGCTTCCCGATGCAAAGTATTGGGCAGTTGTCATAATGGGGTCAGCACCGCTGAACGCAGAAGGAATGCCAATCACTACTTCATCCGGGGATGGTGACTTGGTGCAACTCAACTTTGAAGTTGTTGATCCGAAACGAACAAATATCGCGCTCACGGATGTGAATCTGGAATCCACACAACCGAGGTCTCCAAGAACTGTCTACGTAAATCAAGTTCTTACGCTCTACAAAGCGGGTGATGTCAATGGCGATGATGTTGTGAATATATTAGATTTAGTTTTTGTCGCACAACATTTTGGGCAAGCTATTACAGCAGATAACCGTGCCGCAGATGTGAATGGTGATTGGGAAATCAATATCTTGGATTTAGTGAAAGTTGCACAATATTTCGGGAATTGACCTTGATTTGTTGAATAGCCGAGCGGAGTAATATTTTGTCAAAACTAAAAATTGTTCTGTTGTTATTCGTAATACTATTTGCCGTTTCAGGATGTAAAAGCATAACAGAGACAGTTCTACCGCCCCCTGATACTTCAGGGGCGCAACCATTCACGGTAATGACCTATAATGTCCATGTGGGTACCGGTGCCGAAGCACTCCTCTCTGTCCAGAATCTATCTCAGGTGCCTCAAATAGCTGCTGCGATGTACGAAAACATCATCGCTTCCGATTTTCCTGAGCGCGCAGCAGCAATTGCAAAATCCATCAAAACTTATCAACCCCACCTCGTCGGACTACAAGAGATTGCGCTCATCCGTTACCAAAATCCAGGTGACTTTATTCCCGACAATCCGACGCTTGCTGAAATCGTCGTCTTGGATTTTCTCCAAATCTTGATGGACGCGCTTCAAGCAGAAGGGGTCCATTATCAAGTCGCTGCAAAAGTTGAAAATTTAGATATTGAAACGCCAATGTTAACAGACACCGGTATTGATGATGTCCGATTAACCGATCATGATATTATACTTTCGCGCAGCGATGTTGACATATCAAATCCGATGCAGGCAACCTAGCAATCCCAACGTCATAGAAATAGCGCGAGGGGTTGCTGGCGACGCAACGGCAGAAGAACGGTAATATCGGACACATGGAGGATATCTAAAATGCAAGTTCTCATTTTTTTCGTCATGAGTTTCTCTTTTTCAGTTGGGATGTTTGCTGCTGGGGACATCCTACCTCCGCTTGAATCTAAGCAGGCACTCGGAGAAGCGGAGCAACTTATGACAGACCTGATGTTCTATGAAGCCCTCATCGCGCTTGAACCGTTGTTGATGCACCAAGACCCCCGCCCTGAACAAGAGCAGGCACTCTGGATGGCGCACACGTTGGGTCTGGAAGTGGCTGAAGCACTCACGGCGGAATATGACGCACTCAGACCCAAGATGGATGCGCCGCAACCGCCCGATGCGAACGTCTTCAGCCCTGTGCTGGAGAAGATCAAAGTCCTAAATCGTTTCGGTGCAGAGATACACTACATAGAAATCGGCGGTGCGTTTCATTATCACTGCGGGTTCTTGGAACGCTTGGTCAAACTGTATCCAGAGAGTCGGTTGGCTCCGATCGCCGAATACTATCTCATCCATAAGAATATTTCATTGGCAGCCTTAGATGTGCAGAAAACGCTCCGAGAGCTCTTGGCGTATGTCAAGACGTACGCCAATACGGGATATTTCGAGGTCTCTCTGGCTCACTATGACATCGCGCGGCTCTATCACGGGATGTGGGCACTCTTGGCATATCCCGAGCTCGATCCGGGTGTTGAAGCCGACTACAGGAGTGGTGATGCGGCAAAAGACAAAGCGTTTGCTGCCGTCTGTAAAGCCGAAGCCCTGAAATTTTATGCCAAGTTCATCATCAGTGATTATCAAGAAACACGATGGCGGAGCCCGAGGGTGGCGCGTCGAGCCTATCAAGACCTCAAGCGCGAAGAAAATGTCGATGGGTATTTTCTCTATTATGATTGAAATGCCCGTCTCTGAGGTCATCAAAACTAACGTCAGCAATCCGAGTGCTGAAATCGCGACAGCAAAAGGAATGGATTATGAAACCGAAGTTGCAGATTAAAGGAAATCTCAATGTTATGATGCCTGAGCGTAGAGAGGCAGGCATTTGAAAGATATTGAACGCCTTTTTTATAATTGGTCTTCGCTGAGGTTATGTCGTCAGTACAGTCCCGCTTTTGAAGTTTCACTGTTAAGTGCCTCAAGAACGGTTTCCGCTTTAAACTCAGCGGTGAATCTTCTACGTTTTAGTTTCGCCATCGGAGACTCTTTTCAAGTAGATTGTTATTGTAGCACAATCTTGGTTTAGACAGTGGTCTAAATTTCCGATGGCAGTACACTCGTGCTGTGAACCCGTGCACCGATTCGGTTCACAGCACATACCAATTCGGTCAATAAGTAAAATGTGTGAATCAGTCTTTGGACTACTACCGCCTTTTCTCATACTTGAAATACATTTTTTGTCGTAGTTGATCTAACCAATGTGGAGACTTATAGTTTGGCAGGCTGAAGTCTCTTGTGAGTTGTTGCCACTGCCATTCTGTCATATCGCGCCGCGGTGCGTATATCTTTGAAATCATATCACCGAGTTCAAAAAGGACAATCGCTTCGGATAGGTTGTTGCCGAACCCTTGCGACAGGAATCCAATAACTCGCGAGCGGTTATCCGCCCAAGCCTTTTTGAAGTAGTCTGGTGTAATGTCGTCGTGGGTGATCGGTTCTGGTGAGATTGGGGGATGGATACTGCGAATTTTGGCTGTCATAGTTTCTCTCCTTGACAAAGCCAATGCAGCAGCAGTATAATTGCTACTGGCAAAAGGCTTACAGGTTTTTTGCTACAGGGGGGTAATTCTTTGCGGGATACCCCCCGCCTCTTTTGGCTATCAAGAATTATGACATACTTGCTATACCTTTGTCAAGGATAAAACACAAAAACGCCTGCTGCAGACAGCTTCTATGGCTGTTATTTTCATTCTATACTTTGTCATAAGTGTGGAATTATCGGGGCTGATATAGTATAATAGAATTAGGCACAAATAGACACGGGGAGACAGACCGAAAAGGAGTATAACATGGCACAAACCCTCTCTCTTGAAAACATAGCAAAAGTTCTGAAGGAGCAACAAAAAGTAGTTAGCGTTCTTGACGAGTATATTCAACCCATACCATTGGTACCATTGGACATTAATAACAATTCTAATTACTTTGCCGATATTGTCATGCAGCATATTTTTCTGAATATCAGACATAGTTATCAGGATAGCATATTTATATCTCAAGCATTAATAGATAACACCCCCTATTACATATCTACAGCGTTATCTCACGCTCTACGAATCGGACGGGAATTTCTAATTGACCTTGCTTATCTTGTACGTGACAGAAAAAATAGAAAAGGAAAAAACAAAGGGAATGAATACCTCCGTTACCTAAAGTTTATGATTGATAAAGAGGATAAAGCATTAGATAAAAGCCCCTTGCCTGAAGTCATATACAATCCGACCGAATTAGATTTAAAGTCAAAATATCCAACTCAATGGTCGCGGACTGATCGGGACAATAAAATTAAACAAGGATTGAATTTCTACAAATTAGAACTCCCCGATTCTGCATACTATGGTTCTGACGTTAATAGAAGCTTAAGCTCCGCAGCACATGGGAATATCAGTGCCACTCATATATTGAAACTAACATCGGAAGAAAAACTACTCAAACTACGAGCAGATTTGACAGCATCTGTAAAGTTTTTTAACGTGTTATTAAAATCAGCATTAAAATGCTACGTCAAATTGTATTTAGGGCGAAATAGAGACTATAGGGAATTAGTCAAATCTATAAATTTCAATGAGTAATTTCGGGCTTGAGAGTTCCATTTACTATTGAATTTTGCGATAACCCGGAAGGAGAGAAACACGAATGACAGATTATCAGAAATATATGCGCTCAAAAGAATGGAAGGCGAAACGGCAAGAAAAATTAGAAGCATGTGATCATAAGTGCGAGTGTGAGGGCGGATGCTACAGAAAAGCAACCCAAATTCACCATTTACATTATGATACACTGGGTGACGAAAGTATGGAGGACTTGCAGGCTCTCTGCCCTAAATGCCACATGCAAAAGTCTCGTGTAAAGGGATTTTATGGTCGGGTGCCACTGTATTGCTGTCAAACTGAACCGATAGACGAAAGCAGAATCCCAAAGAAAATCCTACCTTATTCTGTTTGGCACGAGGCAAACTTTTGGTATCACCTGAAACCTGATAGGTACGAGAATATCGCAAATGAGTTAGGGGCAGACCCCCTAATTATTTCACTGCTTGACAATCTCGGAATACTGTTTGCCTGTGGCAAGATAGCAGTTACACCTAAAACTACGAAGGCGATAGAAGCCTACGCAGACGTAGTGCCTGCTTCAGAGGCGGCGTTGGAAGGTTATTGTGATACCGCCTATCGGATAAAACCGGAATTTCAAAAGTATTTTCCAAGTGACGAGTATGACGAGTAATGGAGGATCGTATGGATTTTTCTTTAGAATGGTTCAATGACAATTCAGGTTTTGTCACATTCATAGCAGCTATGATTGCCTTACTTATAGGTGTTATATCAGCATGTCTGTCAATATGGTCAATACGAATTACACAACGAGGTTTAAGGCTACAATATCAACCTGAATTAGTGGTAGAGACAGGACGCAAGGAAGGATTTTTTTTTATACGCATTGAAAACATTGGATTGGGAACAGCTTACCAAATCAAATATAATCAGGACTTCATTGATTTTATTCGTGAATGGACTGATCAAAGAGTGGAATTGACAGGGCATGATTTGGTAGATTCTTTATCATTAGGGAAATTAAAAAGTGGTGGATTTAAAGAATATACTATTACTCCTAAATCTGCGTCAGAAGCCCCTAATGAACCAATAAAACTTGAAATTAAGATTCCATACACAGATATATTCAAGAAATACGACGGAAAAGTTGATCAGATTTGCCTTATTGCTTGATAATGACAAAGGGGTGAGTTCGCATGAAAAACGATAAACTGGACAGCACGCAGACAACCGCTATCGTCCCCTCGACCGAAACGACTGTGGAACTAATACCAGAGCCGACCGCACGGCTCGTGGAGAAGTCCTTTGCCGAGAACACGCTACGCAACCGACGGCATGCTTTGGAAAAGTTTGACGAGTGGCTCCGTGGACGACCGATAACAGACGGACTGCTCGCCCAATATATCACAAACCTATTCAATGATGGCAAAGCACCGGGGACAATAAGTATTGTGGTTGCCGCGGTAAAGTGGCTGCTCAAACACCGAAATAATGGACAGCCTATTGAAATGCCTATCACGTCAGCGACACTATCGGGTATCCGCAGGGAAGGTCGTGATCGAGGGCGTGGGCAACGAAACGGACTCACATGGCGTGAGGTTGAGAAAATTTGTGCTGTTCAAGAGGCAGATGGCTCGCTCCGCGGTATACGCAATTCCGCTATTCTGCGGGTCATGTCCGACGGACTCCTCCGCATTTCCGAAGTCACCGAACTCCGTATAGACGACCTCGAAGACAACACGCTTCGGATCCGGTTCTCTAAAACCGACCAAGAAGGTGAAGGCGAGTATCTATACCTATGCGAGGACACCCGCCAGATAGTTCAGAAATGGTTGAAACGGTCGGAGTTAGCCGAGGGCTACCTTTTTCGGCGCATGACCGCGCGAGGTGATAATCTCTACGTCAACAAAGACACCGGTGAACCGTATGCACTCACCGCAGACGGTGTTCGGAAGATTATCAAGAGGGCTGCTGCCAAGGTGGGCATTGCCGATAAGATTTCAGGACACTCTCTGCGGATCGGAACAACTGTGTCTCTGGCGCAGTTGGGAGCGTCTCTTGTCGATATTCAAACTGCAGGACGGTGGAAAGACCCAGGTATGCCAGCCCACTATGCTCGTGCCCAGTTCGCCGAGCGCGGCGCAATCGCAAGATTCAAGGATGGCAAGCGGTAAGTGGGGGATACACCGTAAGAAAAGCATTGGATTTCATTAGGGCATCGTGTGTAATTTGGATAACTTTACATTTCTGCCATAGGAAGGACCCCGATGTGCACTACCCCACAAAATTACAAGGCATATCTCAAGTCGCGGACATGGTGGAAGAAAAGAGAAGTACGTATGTCTGAAATAATGGGCTCTGTCTACATCCTTGTGAATAAAAGTATGCCGGGCTGGATAAAAATAGGTCGCACGCAAGGACTGGCGAGTCAACACGCTCAACGGATGACACGCAAAATAGGCGTTTCTGAGCCGTTTGAGGTCGCCTACGAGGTTAGGTGTGAGCGATCTGATGAACTTGAACAGGACATACATCGCGAACTTCAGGAATACCGTCGTCCGGGACAAACCTTCTATGCGTATCCTATAGATTATGAGTATCCGGTGGAGGATGCTATTTGGATGCTTGAAAAACTCCACTTTCCGCATCTGAGCATTGATGCTGCTATTCTTTTGCTTGAAAGACTTCACTTTGACTTTGAGGAAATCTCTGAGCCTCTACGAGAGAACAATCACCCGTGGAACCAAAAGGCAAAGCAGCTGCTATTACAACTCCCTGACGACGATGTGGATATGGAATACGGCAGCATGAAACCATACAACCGAGTATCAAAGGATCAACTTTATGTCCTCCAATTAATGGAGTGGGGCTGAACACGGGCACAGGTCGCTCACCTTCGGAGCTGCCTCGTGATAACTCGGAGTGGACAGAAAGCGAATGGATGATGAAGTGGCGTGATGAGCAGCGACGGGATGGAAGTTATGCTTTTGCCAATTTGTCGATCGCTGAAGAACAGGTGAGAAGTTTTCTGGACATGACACCGAAACAGATAATGCTGTACCTGATGGTTACCCCAGGAGAACACCCAGAGGAAGCGATATATGGAGAAATGAGTGTCTACGAAGAAACATCTGATCCTTCAACAGGTGCGATCTTCCTACTTCACACCGTCTGTGAGATAACGGAGATAGCCGCCTCTTCTTTGTATTGGACACAATATTGGTGGACGACTTGGTGGTAGTCGCAGGAACAAGAGAACACCCGTCCTCGCCAAAAAAGATCCGAATTTGAAGCAAAATCCGCCTGATTACGGGATAGAAACGTATCCCAAAAGGAAAATGCGTAGATGCGAAGTTTTGAAACCCGTGGTCCTGTCTACCCTGAAGATAACTACATCGTTGCCCGAACAGATGAACTTTCGGATTTCATCGATCGACTCGAAAAGGGTCGATACGTCGTCCTCTTCGCACCGCGGCAAACCGGCAAAACCACGTTCTTCCATCGCGCTTTAGAGACACTCCCAGCTGACGTATATTTCCCAATACAGATTGATTTCCAAGCATCCAACAACCTTGAACCCGCTGTGTTTTACCAGGGTGTCCACGAAGATATTCGCGAGAAGATAGAGGCAGTTTTCCAAAAACGTGGCAGTACCTCTTCTCCAGCCCTCATAGAATTTCTGGATAACACCCAAATAACCGATCATCTCTCCATGAGAAGGTTCTTTCGACAATTCTCAAACTTCCTCAAACACCATCATAATGGACAGAAAGTCGTGCTTGTCATTGACGAATTTGACGGTATCCCCCGAGCCGTTCTCAGCGATTTTCTGTATGCACTCCGCCATATTTACATCTCTGGTAAGGATCGATGTCCGCACAGCGTCGGAATCGTTGGGGTCAAGAGCATTACGCAACTCAACTACGATCACTCTATTTCGCCTTTTAATATCCAAGACGAGTTCAAATTGCCGAACTTCACGCTTGAGCAGGTCCGCGAGCTCCTGTCCCAATACACAAACGAAGTCGGGCAGCCCTTTGATGCCACGGTCATTGAATCTATCCACAAACAGACAGCGGGGCAACCTGTGCTCGTTAACCGGTTCGCCCAGATCCTTACCAAGGAGATGGACATCCCGATAACCGAAGCGATCACAATGGAGCACTTTTCAAAAGCACACGCGCAGCTCCTTCGCGAACGCAACACGCATACAGAACATCTGGTAACCAATATCCGTCGGGATCGGAGATTTGAGGCACTCCTGATGAAAATCGCTTCTTATGATGAGGGTGTCGCCTTCAACCTGGATAATGAGTTCATTAGTGAACTCACGACGTACGGCGTTATCGGTGAAGGGGCTGACGGTCTGTGTGAAATCGTCAATCCGATTTATCAGTACCGCATCATGCAGACGTTCAAACCCGCTGTCAATGGCTTGGAGCAAGACTATCTCCCCGAAGACACCCGTGCCGGATTTCAGGATTATCTTACATCCGACAGAGAGATTCAGATGGAGGCACTCCTTGATAACTTCCGGGACTTTATCGCACGCGCAGGCTTCAGGATCCTACAAGTGCCGGAGACACCGCAGGAATACGTTGGTCAACATCTCCTTTTCGCCTATCTTGAGCAGTTCGTCCAGATCATAGGTGGAACGATGTATTTGGAGGTACAAACAGGGCGCGGCAGGATGGACATCCTCATCCTCTATAATCAGAAAAAATACATCGTTGAAACCAAGATATGGGGGGGAGAGATGCGTTATGAGTCTGGCAAGGCACAACTCGCAACGTACGTTAAACTCGAAGCAGCCGCAGCAGGTTACTACGTCGTGTTTGATCACCGCAAAGAGCCAGAACCTCGCGTAGAAACAGAGACGTTAGATGGCTCTATGATTAGGAGTTATGTGATCCTTGTGATACAAGAACATCCTTCAAGTTAACTGGTCGTTCTTATAGTCGGAGAATAATCTTAGGAAGGATTTTTTAAAGGTGGTGTGAAGGAAATGTTTTGGGGACTATTTATAAGTCGTACCGTCGAAACAAAAAAGCGACTTGCCTAATTATCGTCTATCTGATACACTCTAAAAGAACCAGTTTAGGGTGGCATTGCTACGAGACGGTCTCCAACGCCGTTCTCTGCCACCCTCCCACTGTAGCAAGTGGATAAAGGACTGGAAAC
Source organism: Candidatus Poribacteria bacterium (assembly GCA_028824125.1). Taxonomy (GTDB): domain Bacteria; phylum Poribacteria; class WGA-4E; order WGA-4E; family WGA-3G; genus MSPOR6. The sequence goes on from JAPPES010000094.1 coordinate 15,883, forward strand.
TGGCGAATCAAATCCAGATTAAACACATTACCAAGGACCTGGTCATTTATTGAGGTGTATTAATGGCAGTACATTCCTTGAAAGGTCTTGTGAAAGGTGTAAGTTTTGACACCTACCTGAATCAAAAGAAACTAACGGCGTACGAGATCACACAATTTGATGTAAACAAAGCGAGGTCATGTGGGTTGATTAACATAGGCACTTTGGGAAACAATCTTGCATTTTCAAAATGGGTGTCCCCAAAACGAACACGCTCATATCCTTTTCAACGTATCTACGACACACTTGGACTTAGCACGAAAAAAGTAACAATAATTCCGGTTATCAAAGACGAGGGGGCTGCTGGAGATAACGACAGAATTAACGCCATGACCTTTTCATGGATGAACCTCATGAATGTCCATATCATCCTTGCTTGGTATGAAGATGCAAGAAAAGTGGACGGGAAAAACAAAATTACCAATCAGGTCATGAATGTTGAATATGTGACAGAAAAATTGGTTGAAATTAGTCAGTTTCAATCAAATGCTTTACATTGGAATACGAACCATTTTGAGGATGACTTTGAGAGGATTTTCTTGAACGCCGTTGAAAGTTATCAAAGAATCTCTGAGCAAGAAAACGTTGTGATGCACAAAGCACAAGATCACTTAAACACGCTTGAGAGATTCAAAGTAAACAACGAATTCTGTGTGGAGACCTTCAAAAAGGAAACCCTCCCTCGTTCACACGCTGCTGCGCTTAGAGAAACTGCAACCGTACATGAATTAGAATCGCTTAGTGGGGGCGAGAAAGGTATTTTTTCAATTACAAATTATCAAGGCGGAGTATATTATTTATCACCTGACGAAATATATTGGGAGAATGACCAGTTAGTCATACAAGAATCAAAAAATACCACTGAGAAGAAGTTTCCAAGCTTTCCAAGTATAGGTGACGTCAAGGACGGTTTGTTTAAACTTATCCTTTTTGCAAATATGGAACGAGTGGGAGTTGATGACATAACGGATGTTCCATTTGTTACTCGACTCAAACTTACGGGTAATCTCACTGGGCACCTATTCCTACCGACCTCTACGAACCTAATATCGGATTTCTGCCAACAGAATCGCTTGAGTTCAGCACGCCGGAAAACGGTCATGTTACTTAACCAAGAAGCGGATATGAACAATTTTCAGATATGGATAACAAGACGCGATGATTAAGTCAGCAAAAAGCCCATTACGGTATCCGGGGGGTAAATCAAGAGCACTGAAAAAGATTCTCCCCCTTATTCCAGCAAATATTGCGGAGTTTCGAGAACCCTTCGTCGGAGGCGGTTCTGTCTTTTTTGCAATCCGGGGCATTTTCCAGGACGCAATCAAATCGTATTGGATTAACGACCTGAATTACGATCTCTACTGTTTCTGGAAACAAGTAGGAGACAATGTTACACCACTAATTGAGGCGTTGCGAAAAATACACACAACCACGACAGACGGGCGCACCTTATTTCAGGAGTTAGCGAAATCAAAGGATCTGCTATGTCAAGATCAGGAAATGCTTTCTGAATTTGATCGTGCCGTTCGCTTTTTCGTTCTCAACCGTATCACGTTTTCAGGGGTCGTGGATTCCGGCGGATATTCCCAAGCCGCTTATGAGAAACGTTTCACGTCCTCATCTATTGACCGCGTTGAAATAATTGCCCCTTACCTTTCCGGTGTCAAAATCACGAATGAGGACTACACCAACGCCCTTTTCCAGAGTGGCGATGATGTATTTATCTTTCTTGATCCGCCCTACTGGAAGGCAACAGAGTCGAAACTATACGGGACAAGAGGCGCGTTACATACAGCCTTTGATCACGAATTATTCGCCGAAAATATGAAAAAATGTCCACACAAATGGCTGATTACTTACGACGATTCACCTATGATACGCGATCTCTTTGATTTCGCTGATATTCATGAATGGACACTCCAATACGGCATGAACAATTACCGAAAGGACAGCGCAGCAAAAGGAAATGAATTGTTTATCAAAAATTACTGAGATACGACTTAATGTGTGGTCTAACGGATGAAATCCCATGATAGATAAGCGGTAGATGCCAAACCATGCAACGGATTTTTATGGAGGTAATAAACTGTGAATGAAACAACTACACCAATTTTGTTTGAGGGGGCTAAAGATAAGCAACTGTTTGCCGAGATTATCATTGAGGTTATTAAAAGCAAACATCGAAGGTTTGATCGCGAACATAAGGAATCGGGGTATGAACGTGTTCCGCTGGCAAATATACACTTTGAGATAGTACATGCCCTGAACGGAGATTTCTACGGGATAGGAGATTTTGAGAGTAATACAGGTGGACCTCGTCTACAAACGATCGCTAAAATCCAAGGAAAACCTAATGAGAATCTGCTGATAACAGCACAGCGTATGTTGGACTTATTCTGTGCTATCGGTGAGATAGAACAATATGAGGGGATATATAAGCTGAGCAAAGGCGGGGTTTTACATAAGTATTTAACCCCAAAATTAGCGAGTACCATCAGAGATCTTCCTACAGATAAAATGCCACATAATATAAAAATACACACCAATACAAATAAAGAAATTGAGTTATACAAAGCCTCCTACGCCTTAGTTATCGGAAATAGTAATTACACAGAATGGGAACCGCTTCCAGGTGCGCGCCAAGATGTGAATGAAGTTAAAGAAGTCCTAGTAAAACACGGTTTTAACGTAAACCTGAAAATAGACCTAAATAAGACAGAATTTGAAAAAGCAGTTGCTCAATTTGTTCTAAAATCCGGGAAAGATAAAGACAATCGACTCCTTTTTTACTATGCTGGACATGGTTACACACGAAATGTAAACGACGAAGATCTTGGCTATCTTGTCATGGTTGATGCTCCTACACCCGATACGGATGAGATTGGCTTTGAAGTTGCAAGCATAGATATGAGTTCGCTGGTAACACACGCAGAGAAAATTCAGGCACGTCACGTATTGTTTATGTTTGACAGTTGTTTCTCCGGCACGATCTTCAATGTCCGTAATGAACTTCAACTTCCCAGAGGGATTCTTGACAGTGTCAAGCATCCGGTTCGTCAGTTCATTACTGCAGGCAAGGCAGGTGAAACCGTTCCAGATCGCAGCTATTTTAAAGTGGCATTCTTGGACCTAATTCAAGGACATGTTCCTGAACCATTCCACGATGGTTACATAACAGGCGAGGAGTTGGGTTATTACCTGAAAAATAAGGTGCCTGAGTACATTGAAGGGCAGCACCCACAGTATGGTAAGATTCGGAATCCGAACTTAGATAAAGGCGATTTTGTCTTCGTTCTTCCTGTTGGAAAAGACGAAGCTGATACTGAAGATTTTGTTAAATTAGACATGCCTTTAGAAGAAGCACTAACCAAAATTACTTTCATTGTTACGTGGTTAAGCGGAGAGGGAAGTGATGAAGTAATTTTTAAAGGTGAAGGCGTAATCCGCACCTCTGATTATATAGAACTCCGCATACCGTATGAAGATGATAGCAGCAGGTACAGTTCTTATACAATTCTACCTAAGTATGCTATTGAAGGCAATCGATATATTTTTGTGCCTTTAGCTCAAAGTGGTGGTGGTTCGGGTGTCTTTTGGGCTCTCAATATAGTTGATAAAAAAACGCTCAGAAGTGTTGATGATGTAGGATTAGGAGACCGCGCGGACGTTAAAGAGGTTATTTTGGCTGATGCAGACAGTGACACCGTGTCCGTCACCTACGTTAAGCGGGAGGTTAGGGATCGTAAAGTTGTATATGACCCAGAAAAGGCAATAAAGAAACACTTTAGAATGATACAAGGAACCCTTCAGGAGGTGGAAATCCCGAATAGAGTTACAAGTGCACCTTACGCAGACATGATTCTCATTCCCGCGGGCGAGTTTGAGATGGTTAGCAGCATCAGTGATTCTGGTGAAAAACTGATTTATACAGTGTATATTGACGCTTTCTATATGGACAAATACCAAGTGACGAACGCACAATATAAGGTGTTTTTAGATGCAAATCCAGATTGGCAGAAGGGTAACATCTCTAGCAAGTACCACGACGGAAACTATCTGAAAAGTTGGAATGGAAATAATTATCCAAGTGATAAGGACAACCATCCGGTCGTCAATGTGAGTTGGTATGGTGCAATGGCTTATGCGAAATGGGTAGGCAAGCGTCTACCTACACAAGCAGAATGGGAAAAAGCAGCGCGCGGTGGTTTGGTCGGTCAAAAGTACCCATGGGGTAATTCAATTGATTCCAGCAAGGCGAACTACGGCAGGAATGTTGGTGATACGACTTCTGTCGGGAGTTATCCACCTAATGGGTACAATTTGTATGATATGACAGGTAATGTCTGGGAATGGTGTCTTGATGAATATGAGCGGTACCTAACTCCACCTCGCCATAATCCGATTGCTGGTGCTGGTAGTATCACGGGCACTGTAAATGAATTTTTGAACCTTGATTTATGGCGCGTGTTATGTGGTGGTTCTTGGATTAGATTTGCTCGCGATGTGGCAGTTTCTGATGGTAACCATGCTCCACCTAACTTTTCAAATGAAGACTTCGGTTTTCGCTGTGTGAGGTCTGTAGAGCATTAAATCTTTACTCTTATGTCCTTACAGAACTAAAGTTTTATGAAAATGTCCTGCCCTCGGAAATTCGGACCACCCTAACGGCAGCTGGAGATGCGAATGGTATCGCGGTTGCGATGAACTCCGTACCCACATCAAGAAGAACGCTGAACCCTACACGCTGTATCCGGTATATGATCCGTCTATTCAGTTATAAGCAGACACATTGATTCTTCAACTTTTCAGACCGCCGAAACTCTCTCATTCAGAGTTTTCAGTACTTCTCATGGTATCGTGTCCTACGACTCACTTCAGTGGGAAGGTGGAAGTTGCAAATCCTACCCTACTGTCTGGCATAGGAGTGACCGAAATGAGTTTGATGAAACCAGAAGAAAATACACACGAATCTCTTGTACAAGATTTTAGCCTGCAGGTGTTGGGTATTTTGACAGCATCCGCTGCTGGCGATCCTACGGGTATATCTGCAGCAGTCATCCCAATAATCGTCAGAGAAGTGTTCCGCCAAGTCATCAACCCTCTGACTACCAGAGGTGAATCTAAACGGTTATATCAATGGGGGAAACAAGCGGCAGAAGGTATTGCTCAAAGATCAAATGCCGGTGAGGAGTTTCGGAAGGATGGGTTCTTTGAGGAAACTCCTACGAATCGCTCCAACTTTGAAGAAGTTGTAGAATCAACTTTGAAAACAGTGATGGCTGCAACCGAGGAACCCAAAGTAAAATTTATGGCGAATTTAACTGAAAATGTTCATTTTGATGAAGATTTGGATATGGATACATATCGCCAGATTTTAAAGGATATTGATGAACTTACGTATCGGCAGCTCTGTATAATAAGACTTGCGACTCTATACGAAAAGAGGAAAATTATTGGTCATATCGATGATGAGAAGTGGGAAGAACAAATACCCCAAAACGAGCGGGCACGGTTTCATTCTATTAGCAGAGATTTTGAGGAAATGATGGTTGATGAGAGTTATTTGGATGGAGTAAGAGGTATGAAAACTGAAGAAGGTGAACCATGTATGTTCAGACCGAGCCTGGCGCACAGGACGTATCAAGCAAAACGATTGTATTCATTCGCAAATCTATGTGAGATTTCAATTGAAGATATTGTTGAAATGTTTTCGCTATGGAATGTAAGACCGAGAAAATCAGAATAACGCGGTGTTTGAGAAATTCCTTTTTTCTTATAAAAAGGTAGTTCAATCAAAAACACACGACGAAAACTGTTCCTTGAACTCGCACGCCGCGGGTACGACCTCTCCAGCCTATGCACATAAACAGAGACCACTAACGAAACTATCTAAACCGCAGAAATCGTATGACAACCAGAGACAACTGTAGTACCAACGTTTATTTAGACCGAAATTCAGCAAAGTTAAGAGAAGGTTTGTCTTTGAAATTCGAGAGGTGTCAGATACCCTAATGCCGAATGTGGGCGTTTGTGGTGATACACCTGTCTGATAAAATGACCAATTCGGATTCTCGCTTCGTGGATGTCGTGATAGTCATTGAGATGAACTTCTTCCTCCTTCAGTGCTCGGATCAACCTTTCGGCATACCCGTTCTCCCAAGGACACCCTCTGCGAGCTATCGAAATCTCAATACCGTGGTGTTTGAGCGTCGAAATATAAGCACTTGAAAGATATTGCACACCTTGATCGGAATGGTGGATCTCTGAAGATCCGCTTTGCTGTAATGCTTCCTCCAAGGGTTTTAATGTTAGAGATTGCGTCAACTGTTGACTCAGATGCCACGCTCTTATCATACGCGTGAAGACACGTGAAGACATCCATGAGCAGCGCGACATAGATGAAGTGTCCTTTTAGACGCACATAAGTAATATCGCCGACCCAGACCTGATCGCATTGGGAGACCTCAAGCGTCTGAAGTCGGTTGACCCAAGGATGTTCCTCGTCAAGCGACTTCGTGGTTTGACAGAGACGTTTCACCGACACTGAGAGATTTTCTTCTTTCATCAACCGGGCAATCCGTCTATACCCAACGGGGTATCCCGCCTTCACCAACAAGTGCGTGATACGTCTATATCCGTACGTCGGATACGCCACCGCTAACCGCTGTATTTCATCTCGCAGGACGTCTGCAGACGGGTCGCTTTTGGGTTGATAATAGAAGGTGCTCTTGTTGAAACCCAGCACCTCGCAAATCTCTCACATGGAATACTCCTTGCGCAACGCCTCAACTATGTGTCGCCGTTGAGACGGATTCAACTCAACAATGTCGATGCTTTTTTTGAATTTCCAACGCCAGCGTTAACCGCCCTACGAGCTGTTCAAGTTGCGCAATTCGCTCCGCTGACTCACTTGACTGCTTATCTGTAGATTCAAAGAAGGTTTCGACATTTCAAGAAGTTGACATTTCCATTTCGTTTCGCCATCGGAATGCTCCTTTTCAAATAGATTGTCATTGTAGTAGGGTAGTCGTGTCCCCTCACGGAGACACAACCCCCTCCGAACTATGCGTGCGACTTTCACCGCACATAGCTCTCCAGTCGAGTGTGGCGATAAACGCTTTAGGTCATAGACCACTTTTACTTTAGTTCTTATCCATAAGTCAATGACTTCTATAGTCTGCAAGCTTTCGCACGATTTCAGGTCTATAGATAAAATGTTTTCGGAAATGTTTCAAAGCACTCAACCTGATTATGCTCGCGTCTCTTGACGCTACCTAATCTCCGCACCCCTGTGGACTACGGGAGTCCATTTAGGTTCTTTTCAACTCTCTAATAGCAGACTTCACAGATGGATTTAGGATTATCCTTTACCCTGATGCATTGGGCATCCCAATGCTGTATTCTCTCAACCTAATTCAGATACCTATTGTGCAGAGGTATCTTTAGAATACCATAGTTTTTCAAGGCGTTATCTATGTCTATAATAACGAGGAAACCTACGAATATTCAACTTTCGCTTATCCATGTCATATCCATGTCAATCTATTATCGGACGTGCCAATTTTGGACACTCTTATGAGTTTCGCCTCTGTCCGCAGACATGCGCCATTTCCTCCTGCTTGCCACGTTTCTGTTTCCAGAAACGCAGTTGGAGTAAGATATGCGGTGTTAGGTTCACCGAGTAGGAATCAAACCTACATTCTACTATTGTCTGTTGAAACGCACGCACAATCTTGGTTTAGAGAGTGGTCTAAATTTCCGATGGCAGTACAATCGACAGGCAAGGTTAAGCGTAATGTTATGGAGATTTTGGACAATTCACTAAAAAATGGGCAGACGAAAACCTGTTTCTGGACATTTCCAAACTTTTTTTACCTTCGTCTTACCATAATCATCTTTCCTATTAAACACCTAGTTTATACTTGCGAATATCGCCATACTTTGATGAGTAAAAAGCTTGGAAGAAGTTGAAATCAGCCGCCCTGTTTTTATCATTTATAATTTCAATAATTTTTCGTTTATCCTCTACAGATGTTTTCATTCCAAAGATAATTCCTTTTAAAGAATTGAAGTCATACGTCAATTTGCGAGATCCTTTCTCATTGAATTGGCTGAGTCCGTCTTCTAGAACGAGTCGATATTCTTGTTCATGTGCCCAGTCTTTTATTTTGGTAGTAACATCACGAAAGAAATTTTTCCAATAACTTTCTTTCCAATCATCTTCATCACTTTTAGATTTGATGTGCGCAGCACATTCGGAGAGAGTACCATCTTGACCGGTATACCATAGTTCCTTAAGCGTAGACATTGTGATCCTACAAATAGTCCGAAAGAAGTCAATTTCACCAGGTCTATCTGCGTAATGCACCTCGTGGAAAGGAAATGTTCTAGAGCTTTTAGTATTTTCTTCATTTAATTCTAGGCTGTTCAAATTATCATTCTCTGCAGCCTCAAAAATCAAACATACTCCTTGATGTCCATCTGTATAATTTGCCCACACAGAGGAGTTATGATAACTCTTCGTAAAACAAGCTGTGTACCACTTGGGCCAAAGTAACTTCTCTAGTTGTTCTAAATATACTTTTGCAATGTTAAATTTTATCAGGATGTCGATGTTTCTTGAGTTAATACTCTGTGGTACAAGAAGGCTCAGACGTGCTATATCCCGTTCCGATAACTGGAACAGAGCATCAAATGTTCGCACATTTTCAATGGTTTCATTGTTTTTTATAAAATTACAAAGTGATTCTAATGCTATGTCAACAGGGTATTTTTCGGAGAAGGGGGTGCCTACAAATTCAGAAGTGAGTTTGTGATCAATGTGCGATTTCTGGATTTCATCTATGAGGACAAAAGTTATGAATCGGAGATAACTTGCGAGTTCTATATTTCTGATTTTACGTTTCGTGTTTGCTAGTGCAGCGATGATCTCTGGAACATTTGGCAGGTGGTAAAAGCGGTTCCAAATGTCGTCAAATATAATCTGCTCTAGGGGGATTGTCAATTGGTCCCAACGTTCAAAAATTGGCATGCTATCCACATCTATAGTTGTGAATTTCTTTGCTGTTTGCAACAAAAAATAACTCCGATGCATGCAAAAGACATAATGTTTAAGAAAATTCGTCCAGACAATTTCATCTCCAATCCATATAATATCACGTAAACCTTCCATAGGATCATCCAGTTCCTCCGGGCTGGCAAAATAAATCGTCTGTGTTTGAAGTTCTTGGTGTTTTCCTAATAGAGCATCTACACTTCTAAATCTAAAGAATTCTGCCATTTTAATTCAAATCTCCTCTTATCTATGACATATCCACTTAGCGTTGCAGCCACTAACCGAAAAAAAATAATGACACACAATTAATCGTATCATAACCTTCCAATGAAAGGAAGTGAAAATATCTAAACTTACCATCGCAGATTTGTGAAAACCCTTTGTACTGCCTACGGTTTTTTAGACCACTCCCTAAAGGAAGATTGTGATATAATAACAATCTTATTGAAAGGAGTATCCAATGGCGAAACGAAGAAGATTCACCCCTGAGTTTAAAGCGGAACTTGTTTTTGAAGTCCTCAGTGGTGCGACTTCCCAAGCAGAAGTCTGTAGGCGACATAATCTCAACGAAAATCAACTCTCAGAGTGGAAGCGACACCTTCTTGAAAATGCGTCCTCGTTATTTGAGTCTACGGATAAGCAGTCGAGTGATGCTGAGAAGCGTATCGCCCACCTTGAGCAGCTCGTTGGACGGATGGCAGTGGCTTTAGACATCCAAAAAAACTATTGACGGAGTTGGACTAACGTTATCTGAGAAGCGATGCTACATTACGGAAACCTTGCGCAAGGAGCATTCCGTGCGAGATATTTGTGAAATCCTCGGCATCAACCGGAGCAGTTTCTATTATCAACCGAAAGCGGATCCGTCCGAAGCAGTTCTGCGCGCTGAAATAGAGAAACTTGCTGGCGCGTATCCGAGATACGGGTATAGACGTATCACACAGCTCCTCGTGCGTCAGGGATACAGCGTTGGGACCCGACGCGTCGCTCGGTTGATGAAAGACAATGATCTCTTGGTCTCCGTCAAGCGTGCGTGTCGAACAACAAGATCGCTTCAAGGGGATAAACCGTGGAGCAACCTGCTTGAAACTCTTGAGGTCTCTCATCAGGATCAGGTCTGGGTCGGTGATATTACCTATGTGCGCCTCAATGGACGCTTCATCTATCTCTGCCTGCTCATGGATGTCTTTACACGAGTGATTAGAGCGTGGCAGATCAGTCAGCACTTGAACCAATTTCTGACGCTCAAACCGCTGAAAGAGGCGTTCTGCCACAGCGTCTGTGAGATACATCATTCCAATCAAGGCGTGCAGTATCTTTCAAAAACTTATATCGCAACACTCCAAGCACATGGCGTTGAGATTTCCGTCGCACACCGCGGACGCCCTTGGGAGAACGGATATGCTGAAAGGTTGATCCGAACTCTCAAGGAAGAAGAAGTTCATCTCAATGACTATGACACGCTTACCGAAGCAAGAGCCCGGATCGGGCATTTTATCACACAGGTGTATCACCACAAACGCCCACACTCGGCGTTAGGGTATTTGACACCTATGGAATTTCAGCTAAAAAACTTGTCTTAACTTTAGGGAATTTTGGCCCTAATAAATGGTGGCACTACAGTAATTTTAACAGTTATTACGACTTGTGCTAATTAATCTTGTTTTTATAGAGTTTACTAATGTAAGAGCGAGGTCTTTGAGTTTCATCAAGGGATGTCCTAAACATTGATTTACAAAGCAGCGAGAAGACAACTAGCACAAGTCGTAAAGATTAGAACAGAATACTGATTGCTATTACGTATCAAGTTCACCGCTTTTTACGATAGCGATGAAGTAATCAAGAACTTCCGAAGCCCTATTGAGGATTCTGGCGAACACATCCCGTAAGTTATGACTTTCAATTCCAAAGTAATCCGCAATTTTCGCATAGTTTTTCCCTTTACGATGTGCGCTTCCGCTTGACCGTAGACTCTGAAGTTTTTGAAGAAAAAAGAGATGATCATCAGCATTTTCAATCTCCTTCAGGCGAAAGACAACTTCGAGAATAGCGATACCTCTTTTATTGTTCCCTTCTTTATCTTTTAGTTCCTCTTGATTTTCAGAAGAGACTAATTTTTTCAAGGACTTTTCATTTAGAGAATCGATTAATATCTTTGTAAGACTTAGGACCAACTCATCAAAGTCACGTTGTTCATCAGTGGCAGGCACTCTCAGGCTTTGTAGGTGATGCTCATCGGCAGTATTTAACGGCAGCAAAAATTGCCAACCGAGATTTTCTTCACACGCCTTTTGCAAATTACGATAACATTGCCTGAACACGTGCTCTGGTTGGTTTGAATTCGTGAACTGTGCAAAAATCTGACGATGCAAATAGGTTGCACTTATACCTCCTGCTGGTGGAATGTTATGAACCCGCCAATGTTGTTGCTCACTATAGGGCATATCGCGTCCGAGATCACCCAACCAGGCACAAACTCTGTTCTCGTGATCGTTATCTATAAACATACACCACAGTCTACCACAGCGAAGTACAGAATCCTCCACATCATATTTACTGGATGCTTGGATGTATTTGTCTAAAACTTGTTTACGGAAGTGGACCGGAGTTAGGTAACTAGGGGCATTCGAGTCTACACCGCGTATATTCTCCGGATCCGCTGGCGTTTTTAGTTCGTCTGGATCGGATGTGTAAGTAATATCATCCCCGTTTTCATCAACATCAATGATAAACTCCACGTATTTCTCTTTAGGCTTCTTAGCAAAAGGCCAGAAACCGCTCTTAGATTTCGGCAAAGGCTTGACAAGGTGCTTTCCTATGAGTCTCCTAACTGACAGAGGGGAACCGGATGAACCGGAGATAGGTCCAGTATAGTATTGTTCCCAACACATAAGCCCTTCTCGCATAAGATTATCCGTCCCACTGTTAGTGCTCAATCCGAGTTCTTCCTCCGGGTAAACTGAGTATTCCCGATAATCAAAGTAAATTGCTAGGTGCATTTCCTTGATTGCCGCAAATTGAAGAATTTCCTTGAGTCTTATCTGAATTTGGTGTGGCTCAACAATAGCCACGGGATATTCGTTGCCATCGTCCTCAATTTTGATGTATTCAGAAAGTTCTATTTTCCTATTGTGGTATAGATTATGAAAGTGTCGGAACTCCTCAGATATTTCTCTGTAGTCAGGGCGTATATCGTAAAAATTGCGCTCAATAATCAGGGGTTCAGCACCAGTGTCAGTTCCGTAGCGAAGGTATTCGCGTCGTTCTTCGTTATCTGTGCTATATACTACGCCAGTAGGGGTGCCTTTACAATACTCCCAATTCCTGTCCGAACGAGAGAGCACTTCCTCGATTTGGTTGGATGGCACTAAAGCACACAGAATATAATGGGCGTGAAAATCTGTTTTTTCATTTGTAAGATATACTGGGATCATCTCGGTTAATCCAGGGGGTTTTCGCAGGTTTTCAAGATTTCCGCGGTGTGATAGCCTTAGTCTGTCGTTATCAATGCTCATTTTTCCTCCTATTGTGAGACGTGGCTTAGTTATTATTAAAATTATGATTATTTATTCTTCTTTTTGTACCATAGACGTTTTAATTGCAAAAAGGTTTTATCTTTTACTTGAGAGTGAATTCATTGGGGGATCATGCCTTTTTAAATAAATGCAGATTCCTCCTGAAAAGCCGTATCTGAACCGCTGCCGATAGCGTTATATAAATATGATCTTGTAATTCTGTTTGCATATATTCAAAGAATCCATTAATAGGTTTGGTTTCGCAAATTTGGCAAAGTTCAAATCCAACTTTCGTTAATTTTACAATTCCAAGATCAACACGAGCTTTACCGTCACGATAACGGTATTCACCTTTAGGGAACTTTTAATTTTAGTTTTTTACCGTCGGAATATTATTATGAAAAAACCTGTTCCTCCTCCTATTGAATCGACAAGCTTTATTAACCCAAGATCGTTTTGAATATGATTCAATATGTTGAGGTGAATTCCATGTTGTGCATATATTTCGTCGTTCTGATGAAGTATCATTGGGACAAAATCAAAAAATGAGTCTTCTTTTTCTATTCTTACGATAAAGTTGCATAACCTTGTAAAATATTCTGCCTTTTTTGGGCCTGCGGACGTGTAAATCCCAACCCGCCAAATCACCTCCCTTGCTGTCAGCGACAAGCCGCGTATCCCTTAAAAATAGAAAGTAGTCAATATCACAGAAAAGTGCTATAATATCCATAGAGAATTCCTTTTGGTATTGGTTTGAATATCTCATTTGAACACAAACCGTTTACTCACGATTTCCAAACACACACTAAAAAAGGATAGCTATGCATCATTACATAAAAATGGCACTTATTCTGTCTATATGCCTAACCACTTGCTTCATAGCGGGCACTGTTACACAAGTCGAAGCCGAAACACCGATTGCAGATTACACCTTTGAGACGATTGAAGTTCCGGGGATCAATTTCTTGGAGGTGTCTGCAAGCAACGACTTCGGAGACTACGCAGGGAATACCCGTAGTCCTGACGGTGAGAAAACCATCGGCTTCACGTTGATAGATGGTGTTTTCAGCACGTATGATTTCCCCGGCTCGCAGAACACTTATTTCAATGCGCTCGGTAATAATGGGAACGCCGCTGGACACTACAAAGATAGCAACGGTCTGTATCATGGTGTCATCTTAGAAAATGGCGAACTCCGCCAATACGATTTTCCCGGTACAGCCGAAACTCACATCTACGGTATGAGTGACGAAACAGGGGCACTGAGTGGTAACATCGTCGATGCAGCGGGAGTCCTCCACGCTTTCTCAGGGGAGCTGACAATTACATTCCCTGGCGCAGTCAACACTTATGGAGACTTTGTCAACGCCGCAGGGGCTGTCGTCGGCAGCTACACCGATGCCGATGGAATGCCGCATGGATTCATACGCCACCCCGACGGCAGTTTTACCACTATTGACCTTCCAACAAAGCCGGACCTCGAATTCTTGTTTGTGAACACCATCACCGATATCGGTGTTATCGGCTTCATAGCCAAAGCTGCAAACGATATTCTGCGGTCCTATATCCTTCTGCCCAGCGGCATCCTCTATGAAGTACGGCTCCCAGGCAGTGTTATCACTGTCGTCCGAAATGTTAATCAGGATGGAAGTATTATCGGTTATTACGACGCAACGGACGGGCGGAGATACGGATTCGTCGGTAGACCGACACCACAACCTAACGGGGAAGATTTTGGTAGTATTTTTTCTATGCACCTCTCTAAAGGTTTGAACATGCTGTCTGTGCCGTTGAAACCGACTGTCCATACGACAGCACGCTCGCTTGCAGTAAAGACAGGGGCGACAACCGTCATTACGTTTGACACCGCAAACCAGGCGTTTTTGGCATGGACACCAAACGCACCTGACGACGGATTCCCAATTGAAGGCGCAAAAGGATATATCGTCAACCTACCAACGGCACGCGCGATTGTCTTCACCGGAACAGAGTGGACGAATCAGACACAGATCGCTGCAGCACCATTCGCAACAATACCGTATCAGACATGGGCGTTTGTTGTTAGCGGATATTTAGAAGGTATCCAGCAGTTCAACGATTACCTTGTCAGAGTCCGAAACCATCGGACCAACACCATCATGGAGGCTCAGGTGCGCGGTAATTACTTCGCCGCTGCTACCGCCGATCTTAACTACCATAGCGTCGTAGAAGTCGGTGACACGTTGGAACTGATTGTCACTGATATCCAAGGCAACATCGTCTCAGAAAAGTTTAATTTCACGGTGAATGCTGCCAATCTCGCAAACGCTGTTCTATCGGTTAGACTTACCGACATCGGCACCCCAAAGCAGAATCTCCTGTTGCAGAACTATCCGAACCCGTTTAACCCTGAAACATGGATACCATATCATCTCGCGGAAGCGGGTGCTGTGTCTCTGTCTATCTATGACGCGGCAGGCAACCTGATCCGAACACTTCCACTCGGCTACCAATCGGCAGGCTTCTATGAGAACCGAACGCACGCCGCCTATTGGGATGGTCGCAACGCGTTCGGTGAAGTGGTCGCAAGCGGGGTCTATTTCTACCGATTGACGACGCCTTCTTTCCAGCAGACACGGCGAATGCTTATTTTGAAGTAATTCAAATAATCAGAAATTTATCCCCGAAGTCCGGAGCGGTTGCATAAAGATTAACTAAATATTTCGGTAATCTTTACAGGCTGTGGCATCAGTCGTCATGCCATCAGTAAGTTGGAAGTGTTGAAAGCCGCCCGTGAGCACATCAAAGCGTAGATGAAGTTTCACCCCCGATTTGTTGGGATGATTCTTTTTCGGGTGTC
This sequence comes from Candidatus Poribacteria bacterium, assembly GCA_028824125.1. Lineage (GTDB taxonomy): Bacteria > Poribacteria > WGA-4E > WGA-4E > WGA-3G > MSPOR6. The sequence continues at coordinate 31,331 of JAPPES010000094.1, forward strand.
CTTTCCAAATCTCATGAAGTTCATCGGGGAGTGATAACCATGTGCTGTCTTGAACATAGACGCTCGTCAACTGTTGAAGTAAACGCATGGCTTGGCGTTGACTGACAACTTCAAGCACTTCTGTAATGGCGGCATCAAGTGTAGTTTCAACATTTCGGTCGTTTCGAGGGTCAGGTGTTGTTCAAGGGCTTGCCGTCTGACTTGTATACCGAGCGTCGCAGCGGTTTCGGTGAGTTGCTGATAACTTGTTTCTGGATTTTCTAACCACCCCAAGACGAGGATTTGCGCCAGTGCACTCCCAGTAAGTTTTCGCTTGTTTTTGTAGAAATAACTACTCATCTCTTTTCTACATTATACAAGAGGTATTTCCGATTGACAGCAGTTTTCTTAGAAGAAAAACACACTTATTTTCCCTAAGTTGACACCTATGGTGATAATAGAAGTTGCTCCGAGTGAAACCCAACACCTCGCAAATCTGTCGAACCGAGTAATGGCTGCCTAACGCCTCAGCGATTTGGCAATCTTCAGACAGCGTCAGCTTAAGAAAGTCAATGCTTTTTTTGGGATGTCTAACGCCACGGTCAACCGCCCAACGAGCTGCTCAAGGTGGGCAATACGCTCCGCCGCCTCGCTGGACTGCTGATCCGTGGAGGAGACAAACAGAGTCGCCACATTTTCAACGACTTGCTGTTTCCACTTCGAGAGCTGTTGTTCGCTGAGGTTATGTCGTCTACAGAGTTCTGCTTGCGAACTTTCACCACGGAGTGTCTCAAGCACGACTTTTGCTTTAAACTCGGGGGTGAAGTTTCTTCGTTTCGCCATCGGAATTCTCCTTTCAGTAGATTGTTATTATATCACAATCTTGTTTTATAGGGTGGCCCGAATTTCCGATGGCGGTACAAATTCACGTCGCTGGTCTGGTCGCTGCGTGAATCCAAAAGAGTTGTGTTTCAACCTATGAAGGGGAGACCCCTCTTGACATGGCGTTGCGCGAGGACAACCAAGAAATTGCGAACACACTCAAGCGATATTTGTATACTTAATATAAACAGGATTCGGCGAAATTATTTTGACTTAATATGATTTGCGTGTTTTAATCTGTGTTGTTTTGTTATAGTGGCAATTCGGATTAAAATAATCAATCTACACCGTAAACAATAGGAGTTTTAATTCATGGAAAAGCTATGGGTTTATTTTTTAATTGTATCTACAATAATCATCCCCACTGCGCACGCTGATTTGACCTCGGATCTACAAGCGTATCCGAGTAGCGAATATCTCGTCGGTGTGTCGGAAGGACCAGGAGCTGTTGAAGCCCTTATGGATCAGGCAGAAGATCAGTTGTCCAAGAAGATCTTCGACAAGATTCGATATGTAATTAACGAAAACGAAGACGATTGGCTCGCATACAATCGTGTCCGTGAACACTATAGCACAGTGATCCAGAGTTCCGTAAAATCTAAACTCAAAGGGATTCGGGAATACTATCCCTCCGCGGCACCGGATGCCTATGTTATTGTCTATGTTAAGCGTGCTACGCTTCAGCAGACTTATACCGACGAAGCTGCGGATTTACGGCAAGAGATTAACGACCTTCTTCATAAAGCACAGGTCATAGAAAACGCTGGCGATTTATCAGATGCTGCCAAGATCTACCTGAGCACGTACCGATTGTATGAAGCATTAAAAGAAGCAGAACTCATTCAATTGGGGGCAGCTTACACAACGCCTCCTGGGGCATTTTCTAAATTGTCGGACGCAGCGGGTGGTGTCGCCAAAGCAGATTTGATGATGTCGCATAAAGAAGTCGTTACGAAAGTAGAAAAAATCGCGCCCCAAACTATAATTAACATCAATGATGTTGCGCGTGTTACTGCCTATCAATTCCAGCAGCAAAGCAGCGACTGGGGAACTAAGGTGAAGACAGAGGAACTCACCTACGACAGTTTCAATGTTATCAGTCCTTCTTCAACGCCTTTTTTGGAGGCACTTACGAATGAGTTGAAGTGGCATCGATCGCTTCCGATGCGAGGATTCCAGCCACTGCGAGAGGTCCATAAGGCACAATCTCAAGACGATCTCTTGCAATTCTTCGGTGGATATTGGGCGGACGGCGACAAAATTACGCTACGCACCACGCTACGCGATATCGCAAAGGGCGAATTTAAGGCGGCGGCTGTTGTGCGATTTAGTGAGAGTCAACGCCGAGACAAGGACATCGCGCTTAAACCCGGCAACCTTGAGCAATTCGATCAAGATTGGAAACTTTTTAATCCACTTGAAGAGACACTCAGTGTTGAAGAGATGCAGCCGGTAGAGGAAGAATCGCAAACAACAGAGGTCTCGCCTACAGAAGTTCCACCGGAAGAATCCATCGTCAATCCGAAAGTCCTTGTCAATGATGGATTAACTGTTGAAATCGCGACAGATAGGGGCACAGGACCGGTGGTTTATACCGAGGGCGAAACAATGACAGTCTTCGCACGTGCGGACCAAGAAGTTTATATCCGTTTAATCTATATCCTTGCGGATGGAAAGCGGACACTACTGTTAGACAACTATCATGTTAGTCCCGAAATGGCTAATCAAAGTTTAGAGATCGGGAAGTTTGTGTGCACACCGCCATTTGGCGCGGAGCAGTTGCATGTTTATGCCAAGCGAGAACCGTTCCCTGATTTGGCACCAGGGCAAACGTATGAGGAGGGTGGGTACGTCTACCTAACGCCGACACGCGGATTTCAACCTTTCAAACCGAGTCCTGAAGGGTCCGCACATATCTCTATTACCACGCTACCAAAGTAAGGCTTACATCTATAGAAGTAAAGTCCCTATAATATGCGACGTTTTGCTATAGGGCTCGGCGCGCTCTAAAGTTCTGAAAGTAGAATATTTATGGTATCTATGAGAAAAATATCTTTATTTTTATTTTTTAGTTTCCTTTGTGTTGTGATCGTATTTATCGCCGCTAACGAGTTGTTTTCTCAACGTGGCATGCGCGTTACTGTTCGCACAGCGAGCGGGGAGGAATTTGACCTTTATAAAGGTTCATACGCTCTGATTATCGGAAACGGCGCGTATCCAGTGAAAAACGGTTGGAATCCGCTTCCGGGTGCGGTAAAGGATGTCAAAGAAGTCGCAGAAGTCCTTGAACGCCACGGATTCAATGTGACGCTAAAGGTAGATGTAACAAAGTCCGAGTTTAATCAAGCATTTTCGGAGTTTATCTATGAATCCGGTAAAGACCCGGATAACCGGCTCCTGTTTTACTATGCCGGGCATGGATACACAACTAAAGCGGCAACAGGTGAGGATCTCGGCTACCTCGTGATGCTCGATACGCCTACCCCTGAGAATGCTGCTGCGTTCGATCTTTACAGTGTGGATATGGTCAAATTCGTATCGGATTCCAAGAAGATTCACGCCAAACATGTGCTATTTATGTTTGATAGCTGCTTCTCAGGGACGGTCCTCAACCTTCGGAACCGGGTTACACCGTCTCACATCACCGACAGAATAAAAAACCCAGTTCGTCAGTTCATCACAGCGGGTCGTGCGGATGAACCTGTGCCAGATAGAAGTGAGTTTAAGAAGGCGTTTTTGAACATCCTTGAAGGGCGTGTTGAGGAGCCGACACCGGATGGCTACCTGACAGGTGTTGAGTTAGGTGATTACCTCTACAGAACAGTGCCAAAGTTCTCTCAAGGACAGCATCCACAACACGGGAAGATCCACGATCAGCAATTGAACACCGGTGATTTTGTGTTTATGCTTCCTAAAAACGCTAACGAAAATAGTGGTGTTGAGTTGAATACAATGGCAACATTGAACATAACCAGCACACCGAGTGGCGCGATGGTTTATGCTGATGGCATCCTAATCGGAGTAACACCGTTAGATAGTTACGAGATTGACACAGGTACTCGTCTTGAGAAACAGGTGAATATAGGCTTAGAACTTTCAGGTTACAAAAGCCGTGTTAAGAAGATAGCGTTAAAAGGTGGTCAACAAGTCCCTTGGGATGTGTCTTTAGAAAAAATGACGAGCACGCCTGCTGAATCCATAACTGATGTCGAGAGTAACGACGCAACCGCAACGTATCTCTCACTCGTGTCTGCCAACCCAAATATTCTTGTACCGATAAACGATACGCGGGAGTGGAGCGGGTGGCATGGTTGGTTCTGGGAAAAAGTGAAAGGTGAACAACCTACTGAACAGCCTTCTGTGTTTATCGGCAGTTATGCGGATAGGTTTGACCACTGGATGTACTCACATGCCGAAAGCCACATTGTCTATGATATAAGCGGTGGTGAATACTATCAATTTGATGGGCATTTAATTACACCCAATCCATGTGTAGAAACGATTGAACTCATTTGTCTGATTGACAACAAAGTCGTCTATAATTCAGGTCGGGTTAGGGTTCTTGAACCGATGCGTGTCGCATTTAATATACCTGCTGATGCCAACACTCTGACGATCCGCGTAACAGACGGTGGCGATGGGGATATTTGCGACCACTGGATACTTGGAGACCCACGTTTACTGGAAACCCGGCAACCTATCTCCACCAAGTCAAAAACGGATGTCCCACAAACAACCATTGAAAATGACATCACTCTAAACCAGGAAGCACGATCGCCTTCGCTAAATATGCTACAAACGATTGTTAGAAAGGACGGAGCGGAAATGGTGTTAATTCCGGCTGGTGATTTCCAGATGGGGAGCGGGGCCGGTCGTCTTTACAATTCCGCGACAATTCCTGTGCATACCGTCTACGTCGATGCGTTCTACATTGATAAATATGAGGTCACTGTTGGACAATACAACCAATTCGTTCGCGATGCTGGACATCGTCCGTTACCGGATTGGGTGCCTAAGTATTCTCCAACGGACCAGCATCCTGTTGTCGGTGTAACTTGGGACGACGCAATAGCATACTCGAAATGGGCAGGCAAACGACTTCCAACAGAAGCAGAATGGGAAAAAGCAGCAAGGGGTGGATTGATAGGAACAGACCACCCGTGGGGTAATGCTCCACTAGACGGTACACAGTGCAATTTTGCCGATAAAAGTCTGTGGGAAATTTGGGACAAAGAACGGAACGATGAGGATAATCATGCGGATAAAAATATTGATGACGGATACGTATACACGGCTCCTGTCGGTAGTTTTCCACCCAACGGGTATGGTTTATACGATATGGGTGGGAATGTGACAGAATGGTGCTTTGATGCGTATGATGAAAATTTTTATGTCACTTCTCCTCGGCGGAACCCAATTGCAGATATACTTATAAGAGATGGTGAAAATAAGATCGTCGCTATTAATAAATTGCGTGTTATGCGAGGTGGTTCTTGGTACTATTCACCGGCGGCAGTGTGGATTGCCAGTCGTAACGGGAATGCGCCTACGCTGCGTCACAGCAACCACGGTTTTCGTTGTGTGAAGTCAGTAACGCCTTGAATCTTTGTACGTTTGTCTGTCGCGTCTGATGCCTAAACAAACAGGAAACCGATGCTTTTTTAGGGTTGGAAAATTTTTAGTCCTCGTTAGTCGCTAGATCCTTTCAACTAAAGCCTATGGCGCAAACTGCGTATAATATCCTATGAAAAAAATACCTTTATTTTTCTGTATTCTTTGCGGTGTAACCATGCTTATTGCTGCAACCGATTTACTTTCGCAACGCGGTATGAGCGTTACTGTCCAGACAGAGAGTGGAGAGGAATTTGACTTCTATAAAGACTCCTATGCGCTCGTTATCGGAAACGGAACATATCCTGTAAAGAACGGCTGGAATCCGCTCCCTGGTGCGATAAAGGATGTTAAAGAAGTCACAGAAGTCCTTGAGAAACAAGGATTTAATGTCACCCAGAAAATAGATGTGAAAAAAGCTGAGTTTAACAAAGCGTTTTCGGAGTTCATCTATAAATCGGGGAAAGATAAAGATAATCGGCTCCTGTTTTACTATGCTGGGCATGGATACACAACCAAAGCAGCAACAGGTGAGGATCTCGGCTACCTTGTCATGCTTGATACACCGAGTCCTGAGAACACTGTCGAGTTTGATCTCTATAGTGTCGATATGGTGAAGTTTGTATCCGACTCTAAGAAGATTCATGCCAAACATGTCTTGTTTATGTTTGATAGTTGTTTTTCAGGAACAGTACTGAACCTGAGAAATCGAGTTACGCCCTCGCATATTACGGATCGGATTAAGAATCCAGTGCGTCAGTTTATCACGGCAGGTCGTGCGGATGAACCTGTGCCAGATAGAAGCGAATTTAAGAAGGCGTTTTTGAACATCCTTGAAGGGCGCGTTGAGGAGCCAACGCCAGATGGTTATCTGACAGGTGTTGAGTTAGGTGATTACCTCTACAGAACCGTGCCTAAGTTCTCTAAAGGACAACACCCACAACACGGAAAGATTCATGATCAGCAGCTCAATACCGGTGATTTTGTGTTCGTACTTCCTCAAAATGATCAGAATAGTAGTGAGGATACCGGTATTGAGTTAAACACGATCGCGACCTTAAACATAATCAGCACACCGGAAGGTGCAAAAGTCTACGTTGATAGCACCTTGATTGGCACGACTCCGTTGCGTAGTTACCAAGTTGATACTGGTGTTCGTCTTGAAAAGCAAGTGAATGTGGGATTGGAGCTTTCGGGTTACAAGAGTCGCGTTAAGCGAATAACACTAAAAGGGGGTCAACAGCTCCCGTGGGATGTGCATTTAGAAAAAATAGAAAGAGAACCAATACAACCAAAGCCGAGCGTGCCTGAAACGCCTCCTGAGACAGATCCGAGCATCAGCGAAGAAAAACTGTTGATTTCTCGGAATACGCTACAGACAATTGTTGGAAAAGACGGGACTGAAATGGTGTTAATTCCGGCTGGCGAGTTCCAGATGGGTTACAATGGTGCTGCAAGCACAAAACCTGTGCATATCGTCTACCTTGATGCGTTTTACATTGATAAATACGAGGTCACCGTTGGGCAATACAACCAATTTGTTCGTGCCACCGGACATCGTCCGTTACCGGATTGGGTGTTTAAGTATTCTACAACGGATCAACATCCTGTTGTCGGTGTGACTTGGCACGATGCGCTGGCTTATGCGAAATGGGCAGGCAAACGACTTCCGACAGAAGCAGAATGGGAGAAAGCAGCACGCGGCGGATTGGTAGGAAAACGGCATGCCTGGGGCGATGCAGCACCGGATGGAACACAATGTAACTTTGCGGATAAAAATTTGAGCAAAATTTGGGATAGAGAAAAAAAACCAGAAGATAATCGGGCGGATAAAAATATTGATGACGGTTACGCATACGCTGCTCCCGTCGGTAGTTATCCAGCGAACGGATACGGTTTATACGATATGGGTGGGAATGTGACAGAATGGTGTTTTGATGCCTATGACAAAAGTTTCTATATGAATTCACCACGTCAGAACCCGATTGCTCAGATCGTTGTTAAAGATGGAGAAAATAATATAGTCGCTATTAATAAATTGCGTGTGTCGCGTGCGGGTTCTTGGAGCGATGGCATAAGCGGAATATGGATCGCCAGTCGTATTGGGGTTAATCCGAAAGAAGCGGCACCCAACATGGGTTTTCGTTGTGTCCAGCCAGTGGTCCCTTAAATCATTATTTTATTTTTAGTCTATGAAATACATCATTAGCATATATGCATTGATACTCGTCGTTTTCAATGCATATAGTGACAAGGATGACTGTCGTAACCTCGTCGGTCCCGGTCCAGATCCCTAAAGTCCGGTGTGCAGATCTTGATCGGTGAAATGAGCCTCGACCTTATCGACACCACGAAATTCCGGGGTACTCACGAACTCCTGAACGTCTTGATCGTTACTCATCCGTGCGCGCTCCAGAATATTCTGCAGCTTCTCGTTTCGATAGAATGAGATATTATTTGCTGGCTTTTCAGCAGACGGTATTATACTCATAAGCATGTAAAGGAAGTTATCTGGATATGTCGTCACATCGGCGATCCAGCCTAACATCGCCATATCGTGCTCTCCGCTTGCCGTTTTATCAAGATAGGGCCCCCAGTCGTATGTCACAATTTCCGCTGCAACACCAATAATTTGGAGGTACGATTGAATCGCTTCTGCGAGTGCCATCCCGTTAGGAATGTAGAGACGCGGCACGGGTAATGCTCAGAGGGTCGTCTGGAAACCGTCTGAGTATCCTGCCTCAGCGAGAAGTTGTTTCGCGAGTTCGGGATCGTATGCATAGTCTTCAATCGTGTCGTCATAACTCCAGAGTGTCGGCGGAATCGGATTCTTCGCAGCGATACCTAACCACTGATAGAGGCGTTCAACGATTTCAGTTTTGTTAATGGCGTGGTTTATCGTGAGCCGGACCTTGAGATTATCAAACGGCGGCTTCTCCATGTTCCGTGCCAAATAGCCGATATTTAGGCTTGGTTGCATAATCAGTTCAAACGTTGGATCCCCCTGAATTAGTGGTATGTCGTGAGGGTTCGGAAATTCCATTAACAAAGTTACTTAAAAGGCTGCAATGTGCTATCTTTTACTATAACGACCTTTGAATCGTAGACCCCGCTGCCATCGGCATCAAAAGAGAACTTTCCGACAAGTGTATCAAAATCTCTGATGTTCTGCAGTGCGTCTCGAACCGCAGCTGCATCAGTAGATTGGGCGTTTTTAATCGCCTCTGCTAAGATATAAGTAGCGACATACGCAGATATAACGGAACCGGAGGGATCTGTGCCGTAAACCGAGCGATAACTCTCAATGAAGGCTTGATTTCCGGGTGTGTTATCTGTGATAAGCCAAGATGTAAAAGTTACGGCACCTTCGGCAGCGACCCCTGCAGCTTGCACTTCAACAGCGGTTAATGAAGTAATAATAAAAGGAGCAGATATGCCGAGTTGATGCTGTTGAATGAGCACTTTCGGTTTTTCGGGGGGTAAGGCGGAAACAAAGATAGCATCTGGGTTCAACGCCTTAATCCGATTTAATTGTTTGGAGAAGTCGGTATCACCGCTTTTGAACGTTTCTGTCGTGAGAACCTCAATGCCCTTCGCCTCTAATATTTTCTGAAATGTCTGGTCTCGATCAGAAGAAAACCGATCGGTTTCGTCGTACATTTTCGCTACGCGCTGATAGCCAAGCTTTTCGTGCGTTGCCTCGACACCTTTGGCAATCCAAGTATCGCCCTTGGCTGGAAATTGGAAAACAAAATCACCGATTTCGCTTAGACCGCGGGCACCTGCTGTCGCACTAAAGGCAACAACTTGATTTTCTTGTGCGATCGGAAAAGCTTCCCCCGTCGCACTTGACGACGCTGGCCCGAAAATAACAGACACGCCGTCTTCATCAATCAATTTATTGAAAGCAGCAATCGCACCCTCGGGCGTACTACTGTCGTCTTCAATAATAAACTTGAATTGTGTATTACCGAGTTGATCCTTGTTAATTTCACCGAGAGCGAGGTCGAAGCCCTGTTTCATGAGCTCGCCTGTGGAAGCCAAGTGCCCTGTCAAAGGTAATACAACTCCAATGGAAATTTCCTTGCTTTTATCTTCTATGTCTGAGGGGATAGGTTGGACAACTTGGGATATCCGCTCACATGCGGAAACACCTATTATCAAGATGGTAATTGCGACGATTAACATAAAAGATTTCATTCTATTTTTTTCTTTCTGTTTGGGTGAAACTGAAGTTCACCTGTCAAGAATTGTTTGAGTTGACTTTTTTCCGAATTACGGCAAACGAGGCTGCGTTTCAAGCGTCTTTCCCTCAAGCACGATAGATGAGCTATCGGGGACTTCCGATAACTGTGCTTCTAAAGAACTGATTGCCTTCAATAAAATCCTCCAGGTCGCCAGAATGAAGATTTGGAATATACCTGATTCAGAGATGATTCGCTATTTGCACCAGATCCAAGATATTCACAACGCCATCACCATTGATGTCCGCATCAGGACCGGTTTCCCCAATCGCCAACGCAACCCTCACCAAATCCAGGATGTTAACCTTGCCATCCGCGTTGAGATCGGACTTCGATTTATCAAGGATTTCAAAACAGACAATCTCTGTGAAATTAAACAGCTTACCCTTCCTGATTTTGTTTCTCAATACGTGGTCGGAAAACTTCAACTAATTTTTCAACTTTCGTGACTAACCATTGATGTTGATCCGACCAGTCTGTTTCATCGGTAACATCGCAGTATTTTAATTCTATATATCCCTGCTTTTCAACCTTTATCCCCTCATACCAATAAAGTTTTTCACCCAGTTCATTTTCAATCGCTACCTGTTGTTCTTTCAATGAATGAAGGGAATCTTGTGCAGATCCTGTCATGACAAAGGCAGCACCGATGGCTGGAGGCTTGATGCGTTGACTTGCTCTTATGTAGCATCCTTTTATTCCCATGTGAAAGTCTCTATAGTGAGAATCATAGACGCTTGGTGTTTTCAGACCTAATTTATCAGATGGTAATTCTTCAAAAAACGCAGCCCAATACCTTTGATTCTGTTTTCGTCCGGAAGGTAAACTCATTTTCTTCTCCTTATGATTCGGTTATTCACGTCTCGCAGATCTAACGAGATGCCTAGCTTTCGCAAGGAATGCGATGAACACCAGGAAGGCAAACCATCCGATCAAAAGACTCCAGGGGCGTTGCAAGGCTAATCCCCGCACTGTGTATAGGAAGTAGGCGGCATAGCCAAGCACACCGCAAAACAGCAGCAACATCAGTGCCTGTAGCGATTCGCGGACGACAACGAGTGCTTTCGGTATTTGAATCCCTTCATCCTGTCGCGTTTTGCCAACAACGAGTCCGATTGCCATCGCCGTCAACCAGCCCAAGATTAAGCCTCGCGGTCGATCTTTCAGTTCGTAGGCGGCTTCTCGGGTGGCGATGAAGTGGACGGTCGTGAAAAACAGAAAGAGCGCGATGAGGAATACCACACCCAAGATCACCGTCTCCCGAACCGCCCGTCGTCGTGCGAAGTTGTTGTTAGCATCTGTTGTTATCTGCCTCACGGCTGTTCACCTCTCGTATTGGGTATGATTATTCGTAATGCACAGTTTGCGTTCATGAGAACGCCTATTTTATTCGTTATCTTCTGGCGCATCTGTTCCTCGCTGCTCGTCTTCGACCCGGGATTGGGTGAGAGCGGATGCTAATAACCCCGACGGGATGGCGATTAATCCGACTCCGATGAGCGTGACGAAAGCCGTGAACACTTTGCCACCCGGTGTTATCGGAAACGTATCTCCGTAGCCGACGGTGGTGAGTGTGACAACCGCCCACCACATCGAATCAAGGATCGAGCCGAACTTTTCAGGTTGGACATCTCTTTCAAAGTAATGAATCCCACACGCCGAGAGATACACGAGCATCAACGATAAGATCAGCAGTGCGAAGATTTCTCGTTGGATTTCACGGAGTGCCGCTGTGAGCCGATCAACGGCTAAGATAAACCGCGTCGCCTTAAAGAGTCTGAAAACGCGTAAGAACCGAAGGATCCGAAGCACGCGGAACCCTGGCACAACCAACAGGGAGGGTAGAATCGCGATCAGATCAACGATGCCATAAAAACTAAAAATAAAATCCTATTTCCTCGGTTCAATATAGACGCGCAGAAGATATTCTATAAACAGCTTACCTTTTCTGATTTTGTTTCTCAATACGTGGTCGGAAAACCTCAACTAATTTTTCAAACTTTGTAACCAACCATTGATGTTGATCCGTCCAGTCTGTTTCATCGGTAACATCGCAGTATTTTAATTCTACATATCCCTGCGTTTCAGTCTTTACCGCCTCGTACCAATAAAGTTTCGCAATAAGTAGATATGGGCTTAGTTAAATTGGTCTTCACGATAAATTATCGCAAGCGTCTGCAATAGGCTTTGAATCGCGTGAAAGCAGCCAAAAGAAAAAAGTAGTGTGAATTTAACAAACAGCGTAAACTTTTCAGGTAATTGTTACACAGAGAGTAGATATTATGTCTGTCCTCACACTCACTTAGATAAATGTTTTACTCCCCCATAGTTATATTAGACCAATAATTAGACCAGTCTTCACCTTTCGTAGGGAGACTTTTAGATTTAAGAAATTTGAGTATTGCATCTCGACATAAGTCCCGTGATTTTGTGATAAATTCTGTTCTGTCAAGATTAGTTGCGTTTCTAATTTTGTTATCCTTGATATTTTCACCATGAACGGAACTTGAAGATTGGTCATAGAAAGTTCTAAAAAACTTGTGCAGTTTTTTCCTCTGTTCTACACCTTTACCCAGGTGCCAAGCAGCACGATTGGATAACCGAAACCCTGCTTCTCCTTTGTTGCCGTCCTCTAAATAAAGTGCTTCAAATGCTATTCGCAGATCAATCATTTTATCAATTGGATTGCCAGTAGAGAAAACACTCGACCATCTCTTAATTGCTCTGTATATGTTTTTGGGAACTTCCAATCTATTAACCGACTTAAATAGATTTTCAGGAACGTGCGAATCTAATTTATTAAAGATATACTTGAATTCGGCTACTTGATCAATACCGAAAGTTTTATTGATTCTAATGGATGTGTTACCACCATATCCCGATGATCCAACAGCATTCGTATTAGTGAGTTTACGCGGATCGTGGAAAACCCACGATGTAGAAATTATAACATCAGTATTTAGAACTAAGGATAATGCTAATCGGAATCTCTCAAAAAATCGGTTATAAGGTTCGTTTAAATTGATTTCCCCGACTTTAATACGGAGAGATTGAAGTGATACATCTTCTGCTAATTGAGAAGGTTTAAAAAATATCGGTGACACAGTACAATTACTTACAAGTAACGTTTTACCTTTGATACACTCCCAATTTATCAAGTCAGATTGTTTTTTTAAGAGGTCTTCGGACATCGTAGAAAACAATTTATAAAATTTATTGATTTCCTTATCCGACTCAGAGATATACTTAGGAATAGGAATAAGCCATATTCCATCAAAGATTTGTATGTCCTGATTCACCTCTATGCCGTTAAGTGAGTTATAGTGTTGAAAAGATTCAACTTTCTCTGTCAAACATCTATTAAATTCATTTACAGCATATTCGATATTACAAATAGCAAGCTTTAGTAGCTGTGTTTGTAGATAATGGAATTCACACTGTTTTAAAGAAGGTGCTGTTATTCCGATGTGATCATCTACATTTACGTATTCTGATAGTTCAGATTTCATAAAATTTAGAAGATCAACGTTTATTGACTTTTCGGTAATATAAGGTTGTAACCAATGAGTACGGCTCGGAATCGGAAATAGGACTAATTTGAAATCTTCACATAAATGCCGTTTATATTCATCTACATCCATGTCAGATACACGCGAACTTATTTTTCGGACTCCCACATTTTGTATAGCCTCAGATAGCAATTGCTCCAGCTCTTGTTTTTTATCTTCAGTCATTTTCTTCTTAATCCTTCTTGGGTAAATCTATCTCTATACTAATAACAACAATCTCAAATCTAAAACTACCTTGTTTTTGTCCAATAGGTGTAGGAAACCATACGTACTCTAATCACGCACAAACCTACACACCCATTGAGAAAACAACACCTTAAAAGGTCTCAAAGAACTTCTACACACCTTTGAGGCGAAAAGGCAACCAAAACCGCGATTTTTATCGCTTTTCCCAGCACGAAAGATGCCTTGAAAAAGTTGATGTCCAGTTATGATAAGGGTTTCAAAGGTAGAGGGTTGTGATTTGAGACCTTTTGACCTCTCTTGAAAGCAGATGGGAACTGGGATTGATAGTCTTTCGGCGTTCCACGCTAACGTATGCGTTCTAAATGTGCGATGCATGAATCTTGGTCTGGAAAGCGTTCCATGACTTCTATTAAATTCATGCCCAAACTCCTTTGTGTTTCAAAAGGAGTTGTATTATTTCTGCTAATTTTGCTGTAATACAAAGGGCTATTATAGAAAGTAAATACAACTCAAATTTTCTGTATTGTATAGCGGAATTGCCGCGCCTCTTTTAACCACCTATCTTATAGCATTTTTTGATAAACAAAATCAAGCGAAAACCTACTAATTACAAGGATTTAAAGTGATTTTTCAAGAACTTTTTTCAATCCCAAAACTACTAAGTGCGAAAAAATAAGAAATCAGTTTTAGGTCGCAAGTGCATTTTTTTCTGGAATTATTGCATCTTACACACTATAACTATGCAAATTCAATGGAAATAGGGAGTTACCAACTACCCATTTTGTCATTATCCAATTCCCATTGCTCCACGAAGGGAGTTCTATCATGACTGTCGAAACCAAGATAAATGAAAGCGGTCAACATTATTTAGATGTTCCGATGTCAACCGAAGCAAGATCTGATGCTCAGTTTGAACAATACCTTGATGATCTTTTAGACCTATATCTAAAATATCCATCATGGATTTCAGTTTCACTATTCTTGTTCCTTATACGTGTAAAGTCAAAACTAAATGAATTTGACTAATCACAATATAACAATATGGAAATGCGTGGAAAAACCATGCATTCCTTCACAATTTATTCCTTTGACATATCCGAGGCATCCGCGTCCTGAGATCGGTTAGAAAATCGTTCAAGTATCACATAAAGCACAGGAATAATCGTCAATGTGCAGGCGGTCTGAACGATAATCGCCCCGATTTCTACACCCGCTAAGGTTGCCCGCATAATCGCCGTCCCACGATCGCCGAGTGTCTGCGGGAACATACTGATAACAATCGTCAAATTCGTCATGATGATCGTCCGCAGTTTTAGCGGACACGCCTTCAGCAGTGCCTCTTTGATGGGCAGTCCTTCTTCTCGGAAGATGCGCGTCTGATCGAGGAGCAAAATTGCGTCGTTGACGACAATCCCGATCAACATAATCAGCGCGAGGAGCGAAAAGATATTAATGCTCAATCCGAAGAGCGACATCGACAGCACCGCCCCGACAAATCCCAACGGGAGCGTGAGCATAATCGTAAACGGGTGACGGTAAGAGCCTAAGAGGGCGGCAAGTAACATGTACGTCAGGATGATGGCTTGAACCAACGCCACCCCGATGGCTTGAAAAGATTCGGCTTGCTCCTCAGCATCACCCCCCATACGAATCCCGTAACCCGGCGGTAACGCAATCTGATTAACTTGCTGCTGAATTTGTCGAGTGACGGCCCCAAGGGAACCGGTGATAATGTTCGCTTCGACAACAAACAGTCTTTGTTTGTTTTTGCGCGCGATTTGCGTTTCACCGGATCGCTCAATGAGAGTTCCCAATGCAGACAACGGGACCAACCCCTTTTGGGTTCGGATCAGGACGCGGTCAACATGCTCAGCGATGCTTACATCTGCCTTTGCCAATTGAACCCGAATGTCGTACGCTTCGTCTCCTTCTTGATATGTGGAAGCGACTGCGCCTGTGAGGCTGTAGTTCAAGACTTGTCCAATCTCCGCTACGGTGATGCCGTAATCTTTCAACCGGTTGCGGTCCGGGAAAAAGGTGAGTTCGGGTTTACCTGTTCGGACGGTGGTTTTCGTCTCGACTAATTCGGGCATATTGTCCACGATACCCTTGACTTGATTGGTGATTTCAGTGAGTTTCTCTGTTTCACTGCCTAAGAGCTCAATTTTGATGTCCGCGCCACCTGGGAGCCCCCCAGTGCCGGGAAGCACCTGTTGCCGAATGACACCGGGAAATTTACCTTCCAAGACCGCTCGGAGTTCGTCATTCACCTCAAGGATATGCTTTTTATGTCCCTTGGGCAAAACCACCAGCAACTCGGCATACTCAACACCCTCGTTTGCCCGACCACTTCGGCCAATCTTCGTCAAGACATCTTCGACTTCAGGCGAGGCTTTCAGGACAGCTTCCATCTCTAACGTCATCTCATCTGTCTCAGCTAAAGTCGTTCCAGGCGGCAGTTCGACATTGATAATGATGAAATCGCCATTGGATTTGGGCATAAATTCGCTGCCCAACGTGCTTGCTAAGAGTACTGAACCCACGATCAGCAGAATGGCAACTAACAGGTTTACCCAAAGATATCGCAGTGACCAGCCGAGTATCCTCGCATAGCCGTCTTCAAGGCGTTGCATACCCCGATTCCACAGCCGGAAGAAAGCGTTAGGTCGGTGATCCGCCGCTTTCGGTTTCAGGAGGTAGGCGGCTAACATCGGGGTCATCGTAAACGAGACCCAGAGTGAAAAGATCGTGGCGAAAACCACCGTTAACCCGAACTCGATGAAAAATGAGCCAACGATGCCGGACATAAAGGCAATTGGGATGAAAACGAAAATGTTTGTCATCGTCGAGCCGATTACAGCGATGGTAACCTCTTTCGTCCCTTCGACCGCTGCAACCTTCGCAGGCTCGCCCGCGTCCAAACGGCGCGTCACGTTTTCCAGAATGACGATGGCGTTGACGACGAGCGTCCCGATTGATAGCCCAAGACCGAGCATTGACATGATGTTCAGCGTAAATCCGAAAGTACTCATCAGCAGGAACGCTGAAAGGATACACGTCGGCATCACAACCGCGACGATAATTGTCATTCGCAGATTGTGGAGAAAAAGGTAGAGGACAATTGAAGTTAAGATGATCCCGATAATAATATTCGTCTGAACATCGTTGACAGAATCTAAGATGTTGATGGATTCATCTTTAATCACTTCAATGCGGACATCACCAGGGAGCTGTGCTTCAAGTTCCTCAATCGTTTTACGAACATCATCGGCGAGTTTAATGGGCTGTGCGTCGCTGAGTTTGACAATACTCAGCGAAATTCCCTCTTTTCCACCATAGCGGGCAGTCATCCGCTTTTCCGCTAACGCATCATCAACTGAAGCGAGTTCCCCGAGCTTGATTGCCCCGCCTGACTGGAGAAAAATGTCCAAATGATAGAGCTCACTGAGGCTTGTGAACTCTCCTTGCATGCGAACCGTGAATTCGTCTTTCGATTGGGTAATACGTCCAGCAGGCATCGATATATTTCCAACGTCTATTGCTCGGACGACATCCGTAATCGAAAGCCCATACCCTTTCAATCGCTCTTTGGAGAGGTTCACCTGAATCTCGCGTTTTTCGCCACCAAGAATGTCAACGCTCGCAATACCTTGTACCTGTGATAAGGTATCCTTCACGTCCTCGTCTGCTAACCGATAGAGTTCACGCAAAGGTTGGTCACCTGTGAGCATGAGCTCCATAATCGGAGAAGCCCCAAGGTCGAATTTTTCGACAATTGGCGGATCCGCGCCATCCGGCAATCTCGCAAGCATCGCATCAACTTTATCTTTCACATCAATGTGGGCAAAATTGACATCGGTTCCAGACACAAACCGAATGGTAACAATTGAGATGCTATCCAGTGAGGAAGATTCAAGACTTTTGATACCACTAATTGTCGCGACGGCATCCTCAACCTCTCTGGTAATCTGGCTTTCAACCTCTTTGGGAGCCGCGCCCCGCCAGATCGTCCGGACGTTTACCACCGGAATATCAACTTCTGGGAAGAGATCCATCGTCAACGTTGAAAACGAGACAATTCCGAGGAAGATGAACACGAGATTCAGCATAACTGCAAGGACTGGATGTTCAACACAGATTTTTGCGAGATTCATATCCTACACATTCCTTCTTTTTCGATTGCGAATCCAATTGAACAGTTTAAAGAACAGAACAAACATCCCTATCACAAAAGCCACAAATATAATCTCTGAAACACTGATACCTATCATAAGATTTCCTCCATCTTAAGAATGTGAAGTTATTTCAACGCAAATAGTATTTTTCGCCGTCTCTGATAATATACGCTTTCCATTGATCTCTCTTTTCAGCGTCCTCATTATACACCCGAAAGACCTGACCTTCATAAGGACCACTGTCATACTTGATAAAATAGACACACCGGCCTGATGTATTGTCGCAGTGCGAATAACCGTACGAATTGCCGTCTGTATCGGACAGCGCAACGTTCTTAATCCCACACGATATTGGGGGTGCCTGCTGAATTGGGGGTGCAGGCTGATGCTGGAAAATAGAAATAAAGGTTCCACATCCGGTAAAACACACGACGACCAGCAGCACCGAAAGCACGGGTTTTTCAACACAGATTTTTGCGAGGTTCATAAGTTAAAATTTCCTTTATGAGGCATCAATCACTTCGGTTTCCAAAGAGCAATCTTATCATCGCGACTCCCAGATGCAAGCATTCCATTCTTTGAAAAATCAATGGCAGTGATTCCGTTTGTCGGTGCTGTACACGATTGCTTTCATTACGAAGTGTTCCTTTACTTTTTTATCAATAGTTTGCGTGTTGCTGTGAAATCGTCTGCGATGAGGGTATAAAAATAAACACCACTCGCTACAGGTTCTCCCAACGTATTGCATCCATCCCAATACGCCGCGCGGCTTTTGCTCTGATACATTCCCGCGGGTTGAAACCCCAACGCCAATGCCCGAATTAACGTGCCGTTTACCGCGTAGATGTGTAATGTTACCTCTGAGGGTTCAGACAGTTGATATGGTATCCATGTCTCCGGGTTGAATGGATTTGGATAGTTGGGCAATAGCGATGTTTCTTTGGAGATTAACGCTGATAGAAGTTGTTCAAGCATCAAGATCCCGCGTTGAGAGATGACATCCGTGAGGTTCGCGTGGTGTGCTTGTGTGAGCCAGTGTTGAACGTCTGCAGCGGTAAGTATACTCAGCGTCTGTAGGTGTGTTGCAGGCGCAGCTGCACCAGCCCCCATTCCAGCAGCGACTTTCACGAGGTCTTGGATATTGACAACGTCATCGCCGTTGACATCCGCTATATTTTCCCCTGTCTTTCCGAAGTTTGCCGATACCAATACCAAATCCAAAATATTCACTAAACCATCACCGTTGACATCTTCAGACGCTATTGGATCGGGTGAACGTTTATAGACAGCGTTTACGTCCGCTTCAATACCGACGAACATGCTCCACCCCCCTTCGTACTCGCTGATTTTCACCAATAATAGATTATCACCCTTTTTCAAATCAACGGTGAACCTGTCCTTATAATCCGTGGCACCGCGGTTTATAGGGTTGTTATGGACGACTTCGCCGTTGAGCCAAACCTTGATAGAATCATCACTGCCGGCTCTCATCGTCACGTCGGACTGCGCCGTGGCAGATTCAAGCGTGATAAGGGCGTAAGACGAATGGTGATCTACATCGCCTTTACTCATGCCTATTTTATTCAGTAGGTCATTGATGTTATTACCACCAGTAAGGGAAATCTCCCCAAGTGTCCATACATAATTGCCAACGACGTCGCCTTCTTTGGCACCGTTTGTGGCAACATCCGCTTCCGTCACATTTCCACCACTGGCATCAGCAAGGGAATCCACATCTGTGGAATTTGCGCCACCTTGACCAGTCTCTGTCGGGGCAATCATCCAGAGCCAGGGACCCATAATCTTGTTTGGACCCGTTTCCAAAGTCGGACTCTGTTCAAGTAAAGTTTGGAAATCCCATAACAGAACCGTATTATCTTCACCGCTACTGGCAAGGGTCGTTCCATCAGGAGAAAACGCAACAGAGAGAACATGACCCGTATGCCCTTCAGAGATATTTTTGTATTCACCGGTCTGTGTATTCCACAAGCGTATAGTGTTATACCTTCCACAAGCGAGATACTGTCCATCCGGACTGAACGCAACAGGATTAATCCAATCTGTATAACCCGTGAGTGTTTTTTGGAGTTTTCCAGTTTGTAGATTCCACAAACGAATCGTACGATCTCGGCTCCCACTGGCAAGCGTTTTCCCATCCGGGCTGAAGGCTAATGATCGAACCTCCTCTGTATGTCCGATGAGTGTTTTTTTCAGTCGTCCGTTGTCTGGATTCCATAACTTGATGGTTCCATCCCGACTGCCACTGGCAAGTGTCTGTCCATCTGGACTGAACGCTACGACTTCAACAACATTAGTATGTTCAGTGAGCGTTTCTTGAATTTGCCATGTATCCGTATTCCGCAACGAAATCATCCAGCCAGTCGCTCCATTAACAAGTGTTTGCCCATCTGGAGAGAAGGCTACGGGTATGATCCAATTGTCATCTTCTGTGAGCTTCTTTACTTGTTTTCCGTTGTGTGGATTCCACAAGCGAATCGTTTCGTCTCCAGCTCCACTGGCAAGCGTTTCGCCGTTGGGACTGAATGCAATGTGCGTTATAGCCGCTCTATGTCCTATAAGGGTCGTTTCGAGTTGCTGGGTGTGTAGATCCCACAATCGAATAGTTTTATCCCAACTGCCACTGGCAAGCATTTGTCCATCCGGACTGAACGCTACACTCTGAACATAATCTGTATGTCCCCCAAAGATTGCTTTGGTTAGACCTGTTGCTACCTTCATAGGTTTTGACGATAGTTTTATATCTCCTAAGAGATATTCAAGAGAAGCAATCCCTTGCCGGAGTCTTGTATTTTCAACTTCAAGCTTCTTGGCATCGGTTAGCCATTTCTGCACATCTGTTGCGGTAAAAGTTTCAACAACTTCTCGAGGTAGAGAAGATATATTTCCCGCAACCAGGAGCAGATCAAGCGTATTGACAACTCCATCCCCGTTGACATCCGCCGGATTTTTCCCACGTTGTCCGTAATGTGAGGCAATAGGTGTCAAATCTGAGATGTCCACAAATCCATCTCTGTTAACGTCTAAGACGTTTTGGGCAAATACTGCTTCATCCAACTCGATAGGAAACGTTGCCCAAGTGATGTTCCCATTTACATCCATCATTTGAAGTGTAACTCTATCAACGATTTCTGCGGTTCTAATAGCGGATTCAACTGTGCCCGTTTTGCCGTTGAGTCGTTTACAGTCAAACAACCTGTAGGGTCCCCATCCAGCCCATTCAACCTCTTCTAAAATTGCTGGCACTAACAACTGAGCTTGATGAAGCCCATCGGGATCTGTTACTTTAAAATGGAGACTTATTGTATCTTGATTATAATCCCTTACAGAAAGAAGTTGAATTTTCCCCGGCGTGTTTGGGGAGATTGGTCTGGTATTAAAGAAACGACTCACAGACAGCCACTCAGCAGCACATTTAGATAATCGGAACCCTCTCCCGCGACCTAAAACAATGTCTTCACCACCTTCTCGAAGATCATGCGATAATCCAAAGGCATGTGCGAGTTCATGGATTGGCACAATCAATGGATGGTTGTACCCACGATTATCTTTCAGACAGAACTCGGGGATTATGGCGGAACCTCCAAGAACTTCCTCCCCTTGTGTTTCGTCTCTATGTCTCATTGCAACTGAACCAAAGGAAAAAATGGGCAGATTCTGCCCTGAAGGAAAAAAACTAACCGCACCTGCACCGCAGAACCATACGCCGCCAGTGCCTTCATCATTTGAATCCATCACAATGAAATAGAGATGTTGAAGATCATCACTGTCAAGATGTTCAAAAAATTCTTGCCAGATAAGGAAATCAGGGGTTCCATCGTAATAATAGTCCTCATTGAACTTTCCATTGATACGATGTACCACAGGTTCTCCGTCCTTATCGGTTTCAACAGTAAAGGTCTTTCTACCGAACCCGTGGGATTCCATCTGATCCGCGTAAAACTCCTGTACATCTTTAATCAACTGACGGAATGCTGACACTCTCTCCGGTCGCGCGGGACGGCCGTTCGGGAGAAAGTAAACCAACCGAACCAAGCCGTTTGTAGTAATAGAGGGAATCTCGTAATCAGAAGCATTATATTCCCACAACCGAACCTTGTTGTCCATACTTCCACTAGCAATCATTTCTCCATCTGAACTGAAAACAACAGATATCACACCATCTATATCTCCAGCAAGGGGCTTTTTGTATTGACCGGTTTGTGTATCCCAAACGGAAATTCTATGTCCTCCAACGAGAAGTGTCGCACCATCTGGACTGAATGCCACTGGATTTGTCCCATCCGAGTAGCCGGTGAGTGTTTCCTTTTCTTGTCCATTGTTTGGATTCCACAGGCGAATCGTTCGGTCCCGACTGCCACTGGCGAGGGTGTTACCATCCGGACTGAATGCTACAGCGTTCACAGGAGCTGTATGTTCTGTAAGTGTTCTTTTGTGTCGTCCGTTATTTGGATTCCACAAGCGGATGGTAGTGTCGCGGCTGCCACTTGCAAGCGTATTACTACCTGGACTGAACGCTACGGTTTCAACAACATCGGTGTGTCCTGTAAGTGTTCTTTTGAGTTTCCATGTGTTGGTATCCCACAGCCGAATCGTTCGGTCAGCACTCCCGCTGGCAAGTATGTTACCGTCGGGACTGAAGATGACAGAGGCAACTCCGCCCGCGTGTTCTGTAAGCGTTCTTTTCAGTTTTCCGTTGCGTGGATTCCACAAGCGGATCGTTCCATCCCAGCTGCCACTGGCGAGCGTGTTGCCATCGGGACTGAACGCTACACTCATAATCTCATTTGTATGTCCTGTGAGGATGTGCAGGAGTCGTCCTGTATTGACATTCCAGAGGCGAACAGTTTGGTCCCAACTCGCACTGGCGAGCATCTTGCCGTTTGGACTGAATGCCACACTCCAGACGTTGTCTGTATGCCCTTCAAGCGTTGCTTTGAGTTGAGCCGTTGCGACTCGTGTGGGCAGCAAGAAGATAGAAACTAATAGGAGTATGGAAATCG
Source organism: Candidatus Poribacteria bacterium (assembly GCA_028824125.1). Lineage (GTDB taxonomy): Bacteria > Poribacteria > WGA-4E > WGA-4E > WGA-3G > MSPOR6. The sequence continues at coordinate 53,998 of JAPPES010000094.1, forward strand.
AAAGTTGTGTCTTTTTCATAATTCTGAACAACTCCTTATGTGTAAAAAAGCACTCAATTTATTTGACGACCACAATTTTCGTCCCATCTACCAACTGCCGATGCCCGCTGACAATCACGGGAGTGGTATCGGTGAGCCCTTCAAGGATTGAGATGTTTTCGCCCCAAGCCAGCCCGACTTTCACCGTCTGTTGACGTGCCCTGCCATCTGCCGCAACGAAAACGTGCCCGACCCCATTCTGGATGTCCAAAATGGCTTCGCGGGGGAGCAAGAGCGCGTCCTCAGCGGTTGAAAGGTCTATATTGACCTCCACAAACATGCCCGGCTTGAGTTGGTAGGTTGGATTCGGAATCTCCGCTTTGACTCGGACGGTGCGGTCTTCAGGTTTGACAATCGGGCTGATGAAATTGATTTTCCCGCTGATGTACTGTTGCCCTGCGGAAATATGGACCGCTTTTCCAACTGCCACGTTGCTGAGGTCCGCTTCAGAGACCGTGAAAACCGCTTTGACCACATCCATTTTGACGATCGTAAGTATTGGATTGCTCCCTGGGCTACCCGCAGCTGCTGCATAATCACCGAGGTCTGCGCTTCTATTGACCACGATACCGTTTATAGGTGCCGTTATTGTTGTATCGGCAAGCCGTTTTTTGGCAAGGTTGACCTGTTCACTGGCTTGATTGACTTGTGCTTCGGCGGCGGCGATGTCATGTTCCCAGGCACGGATTTTCACAAGCTCTCGTGCTGAGAGTAAGTTCGCTTCTGCCTGCCTGCCTTGAGATTCTGCCAATGCGATCTGCGTCTTCCAATCTTCGGTAGCGACTGTAACACGTGCAAGTGTGAGTGATGCCTGTGCTTGATGGAGTTGTGCTTCGGCGGCGATAATATCTTCCTGCTGTGCGCCTTCTTCAACTAAGCTGAGTTGTTCGACCGCACTTTTGTGTTGCGCTTTGGCAGCGTCGAGTTGTGCTTTGGTGTTGTCGAAATTCTGGTCGCTGATCGCCTCTTGTTCATGGAGTTTCTGCACGCGCTGAAAGTTTGCCTGTGCGTTTTCTAACGTCGCTTTCGCCACGGAAACCGCTGCTTTCGCCTGTTGAACCTCCTGATTTCTCGCGCCTTTCAACGCTTTTTTCAGATTCGCTTCAGCAATACGGACACCGGCTTTCGCCTGTTCAAACTGAGATGTCACTTGTGTTTCCGCCAACGCCTGCGCCTGTGATAACTGTGCTTTTGCGGCATCAAGTGCTGCTTGGGCAGCTTCGGCTTGCGCCTCAATTTTGATTTGGGCAGTCGCTTTGACTGTCAAGAATTGCGCTTCCGCCGCTTTTAGTGCTGCCTCTGCCTGCTTCAATGCAAGACGCAGTTCTCGTGCGTCGGTTTCTGCCAGCACATCACCTTTGTTGACAGAATCGCCTTCATTGACTTTCAATACGACAAGTTTACCGGGGGCATTGGCGTAAATCTCGACCATCGCATCGGCTTCTAAGTTTCCGGTATAAGCTGTTTTTTGTTCAATCTTGCCTTTCTGCGGTGTGGCAACTTTGACAGGTTTCGGCTTGGAAGCTTCTTGTGCATAAACCAACCCACTTAACCCCAAACACAACAGTAAGATAATGTTTTTGAGTCTGCTTCTTCGCATGGCTCTCCTCCGTTGGTAAGTACTAAATGACCTCTATATTATATTTGCAGAAAAATATTAACAACATTCTCCTTAACTAATCTTAATTTAACTCAATTGATGATTGAACTATTTTTCGGTGATCAAAACCTAGTTTGAATGCAGTATGTTTTAATACCTCTTGTGCGAGATCGGGTGCATAAGGAGAAATTATGATATTTTCTATTAAGGCGTTTATATCTATTTCTATCTGATAGATACGCCCTATAGAGACGCTATTATGTTTAGTTCCAAAAAACAATCCAACTTTTTTACCCGGATAACCGTATGGATCGGGATCCATTTTAAATCCCCAATTATCATCGTAATAAGGAATGTTGCTAAAATACGGATCGCCTAACCTATTATCTACAAAATGTTCATAGCTTATTATCATACGGACTTCGTGCTCATTTTCATACAATTTTTGTTTATGGAATACTGGTTGATAAAAAAGTTCTTCTATAATTTTGGGATCTGAAAGATCCTTATTAGAATATCCATCAAATCCTGTTATATGCTCTGTATCATAATCTTTATATTGTACTTTACCTATATACACTGGGAATATTGATCGAGAAAAAGCTATTTTTACTCTTTCCACTGTTGTCTTTATAGCCACAGTCGCATCGAGGTGCTTATACCTGTCCCACATTAAAATACTTTCTGTATCTGCTATAGACCAACAGTGTGCAAACATAAAATGCCTTGAAAAACTATGAATTAACCACGCGAATGTATCTATTTTTCGTTCATAGGTTTCTACAATATCCATAGTTTTTGATGGCTGAATAATTGAGGTGTCAAAACCACGATTGGACATGTTTTCTAAATCATTCATATCTCTTTTTCTCTGATTATCTACAATGTTCATTAATGGAGGTTCGTTTTTAAACCTCTGTTGCCGAGAAAGATAATACTTGTCTTTCTTTACTGGGGTATTTTCCTCTAATAACGAGTGAGACAATACTTCTCTACAGGAAGGTTCAGTTAAAGTAGCCTCCCGTTTGTCGGTATATAACGGTATTGATGAAAAAGTAATATGATTGGAATTTAGTATTGATAGTAACTGATACAAACCCAGATAATGGAGTAATTGTGAATCATTAGAAGGTATTTCTATATAGCTTTTGTCTGTTAAAATCATGATTATTGAAACCCTTTCATCTTTCCTTAGGTAGTAATGAACTTCTTTTTCAGTGAAACCTTTAAATCCCCATCGGGAATTTGTAAGTTCAGGAACTTTACTCCAGCTTTGTGCCAATTGCACGTTCCAACCGCGCAGCAGCAATGATATAGTCATGAATGGCTTGCAGGCGGTTCACTCGTGCTTGTGTATGCGATAACTCAACGTCTGTCAATTCAACGCCGATGATGAGTCCGGCTTCATGCTGGACGTTGGCAATCCGCAAGCCTTCCGCTGCTTGCTCGATGATACCCTCTTGCGCCTCGATGAGTTTCTGTGCCGCCTGGAGATCAAAAACAGCAGATTTCACCTCAAGCTTGATGCTATCAAGGAGCTGGTCTTTGTTCGTCCGAACCTGATCCAGACGCAGACGTGCTTGGTTAACCTGTGCGCGTGTCGCAAACCCATCAAAGATTGGGATTTGAATTGAGACACCGACACTCCAAGAGGTATCCAACGATTGACGCTCGCTGTCGTTGAAGGTGTAGTTGCCAAATGTTGAAAGCATCGGTTTATTCCCGGCTTTGGCGACCTTCACCTGCTTTTCACCGATCTGCTCTTGGATGTCAAGTTGCTGGATTTCAGGACGGTGCGCAAGTGCTGTTGTAATGGCACTTTCAAGGTCAAACTGCTTGTATTCAGTGTGCAGCTCCCCGTCGATCAAGATGTTTTGGTCCAACGGAATCCCAAGCGTGAGTTTGAGGTGCTCTGTGGCGAGTTTTTGCTGGTTTTGGGCTTGAATGAGTTGTGAGCGCGTATTGACGACTTGGACATTCGCTCGGATGACTTCCAACCGGGTCGTGATGCCTGTGGCTTTCTGTGTTTCTGCGAGTGCGTAGCGTTTTTCGACTTGCGCGAGTGCCTGTTCGACGACCTCTACAAAAGCCTCCGCTAACAAGAGACCGTGGAAGGCTTGGCGCACCTGTAGTTCAATATCAAGCCGCACCGCTTCCAACGCTTTTTCAGCGGCTTGCTCTCCTAAAACCGCCTGGCGGTAAAGGTTGCCGAGTTGTCCCCACGTAAACAGCGGATACCGTACCTGTGCCTGTCCCTGTAAATTGTGTGCCGTGCCGAATTGGAGTTCGATCGGTTCTGAGGTGGTTCCGTTCGCGGTTTCATCTGTTGCACCGTCTTGGGGTGGGGGTCCGCCAAGACCCGGCGGAAAGTCCCCACTTAACACAGTCGTCGGCAGGTCACCATTGAATGTGTAACCCGTATTTAACGTCAGTTGCGGGAGCAACGCAGCGCGGGCTTCTTTGACTTTCTCCGCAGCAAGTTCAACATCTTTCTCGGCAACTTGAAACTCACGATTGTTGCGCAAGGCGTAGTTGATGCCTTCAGTGAGTGTAAAGGTTTGGACAGGTACTTGCGCCGATGCTGTGTTCCAACTCGGGGCACGGACAAACATGAAGCCAAACGTTTCAAGCAAGATAATAACAATACATCCGAGGTATTTTCTAAACATGGATACCTCCCATCAATGAAATAATAGGTAGACCTTGAGTCCGTCGCGTAGAATGTATAACTTCTGCGTCTCGGTCTCTTTATGGACAGCGTAGGCGGTGCCACGATACGGACCGTTGACATAGGCGACATAGTGGACAGATTTTCCATGATGCCATCTGCAGCCATCCCACCCCATCGCATATCCATCGCTGACGACAAAGGCATGAGCCTTTTGCGGGCACATCCCTGTCTCATCATAGAGCAGGTCATCCGTCGGCGGTTGGACATTGCTGGCGACCTGTTTCCCGCGCAGACACCCCGGCAGTGTCAAAAGTACGAATAAAAGGATCACGCCGTGTTTCATCCGTATTTCTCCCTATTTTCCCGTGAGACACCTTATGTGGTGTCGGTGATACTCTCATCACCACCGCAGCCAACAAGCGTCAAAAATAATAACAGTATCAGCAAAATTTGTTTTATCATACATTTGTGTTCCTTTTGTGAAGTATACCCGCGGCAGGTCCTGGAAAAACATCCGGAATAGTGTTGAGATTAGTGTTATCTATGGTTCCACTCCTGCTTCGACATTCGCAGGATACGGGAAAACGTGCGTTTGTGCCTGACACGCTTCAGTAATAATCAAAGAAAGCTCGGCGGAATAGTTGACAATTTCCTCGTTAATGACGATAGAGACCACATCTGTATACCAGATGACGCGTTCTCCGGGTAAGTGAGAGACAAACTGATCCCTTTCCGTTCTTGAAGGGAAATAAACAAGAAAGAAATCTGTTTTTGGGAGCGGCTCATCTTCTTTTAGTGGGCAATGCGTGTCGATAAGTGCCTGTTGTTCTTTAAAGAAACTGCGTACAACTTCACTATCGTATGCCGATGCAGCCGTATCAAATTTATGTCCAGATATATCACCTTCGCTGCCAACAAAACGAACATTGTCTGATGCCAGGACATCCGCACCAATGGGTATAGTTGGTATTGGGTCGGGACGCAATGTATCCGCAATTTTTGTGCATCCCGTTAACATCAGCATCAAAACTGCGAGGGGTGTCAGTAGGGTTTTCTTCATGCAAGATGCTACAACCGACCTAAAAAAAGAACTCACAAGTAGCGATGTTAAAAATCTGTAAAAAGTTTTCATTTGATTTCTCCTTTTGAAATAGTGCGCGGGTTTTACGTCTCCGCACAGGACGTGCGGGTTTTACGTCTCCGCACAGGACGTTCTAAAAGGTAAACCGTAAAGTTTCTGTTAGGAGTATTTTCTTTCTGCGCTCTCCTGCAGAGCGAGACCTATAAGTTGTAGCGTTACGTCCCGAAATATCGGGCGACTCGCACTAAATCTAAAATGTCGATTTTGTTATCACCTGTCACATCTGCGGCACGGTTTGTCTCTATAACACGTCTCCCAAGCTGTTGTGACACATAGACTAAATCTAATATGTTGACAACATCATCGCCATTGACATCCCCTGCTCTGTGGATAGTCAACGCAGGATTGGCGTAAACTCTTTCTACCATTTTATCTTTTGGATCAGAGAGGTTCATATCCGTCAAAGCGATGACTGATCGTTTCGGCTCAAGGACTTCAAAGGTAAGGGTAACAAGTGCACCATCGCCACTGGAGGCTTTCGGAAAGCCTTGTGTGTCAAGCGGGGCAGAAGATAGCATTGAAACTGCCTGATACTGTGCACCGGGCGTAACAACAAACGGGGCAGACGAAAGGTCGGTGTCTGGTATCTCAAAAAAGTAGTCATCAACGGACAAAACACCCGGCCCCAGTAAAGGTGTTGTTATAGATTTGCCCGTTTGTTCGGTGCCCCCAATGTTGAGTTTGAGAACATATCCATCCTTTTTATCAAAAGCAGGTCTTATCCACACACCGTTTTCCTTGAGGTATCTCCGTTGTCGTGCGTCAATATATTTGAGTGCGGTTCGGTCAAAAACAAGGAGTGTGGCATACGATGCGATGTTTTCACCGCCTGTCACATAGACAGCGATATTCAGGGTTTGCCCGGCATTCGGTGAAGTGATAGAAGATTGGACGAGTGTAATAGTCGTAGTCGCATACGCGGACGATACAAGTGCGAATCCGACAATAATTGTGAAAAACCGTGTAAACATTTTATTGTTCATTTGTGCTCCTCACTTGTGCGCGCTTGAGAAACACCTGTGGATCCGCTAACCATTCGGCGTATCCGATGTTTCCACCATCCGTGAGATAGTCAATCTGCGCATCAAGGGACGCTCGTAACGCCACATCTTCCGCTGCAAGAGTGAAGCCGCCGTATTCAACCTGCTCATCGAGTGCCGTGACAACAAATGCCCCATGGGCCGCCGCGGCAGCATCACGGTTGCCGATCTCGCCTCTCGCGATTGCGTCAATCCTTCTTTCACGCAGGTTCTCAAATAACACTTGTTCATCTGATAGGGCGATAAGAACGCGGGGCACTAATGGATCAAATCCTTGGTGTGGCATATTGACAGGATAGTTTATTTGAGGCATGTTAGCTGCGGGCGGGTACAGTGTAAACCTGTTTTCCACATTCGGTGTCGAGGCTGCCGCAGTAATCTTGTAATCCGCAGTTCCATCAGCAATAAGCGTACCTTGCGGTGTGTCAATGCGTGTACCTTTGGTTACAATACCATTCGCGTCAACAATCCCAGTGATTTGAAGTAAGCGTGCCTCACCGGTTGTTCCGCGTAGCACGCCGATCTTAACATCACGCGTAAGCGACGCATACGTAGAAAGTCGATCGGCATCTTCGGCACGTATCAAGAGCGATTGCCGGAACGTGATATGTCCCGATGTAAAGGCAACACGCTGTGTGCCTGTTGCGTCCTGCGTCCGAGAATCCAGGATTGTGATACCGCCCCCAATCAGATCGTATCCCGGCTCGGCAGCCTTCAGCCAGATGCCCGGCCATTCAGCAATACCCTTTCGAGAAAAAGACAGACCCACATCCATCACTTCAATCGCCGTCAATAGATCTGCTTCATACCCCAAGTGAATATTAAAGCCGTCTGCAGCTGGGTCTGAATCCGCACTATAACTCATAGGTGCGAAATACGCATAGAACCCAACATTCAGTACACTTTGGGGGGCGGTCGGTATCTCCGGGGCACGAGAACAACTTGAAACAACACACATCACACCGGCGAGGACACAGGCACCAAACATTCTGCCTTTTTTCATTTTCCATCCTCCTGTTCCACTTCTGTTATGTACCTTATCAGCGTCAGCAAGATCACAAACGCGACGATACCTATCAGTAATTTTTTGTGGTTAATGACCATTACAAATCTTTAACTTTTCAACCGCTCAATACATGCTTGGAGTTGTTCAACCGTTCCGGGGTAAGAGCACACCATCTCATTGGGGACACTTACACCGCAGATCACTTCTATGGTTTCACCGGTTTTCAAGTAGATGCGTGCGATGCGGTGACCGACTCGGCTGACGCGTTGAACCGCGTTAAGTTGTATCGTCTTGGAACCGAGTTTGAGTTTCATCGAAGTTCTCCGAATCTGGCGGACGATCGCCGGTTGTTTGTTTGAGATGCCTCATTCAAAGAGACGGAGTTCTCCGTTGGTGACGATGAGCACAACTGGATCATACATCGCCTCGCCGTTGGGATCGAAAGAGAAGTTGCCTAAAACGGTTGGAAAATCCTTCGTCGCTGCGAGTGCATCGCGAATCGCTGCGGCATCGGTCAATCCGGCGGTGGCAATCGCATTTGCGAGGATATACAGCGTTGCGTGCGACTGCGCCGCCCACGGTTCAGGTTCAATGCCGTATGCCGCCCGATAATTCGCAACAAAGGTTGAGTTTCCGGGTGTATCTGACAGATGAGACCACGACAAAAATGTGATCACGCCCTCGGCAGCCGAGCCAGCTTTTTGCACCTCGTCTTGGCCCAACTCTGGGACAATAAAATCAACTGAGTCCGGGATACCCATCGCCCGCCCGTCAATGATAATCTCAATGATCTCCTCTGCAAGCCCGGAGATAAAGAGCACGTCGGGTTCCATCTCCATGATAACAGCTAATTGCTCGGAAAAATCGGTATCCCCGGTTGCAAAGGTTTGGATCGTCAAAATCTCAACATCCTGAGCGAGAAGTGCCTTGTGTACCTCATCGTTGCTACTTGTTGAGTAGACATCACTGGCATCATAGATCAGTGCAGCGGTTTGATAGCCGAGTTTCTCTTGCGTCGCCAGAATGCCACTGGGAATGTATATATCCACCGCCAGCGGTGCACGGAACACAAAGTCACCTAACTCACTCAATCCTGCCGCCGAAGACAGCGAACTAAAAGCGATAACGCCCTTGTCTTGGGCGATTGAGACAGCCTCTATCAGATGTGTGGAAATCCCGATCCCGACGATCGCTGGCACGCCTTGCGAAACTAATTCCTGCATGGCTTGCTTCGACCCCTCTACTGTGCTCTGATCATCTATTGTGATGAAGGACAGGTCCGCAGCAAGCAAGTTTGCGGCGTTAATTTCTTCGCGTGCCAGTTCAAAGCCGCGTTGCATCGGGAGTCCATACGGTTCTGCCCACGTCCCTGTTAGCGGAACGTGAACACCGATCAGAATCTCTGAATCCGGCATCTGCGGTGTCTGGGTATCAGGTATCACCGAAGCTATTCTTTCGCAACCCAAAAGCCCCAACGACAACGCGACAATTGTCAATATAAAAGCGACAAACGTTCTTCTGATTCTGTTCATCTTATTTTCCATTGAAATCTCCTTTAGATTTTTAGGTATCTATACCTTATAGTTTCCTATCTGGCGACACTTGCCACTAAACTAAGTATTATTAACCCGCATCCGGTAGAAACGCCGCCTGCTGCGAATTTTGTTCGGAGTGATCGAACTTTTGCCTTATAGGTATTGGTGTAAAGTTCGACATATTCAGGCGATTTTCCGATGAACCGTCCAGACGGTGGATGTACTGGATAGCTACAAATTCCGAGAAGCGGTAGCAAGCACCCCGCTGCAGCACCTATAAGTGTCCCAACTTCTTCTCCGGTAGAGCTTTGAAAGTAAAGGAAGCCTGATGGTTCTGGCGGGTCAATTCTTGAACCGATAGCACATCCAGCGAATACACCCACTGCAGTGCCGATGATGCCAACACCCATGCCCGCACCGAACCATAAAAGTTTATTGATGTCAGTATCTGCATCTCGTTCTGCGGCGGCTTTTGTTTCAAGATTTACAGCGTTTATCTCTTGTGCCGCAGCATCGCTGAAGGTCAGCACGATTGCCATTAAAGCGGCGAATTTGTGAAAGATAAAACGCATTCTCATTTTTTCTCCTTTTCAGATTTATGGACGGACACTCGGTCGCCACCCATCCGGTTGAAAGTTAGGTATCTTGGAGAAACACCTTCAAGTTACCAAGAATACCTTCTACTCTTAACTCCGTGTTTTTCTAATTACTTCCTTATCAACAGTTTACGCGTCGCCGTAAAATTGCCCGCTGTGAGTGTGTAGAAATACATGCCACTTGCCACGGATTCACCGAACGCGTTTTTACCGTCCCAATACGCCGCACGACTCTTGTCTTGATAGATCCCCGCCGATTGAAGTCCTAATTCCAGCGTTCGCACGACCTGCCCACCTACGGCATAAATGGTCAGAGTGACATCGGCTGGAGCTGCTAACTGATATGGGATCCACGTTTCTGGGTTAAACGGATTCGGATAGTTTGCCAACAACACAGTCGTTTCTGGCAGAGCTGCGCGTAGAAGGTTTTCCAATACATGGATAGCCCGACGAAAATCTGGACTCCCATCCTCAATTTGTTTTAGTTGTATCAACCAACTCTGAATCTGTTCAGTAGTCAGATTGTGAATCGCTGGTGCAGCTGCCGATTCCTCTCCAATATCATTAGCGACTTGCACCAAATCCAAAATGTCAACAACACCATCGGCGTTGATGTCTGTGTTTGGTTCTCCATCCCCAGCACCCAGAAGTCCAATCTGATTCGCTACTAACACCAGATCCTGAATGTTAACTGTCCCATCTTGATTGATATCCGATTCGGCATATATAGGGGCATCATTCACTTCAAAACGGACAATCTCTGTGAAGTCGGCGCGAAGAAAGTTGCCTGCCATATCGCTGATATTCATCTCAGCAAGCCCCCACGTTCCAGGCGGACTGCCAACAGGTAAAATAATCGTTTTCTCGTAAGTCCGATAGACCGTCGGATCCCCGGTGAAGTACATATTATTGTTGCGTTGGTTGTGGTCATCTCCATAATGACTGAAGCCGTGCGTCTCACCTTGTGGATCGCGTAGACGGATACTCGAAGAATGATAACCGCTGATGTTATCCCTAACTCGGAACGTAATATCAACCCGTGTCTCACCGTTGGGTGCCTCCGGGCGCGTCGGTTCTGCTTTGATGGTAATCGCGTTCAGATCCAACTCCGGCGGTGTGGCATCAGGAAATCGTGTCTGTATCTCAATCGTGGTAGGTGCCTCATCAACCCATACGGGCGTTGTTCCAGCAAAATAAAAATTCTGTTCTGTAAAGTAAATTACAGTTGAATTCCCTGCGACATCTGACATCGAAATAAGTACAACTGTGTACGTGCCGCTTTGCTTATAGTCTGGTATAACTAACCGAGAAATCATTTCTCTTTTCGTCCCAATAATCTCTCTGTCGGCTTGCAAGTAACTATACCCAGTCAGAGAATAGGTATCAGGGTGCTCATCATTCATTCTAACCCTACACTGCCTTATGCGATTCTGATCAATAGCATACCAACGCGCCTCGATAATCTGATACCTTTCACCTCTGTCCGTCTTTTCCTCCCACAAAGACAACCGCATCGAGTTAGGCATATACTGGGGAGGCTCACAATCGGCAAGCGGATTGTCAATGTAGAGTTTCCATCCAAAATCGGTTTGTGAACTGTAACGTTCGTTCTTATGCCGATCCCCAATCTGTATCGTGTCGGGTGTCCAGTACCCACCTGCAGCATACCGCGATAGCGTTACGGGATGACTCTGTAAAACGTGGCTTGCATCAATACGCTGACCATTCGCATCTATCGGATAAAAATGGATGTCTTGAGAAGTGCCTTTCCCACTCCAAATTCGGGTGTATCCTCGCGTCGCGGTATCCAGATTGCTCTCGCCATGCAACTGGAGTTTAATCGTTACCTGCTTATCTTCTTCTGGCGCGCCGGTTACCTGTATATCAATCCCAATAATCCGCCCAGGATAGACATAATCCGGCCACAAGTTATACACCTCAAACGTCAAATCTTCCCGGATTTTGGAGATGTACCGAGTGCCGTGCATCACGCGGTCCCTGATGAATTCATATTTCGCTGGGGACCGCGACCGCAACTTGTCAGGGTTCGTGATATAGAAGCTGATACTCTCCGCCATGTCCTCATTCGGATTCTTACCGTGTGCATAAGCCGAGACAAATTCCACTTGTTTCGTCGTTGACCAACCATCCTTATCGTCGGGGTTCTCATACCAACCCCCGACTTCAATCCAATCCTGTTTCAGCTGCGCGTCAAACAAGTGTTCCCAAAGGAAATGTGCTTTCTCGTGGAGCACCAACCGATGAATAAAAGAGATGTCTGTTCCTTGGAAAGCCGATTCCATAAACTCAATATACCCCGCATTCACCCAAGCGACAGCAGCTGCGCTCTGCACTGGATGTGGCAGCCCGTCTAACCGCCGAATTAGGTGCTTCAGCCCCGGTGTCGTGAGCATGCCCGACGGGAATTCCTCAAGCATTGAAGCGATGGCGATCAACTCTTCATCTTTGAATGCTTGGAAACTTCCGACGTGTTCTTGAGTGGTGTACCGTGTAAGTTCGGTGTAATCAGGCACTCGAACACCGACACCGTAGCGTTGTTCAAGGATATGGTCCAATGCCCTCCGATCCGAGCCGTTGTCAGTCACAAACCGCACGACCGCACGATGCAGCCGTTTCGAGAAATACCGCCCCCGCGTGCCGTCTATCTCAGCGAGTAGCGGCATGGCATGCACAAACGCTGCCTCCGAAACTGTGACGATCCGTTCCTCGCCGCTGTACTCGATGTCAATATCATCTTGGAGATGACGATTCGACAATCGCCACACAGAGGCAGGCAGATGAGAGTTTCCTGTGTATATGTCGTTTTGTCTTTGTGGAATCGATTCAAAAGTCTGGAGCAATCGGTAGGCGTGTGCTGGGCTCCATTCGGGGCCGAGGTGCACAGAATACTTCCGCATCAACGCTAAAGAACCACTATGAGAAGGAACCTGTATTTGTTCATCAAGCAGCGTCACTTGGACAGGTTCAACGACGGTGGCACTTTCGCTGCCTTCTGGGCTTTCATCCATTTCCCAATGATAAGTAAAAGCTGCACCTTGAGAATCAACACCGCACAGAAAGAAAATTGAAAGGAATGCACTAATAAACAGAATTGTTAATCTTTTCATGGGGGTTCTCCTAATTCGCATTAAAACATTCCACGAAAATTAAAGAACGTGATGACGCAGACAGAAAAAAGGACGATGAGAAAGATGATTTGCCACCACAGAGAATACAACCGCTCTGTCTTTTGTCGAGAGGCGATCCCTGAGACAATTGCCCAGAGAATCAGCATAATGCCAAGACATATCTGGTCTGCAGGAGCGATGCTCACATCTTTTGAAATGCCGATGAGTGTTAGCAGCGCACCGAGACCTGAGAGTATCCAGATATTTTTCCAGGTTTTTACGAGGACTCTAAATTTCATTGGCATCCTTCTACGTCGCTACGGATAACAGGCTAAAACGCGTTCGCCACTTGGGTCCTTGATGATCTGAGATTCGATGTTATGTTCTTCAAACAATTCTTTCTTTAGCGACTGTGCTGCGTCTATTTCTGAAAACTTAAACGCATAGATAGGTTTATAGACGGGGGACTCGCCTTCGTGTTCGCTGCGCCAGTCTAATATCGCTTGAATCACAGCGGCTTTATCTGATATATCATACACAGGATTAAACTGATAGGTGTTCTCTTTAACAACGGTCCCATTGCGCTCACATGCGATTAGCGACATAAACGCTGCTAAGCCGATAACCCACACAGAAACTTTGAATAGGGTTAACATTGCTATGATAAATCGTCGAGGAATTTTTATCAATGCGATTCTCCTTCATTAGTAGAACAGGTAACTCAGTGAAAAGACGGCACTCACTTTGTAGAGATTATCTTCTAAAGCCTCCGCTACCAATCGCTGTGAGCATCATTGGCTTCCGCTTGCGCCGCGCACGTTTATACGTTTGGGTGTAGATGTTAATATATTCCGGCGACTTTCCAAGCAACCGGTGTGTCGGCAGCGTGGGGGTAGCAACAGCGTCTCCAGCAATGCCAAAGACTGCAACACACCCCGACGTATATCCAGTTAAACGAGGTGTCGTGTGGGCATCTTACTCTCAATCGACGTTGCTTTAGAACGCAGCGATCGCAACTTCAACGCCGACCCCTGCAAGCCAGACCAACGCCACGAACCATTCCGCGCGTCGCCTGCTGATCTCTGTGACGACCGCTACCCCGCGTGAAAGCACAAAAAGATACCAAACAGAAAAGGGGTTGATCTGACGCAGGAACGTAAAATACGGGATGCCAACAGGCGCGTCCCCGAAGATCAGGTGCAGGCTGGGGATCATGTAAAGGTCGGTCACATCTTTGATTTCACCCACCTCCTTGAGAGATAACACCAAAGCGACATTGAGTAAATTTGCGAAGACCAAAATGAATTCCGTGTGCGCAACGGCGGCGTACACCGGCTTAAATGTTAGTCCCTTCGGACCCCCAAGCCATCGCGCACCGAAGTAGAAAATTCCAGCAAAAATCAGCCACTTCAGGAGTAAGAGCACCGGTGTCAAGAAAATGAAGTTCCGTGCGATGGCTTGACCGTGTTGAATATCTGCTAAACCTATACCGAATTTGGCCATTTCGATGCGTGCCTGCTCTTCTAAAAATGGGAGCATTAACCACGCCAGGCCAATGGAGGCGACCACAATCACGATGAAGCCTGTCAACCAACTCGGTCGCGCCTTTAATGCCGTAAACGCTTCGATCGGCGCATCGAAGATATTGCCGATCACCTGCAACTTCGGTTTCATCGTCCCCGCCTCTCCGTGCTTCAATGTCATATAACACCTTTTCGTCGAGAACCTGAAAAGGCGTTTGCTCTGGCTGTTAATGCTTATTCCGTGAGGATTTCAATCTCACCGGCATCACCGATCTTAAACGTTGCCGATCCAAGTCCGGCTACCGAGACTTCGAGAGAATGCTTATCGGTGAGTCTAACGGTAAAATCACCGATCACCGATGGCTTCTGAAATGTTATCGTTATCGGCTCCAGCTGTGATCCGGCTCTCGGAACAAACTTCACCCCGTCCTGAAATCTTTCAACCCGATAATTTTCGATGACCTTCTTGCGAATCATCTTCGCGATCGTCTCAGCGAGGGATAACTCCGTTACAGAGTCGGACCGAAACCGCCACCAATATCCCAACGACTTAATCTGGCGCGTCTATCTTCTAAAAAAGTCGATCTCAACGCCGGCACTTTCATAGCCTATGAATCCGTTGTAAAAGAGTTTCGGTGTGTTTCGACTGAATTTTAATACGCCACAGACGGGTTCAAATTCTGCGACAGGTGATGCGAAGTAGAAGGCGAAAGTATTTGTAAACGCGTAGCCTAACTTCCATTGTGTGCGAGTGGACCATCCATCAAGGGACTCAATGTATCGCGAGTTTACATCCATGATCCGGTTTCCGTTGTCATAATAGGTCAGCATGAAATTATCGCCCCCGTAGCCTAACCCCAAACCCGCAATAAAACCCTGTTTTTCTCGATCTGCGAAGTTTCGGAAAATAACGCCTTGCGCGAGGCTCTCTGCTGTGATGAAAAGCGTTAAAAGTAGTGTGGTCACTAATGCGAATACTGTTTTCACGCGTTCTCCTCTTCAGTGTCTGCTTGTTGTTTCGTAGCACGCGCTTGTTTTTGGATTTTACTATAAAACTGTGATACAGCATATAGAACAACCACGTCAGTAAAACACTATCGTATTTCATCTCGCTTCGGTTCAGGCTCTGGTGTTGTGATCTGTGCAACAACGCCTGCGTGGTCGGATGCCCAGAGTCCAGAAGCGGATCGGTCTGAAGGTTTGTCCCCGACGGTATAGGTCAAAACATCCGCAGGGAACTGGAGATTTCGGAGAAAGATTATATCAACCCGTCTTGTAAGGTCGCTGACTTCATTTTTTAGGTCATCGTCCTGACAACAAGTCTTGCCGGTTCCCTCGGAATCCGCCTGCCAGAGATCAACGTACCCCGCCGATTGTAGCAGTTGATAAGACCTACCATCGGGAGCTGCGGAATTAAAATCTCCCAACAAGAGGATTGGTAACCTTTCCTCTCGAAGGCGATCGGCGAGTTCTTGCGCTTGTGCGACTCGAATGTTTGAATCGAATGCCTCAAGGTGTGTGTTCACAATGCGGTAAGTAATCCCTGAAACAGTGGCATCTACCGCAGCATAGCCGCGTAACACTTCAATGGATGCCTCAAGATGCCCGTCAACAATGCGATACGTGACACCTAAAGCTGTCGCACCCTCCACAGCCGCGTTGCCTGGTAATTTAAGAGCAGGCATTTCGAGTGTAAATGTATTGGCGTAGTTCGCGCCCATAGGACGTGAGACCTCGACATCGCCGCGCGCCAGAATCACATCGTAATCGGTTAAGCGGACATCATCGAGTCCGGCATCGGTGAACATCGGCAACTCTATATCCGTGTTTTCAACGCTCGCGGCGATGCGGTAGTTTAAGCCTTCCGCTTTGAGCGCGTCCATCACTATCTGGAGGTAGTCCATGACGACCGATGCCGCAGGAATCGTGCCACCTATAATTGCGTCCCCTGGGCTTTGACGACGGATCAGCGAAATCTCTTGTAGCCCGATGAGATGCGGATGATAGGTCTTGATGGATTTGGCAATCGCCATCGCGCGTCCGGGGAAGTCTGATGCGATGACATTGTTGTAAACTTTGGCAACTTCTACGGGAACATCTAAGAGATTCTCAACAGACATCAGTTCATCCGCAGCACTGCCAATATTGACGTTGTAAGTCATGACAGTCAGCGGTTGCATCGCTGGCACACCGGTCTCCGGGAACATAGGGGCGTTTATTTTATGACACCCGAAAAAAATCAACAGCATCCAAAAATATACAATGAAGGGTTTCATAGAAGTTCTCACCAGTAAGACAATAGAAATCAGACTTATGAGCATCAAGCCTCTGAAGAAATTGTTAGTTTTTTCATGGGGTTTTCCTGATTAGTCGCATTAAAACATTCCACGAAAATTAAAGAACGTGATGACGCAGATAGAAAAAAGGACGATGAGAAAGATGATTTGCCACCACAGCGAATACAACCGCTCTGTCTTTTGTCGAGCGGCGATCACTGAGACAATCGCCCAGAGTATGAGCACAATTCCGAGACAGATTTGGTCTATAGGTGTAATGCTCACACTTTTTGAAAGCCCAATGAGTGTCAGCAGCACACCGAGACCTGAGAGTATCCAGATATTTTTGCGGGTTTTCAGCAGGACTCTGAATTTCATTCGGTATCATCCTTGTGTTGCTCCTGAAACGCATTTATGAGCACCGCGTGCATGAGTTCCGCTGCGTCGTCCCATGATAATCCCATTCGCTTTCCAAAACTAGCAGGCGTATTGCGGGGTCTGTTGATCCACTCAACTATGTTTCTCGGTGATCTCGTAGACATCATCAGTGCTTTTACAGCCTCTAAATACGCGTCACTTTTTAGGATAGTGCGAACCTCAGCCTCGGTTATATCAAGCGCATCTGGTATGTCGTTTTTGATACGTTCTCGACTCCTCCTTGTACCACCATTAAACCAGAGACTTGCAGCAATAACCTGTGCTTTAGTGAGTTTAGACATAACCATTCCTCTTAGGTGGGAGTTCCCACCTGTTACTTTTTTTAACTCCTTCTATATATCGGTAGGCTTCCAATTCTTTATCGACCTCCCTACTGCCTTTGATCAACGTGACAATCCATGTAACCAGAATCGTCATCGCGAGTATAAACCCGTATGCGGTAAAGAGGATACCGAGCACGATAGAAACAACTTCAAATAAGACTAACACAGGTTTCCTTTCAGTAGGTATGGCGCGGAGTTTTCTAAATCCGCATATGACCAAACTGCTAAACTGCCAAACAAGTGAACATCAACAAACAGGTAAACACTTTCACAATCGTCTCTCCTTTATGCGTTGATCGTCTATTCAATGTTTTACTTTGAGCTCCTTAAAACAGGGTGTTTGCAGGAGCCTCGCACACCCTGTGAAGCGAAGATAGGCCAAATGCAACACCCCGACAGACCGCTTGAATCAGCGTGCAGGGCATTCGTCCCCCATCGATAGAACAAGTAACTCAGTGAGAAAACGGCACTGATCTTGCCGAGATAGACATCCTCTCTTGGACCGATATAGTAGTCTATGCGCTCAGGGATCACAAAAATTCTATAGCCGACATTGAAATCGAGTAGCAGATGCGGTCTGGTTTCAAAGCCGAACCCGATGTCCCACCGGCTGAGTTTAACACGTCTATCCGATAGAAAGTCGATCTCAACGCCGTCTAAAAAAACACATATTCAGGCGATTTGCCAATAAGCCTATTGGTTCGGTATAGATGTCGGATGAATGTAGGCGAACCCAATTGCTATCAATATGATTAATTTACTTTTCATAATCTATGCACCCTTTAAGCGATTGCATCGGAATGAGTCGTTTTGGACTTGCAAAAACCGTCCATTAGAATGGAAACATCATCCAAAACGCTGCAAACTTTTCTCGTGTTTCTGGCGTGAGCGGTGTCCGTTTCGTCTTGTCTGTTTCAAAAAACAGTGATATAAGTTGTCTGATAATTTTCATTATTGAAATATAAACAGACGTTCCGGTTTAGTCAAAAATTGAGATGATCCCTGATACGGTGGCGGACCCGACGAGACACCCGACGAAACTCCACCGGAACTGAAGTTTTTTCGTTTCCACCTTATAGGCATCAAAGTAGAAAGCGACATACTCTGGGGACTTACCGAGCACGCGTCCGGTTGGTAGAAACGGTTGATACCACTGCGAGAGTATGATACCGACCCCCGGAAAAAAGAAACCCGCCGAAAACCACATCGTCTTGTTCAGATGTGCCGCAGCATCGGTTTTCGCATCACGGATGGCTTCTTCCATAATCGTTGGGAGTTGTGTTGCGGTATCTTTGAGCGACTCGACCTCAACGAGCTGGTACTGTTTCGTCTCAACGACATCGTACTGCTTCGGTTTTCCATCCTCCATGACATGGATCCGGTCATTTGCGACACCGAGCCGCAACACCGGCAGACAAAGCATCACAAGAGCCACGAAGATCACCAATGCGTAAAATGAATTCTTTATTCTCACAAATCTCCTCCATTTTTGAAGACGGGCTACTGCTGTTTCTGGTAGATATATCCCGTCGCTGTCGCCGCGTGAAAAACCACGAATAATTCACCATCCCACGTATACGTACTGACAAGCGGTTTCGGCAACGCCGGTGCTGTCCACTCGACTTCAGGGCTATCTTCGCCACTCAACCCACCGTCAGAGATGACCCATGTGAATGTTAATGTTTCATTTTCAGAATCAATCACACCGACGCGGAGTTCCACGGTTTCACCGTAGCAAACTTCTTTCGGCACCGTGGACGACGTAATCTCTGGCGCGTCGTGGAAGGCATCTGTGTTCTGCCAAGCGGTTAGAATCGTCAAACGCTTTTAGAACATTTGGGTCAGGCGTACCATCGACAAACGCCCGATTTCGGGAGACCCGATAAATTGTTGGTGCTTACGGTTGAGGAGATTTTGGACAGTCAACGAGAGGCGCGGTCTGGGACTAACTGGAATCTCGTAACCGGCGTTTAAATCAATTGTATAATACGATTCAAGATCACCGACGTAAACCCCCGATCTTATAGGGAAACCTGCCACAAAACGTGTCCGAAGTCCTACGCCTAACCCATAGTCAGCATTAACGTATTGAACGCTGGCACCAAACTTATTTTTTGGCGCGTTGAGTGCTATATCGCCGAGTCCATCAACATCTTCAAAGAGGTCTTTACTGACAAATGAATAATTCGCACCAAAACTCAAACTCGGACTCAGGTAATAGGTAAAGCTCAAATCGAATCCATTGAGCGAAATATCGCCATAGTTCCGATAGGTCAGCATGATTGCGTTTGGATCCGCTACCTGTTCAGGTGTCACCGTGCCAAAGGGTATGAAAGCAGCACCGTTGTTTTCAGTCCCCGCGACGAACAACTTTACCAACTCATCAACAGGTGAACCGTTGCCGTTACCCCCTTGAGCAGGCGCGTCGAACGCAAGCAATGCTTGTTTAAGCCCTGCATTTGCTGGATTCGCTAATGCCACCGTAATCTGTTCGCCTAAGGAGGCACCTAACGTTACCGCATCCAAGAACACATTCGGGGTTTCGACAACCAATGCTCCGACGAAATCGTTAATTCTGGAGTGATAAACGTCGGCAGAAAACGCCAACTTATTCATGAGAATCCCTTTGTAGCCAATCTCATACGTCTGCGTAATCGTCGGCTTAATCGGGTTAACATCGTTTACATCTTCAACGTCAACAAAGTTACCTGCCTGTGGATCAAGTAAGCGTAAAACATTTTTCACACCCGTCACCTGTTGGGGAATGAGGTTATCAAATCCATCGGTGAGGGCTGCGATGACAGGTTCTTGGAACCCACCTGCGGTTAAATCTGCTTTAAAAACTGGGAGTGCTGCACGCATGACAGCACTTCTCCCGATGTTCCACATAACGTTGGTAAAAACGGGATCATCAAGCGGAATGTAAGTCTCTGCTGGCAAATCCGCTAACGGTGAGAAGGGAGAACGAAACTCTGGACGACCATCCGCGCTTCGTTTGAAGGTGAATCCTGTTTCGGAGCGTACACCTTGTGCCCGTATGTCAATATTCGGACTGAAACCTAAGGCAGGTTGAAAGTTGGCACCTAACTGAAATGGGTCTTTTACCGACAAAATATCAAGAAATAAGTTGGAAGTTCCCGGCGTATTGAATGCGCGGTTATAGGTGACCCTCAGGTTATGGTCGTCGTTGGGTTGGAAAGCAAGCGCGACACGCGGGGAGAGGACCATTTCCTCAAGGTGGTTGTGGTCATCAATCCGTCCGGCAGCAATGAACTTTAACTGCGAAAAGATTCTGGTTTCTGACTGTAAATAGGCACCAATCTCGTTGATGTTGTCGTCCTCTTCATTCATGCCATTAATTGTCCCTTCCGTATCGGGACGGGTCAACAACACATCCAAACCATAAGTCAAGCGTTGCCGATTACCAAAACTATAACCGTGCTGAATCTGCCCAACATATAGATCGGAATTATCAATCGTCGGATCACCGCTCCGCACGCCATAAGAATCCCCAGCACCGCTTCGATTCCAAAAGGCTTGTGCAAAGAAATCTTTGTGAATGAACCGCCCTTGGAGGTAACCGTATGTCCAGTCTTGTGCCTGACCAGCACCAATTCCTGTGAGCTCAATGCCGGTGGCTTGCGTGAAACCACTGGCAATAATAGCAGTCGTATCAGCGTTTGGGCTATAATCAACCCGAAATTCGCCACTAACTTTGTAAGCGTCAAATATCAGTTCGCGTGCTCCTTCAACATCCTCTTTGGACCGTCCCTCTTCCCAATCGTTTCCCTGGAAATAATTGCCCGACAACTTATAACCGATCGTCTCGTTGACAACGCCTGCATGTCGGAGCGATCCCATAAGTATACGCCGTTCACCGCCACCAATGCTAATGGTCGTTCCCTGAGAGGTAAATGGTGAGCGAGTAATGATGTGCATCACACCATTAGCACTGTTTGGACCGTAGAGTGCTGCACCAGGCCCCGAGATGACTTCAATCTGTTCAATATCTTCGCTTATGGTAGGGATGAGACTGTAACTATTGACCCGTAGCGAAGGCACACTGGCAATCCGATTATCAACAAGTGAAAGCAGTGAACCCGAAAAAACGTTGTTGAAACCGCGGACGACAACATACGATGCACCGAGTCCAGCGGTCACGACATCCACCGCACGCACCGATTTTAAGTGCTCGGTAACACTTGGCGCGACGCGGTCTTTGATTTGCAAAGCACCCACAAGCGTAACCGATGCCGGTGCCTCAAGCACCTTTTCTTGACGGCGCGATGCCGTTACAGAAACCTTTTCAAGTTGAATTGACTCTGAAGAGAGAACAATTTTTATAGACTTCGTTTCGTCGGCAGCAAGCGTAATATCTGCTATAACTTTCTCCGTATAACCCGTTGAAGATGCCGTAATTGTGTAGATCCCTGCAGCTAAATTTGTCATCTCAAGCGTGCCGGTAGGACCACTAATACCTGTAGTGGCATCACCTGTCTTGGGGGTGACGGTAACGGAGGCACCGTTCAATCTATTACCCGTCTGGGCATCTGCCATAGTGATATTCAAGGTAGCAGCTTCTACCGATCCCGCGGTGATCGCTGAAATAATGCATAAGAATAAGGATAAAACAGTAAATAGGCTGAATGATTTCACAATATGATCTCCTTTCTTCTTTAAAAAACTTTATTTATGATCATCTTCTATCGGCTCGCCTTCGACGCGTGCTTGCCTCAAAACGGAGGCTAATAACCCCAATGGGATGGCGAAGCAAATATCTATACCTTCCAATCCTGATGCTGGTTCAACATACGTACCTGTCAATAAACTTTTATTTCAGTTTCTCAATTAACGCTTTGAGTTCTTCAACCGTCCCGTCATAGGTGAACGACACCTGATCGGGGACACGCACACCGCAGAGGACATAGATGCTTTCACTCGTTATGAACTGAATCTCGGCAATGTGGTGTGAAAATTTGCGGACCCGATGAACCCTGCTAAGTGAAATCTCCTTACTTCCCAGTCTGATTTTCATCCGGTTTCCCTCCGCCCAAAAGGGCTTCAATGCTGCGTCGATCTCATTTCATCTACCGATTGTTCCACGCCAAGACGATGATGACCACCTGTATGCACATCAAAATGATCCCTAAGATAAGTGCCAGCACGAAGTCAAGAAACACCATCAGTGCGATCAACGGCATCGCGATCACGGCGAAAATCAGAATCAGAAGCATTACCATTTCAGGGCACCCCATTTCGTCAACTGTTTACCGTTTGCCGATACCTGTCCTCTCCTGCACTGGAACGCTTTTCCATCCCAAAACTACTTATTCCGGCGATTTGCCGAGCGTTCGCGCCGTGGGTTTAGAGACCGGATACCACTGCAAACCCAACGTTCCCAACACCGGGAAGAAACACCCCGCCGAAAACCACATCGTTTTATTTAAGTGTGCTGCAGCATCGATTTTCGCATTACGGATGACTTCTTCCATGATCGTTGGGAGTTGTGTTGCAGCATCTCCAAGCGACTCGACCTCAACGAGTTGGTACTGTTTCGTCTCAACGACATCGTACTGCTTCGGTTTCCCGTCCTCTATGACATGGATCCGGTCATTTGCGACACTGAGCCGCAACACTGACAGACAAAGCATCACAAGCACCACGAAGATCACCAATGCGAAAAATGAATTCTTTATTTTTACAAATCTCCTCCATTTTTGAAGACGGGCTACTGCCGTTTCTGGTAGATATATCCCGTCGCGGTCGCCGCGTGAAAAACCACGAATAATTCACCATCCCACGTATACGTGCTGACAAGCGGTTCCGGGTTATCATCGGTATACCAATAGATCGTACCTCTCGCGGCATCAAACGGCTCAATTAACTGATATGTCCCGAACTCAAACGCATTATTGCTCTGAAACTCGCGGGTAAACGTCGTCGTGGTCAGGCGCATCGACCCAAACTCTTCAACGGATGTCCCGGCAATCTCGGTGCGGATGAGTTCATAGCTTCCAGAGAGAGCTTTCGCAACTCTGTAGGCTTTTGAATACACTGTGATCGTCTCGGATTTCACAGCGGATTCTTCACCGTCATCGCGCACCGTGACATGCACACGAACCATCTGATCCGGTGCGACATCGGCTTTCGGCAACGCCGGTGCTGTCCACTCGACTTCAGGGTGATCTTCACTACTCAACTCACCGTCAGAGACCACCCATGTGTAAGTCAATGTATCGTTCTCAGGGTCTAAAACACTGACGCCCAGTTCCACGGTTTCACCGTAGCGCACCTCTTTCGGCACCGTGAAAGTGTTAATCTCCGGCGGATCGTTTCGCCACTCCTCATACGTCTCACACCCCATAAAGAGAAGCAAACTGCAGACGAGGTATACACACACAACGAGTCGCTTCATAAAAAATAGGACTTTTGAAATATTCACATTCTGATTCCTCCTCTATCATTTTTACTCAATTTATTTCAGGCGTTTTAGAAAGCATGCCTATGAATAAGAGTATCCGCTCAGCATTATTCGTTAGTGTAATCAGAGCGCAACTCAAATGTATGTAGCTCATAGCTGCCTGTTCGGTTATCAAGCTCATCTTCAATAACCTGTATCTCTTCTAATTGCTCATAAGCATCGGCATCCTTTTGACTGGCAAACTCCAGCTGAACAAGCCGGTGTGGAGATTCGCCGTAATAATTATCGTAAGCGGCCATCGCTTTGAGTTGAGGTTGTCCAGTAAGTGTAGGAGAAATAGACGTAACCCATTTTAGGTATACCTGTTTTCCGCCAAGTGGATAATCGATAAGGCTGATAACTTTGATATTCCAAGGACCTTTTTCGCCTTTGGCATAGTCAGAACGTTGGATAAATGTATGTACTGTTACGCTGCTTGAGTGATTCGGAAGTTCTTCAAAAATCGCCGCGATCTCTGGACGGTTAAAATAGGTCGCCAAATCAAGAAAACTGTTAAATTCAAATTCAACGAGTCGGTTCGGACTCATATCCGCTTCAACATTGTCGTATGATTTTATCCCAACGAGTTCTTCTGGGGCTTGCAGTATTGAAGCGATAGATGCAACCCACGCAATATAAGCGTCCTTGCCCCCTTCCGGGTAGTCAATGAGTAAGACTAACTTCACTGGAATCCCGGGTTGCGTCTCAGTCATACCCTCATCCATCGTCGGATCGACTGGCATACCACCCGTCACCATTCTTTGTGCCCTGTCACATCCGACGAATACCACAAGCACCATGAGAATTATCATCGACAGGTTTGCTAATCTCAAAATCATCATCAATCTCCTTCCGTAAAATAAATATACGGCTTAAATGTTTGCGAAAATCGCGTCCTTGTTTATATCACTGAATTGAGTTCAATGTTCACTGGTGCGAGACAAACAACCTTTGTGTTTTATTTTTTCTCACACGGAGGATCTGCAGAAACCCTCACAGCACCCATCGCCTCAAATGTGAAAATAGCAACATTGTGGACACTGCGTCTCGCGGGGAGCCCTATGGAAGTGTGCCGACCATTCCGGTTTCGCTGCACCAACACCTTTTATTTTCTCAGATTGCTGCGATCTATTTCTATTATCAACCATCAGCGTAATATAAACTCATATTATATTATAAATCACTTTAAGTCTATATTATGAATATTTTTCAAAATTTATATATGATTGACCTAATGTGTTCAATTATACTACAAATTTGGATAATGGGTCAAATTAAAAAAATCAGAAGAAGGATTATGATTTAGAGATTGCTTTTACGAATTGTGTGGAACTTTCGGAACCAGAATCAAATATGAAGTTCACGCAAATACTCTAATGCATTTTCCAAGAAACCTGTGTCTTGGTTGGATATAAACGATAGTTTCATATCAAAATCAAGTTTTGAACGGAAATACCTTCCGCAAACACCTTGACGAAAAGGGTAAAATTGGATAGAATTAGGCAGTATATCTGAAAATCAAGTAGATATTTACCAATAAGTGTACTATCGGTGAAGTGCGTAAGCTCTGCCTGATGAGCGGAAATAGAGAGTTAGGGCTTATAAACAGTTGTAGAGTCTCACATCCTTGGAAATATCATATTATAGGAGCGATCTCCAAATCGTGCTACTCAAGCACAATTTGTCTTAACTTTACATTTCGCGACCTTTCCCATACAACTGCCGAAAAATTGAAAATTAAATTCTCTATCCCAAATAGATTAGAACCAAAACTGCCATGAATGCTTTAAAAGACCTCATTCAACGTTGCCACAAACAGCACGGTGCGCTGCTTCGGCAGCGAAAAACTGTGATCACACCTGCGTTTCACAAACGTCTTCCGTATCATATTCAGGTTCGTTGTGCCCGCAGAACCCCTATCCTGCTTGATGATTTGGAGCAAGCAGATATCTCGTTTATGCCGATCGGACACGCGCCTGAAAATGACCGCGGTCCTAGGAACTTTGGCGGAGATCGTTTCCTGAGACGTCAAGGCATAGAGGACTGGGGATATAGGCGATGGTATGCCTCATGGGGAATTCAGATATACACTGGAATCCCCTCGGAACGCAACGGTGCCCGATGGCACGATCTTGATTTTAAATATGAAGCGATTTCTGCTGCCCCGGACGCTGTTTTTAGTTGTATTGAGGCACTCCTTCAGACGACTGTCAACCCTTTGCTAACCTTGACGCAATCCGGTGGGCTCCGATTCTCTTGTAGAGTACCGAATTATCTCCATCTGAGCACCGATACAGAAAAATTTTACATCTACAAACATATCCCAACTACAGAAAATCCATACCAGCGAGACGTATATCTTGAAATCCGTGGGGACAAGGGGTACAGCCGCTGGGATTCACGTTACGAGATTCTTTGCGGCAATCTGTTAGCTCCACCTATTGTTGCTAAAGAAGTGCTCTTTGCTCCTATTGATGCTCTGCGCGCGGCACTGCATGAACCGGATCCCCTCGGCGGAACATATTCTGAAACCGACCTGAAAATCGCCACTGTTGTTCCACTATCCCTCGGCTCAACGGATCTTGATCTCGCCAAAGACGCGTTGTTGAAGCGTGGCTTTATGTATCTCCGAGAAGATAACGGTTTCTACCACTGGACCCATCCCAGCGGCGAGGATGATGACACATACGTCTCGCTCTGGGAGGACCAAGGCATTGTGTGGTTACGGGAATCTACGCCTAACACCGAACTACCCACGCCAGCACTGCCGATAACAGAGATCTGGAACGACACCGGCATTACCCCACCGCCATCTATTACAGATTTACCTGTGAGCGATAAAATGCTCACAGTGCGGGATGGAAAATTGAGTCCGTTGGCGATAAAACGTCCTCTACCGGTGCTACACCGGAAAACGGAGACTTCAAAAAAAGTTTATCAAACACTCGAAGAGCATACGGAGCAGATACAGAAGGTCTTCGAGACGAAAGCACGCATTATCGGTATTACTCCCGGAACAGTTCCAGAAATCACTTCTGCAATAGAATCCTACCTTCTCAGAGGAGGTGCTACCTGCTTAAACATAGCAAATCCCGATTTAGTAGAAGTAGCAGAACAGCGGTATCACGCCCTAAAATTGTTGTCTGTTGCCCGATGGAGAGAGAGGCTGTACCGTTGGGAGCAAGTCAAAGACATACCCACCGATGAGCGTATGAAAAACCCGTTTCAACATGGCAATGTATGTGAGGATCCCGAGCGGTGTGGTGCTTTTGAGGAGAAGGGCGGAAATCCGAGTGAAAGTATCTGTCCGAAGTGCCCGGTCTATACAGAATGCAAAGTCCGTGGATACCTCTCACAACCCCTTATCTTAAGACACGCTAAGGCACAAATATCACCCGTCCACAGGCTGTTTTTCGATCCACGATCCGCAGAAACACTCGAACAAATCCTTGACCCTATGGATGAAACAGAACGCATTTGCATCCTTGACGAGAGGCACGTCGAAATAGAGCACCTGTTTCTTGACTCCCGGCTATCAAAAGATACACTCGAACAGTGGTCTGTGAACTGGCACGGGCGTGCCTTAGGAAACTTCGCCAAATTATTATTGAGTGCTCTCGAAACCCGAGATGTCCCTAATGGTAATGCCATCGCGCGGGTTCGCGCTACAGTCCAAGCGTTTCAATCGC
This sequence comes from Candidatus Poribacteria bacterium, assembly GCA_028824125.1. Lineage (GTDB taxonomy): Bacteria > Poribacteria > WGA-4E > WGA-4E > WGA-3G > MSPOR6. The sequence goes on from JAPPES010000094.1 coordinate 81,463, forward strand.
ATGAAGAAGAAATTGTCAAGCAAATGTGCCACACTAATGTGCGAGGTAAAGTGGTCCCACAGAAAATAGTTGATGATGAAACCGGAGAGGAATTGGCACACTTCACGATCGCCTTTGAAAGTGGTGCTTCTGCCTATATTCCTTTGGATACTGGCGCAGAAGATAGACTCAGAGAGAAGGGAGTGCCTCTCTTTTCACCCGACACCTTTATCCCTAATGCGGATATTGAAATTCCGATGCGGATGCCAGAAGCGATTGCGCTGGGTATTTTCGACACCGAGACTGTAGAGAAGATTCAGGCGTTTCCGACTGTTTACCGAGATCCAGATTGGACATTTTGGCATCAACTCAAGCGTCTCTTTGCGCATTACAAACGAGATGCCGATACACCGATGCGTTGGGACGATAAAACACTGCGGTTCTGGGTGCCACCTGTTCTCCATCCGGGGATCAAACGTCTCTTGTTAATATCGCCAATGATTTCTGAACAATATCTCCACAGGGTCTTCCCAGGTGAAGCAATTGAAGTCGTTCACACCGAACCGACAGTATGGATTCCGGGAAACCAAGTTTTTCAAATCCGCACAGACACTTATTCGCTACGCACAATTTTAAACCACGATAGCAATTGGGATGTGCTGAGCTCGTCTAAAATGGGAGAACGCCTCTTTTGCGGTATCCGCGCAGAAATTGACAGCGATCCGAGCGTTAAACATGCAGTTATCAGCAATGTCCCAATTACGAATCTGTTGGCAGATCTGAGAAAAAAAGAGAACGTCTGTTTCGTAATGCACTTCAAAGGATCAGACAGGGTAGATACTAATTTCAAAGAGGCAGATGTTCTTTGGATAATCGGCATGCCCAACTGGCCCGAAAGAACCATTTGGTTTCAAGCACAGACGTTATTTGGAGCCGATGAGGAACCTCTCTATTATGAAGGAGAACCCGCAGCAGCGTATTACAAAGACGAACGGATCCGGAATATGCTTCAACAGAATATTGTCGGTTTACTCACACGAATCGTCGGGCAGATGGGATTGAACCGCTGGAGGAATAAGAAAGTGGTACTACTCACGAGTTGGATGCTCCCCGACATTACCGACAGACCTGAAACGCTCCTTTTTGACTGGGAAGATTTTCAGATCGCTGGAGGGCTCGACAGACTCGCTGAAGTTATCACGACACGCCAGCACTTTGAAACAGAACGGGACAACCTAACCGCCGAATCCAGCAGACAAGAAGTCGAGCGAGTCCTAGGATGCTCAGCACGCAAGGCAAACCGTATATTGAAAAAAATCAGGGGCGGTAATATTGTGAGTCTCCAAGAGCAGATCCTCACGTTCCTCGCCAACGGTGAAAAGAAAAAAGCAGAAATCACCGCAGCCATTGGGAGTAGTCCTCAGTCGGTAGGAAATGAACTCAAACGACTCGTGGATATTGGTGAGATTGTTAGAGTCCGGCGCGGTGTGTACGCACTCCCGAAGAAGTAGAGATGATGGCTGTGAAATAAATCTGATAAAAATCTATTTTCGTTACATTCGCTGTGAAACTCTCGAAACTAAGGTGGTGTTTTCAGGTATTGGAAAGACGTAGAAAAGGACTTTTGCCGATTTTACCTAATTCAACCGAGTACCAAGGTGTCCCAATAATCGTTCTTAGGAAATTCTTCTTCCTCCAAACACTGTTGCATAATTTTGTTTATTGATTCCCGGCATCTGTTCTGGGATTGTGTGATAAAATCGAATATAGGAAGGGGCTTTTCTTCAATCGTGACACTTTTTTTTAACTCTCCGCCATGAACCACAGCGGAACGACACTTGTATAATTCCTTAAACTCTGCAAGCAGCTTTTTCCGATCTTCTCCCAAGTACCAAGCAGCACGAACACCGAATTTAAAAGTTGATTCACCTATGTCCGGTAAGCAAAGTGCTTCAATGGCTATTACCAAGTCAATTATTCTGCCTTCGGGAGTCTGATATGTGTATGACTCTATCCATCTATCAATTGCTTTTTGCAGTGTATAGCGGCGATACATCGGGCTTATCACCGAATTGCTGTCGGGAATAGATGTGTCGTTGTCCCATTTATCAATGTTTTTTCCTGTTTTTATCCTACCTTAGTGTCTAAAATCCGTATTTTATCGTAGTGTTTTCCTACCTGACCTCCATAAAAACGCGGGGTATCGCCCTAAAAACTCGACTTCATAATGTGTGCTTGTGAAAACACTTGTGGGGTAGGTATCATCACGCTTTGTGTGTAAGTAAAGGGTTGTTTGGTATGCCCCAGGAGGGATGAATTGCGCTCTCTCAAGTGCTAAAATGCACAGGATGCCCTACAAGGGCTTTGAAAACGCTTTTGAGGGTTAGGACACAGGAGTGTTTGTAACCAAACGCCTATCCCTATAGGTGAAAGCCCAGTATTGAGATTTTGGGGCTTGTACACAAAAAAAGGGTGAACGCCGCCAAAAATGACAGGATTCACCATTGGGATCAGATGTGATTAGAACGGCACTGCAGCAGCAGATTCGTTAACTTGAGGCACCTGTTCAGCGTTATCACTTTGCTGAGTGTTATCCGCTGGCTCGACGTTCTCTACCTGTTCGGTGTTCTCGCCGGAAGATCCCATAAACTCAACATGTTGGAGACGGACTCTAAGTCGATTCCAAGATACGCCGACATCATCTTTCCACTGATCGAACTTGAGGCTACCCTCTATCAAAACCGGAGAGCCTTTACGGAGATATTTTCCGATCAGCTCCGCCTGTCAATTCCAGGCTTCGACTTCAACAAAGCAGACACTTTCGCGCTGTTCACCAGACCGAGCATCTGTCCAACGCTCATTCATTGCCATCCCAAAGTTGGAAACCATGTTCCCAGATGAGCGGATATGCTTTACTTCGGGATCCCGTGTGAGATTACCGGTCAAAAAACTTTATTCATTTGAAACTCCTTTTGGATTTGAAAACTAAAATCTAATACTTGACATGAGCGTTGCGTTCTCATTTTTACGCTCTGCCCGCTCGCATGTGATGTAAAAAAATGGGTTGCAACAACACAGACAGGTCTGAAACTTCGTAAAGTTTTTGTGATAAGCCAAAGATTTTTATGGGGTTAGTGTGGAAAAAAAGGGTAGGCGTTCCTACTGTTTTGGGTAGGCGTTGGCATCAAAAAGGGTAGGCGTTGGCATCAAAAAGGGTAGGCGTTCCTGCTGTTTTGAAAAATGGGGAGAGGTGAGTGCCTGTAAGGGTTTAAGGGAAGGTGAGTGCTTATTAAGTATAGTGGTGAGGGGGTGAATTGCTCTCTCTCTTGACTGAAAAATGAGTGCAAGCGCGAAAAATGAGTGCCACATTCAATACGAAAGTTTGTGTGTATGGGAGTGGTGAGAGGATATTTTAGGTTAACTTTTCCCGAAGGACTTCCCCTAAAAACAAGTGCTGAAGTTAGGGGGGCGTGATGTTCAATGAGCGAAGCGAATGGTGAAAGAAGTGCCGTTTCTTGTGGAGCAAGTTGACTGCATGCCGTAATCGGCACAGCAGTAGGCACTTCTGGAAACATCACGCACGGATGCACCAACCAACGTTGATGGCACAAACATGTATCTTAATCGCGTAGTGACAGGTTTACGAATTCTTATGCACACGCTATGAGGGGATATGCTTTACTTCGGGATCCCGTGTGAGATTACCGGTCAAAAAAAACTTTATTCATTTGAAACTCCTTTTGGATTTGAAAACTAAAATCTAATACTTAACATGAGCGTTGCGTTCTCATTTTTACGCTCTGCCCGCTCGCATGTAGAGTGTCAAAATGAGGTTGCAACAACTCCTGCGCGGCGAAACTCAACTAAGATCAAACTTGTTTTTGTGGGGTTAGCATACGAAAAAAGGGGGGTTAGAACGCTAAAAAGGATAGGGCGAACATCAATTTTGGATAGGGCGAACATCAATTTTGGATAGGCGTATTCTTGATGGGGGAAGTTGCTGTGAAGCCTGTGATAATGCGGTTTCTTGGAAAGATGAACGTTTATTGGGTATAGTCGTGAGGGGGTCAAATGCTCTCTCTCTGTATCGAAAAAGTGCATGACAAGCGAGCAAATAAGTGCATCATTTATGAGAAAACCTTGCTGTGCAAGGGGGTACGGAAGGATTTAGGCTTAACTTTTACTCGAAGGAACTTACTGAGAAGTCAAGTGCTGAGGGGTGCGTGCGTTGGTCCTCGGATGCCGACAGACCTTACTGAAGCACGTTTGGTGCGTGATGTTCAGTTGCGAAGCAACGCCGAAATAACTGCCGTTTCTTGCGAAGCAAGATGATTTCGCTCTTGCCGTAGGCTCTTGCGAAATAGGCAGTTATGGGAACATCACGCACGCTGTTACCAATAAACGTCAAAGTCCCAAACAGGGATCTGATGCATACGCTTTGGGGCGTAGGCATTAGAGGTCGTTAGCTCCCGACGCAATGCTACCTTTGCCCATGGACTGTTGCGCTGGCGCAACCCGCTGCTGGCTATCTTCTTGCCAGCCGATTCCGTGTGGTTCTCTTAAGATTTAGAGACACACGGGACAAACGCTATCATTTCTCATAAAAATGACGGGTAAAGATGTAAGTGACGATTTCTTCGCCGATCGGATCCCAAGCGATTTGCTGTTTACCTTTTTGTAGACAAAACACGCAGATAATATGAATTCGGTAACCATTCCTTGTTTCTTCAACTTGATAGAATAGCAGGCGGGCAACGTCATCTTGACACGTGCATGTCGGAAGCTGGTGTGGGGTTGGAAACAAGGTTGTTGGGGGTTGTCAAGTGTGTTCGGAACATCAAGCACCTTGTTCGCCTCCTTTGCGTTTTGTATCCAGCGATCGTGCCGTCGTTTCTTTTGTTTCCAGTGTTCTTTGTGCCTGTTATCTTTTTGGGATCTCCTTTGTCGTGTGTACCTATGGCTTTCCAGTGTCGGTTTGTAAAGCAACGGCGTTTGTGTTTCTTCACTGGCTACCCTCTCTTACTTCGGCTTCATACCTATACTTGACTTCTCGATATTGATAGTACTGTTTTCGTTCTAACTGAAAACATTTGATAATATCAGGATACGTATTCGCCTCATGTAACGCTTTGACAGCTGCTTGATACTGTTGTTCTTTGTTTCGTAGGTTTTCTAATGCGGTTGGTACACGAAACATTTGAATCTCCTTTTTCGATGGTGTTTCTATACAAGCAAGCCGAGCGAAACAGAACCGCATAAGCATGGAGGCGTAATCGCCTGTATGCGTTGCGTGGGCTGTTTCGCGAAGGCGGTGGTAGCGAAGACATGTACGTTTCGTGCTGTTGGCGATGTAATCATCGACATAAAGCCGAATACACACGTGCCGTAGCGGATCATTACCTTGCACGTCTGCTTGACTCCGATCTTTGCTTTAATATCCCGGCGAGTGCACAATGCAGCGTCCGCCTCGTGATGTGATTTTATCTCCGTTCCGAACAGACGACTTGCTACCAATTTGGCGGTGTCTTTGTCGATCTTCGCGCCGAGTCCGGGGCACCCTTTGACCTGTTGGGGCGTGAATTGGTGGATCGGTAATCCTCGTTGATGTGCTATGAATTGGAGAATACCGATAACTGCGCCAGTGGTCAGAGAGCTGGTGACGTTATGGTTGTGAAATACGCGCTCGATTGCTATGCCGGTGATTTGCCAAGCGTCAAGGGTGTCGTTGATTTCATCATGTATGACGGATAAACATTTCCCGGTCTCGTGGCACGGCTTTAACGCTCACACTCAGTGTTAGGGTATTTGACACCTCTCGAATTTCAGCGAAAAAACTTGTCTTAATTTTGCTAAATTGTGATCTGAATAAGCGATGGCACTTCATTAACTACCGGGGGCAACCGCTCGTTCTGCAGCTATTGTACATATCTCACGAAATTCCAAGGTAATGCTAATCCTGCGCACGTCCCAAGATTTTTGCCTTCTCAGCCTCAAACGCTGCTATCACGGGTGCCATCTGCTCCTGGCAAAACGCATCAATAATCATTTGATCAATCTGCGCTTTTACCAGCCCGCTTTCATCATAGGCCTCCTTAACGGAATCATATTCGTTGAGTCGCTTAAGAACGAAGGGAATTGTGATGCGTTCTGCCGCCTGCTCAATAAGTTCAGGTTCGGCGTGTATGGATTGCCGAAGGATAGTCGCACGTTTAGCATTAAACTCAGTCTGTAAGTCCTCAAGTGCTTTTTCTTTAATTTTCTCTGCGCGTATTTCACGTGCCTTTCGGACCTCATGATTCTGATAGTTCTCACGGATCGCCTTGATAATATAACCCGCACGATTTTTCATACCTGCTACATCCAGCGACATCTCTATCTTCTCAGAAACGTACGCCGCAAAATCGGCATAGGTACCTGGGTCAGGCAACTTATCGGGGTTCACGTATTCCCACTCTTGAGAAGCGATTTTCTGTGCGACGGGTCGATTAACATCAGCTTGAACGAGTTCAACAGCGACGGTCGGGAGATCCTCTATATCGGGGTAAATTGATTCCTGAACCGAGATTTCTTTGACCTTCTCAATACGGAATTTGAGCTCGGCAACCTTACGGGTGATACGTTTGTATTCAACTTCAACGTGATAATCTGTGAGGTCGTTGATCTCTTTGATAGCCACTTTGATAAGATCTCGACTCAGAATTTTGAACTCAGGATAATCAGTTTCGCCTAAACCCATTAGCGATTTGAAAGTATCAAGCGAAATGAAAGGTGTTTCGCCTACACCGCGTTTTGTATCAAAGTAGTCGAAACAGATCTCCCACAGAATGAGAGCGTATTGGCTCTTGAACTGGTTTTGGAGATGTAGATTCAGTTTAGCGTAGACACTCGGATTGTAGAGTTTCTGGCGCAATGTATGCGAGAACTGATAAAAACAGATGCCATCGCGGATACGCGCCTCTGCTAACAAACCTGCTACACCCCACTCTTGTTTCTTATCTTTGCCTAAAATATTCCATTCAACCTCGCAATTGCGAAGTGACCTTAACATCGCTTTTAGATGATCGTGATTATTACTATCAAAGCCGAGTTTTGCAGCGAGTTCCGCGATGCTAACAACATGGACTTCTTTGTCCGGAAGCTCGTTATAGGCATTAGCGAGTAGGATATTCCACGCACGTCGTTGTAAGTGCGTGATTTTACTCTGAATCTGGATCGCTGGACTTGCTTTAATGACTTCATTGATTTCAGCTAATCTCACTTGACTTAAACCTCCAAGTTTTTATAATATGCCAATTCATTAATAATTAAGTATACCATAAAAAGAGAGTATCTATCAAGTCAAAACCTCACTTTTCATCCCATTCATCCTCACTTTTCGGCGAAAATTCTCACATTTAGTCCTATATTATGCGGCTTTCAGAGGGGTTTTTAGAGTCATCCCATAAACGCTCACCTTTCGCTAAAGCCAGTAATCATCAGAGTTAATGGCACTTTTTTTATTTTTATCCCATAAACCCACACCTTTGTGAAAATCTTATCCCATTCATCCTCACCTTTCATCCCATTCATCCTCACCTTTCATCCCATTCATCCTCACCTTTGTGAAAATCTTATCCCATTCATCCTCACCTTTCATCCCATTCATCCTCACTTTTAAACCCGAAAACGCAGGCGTGGACTGGTCGCATCGCACCATTAAAACATTTAAAACTAATGTAATTTAAAATAGTTAAAACAACATGGCGGGAACAACAACTTTCTCGGAAAATCAGGGTTCTCCTTTAGTTGTGTTGTTTAACGATAAAAAAATTTAAGATTTAAGAGAGAATTTAACAACAAACAAAAAACACGGTTCTGGTGGTTAAATCACGGGCGGACGCTGCATTGGTAAACTGAAGTGTCATCGCTTATTCAGAGCCCGTATCTACTCATTGCGAAGATTTTTATGGGGTTAGTGTGGAAAAAAGGGGTAGGCGTTGGCATCAAAAAGGGTAGGCGTTCCTGCTGTTTTGAAAAATGGGGAGAGGTGAGTGCCTGTAAGGGTTTAAGGGAAGGTGAGTGCTTATTAAGTATAGTGGTGAGGGGGTGAATTGCTCTCTCTCTTGACTGAAAAATGAGTGCAAGCGCGAAAAATGAGTGCCACATTCAATGCGAAAGTTTGTGTGTATGGGAATGGTGAGAGGATATTTTAGGTTAACTTTTCCCGAAGGGCTTCCCCTAAAAAACAAGTGCTGAAGTTAGCGGGGCGTGCGTCCTCGGATGCTGACAGACCTTACTGAAGCACGTTTGGTGCGTGATGTTCAGTTGCGAAGCAACGTCGAAATAACTGCCGTTTCTTGCGAAGCAAGATGATTTCGCTCTTGCCGTAGGCTCTTGCGAAATAGGCAGTTATGGGAACATCACGCACGCTGTTACCAATAAACGTCAAAGTCCCAAACAGGTATCTGAATTGCGTTGTACCGGGCTTACGAATTCTGATGCCTACGCTTTGGGGCGTAGGTATTAGAGGTCGTTAGTTCCCGACGCAATGCTACCTTTGTCCATGGGCTGTTGCGCCGGCGCAACCCGCGGCTGGCTATCTTCTTCTTGCTACCCGATTCCGTGTGGCTCTCTTAAGATTTAGAGACACACGGTACAAACGCTTATCATTTCTCATAAAAATGACGGGTAAAGATGTAAGTGACGATTTCTTCGCCGATCGGCCCCCAAGCGATTTGCTGTTTACCTTTTTGTAGACAAAACACGCAGATAATACGAATCTGGTAACTATTCCCTGTTTCTTCAACTTGATAGAATAGCAGGCGGGCAACGTCATCTTGACACGGGCATGTCGGAAGCTGGCGTGGGATTGGAAACAAGGGTGTTGGGGGGTTGTCAAGTGTGTTCGGAACATCAAGCACTTTGTTCGCTTCCTTGCCAATGCTCTGGTGTTTAAATGTTGCCCAGACGTTTGACGATCCGCCTTTGATGTGTGCCGCAGCGTGAATGCGAGTTGGAACGGTCAGAAACGCTGGCTCACGCAAGGCACACATCTATCGCGGAACCGTTTTCTCCATTCTCCATTTTTTTCATTTTCTTATCAACATCTTGCGTGTCGCAGTGAAATCACCAGCAGTGAGGGTATAGAAATACAGACCAGACGCGACAGGTTCACCGACAGCGTTTCTGCCATCCCAATACGCCGCACGACTTTTACTTTCATACATCCCCGCGGCTTGATGTCCGAGTGCTAATGTCCGAACCATATGCCCGTTGACGGCATAGATTGTCAGCGTCACATCCGCAGGGGTTGCCAACTGATAAGGTATCCACGTCTCCGGGTTGAACGGGTTCGGGTAGTTGGCAAGTAAAACCGTTTCTTTTGGTGTCAGCGCTGCAAGGAGTTGCGCTAAGAAGCGAATGCCGCGGCGTGAGTTGGCATCTGTAAGATTTAGCTGCCCTGCTTCGGATAACCATTGGCGCACATCTGCCGAAGTGAGGGTTTCTAAGACACTGGGATGCAGCAGAGACGGAGCGGTGGCATCTGTGCCTAATGCCCCCGCAACAAGCACAAGATCGGCAATGTTTACCTGCCCATCACCATTGACATCGGTCGCATGTACACCGGTTTTGCCGAGATCTGAGGCGACTAAGACCAAATCCGCAATGTTGACTTGTCCATCGCCGTTGACATCCGCTGTAAATCGAGTGGGTTGAGTAATCTGTGCGTTTTCAACATCAGAGAGAAACGTCTTCCCTGCTATGTTGGATAGCAGCACGTCAGATAACGTTAAAGTGGATGCCTTCACGGAGATGACTTCAAAAGTGAGTGTCGCGAGCGTCCCGCTACCTTCTCTTTTTCCCCGGAGAGAGGCAGCATTGAGTTGGACAAGATTACCCGACACCTTTGGCTCCACAAAGAACGCTCCTACAGGCAGATAATCGCCATTCGTACCCGAAACAAACCGGAGGGTCGTTGTGTCGAACTGCACGGTGGCTTGATAACCGGCTACACCTTTGCCATCTTGAATGTTCAGGCTGAGCGTCAACGGCTCACCGATCTCTGGAGATATTACCGTTGAAGGGGTAATGCGAACGACAGTCTCCGCGGGAACGACAGTCTCCGTGAGAAGATAGTTGCTGATGAGTTCTGCGGCAACTTCGCCTTTAGGGTTTACCTCGTTGAAGGTTTGATAAACAATACCAATCCTGCCACGATTGCCATCTCGGACAATCACCGGATCCGCTCTCGTGGCTTCTGCGGTGCCTGTATCAGATGCAAAAATCTTTTCTGCAAACCAGTCCCCGGTAAGTTCATCGAGATGAAAGGCTCTATCGGATAAAAAATTCTGAAGGCTTGGGGTTATCTGCTTGCCTTCTTTGGTTACGACCATGGGTGTATTATTTTCCAATCCAAAGTCCCACATTGTGATATGTGGAATATCCATAAGAGCCTGTAAAGCTTCTACACCATTTTGAACCCCTAATTCTTCCTGGTGACCGCCGCCCCAGAAACCGAAGTAATCACCATGGTTAAGAATCGTATTTCCGTCCGTTGATTCAATCCATTTTTCTGCCACAGAACCGTCGGGTTGACTATTAAAGGACGGATAAATAGAAGTTGGCAGGACCCCGTAAAGAATTAGAACATCTACATTACCATCTGAAGTTGTTTGAAGCATCCAGTTTCTAACAGCATCTTCGGTTTCAACGATTTCGGCTTGAATCCCCTTTGAAGCAAGCGATTGCTTTGTGATTTGAGCCTGCCGATTAGCATCATCAAGACGCATCCAACTCACAGCTCCTGTATACACCAGGACGTTTACGTTTGACCAATCTTCTGAATACATAGGAGTGCTATCAGGATCCTCGTTACTTCTCGCCACAACAGTTTCGTGTTCAGGCAGTGTGACGTGAAAATCTTTCATGTGGTAGTTGCCCAGCGTGTCCATAATCATGACGGTGACTTTACTGCGCCACTTCCACCGAGGGGCTTGAAACTCAAGAGTGCCGTGATTTTCACCCTCAAAGTAGTCCCAACCGACAACAAGGACGTTGGGATCTCTGATAACCACTGCCTGATGTAACCCTATATCGCTTGAGACGCGCAGTTGAATTTGAATCTTGTCTATCTCCGGCACGGCTGTGAGTGTCGGACTGCCGATTGTTCTTGGGAAAGTGAAGTTATTCGCACGATTATTAAAGTGGTAATGCCGATCAAGCCATCTTGCCTCGTAGTGTTCTAAAGACGGAGGATCCGGATCCGTCCCTTCAGGCTTATGATACAAGCCAAAGCAGTGTCCAAGTTCATGAGCAATCAAACTGATATTCAGATGCCCGCTGTTGGCGGCTACTACCATATTGCCACCGTATCTATTACTGTGATGGGGCCACCCAACTCCCCAACCTGAATTGTCCACTAAATGGATGCCACCCACGATGATGATGTGTATATCATCTTGCTTCTCCCACGGTTCAGTGTTAGGGTTAAACCGGTCAGGCAACTCTGCCAAAACATTCTCCCATGTGTTATTGAGATACTGATCCCATGTGCGCCTGCCATTGACTCTATGGACGCTTACATTGCCGTTGACTTCCTCTAACCTAAACGTTTTTCTACCAAAACCCTGTCGTTGCATTTCATCTGCGTATAATTGCTGCACGCCTCGGAGCAACCCCGCAATCTCTGCGTCTGAAATAACCGCAGCGTCGGTCGGCTTGAAAAAGATAGTTTTCACGACAAAAGCCTCTGCAGTCAGAGACGTAAAAATAAAAGCCAATAACAAAACAAAAAACTTTTTCACAATTCGTCTCCACTACTTGCGAATTAACATCTTACGCGTCGCGGTAAAGTCGCCAGCGGTGAGCGTATAGAAATACAGACCACTTGCGACAGGTTCACCCATCATATTTCTACCATCCCAATACGCCGCACGGTTCTTGTTCTGATACACACCTGCAGCCTGATGTCCGAGTGCGAGCGTCCGAACCACCTGCCCATTGACCGCATAGATTGTCAACGAGACATCCGCAGCTTTAGATAACTGATACGGTATCCATGTCTCCGGGTTGAATGGGTTTGGGTAGTTGTGGAGGAGTGCCGTCTCCTCTGGAACAAACAACGCCAATAACTGCTCGAGTTTGGCGATACCGCTACGGAAGGTCAGGGACCCGTCATCCGCAGCACGCAAGAGATCCAGGACATCCTGAACCCCCTTGAGGGTAGCCCCAGATGGCAATACAACCAGTGCCGGTGCTGCGGGTTCACTTTTCTCACCGAGGTGTGTCGCGACAAGCACTATATCTGTCACATCCACGACACCATCTCCGTTGACATCCGAACGCGGGTTCACCGGGGTTTCCTTACCTAAGTCTGATGCTACGATGATTAGATCGGTAATATCCGTTTGTCCATCTTCGTTGACATCCCAGGTGGGAATAATGGGTGCGTTAGCATCAAGGGTAATGGAACCCGGCGGAATAACCGTATATTCAGTGCCAGGGGCGAATCCGAAAAACCCGCTCCACCCCCCACCTCGTTCGTAAACAGCGACCAATAAAACATTGTAGCCCTGTTTCAGCGTGACACGAAACAGATCCTGATAACCATTAGAAGATCGATCTACAGGATTGTTATGAACCAACGTCCCATTGAGCCACACCTTGACAGCGTCATCACTTCCGACCAGCATTATTGCCTGTTGTTCTCTGGGGGACTCCAAGGTGAGGGAACCGTAAGCGACGTGATCGTTTATATCGCCGGATCCCAAGCCGGTATCGTTCGCCATAGCATTGAGGTTGTCGCTGCCGGTCGCCGATAATTCACCCACTTCCCAGACTTTATCTCCGACGGTTTTTCCTTCCGTTGCACCATTGGTAGCGACTTTCAGTTCCGTTACTTTTCCATCGCTGGCTTGTGCAAGGAAATCCACGCCGGAACGTGCTGCTGCCGCGCCGCCTGTATTACCTGTCGGGACGATCATCCAGAGCCAGGGACCTGTTATGGATTCCCTGCCTGACAAAGCAGGATTGCCTTCTGTACGAATGAGGGTTTGAGGGGGTAACACAGTTAAAGCCGAAAAGTCAGTGATCACATTGTTCCGTAAGTCAAGCCTCTCCAAATTTTTTAATCCTGCAAGTGGCGAAACATCTGAGATGACGTTATTTTCAAGGTACAACACTTCTAAACCTGTTAATGTCGCGAGCGGGGAGACATCTGAGATCACATTGGCATCAAGATTCAAGGTTTTTAAATTTTTGAGAGAACTTAAGGGTGAGACATCTGAGATCGTGTTATTCACCAATTCCAACCACTCCAGCTGCGTTAATTCTGTCAATGGAGACAGGTCCCTGATACTACAATTGTTAAGCACAAGTCGCTGCAGTGCTTCTAACCCGTCAAGAGTCGGTATAACCGATATAGAGGTATCGTTCCCCATTTCTATCCACCGCAACTTCGGTAATTCGACTAATGCAGAAAAATCTGGGATGCGCGTGTTCCACGCATCTATCCGTTCCAGACTGGTGAGACTGGCGAGGTCCGACACGTCTGAGATCGGGTTCCCCGAAATACCTATTCCGTTCAATTTTACCAATCCCTGCAACGGGGATAAATCCGTGATGACATTCTCTTCAAGCCCCATCCAATCGACGCTCAGCAGGTTCGCAAGCGGCGAAACATCGCGGATGACATTATCGCGTAATTTGATGTTATTCAATCTGATCAATCCAGCCAACGGGGTTAAGTCAGAGATCGCGTTGCGGCGGAGTTCAATCCGTTCGAGGTTCGTTGCATATTCTAAACCTGTGAGGTCTTGGATTCCTTTGCCATCGGCAAAGAGCCGTGTCAACTGTTTCATGTCCTCATCTGTAATTGGGGCGTTCGGGGCTTTACCGAGGGTTTCGGTAATCACCGCAAGGAGGTTCGTATCTGGGATGTAAACTGTGCCGCCCCGTAACGGTTGAATCGGGCGTCCGATGGTCGTCACCGGCCCCGGGACATCTGGTGAATGCAACGCGGAAACCACAGCCGTGAACTGTGCCGCCCACACATCACGTTTGACGTTCCCACCGTTGACGAGTCCGGTTAAACCGAGCCGCTGTAGACTCGACTTTTTACTGATCTCAGAGAGAAACGCAGCTGTCTCTAAGCCGAGTGAAGCCGCCGCATACGCAGCATCTACAGTGCCCTGATATGTTTCGTAGAAACGATGCACGGGTTCAACGCCTCCGAAAACGCCACCCGTCTTTTTTAAGGCAGCCTCGTAACGCACCGTATCCTCATCCAAAAGACGATCCATTGTGGTTTGGTCCACATACAGACGCAAGGCATGTGCCATATCGTACGCAGGGTTCTTCGTCTGTTCAATAACCTCACGCACCTCATCTTCAAACCGTTTCATCCCCTCCGTGTGGCACCCGATACACGACAGACCGTTGTGAACAGCAGGATCACTCGCCGCCGGGTTTGATACGATGTTCGTTGGCGCGACATCTATACGCCGCCCGGCAGTATCCGAGATATAATACGCCTGTAAACCGTTTGGAAGGTTGAAAACGACTTCACCGCCATCTTGTTCAAAAGACAGTGGATGCGTGAAAATGTTCTGTGTCCCAACGCTCCCTGCGAAGTCGTAACTCTTCCAATAGGCACCATACCGCGACGTGTGGCGTTCGACGACGCGGTTATGATTAGAGACCCCCGAATCGTTGAACCCGGCACGCCAGACGCGACGCCCCGGTGCACTCTGGAGGTTCCGCAAAACGTCTACCTCTAGGGCGCGTTCTAATTCACGATCCGTCTCCGGCAAGTCCAATATGTCGTGGTAGAGCGGGGGAAGCACAGCCGTTGCTAAGAACCAGTCAACGTAGACGTAAGGCACTTCGCAGCTCATTGTCTGACGGAGTTCGGTGAGTTTCGTCCGCAAGTCCGTCTCTGATTCATCGTCAAATTCCATTGCATACGGGTAAACACTTTCAATCTGTGTCCAGGTGTCTCGGATGTCCCATTCATAATCGCGTAGGTCTATATAGAAGATCGTCTCCGCAGCATCAATCGGGTGCGGGTTGTATATATCAAATCCCCAAGAGAGACTATTGACGAGTTTCGCGAGCGCAATTTTGTAGGCATTGAGGGCTTCGAGTGTTTCGCCTGCGTTATAGATGTGCGTCATCGTGAAATAGCGCGCGAAAGGGCGATCAAACGGATCCAGTGCTGCCAAATGCGTCTGAATCGTCGTGAGCATCGCACCAGTGGTTATGAAGGTAATATCGTGTTGAGCCTCCCAACTCGGAGCCCCTGCTTGAATCCAGTTCTTGATCGTGGTAATTGCCTCAGTGGACAGTTGAGGTTGTCCAAGGGGCATCCGTTGGGTCAAATCCTTTTCAAGGAGCCGCGTATAGAGTTTAGAGGCAATCGGATTCCCCGGAACAACGGCACCCGTATTTACCAGGCCGGTTGCCGACTCAATGACGAGATTTTCGGTAAAAGAGCCGTGAGGACCGTGGCAGTTGAGACACTGTTGTTGAAAGATAAGATATGCTTCTTGGGCGATATCCTGTTGTGCAGATGCTGTTGTCCACCCGATGAGGATAAGTGCTAAAACCGTTAATGTGTAAAGCAAAAGATTGGTTTCTCGCTCTGTTTTCATGAGAGTTCTCCTTTGATTGAAAGCTAAGGTATAAACCATCGCTGTCGGTTGAATCGGCGTGCGGAAGATTGCGTGCTACTTCAGAATCAACGATCCACGGTCAATGCGCAATATCTCTTTATGTGTGCCTTGATCCCCGTGGCAGTTCATACAGTGCACCTGGAAAATCTGATACGCCTGTTCCGCGATACGTTCTTGGGCTTCAGCAGCACTGAACCCGAGAACGATCAGCAGGAAGATAATGCGGTAAATGTATGTCATACGGTTTATAAAAGACTCCTTTTTATTCTTTTATCTCGGTTATAAAAGTAATAACCCTTATAATGTTAAAATCTTTAGGCTCCCAGTTACCTGCTGCGTCACGCCATCTTAATCGGATTGTATAAAGCTCACCCCTTGAAGCCTTAAACCCTCGCCTGTCAACAAAATTGATGCAACACACAGAATCAAAAATCTAAACATCATAATCTACATCTCCATTTTAATAGATGTTGAGGACTATTAAAGTCTCACTGTACTTCTGATACATTACGTTTGTCTGTTTCAATCTGGGTAATTTGTCTTCGGAGTGAACTCTACTCCTTGATCTCTGTTGTGAAGTCTATAATACCCCCTTGATCCCAGTTTCCAGATTCATCAGCCCACGCAATATTTATACGATAGACAACTCCACCTTGTAAGCTCAAACCTTTGTCAAGTTTGTGAAGGACAACCTCTTTACCTCGTATAACATGTGTCCACCTCAAATCTCTCCCCGTATTTCTATTTTTGATAGAAATTCTTACATCACCAATATCCTCATTAAAACCAAAAGTAAAGTTATCTGTATTGGGGTCAACACCGAAGTCACCATGTCTTATAGTTGTACGTAGAAAGACGGGGCTTGTTTTGTCTCTTTTCTCGGTTGTGAATGTAATCAGAATCGCGCGCGCATTTCCCGCAGCGTCTTCGACGATGCCGGATATTTGATATTGTTGGTCCGCTCTTAAATCAATCACGTTTCCAAGGGGCGTGAAAACGACGTTCTTGCCATTAATAATCCGCTTCCAACGAAGGCTCGTTTTGATCGCGTTGAGGATTTGGATATTCGATTTGGCAATATCTTCATCGAAAGTCAAGGTGATGTCATTCAAATGTATATCTACGTTTCTTTCACCGTCCGAGACACTGCTTTCTACGAGTTTCGGGGCAAAGATGTCAAAAACACGATCAGGCACCTTAACGTCTTCAGGTTCAGGTTCAACAATGGGCTGAATCGGGGTAAAAACAGACGGATCATCTGCTGGTTTAGGTTGATCAATCTCAACAGGTGCCGTAAAAAGCGGCTCTGACTTACCATTGTCAGTTTCTGTAGAGCAGCCATAAATACAAGTGAAAATTGCAAATATCAAAAATATACTTCTCATTACTTACCCCTTTAATTTTTATTTTAACGAAAGTTAATACCGATATTGTAAATAATCTCGGATGTCTCAAAAGAAAACACCGCACTCCCAATTATATGGGTTGTTGGTGATACTTCAATTTCTACGCCTGCTTCTCCTGTAATCAGATTATAAGTATCATCGGTTAGAATTTGTTGAGTTGTAGATATATTCCGCCAGACATTTGAATAGAATACGCCAAAAAATGGATTGAACTGCCATTCCGTAACAGTTTCAAGTTTATAGAGAAATCCAATTCCGCCAGTGAGCGTGGTGTTTGCATGATGCAAGACCAGACTTTCATTATGGATTTGTGAATAACGAACTTGAGCATCTCCCCTCATAAAATAATCTAATGTTCTCGCAGTATTAAGAGGTCCTGTCGTTGTTAATCTCAACTCAAATGATGGAGATGGCGGAATACTATCAGTCTCACGATTTGTTGTATCCAAAAATGCGACACCTGGAATAAAAGACATTTTCAGAAATCGATTAAATTGCCAGTCAAAACTGCCTCTCATATTCTGCGCACCGGTATTATATTCAGATTTTTCAGATGGGTTATACCATTGGTATCCTAAGCCAACAGCTGTTTTACCTTGTGGTAGATTCATAATACCAGTTTGTCCAAAACACGGAATACTTAACATTAACCCTACAAACACTACAAGCAGCGCACATAACGCAGACGACTCCAACATCTCTAACGCGATACGCGCAGTGTTTTTCATATTCATCTTTGTTTGCTCCTTTTTCATTGTTCAATCTTGAACGCAATAAATCGTTTTCGGAATGCGTCGTTTTGGACTTGCAAAAAGTTTAAAACCGGCTTTCAGAACGAAAAGCCTAATCCCGTGAAGACTACGGTCTCGGTATGGATGTCGCGTTTATAGAACATCAAGCCGACTTCGGCACCGACGATCGCCTCCCACGCGCCGAACACTTTTCTGTTCATCTGTAGCCGTGAATGCACCTAACGTGTTTATTAATTTTCCCCTTGTATCAGACTCTTACTATGTTGGCGAATTTAGGAAACCTCACCAACGGCATTACTAAAAAGAATCGCAATAAGTCGTCTTGGGATTGGTTAAAATTCAGATAACAGTTCATCTATAGGATTTAAATCTTTAAGGTTGACAGCATACGCGGGATAATGAACTCCATCAAAGGGGTCAAACTCTTCCCATAATGCATACCCTCTAATTCGTGCTCTGTCATTATCAATATCAATCTCCACACCTACATAATAATCCTTTGGGTTATCATGATATTCATCCTCTGGCACTAAAATACGGGTCTGATACCGTCTACTCGCAGTTTTGACATCAATCGTTGCTCCAGTTTGTGTTGGAAAATCCATTTGATCTGCTGAATACATATCCTTCCAATCCTTCATGTCCAAGTGATGCTTTCCTTGACTTTGTAGGTATTTCGCGAAAGCAATCTTTCCCAATCTCCCAACCCGTAAATTCCGCTTATGTTCTTCTGGTGATTGTGAGATGCCACGGTTATCGGGTTGATCTACGGCGCGCCTTGCAGCAAAATCAGTAGCATTTTCTAATTCTGTATCGGTAAATCTAATTGTCGTAACCACTTTGACCTCCTTTTTTTTACGTAATATGCGAAGCAGGTGGATCGAAAAGAATCCAAAACAACCCGCCCGCCAATATAGGTAAGAGATGATGGTATATGCTTACCTATACGATCTCAAGCTTTGCTTTTGAGTCGTTCAACAAGTTGACGTAATTCTGTGGGTGTTCCATCAGAATAAAACATTGATCGATAAGTTGATTTATTTATTTCACGTGCCGATTTCAAGATACACACGTCTCTTCGGTAGGAGCGAGTGTTTTTGCTGGGATGTTTCTTGTCGCTCGCGATCTTTGGACCAATCAACTTTGGCGTGACACATCAGTAGACTGCTCAATATCGATATATCTTTATGTGTTCACCTAATTCAAGGGTGACTCCTTCAACTTCCTCCTCATCTATGATGGCGGATCTCAGTTTGATCTTGTTGGGTTCGACTCTCTGGAATCGTTCTGGAAGTTGCTCAGCCGGAATATTCACTATAACTGTCGGGATGTCGTCTTTCACTATCCGGATGGTACAAATTCTTGTCTCGACTTCCTTGAGGTTGCGTTGTTTCATGTCATCTTTCAGTCTTTGTTTCAACAGTTCTGCAAGTTCGTTGAGTGCGCGCGCTTTTGCATTGTGCGGACGTGCGATCTTTTTACTCTCTCTTGCACCGTCAATAGACTTCTTGATGACATCTGCGTATAACGCATACTTATCCTCGTGCTTATCTATGAGGGCAATGAGTTCGTCGGTCCGCTCACTGACTAACTCGCGGTCCCCTTTTGCTTGTGCCTTAGTGATAGCCCCGACGATGGACCGGATTTCACGTTTGATGTCGAAAAACGTGTCATGTTCTTGACTTGTGTGTTTCCGCATTAGTTTCTCCTATCGTTTACCCATTTCATAGAGGGTGTTGGGTTGGAAGTTGATATTCATTTTACCTTCAGACACGCACGCGTTGTATTTCAGGCGTAAATACCTCTTTGAACGTCAGTAACGTTTTGATATGCCATGCTTTGAGGGCTTCTAATGTAGGCGCATCTGAGTTAATATTACCGGCACGCCACAAACTTATGCTCCTTTCGGTGTGATTAGGGTAGCTCATGGTGAGTCACCACACTTTGGGCTTTCACACCTCAAAGACCACGTGCCGAAACTCATAGTCGTCAATGCGGGCATATCAAGACTTTCCATTCGTTGACCGGACCGTTAAATTCGGTCTTGTATGATCCGCCAGATGTCTTCCATCCTCGTGTTGATGTCTTCTAACCTGGTGCTTACATCATAAAGCGACCTTGCGATGTCTGCAAGCATCCCTGTGATGTCTTCTAACAAGTTTATGTGTTGCTGCTGAAGTTAAATTCACAGACTACGACACGAGAGTAAAGGAAATCCCTTTTCTCTAAGTCTAATAAAAATGACAGGACTATAGGGGTGGGTGCGCGGATAGGCGCATCGCGAGGGAATAGAAAGGTATTCGGAGACCACCTTCCCTATAGGGGCTGGTTTCCATTAATCTCACACACAAAGCGCATGTTGTGATACAATAGAAACCAGCGCTGTCATACCTAGTCTATGGCAGTGCTGTAGCGTCGCGGGTACTACCCATACCTGCGGCGCGCCTAATGAATTAGGAAGCTGCCCTGACGTAACCCACGCGAGACCGTGAATTTTTCTAACGTCAGATACATTTTAACACCTAAACAAAATATGTGCAATAAAAAATGAATTAATGTCCCAATATGTATATTTTGCATGACGGAACACCAAAAATGCATCAATCAATAGCACAAACTCGCCAAGAATAGCATAAAAACTTTCCATAATATGTAAAATCTAAAAACTGTTCTGATACCCGTTTGGGGGTTGGTGTTTCTCTATACGGGGAGTGCTTGGGCAAAAGAAACGAATATGATAGGGTTCCGTCACCTCGTTTTGGAGTGATGGCAATATTTCCGCCACGGAAGGTGTTACGGGATGCCGTCGCCCGTTGCCGCGCTCGTAGCACGGAATGCCAAATTTTGCCACAACACACCGCCCCAAACCAACCACAAAGAGCAGTGCCCGAACGCATAGCGGAACGCCTATAGCGAAGCCTGCCATAGTGGTCGGTGTCCCGATAACTTTTACACGAGAGACCGACAGCGACCGACAGCATTTGCACACTGCGTTTTTTGTGGGTGGGCATCGCCAAGACGGTCGTCTGCCCCGTTATATTGTTTTTTGAGGGAGGTGTGTCCGGTAATGCTTTCGTCGGGGCGTGCAAGGAAAAGCGTGCCGATAGTTTATGATATAGGGTGTCATACACAGGGGCAACGTTTGAAAGCCGTTAGAGGCGATTCTCGAAAGGAAATTATAAAACCCGATTCCGTAAGATGGCAATTGGGTATGTTTTGGTGTTTCAGCGGAATTTATTCTCAGACTTGCTTAATTGTTTTGAGTTTGAAAAAGAACTTTTGAATTTGAAACTATTTACTGCGAAAATAATCAATTATTAATTTGACTATTAAAGTACCGACAGAACCAGTAAGGAGTATCCATATTTTGTCATATTTAGTTAGCCAATTCTGAAATCGCTCTGGAGCTGATATTATTGCTTTCCATCTTCTCTCCCACTTTTCTTTTTCAGTTTTTCGCTTAGCCTCTTGATCATCTGCCTTGTAAGATGCCAGCAACTGCTCAAGACAATCTTTTGAAGGTCGTATTTCTTTGACTAAATTATCAATAGATTCTGCATCCCATTTTTCTGCCAAAAAACTATCGGGATCGTATATCCAAGTATAGTCGTCAGGATGTCTTTCAACTCGCTTATTCCGGATAGCGTACCATTTCCAGTCTCTATTATCCCTATCAATAGCATAAGCGGAAAAGCGGCATAACTGCCCTTTATGCAAGGTTGGCTTGTACTTGTGTAGGAATAATTTGTACTTTTCCTGCATATCCATGTTTTTTGTAAGAAGATGGGGATTATCATCATAAATGTCCTCGAAATCCGTGAGTTCCCATTCTGATTCGCGACCAGATTCTTTCTTATAAAAACATTTATCAGTTGTATTATAGTAAGCAGAAGCTTCCGTAACACTTGGATGTCCACTATCTTGTACCCAAGATATCCAATTATATTTTAAGGATGGAGGATGGAGCATATTATAATATTCTGAGCTACAATGAAATTCGATCTTACCCACAAAAGGGGTAGTAACAGAAATAGTAAGTGTGCTGCTATCATTTATATCAATGATTTTTCCCCTAATACTGTATTTATCGAATTCACCAAAAATAAGTTCCATAAAATCCCTTTGTTAATTTATCCGGAAAAGTGTTTCATCGTTGATTGTTATTTACGGCG
The DNA here is from genome assembly GCA_028824125.1 of Candidatus Poribacteria bacterium. Taxonomy (GTDB): domain Bacteria; phylum Poribacteria; class WGA-4E; order WGA-4E; family WGA-3G; genus MSPOR6. Next base: position 103,422 of record JAPPES010000094.1, read on the forward strand.
TTGGTTTCGGTGGTGTCCGTTGAGAGATGGCACATAGACAAGTGGTCAAACTTACGCCTCAATGAACGACACCCCTTTCTCTGTGACTCGCCACCGATTATTTCCGATGTCTTCCACATACCCCTCCTCTTCGAGATACCACAGAATGCCACCAATCAAATCGGCGTTGCGAGCAGAATATTCACCAGGCTGAGGAATGTCAAGCCGTTCGCTAATCCGAATCCGTAGCAAGCCTTTCCACCGATTGGCACGCTCTTTGTATAACGGGTCAAGCACTGCGTGCTTGAGTAGCTCAAGTCCATAAGCAGCAAATGCGTTGCGTGTGTTTTCATTCATTGTAAACCCTTCCCTGAACTTATCCGATTTTGCTGATTTCGGCAGTTGTCTCGTCATTCGCCTAAAATCTCATGCTCATCTGGAAATAGAAGATACCAATCCGTTTCTGGGTATTCGGTACACACAACCCAATGGACTGGATGCATCATCACTGAAAATTGTGGGTTGATATTCAGTTCGACACAGAGTTCCAGTACGATGTTCTCTAAATTCTCAGTGATGACTTCGCTGATTTTGAGAAAATCTCGGTTAATTATCAGTAGAAGTTCTGGGTCAGGCTCTTTCTCGAAATCAATCCGTGCTATCTGTGCCCCTTCTGGCGTTTTTTCAAAGCCAATGATCCCTTGCTCACGACATTGTTCTGCGAAGTCCTGCCCGTGCAGAAAACTTGCGTTTGAAATCTCTTCAATGAGGTAGACGACGCAAATATGTGGCATAAACTTTTTGACAGTTGCGGTGTCTGTAAATATCGATTTCTCATGTATCGCAACGAGTTCCTCTAAAGTGAAGAGCGTTTCTTGAAAAACAGCGGCGGAGTCTAAAGGTGTTTCTCCAGTTTTATATATGTGTTTCCCTTTTATATTCTATCGCACATATACTTTCATACACCACAAATCCTTTACCCGATCTTTACGCTTTCGCTGGTGTGTGTTTGTGTTTCGTCAAGGTCGCGAAGTTTTGAGAGATCGTAACCGCGGCGTTCGAGTTCTAAAAAGAGGGTTTCATCTGCTATGATTTTCAGTGTGAATACCCCGCCACCCTCAGAATATTTATATAATGCCCGATCAAGCGTTCGCATCGAAACGTCATAGTGCTCGGCTTCTGCTCGGCAGAGATTGACATATTCCTGCCAGAACGGATATTCGGGACCGTGGACGTATTTTTCCTTTATCCCGACAGAGCGAAGCGCGTGCTCATCAAGGATCGGGTATTTCTTTGGGTCATAGAGGTGTAAGATCACAGACGCGACGGACTGTCTTACACCCTGTAAGCCCCCGTAGTAACTTATTAGCTTTTTGAGTTTCTCCCAATCATCACCCGGACTGAACGCTTCTGCGGTGATCTTTTCAACATGCTCTGGTCGGTTATTGTCCATTATACTCGGAAGTGCCCGGTGTTTCCACTTTCCCATATCCTGCAATTCATCTGTCAGCAGATATCCGCCGGGTGTATTGAGGGTCTTGCGTGCATTTACGGCTTTTTCGATATCTATGACGGCTTGTTCTTGGTGTTGACGTTTTTCCGATTGGTCTTCAATGTAGCGTGCCTCCCAGTCAAGGATTTCTTTCTGAGTCGTAAATGGGAAGTGCATTTCGTATTCTGAAGCCATAAGCCTCTCCTTTTTCGGTAACTTATCTGATCTTGACGATTTCTGCGGTGGTCTCTATTTCCCGTTGGTAGGTGACGTTGTATCCTCGTTTTTCAAGTTCGCTCCGGAGTGTTTCATCGTCTATTTCACTAAGTGAGTTATACAAAAGCGGTCTTCTGTCAGACTCGGTTATTAATGCGATTGCTTCAACGGCTGCTTTGGCATCTGCATAGTTGACACCCAAGTACTTCTGCGTTGTGGAGATGTTCCGATGCCCAAGCAGCTCTTGCACCAGATAGATGTCGCCGGTCTTGTCGTATAGTCTCTGGGCGAAAGACTTCCGCAGTGAATGCGTCGCGATGTGTCCGTTGAGCCCCGCTTCAATGAAAGCCGTCTTGAGTATCTCGTGCGCGGTTTGCCGGTGCAGTGGCACCGTCCCCGATTGGTGGCGCGAAGGGAACAATGGACGTTTTGCGGCGATGGATCGGTAATGCTGGCGGTGCCAATTCACCAGCTCGTCAATCGCTTTCCTGCCGTCAGCGTTTACGGGAACAGAACGGCTGACCTCTCCACCTTTGACAATGGATTTCCCATAGAGCAAGTCCGTGACAGGCTTCCGGTTCTGAAATACATCGCCTATCCGTAAGCCGAGCAGCTCGCTGATGCGTCCGCCAGTAGAAACGCCTATCATGAACAGAGAACGGTTTCGGACCTGGTATGTGCCGGTGAAAGAGGCTGCTACCTGTCTGATCTCGTCGTTGTCAAGGGGTCTTGTGCCTTTCACTTTTCCGTCTCCTGCGATAGTTCCGCTTCCTGCCAACGGACGCGTTTTTTGTTTTCGCCGTGCGTTTGCGATAATCCTTGCGTTGTTCGTTTTTGGGGGGTGGGTCTTGGTCAGGGATTCGGATTTTCGTTGAATGCGCTGCCTTGTGGCATTCACTGCAAAGTGCAGTCAAATCTGACAACCGCTCATTATAGATACGTTTATATGTCTCGTGATGTACTTCTGTTGCGGGTGCGCCACAGCGACAGCATCGGAATCCAGCAGCTTGTAAAACGGCTTTTCGCTTTGTTTTCCACGCGTCTGATTGGAGATACCGGCGATAACGTTCTCTCGCTTCTTTTCCCCAATACTTTTGCGCCCACTGCATCTGATACCATTTCATAAAAATATCCTTAGCCTCTTGCTTCATAAAACGATTTCACGCCTGCATTTCATTGCTCATTCGAGGGAACATTGTAGCGGCAGGCCCACGGCGTACTCGGTGATGGCAGAGAAAAAACCGTTGACTTGTGGAAGCCAACGGCATGCTTATCGTCCCAGCCAATTGTACACGGTATCATGTTCTCCAATAAAAAACCAGACGAAGGTTTCCTCCTCTTTAGATGCGACGGCTCGATAACCTTTGGTAACCCTTGCAGACCAATAATTATCATATCCCTCAAGTTTCTCAAACCTCAAAGAGGGGTAACTTGGATCTTCCTTAAGCAGTTTAAATTGTTTGTCTGCAAGGGTTTGAATGCGTGGTGGGAGTTTCCAATAAAGTTCCCAAAAACGACGGGTCGTTTTGTGAACGTACTGCGAAAACTCTCCACTCGATTCATAGGTACGTGAATCTTCCTGCCCGGACATCTTCAAGTGCTTCCTCGCGAAGTGGCTCAAACTTTCCAGCTTTCACAGCTTCCCCAAATAGTTTTTTCCATTCTTGCTCTTCAGCTTCTAATACCTCTTGAAGTTTATCTGCGAGAGCCTCCAGCAACTCTTTTTCTGTATGTGCTGTGCAGTCTACCTCTGGAACGTCCGGTATCCATCCTCTCCACCCCGAGGCATCTTCTTTCACATGGACAGTATATGGTTCCTCAAACACTCGATCTTCAATTTCAAAAGTGTGAATACGCGCCATGGTAACCTCTGTATCATGGGCTGTTTCTTCGAGTTGACTACCATGGATGGGGGACTCCAGTACCACATCCGGCTGTTCAACAGAAAGACTCAGGTTATACTCCATGTCCCTTGCGCTTCGCGGTCTTGTCTCTTCAAAACCAATGAGCTGCTCACCATGAACAGGGTGCCCTGGACCCACACTAACAATTTCGTAATTCAGCGGCTGTTCAACAGAAAGACTCAGGTTATATTCCACGTCCCTTGCGCTTCGCGGTCTTGTCTCTTCAAAACCAATGAGCTGCTCACCATGAACAGGGTGCCCTGGACCCACACTAACAGTTTCGTAATTCAGCGGAAGAACAGGTAAAACGAAACTACTGTCCCCAGTTATTTCCTGTGTTTCCGGCTCTGTATCCTCAAATTGGATACAGTAATTCAGGAAAAGATCAGGGTCGTTTAGGCTATATTTTGTGGAATGATCTCGTTGATTTTCCATGTTGATCTCCTTGTAGAAGTTCACCTAAGGGTTTCTGGCGAATCCATTGAAATTCGTCAAAAGGCCTCACAAGCGCGATATCAATATTCCCCCCGACGTTCGGTATTGTCGGCGAAAAACGTTGATGACTGATTGTTGAACTAATCAAAAACTCAGCGTAATCAATCGCCTCTTGCAAAGAAAAGACCTCATAGATGGGCTGAGTATCGGGTCTTTTCTTATAGAGTCCCCATATTGCTTCTACCACTTCTTTGTTGCCTGACGCGTAACATCCCAAATTAGAAAACTCATTATATCTTACGTCTTTGGACAGCAAAACTTCAATCATTTTAGACTGAAGGTCGTCGTAACCTACGATCGCAAAACCCAAAAAAATATGGTTTTCAGGAAAATCATCCAGTGATTTTTTTTCGTGCTCAAGGTGTTTTTTTAGATAACTATGCAAGTTATTACCAAGTTGTTGCGCTAGCTGAGTAACACCATTTATGTTTTTATTCTGTTTTGTAGTATAGTACTCAAAAGAGCGTATTAGAAAGTTCACAGAATGACCTCCAATGAGCCCCGATCCAAATACTCCAATACCGAATTTTTGAAAAAAAGGAAAAACCTTTTCAGTATGAGAGTAAGTTGCCTGGGCAACATTCCCCTGGAAATTAGCTTGTACGGTATGCTCGTGCTGGCATTGCGGGCAAATGACCTTGCTAGACTGATTCATATTAATCTGTCTATTCAGGGACGAAAGGCTATCTCCGGCAATCACGATACCGTCCGCTGATATGACTGATACAATAAGCGTCATATAAACTTCCCTTTTGAAATGATGGGATATTTATCCCAATAAAATGTAGATAGGACCTCACATGCAACATGCACGCTACCGTTCCACGGGTAGGGACAGGCCTCGACACAAGGAGTGTGCCGAGGTGGAACCCCTGCCCAGCATGTTGTATATATTATATACAATTTACGATCAAAGTCAAAACTTTTTGGGGGGAATACTTTCTGAGTTTTTTTATAGCAAAGCGGAAAGGGACTCGGATTCATAATAGTGCCACCCAAAACTGGATTTTTAGAGTGTAGCAGATTGGTAAAAATGAGGCAAGTCGTTTTTTGATTCGACGGCACGACGGCACACCTATTAACTGTTCGCGATTATTAATCGATCAGCTACATGTTGTGCATTTCCAGCAGCAGCTCCACCGCCTCTTGGAATAAATCTTCCATGTTCTTCTCTTTCTCAATTGACAAGAGTTTTAGCTTCTTGTGGGTTGCTTTGTCAACAAAAGTCATTAAGGCTTTCTTACCTTCACGCTTCGGGTTGCGATACTTATTTGTGCTTTTCGGTGCTTCAACCGCTGATTCGGGCTCGGGACGCGGGGCTTCCGTTTGACCCCCTTCCAAAATGGCTTTCAGGTCGTTATTAGGCTGCTGTTTCACGTGTTACCTCCTCTAATTCTCTAAGTGTATATTTATAGAGTGCGTTAATCTCACTCGAACCTTTTTCTTTCGGGTCAAACTCCTGTATGCTCTGACCATCAAGTGCTGCGTGTGAAAACTTTATCCGATTGCCAACCATACACGGCGAACGCGGGATATTGTAAACCTCAACGGCGCGGCGTGCCTTGAGTATCTGACTGCTGTTCGCCGGTACCTGATTAAAAACGATTCTAGCTGGTGCACCGGCCACCTGCGCGAGTTTCACTGTTGCCCCGATAGCCTTAACATCAAAAACATTCGGTCTACACAGGATGAGGGCAAGATCAGACACCCGCGCGGCGTGGTGTGCTTCGCCCTCCGGTTCTACCTTTGGTGGTGTGTCTAAAATAGCCAGAGTCACGCCATTCTGCTCGGCGGTTTTCAGCAGTCCCGGTAACTCAGTTGTCGTTGTAGAGACAACAATAGGGGGCGCGTCCCCGCGTATCTGCCCCCACATTACAGCGGACCCCTGTGGATCTAAGTCAATAATAATCACTGTATGCCCATCAAGCATCGCAGCAACGGCTAACTGAATCGCCAACGTAGATTTTCCGGTACCACCTTTCTGTGATAAAAGTGAAACAACAAACATCTGAAATACCTCCATCAGCGGTAAGTGTATGCTTATATTTTTGTATGCCGGCATGCTTTCATATCGGTATACCAATATACAAAAATGCTGTCATGGGATAAACGTCAGTTCTTTAAACAGGTTTCAAAAACGGGCAGGTCCCTTGACGAAATGCAGTCGGAGACACGAAGAATTGAGACGTTGAAGGAGCAGGGCATTCTTCACGATTGACTTTGCAATTCTCCCTTCTTTTGTGGTACACTACTTAAACCAGTTTTGGGCGGCACTACGAAGCGTACCACTCGGTATGTCTGCCACCTCCCACCTTGGCAGGGGGATAAAACTAACTGGGTTGGTGATCCAAGTGAATCTATTAGAAGATATACAAAAAGATGCAATTGATGCCTCAAGCGATCTTGGCAGTTTAATGAGAAAGTGTAAGGTATTAGCAGCACGTCTAAAAAGCAAGGAATTGGAAGATTGGCTTATCTGGGAGTCTAACGGTTACTCGGACAATGTGCCTGTACCTGAATACCGTATATGGTCTCTTGAAATAAAAGGACATTTTGCCGGTGCCTTTGGCTCTGGATTGAGGGATGCGCCTATTCCGATTATAAGTCTTCCTGAAGAAGCGCAAGATTATTATAATGCATACGAGTTTAGAATGAGTATTGGAGCAGTTGAGTCAGCCTTAAAGGATTACAAGAATGGCATGATTCAAATATCTACAGGAGACTTGGCAGTGAGATTGGGAATGAATGTCTATCGAGATATGAATTGCCTACAGTGTTGGGCAGAATTCAGTCGAGCTAATTTAGACGAACTCTTTAACGCAGTGCGCGAACGCGTATTAGATTTTTCGTTAGCTCTTTGGAAAGAATATCCTAATGCAGGTGAAGTAAACCCAGACACATCAGAGTCAATTAGTTCTGATAGGGTTACGCAGATTTTTAGTACAAAAATCTATGGCGGTAACACAAACCTTACCGGGACAGCGAATAATTCCCCCATAACTTTAAATATTACGTCAAATGATTTTGACGCAGTATCCTATGTTTTAAAAAATAATGGTCTATCCGATAAGGATCTCGCTGAACTACAAAGTGCTTTGTCAGCGGATAAACCACCACAAAAAACAGGACAATTTGGTCCAAAAGTATCTTCATGGATAGCCAAGATGATGAAAAAAGCTGCAGAAGGCACATGGAATATTGCAATTGGAACAGCGGGAAATCTTTTAGCTAGCACTATCTCAAAGTATTACGGACTATAGATAGTTACTTTCCACCGAATCCTATCGCAAGGAAAAGCATATTGGTTTTTTGATTCTATGTGCAATTTTCAATTATTATATCATAAAAAAGGGGCGGGCGTATAGTCTCCAGCCCCTTTGTTTTGCTTAGACATTAAATACCCTATGAAGATTCCTGCGATTTAGGAATTCTATAGATTTTTACGTCGTAATACTCTTGTAGAAAATCAATTAAAGATTCCAAATATTCCGGTGGGTTTTCCCGTTTCGCAATATGGAATAACTCCCTCCCAACCGAAGATAAGCGAAATCCTGATATTGTAATCTGTTGGACATCTTCCTCCTTAGGTGGAGTGATAGCAGACGGATTCAAGGGGATATAGAGTTCGTTGTCATACCAAAAATGTGGGTAGTAATTATAAGTTTCATCCTGAATAAGTCCATGCTCTAACAACAATTGGAACTCGTTAATACCAAAACCATATTGTTGATACATAGACTGGGATTTTTGAGAAAATTGCTCCAGAGACTTACCAGGACCACGGACGGTAGCCGTATCAATCATAACGCCTCTTATAATAGGAACTCTCGCATCTCCAATTTTAAAATTGGACGGCGATTTCAGAAATGCGTGGGGGTCCATTAGAGATACAACACATAATGAACAAAAAGTATTGAATAACGACAAAGATTTTTGATTCATATCTGCTAAGGTTGTCAACGTCTTCGGTGAATAAGATCCGGCACTATTGGCTTCGCCAGCTAAAATGCTTGCCCATAAATCTTGCACCTTATTATCAGTTATTAATCGACCTTTATCAAAAAATTTGATAATCCAGTCGTCTTCTATAGCATTGGGATCTGCATCATCATTTAACTTATTGAACGATTTTGTGATGATGTCTTCAATGCTTTCTTGGCGTTGTACTTCCTCTTCAATCCAACGACGTAACGTGCGTTGTTGCAAATCGGTTATCTCAATTTTGGCTTCAGCTTGAATCTTTGCAGCTTTGGCTTCAGCTTTAGCTCGTCGTTTGATGCGTGTAGGTTCATAAAGTATGCCTGTGGCATCACCTATTTTATCAATTAGAGCTATACCCAGATCACTAACAGGTTTTGTTAAACCTTCAAGATTCACGAGAGGATTGTCTGACATTATTTTATCCTTTTTCAGTGACAAAAATTACGGAAAATTGAATACATGTATTTTTCTCTAAATACAAAAGCCATCAATTGTTGCAGTCAACGGTTTGCTTTTAGGATGAATAAGTACAGAATTATTCGTTAGTTTCCTCGTGGGGTTCACCTTCCGATTGCGGTTTGGTTTCAAGGAGTTTTGGCAGGATAACCGCCGGCAGTGAAACCTTTTCAAAACTCATAGTATAGCATAATGCTTTATGATCCGGTTCTAAGGCATGTTCGTTACAGTTTTCCAGAGCGATTCCCTTAACCTCCCCCAACATTGACTTTACGGAAAGGACATTCTCCTTTTCAAAGGCAATAAAGGAAGAAGTATAGCCTTTTGGTCTATGACAAGCGAAATTCAAGGTAGAAAGGACGATCAATTCTAAACCAGGGATTAACAGAATTATAGCGTGATAATCTGGTGTCGAACGACATTCCACCTCATAACGAGAAAATTTATATTCCTGATTTCCAGAAACTTCAGCACCATTCAGAAATTGACCATTGGGATATTTATCAATGGCAACAACATGTCCTCCATATTTCACACCAAGTTCTTTTGTAATCGCATTGTCCTTTTTAACAAAAGCCTCCGAACCTAAGTAATAGGCTTTTGCTACTGTAAATTGGAGAGACCCACCGTTTGAAACGGCAATATCAAAAGCACGTGGTTTCTCATTGGGGAAAAATTTGAAATCATTAGGTGGTCGCTCGTTAAATAGATCCGTAGGCTGGATTCTAACCAGTAAAACGTCAAGCATAATAAAAATCCTCCAAAGGGAAATTGATTGAAAAACACCGAAAAAAAAATGCTTTTCTCTTGACAAAAAACGCTAAAAATGCTATAATAATAAAAGAAAATGGGGGCGCAGGAACGCCCCGTGCCAAAGGTAATCATACTAACTCTGACATCAGGATTTTCGCTTCGGCATTTAATATTTAAGCACACTTGCCTTTAAATGTCAAGCGAGTTTCCCTAACTCTATGAGGCTTGACATGTTAGACAAAAAAACCCTTACGAAACGCTTGAAAACGATATTTGCCGCGCATCACTACGTGTTAGTTTCCGATAACATCACCGATATTGCTGCCGTCCTTAACCTTTCAATTGAACAAGTTGAAAGCCTGATGCGTTCACCTTACTGGCGTGAATCTCTTAACTACTGGGGACTACTGGGGTTTTGAACCCGAACTCGGTAATCTGAAAATCGCCCAACAACTCTGGACGGAGTTTTGTGATAAAGGAGAACATATTAATCCTGCCGAAGATACCGATATCCCTTTCAAAGCACCGCAAGGAGAAGGCGATCCTGCTTTATATCCATTGATTCAGGCACATCTCTTTTGTGTAGATAACCTTTCCAAACGCGATATCCGTAAACACCTTTCCGAAGATGGTAACCCTATTTGTTACGAAGGGCAACATATACGCGGTTATCACTATTTTGTGTATCCTAACGAGGCGGAAGGGGTATACTCTAAAGTCTTTGCCCGCGTGAATGTTGTCGGTGATCTCGTTATTGACTATGGTGACGATAAGACCAGTTTGGTGTGTATCCGGCACGGCAGGCTTACAATTACGCGGCAAGTTGCTGATGATGTCGTCTCGGTAACTGATAAGCGGTTGCTTGTTTATCTCTAAAAGCAACGTGGGCGGGGTTCTGCTCCGCCCACAACTTACAACTTGGAAATATTATGAATACATACAAAATCTATAAATATACCAACCTGATAACAGGCATGAGTTACATCGGTCAAACGTGCCGATCATTGAGACGATGCGCAGGGCGGGACATGCAAGGTTATCGCGGTTGCGATAAGTTTTGGGAAACCATCCAACACTACGGCACGGACTGCTGGAAAGTTGAAGTCTTGTGGGGCGGTCTCACGCTTGACGAAGCAAATATCTATGAGCAGATAGAGATAAGGGACAACAATACACTTTTTCCTCATGGGTATAATCTCGTGCGTGGTGGAGGAGGTATGAAAGGATATAATTGGACTGATGAACAAAAAAAGAGACAGTCTGCAAGGTTATCTGGTGAGAATCATCCGATGTATGGTAAACCCGCTCATAATAAGGGGGGCCCCCAGTCTGAAGAAGCACGTAAAAAACAATCAGAGTCAATGAAAGGTAAACCTGCATGGAATAAGGGTAAAAAGATGTCTCCTGAATTCTGCCGTAGAAATTCTGAATGGAAAAAAAGAAGGGAGTATTATCCTGCCCAATCCTTTTTTATGACCCTATCAGCAGAGATGCCTATAAAAGAAAAGCGAAAGCAATTATATAGAAAATATCCAAACGTTCCGAAAGAAACAATAAGACGTTGGATTTCACAGTGGGAAGAGAAACGTATTTAAGTTGCTATTGCCATTGCAGGGCTCTTAAAACAGGCGTAAGACTCTTCGCCAAATGACGAACCCTTCATAACAAGTTAGCCTTTTAGCATACTGATATGAAAGCCTACAAAAATATCAGCATATCAGTATGCTAACATACTGGCATACTGATTTTGAAACCGGAGTCCCCACGCTTTACTGGTAAGCGGCTGCGTCTGCCTCGTATCCGTTTCCGTTTCGGATGTCCGAGCCCAGAAGTTTGTTGACCATTTTCCTGACGGCTTCCTTTGAAGCTTTACCGGTCCCAGTCACAGCACTTTTCACCTTTTGTAGTTTGGTATCAGTGTAGGTCAGCAAAGAACAATCGAAGCATGTAGCCAGCCCACCAGATGCACCACTTTGAAGCCACAAGATTGTTTTTAATGAAATCCAGACGACAACACCTGTGCTGATAAAAGCAGATAAAGCACTTATTATAGCAGCATATTTTTCAATCATTATTTATCCTTTCTGACTTTGGGGTCTTTTTTTAAAAATAAATGGGAGGTTAGAAACGTATAAAAGAAGGTAGATTATAGTTGAAATCAACCGAGAAATCAAGTATAATCATAGTACACGAAAAATGAGGTGTGAAATTATGAGCAAAGAAAAACGGTGTTTCATGCTAAAAAATGCAGATTCGGTGCGTCCGGGAATTGGGTACGTTGATGATACTGGTGTCTATTTCTCAGAGGTTTCAATCTCGCAAGCAAAGCGATATGAGAACCTGGATGATCTAATTATGCAGACTGGAGCATCAAGTTTTGAATGGCTGCCAACAATAGAGCCACTGCCAGAAGAACTTTTAAATAAGAAACCGTACGGGCTGGAGGGGTTGACTCGCTCGGAAGGTATCATCTATTTAATGCTAAATCAGCGCGAATCAGCAATGCGAGATGAGATTGTAGCGATGCTTTACTCCCTCGTCGGAACTGCTCCGTCCTCGTTTCACAAATTGATGTCGGAACTGCGAAAGAAGATGCCTAATAACGAGAGCATTGAGTATAAAAATGGAGTTTATAAACTCATCAAAGATTAATTTCTCAAGTGTTTTTTACTTGACTTTGTTGTTTTATTTGTGGTATACTTCTTGATAAGATATTTTTAATAGTTTTTACAATATATTTTTGATAGAGGTGTTCTTTTGATGTCTCGCACAAAGCGTGTTCTGACCCCTAAAGAGAAGGCACTGATCTATGTCAACATGAAAAAGAAAGTGCCGTTACGTGAAACTGCCGCGATGTTTGGTGTGTCGTATCCTACGATGCAAAAGTGGACGAACGAGGCGTGGGTAGATGAACTGGATATTGCTGTTGAGGCATTTGTGCATTCATATCTCTGTCGTGATGAGATTGAAGCGTTTGTAGCGGAGAAAATGACGTGAAAAAAGGGGTAGAGGCTACCCTGGTGATGGAGGTAGCCTCTAAACAAATAGTAGGATTCTACTGGGGAGTGGATCCAAGTATTTGATGCGTGGTGATAATACGCATTTATAAGTATACCACAGATAAAATATGGTGTCAAGTAAAAAAATAGTATATTTTTTTCTGGTTGCGGATTCCCTGCCTTAGTGTCTCCTATACTTCTGATAGGAGCGATTATGCACCCTGTAACGATCGATAATTTGAAAAGGCTTGCAGTGCAACGAGGTGCTGTTGGCTTTGACTATTCTGTTAATCGCAGTGGCGATATTGACTGGTACCGGTTTCGGTTCGCTTTTGAAGACATAGAGCCGATAGTGATGGTAACTTCCAAGTTAGAAACTGGTATCAGTGAATCGGTTTTTGACATAATTCCCTCACCAGAGGAATCGGCTGCTACCGAACCTATCCCCGTTTTCCTTGAACCTATCCTGTCTGAGTCTATTCCTGAACCTGTGCCTTTTGCGAATATCCCACAGTCTATGCGTGCTATCCCTCGATGGTGTGTGTGGCAAAAGCATTCTGACGGACGGAAAATCCCGTATCAAGTACTACCCAATTCGGTGTGGTCGGGGCAGTATCGGTGTGAATCTGATAACCCCTCGATGTGGGTTTCGTTTGATGAGGCTTTGGAGTGCTACATGAAATCTAACGGTCACCTGGGTGGTTTATCTTTTGCCCTCGGTGATGGCTGGTGGGGTGTTGATTTTGACAAGGTGATTGTTGACGGCAAGATGCACCCACAAGTGAAGTCGTGGCTTGTGTTGCTTGGTGGGTATCAAGAGCTTTCCCAGTCTGAGCGAGGCAAGCATGTGGTTAATAATGGCGGTGTGCTGTCTAATGCGTTTCTCGGCACGGCTGAAACGGGTCGGCAGTTTAAAGGTATTCCCGCGGTGGGTATGGCAACCGAAGTCTATGATCGCCGGCGGTTTTTCTATCTGACAGGAAAAGGCGGTGGTGATCCGATCAAAAATCAGGCGGGGTTGTCAGCTCTGTGTGATGAGTTGCTGGCACTCAAGGCTGCGATGCAACCGAAACCTAAGCCCAAGCGTGAGTGGCCCAATTCCCCCGCATCGCGATCGGTAACGCTTTCTGATGATGCTGTGATCGAGAAGATCCGCTCGTCACGGCAAGCGTCAAAGTTTGAGGCGTTGTGGGCTGGACAGATTGGGGCGTATCCCTCGGCAAGTGAGGCAGATATGGCACTCACCAGTATCCTGATGTTCTGGTGTCAGAATGATACGACGCAAGTTGAACGGCTATTTGAACGGTCTGGGCTTGCCAAGCGTGAGAAATGGGATCGTGAAGATTATCGTGAGAGAACACTTGCGAAAGCTGAAAGTGATTGGGTCTATACACCGCGGTTGCCAAACAACTATAGTCATGCAGCAGCGCGTGTACGTGGGAGGATTGGACCTGATGGCAAATAACATATTGACCATAGAGGAAGTCAAAGCAGCTGTAAAAGAGTATGCTGTTGACCCGTCATCTGAAAAACTTCAAGATGTATTGACTTGTGCTGCACCACTATCACCAGTGGAACGGGCTGAGATCGTCAATGACTTAGCGCGGTATGTGGCATTTCATGGTATGAACAAAACCGAGTTGAAGGCTGAACTCTCGCGCTTGCTTAACACAACAGATGAGGCAGATTTCTATGATGGTAATGTTCTAAAGCCATTGCGTGTCGTCAATGCCCTAATGGGTGAAAATCACTATCTCCATACTGTTGAAGATGGGCAATTACGTATCTATCGCGATGGTGTGTTCGCAGCAGATAAAACACGTCAAACGGCAAGGGAAATTATCTCGTTGTTAGATGATGATGTGATGTCTACGAATGTCAGCAACGTGTTGTCTTTGCTACAGGATATGACGACGGCATTATCGCCTATTCATACGGATTACGTGAATCTTGCGAATGGTCGCTGGTGTCTCAATGCTTGGGAGTTGCTTTCTCATCAGCCTATTTATCGTTCTACTGTTCAGTTGCCTGTCAAGTATGACCCTGAAGCGAAATGCCCTGAATTTAGTAAGTGGCTGGCGAATGTGTTACCGAATCCAGACGATCGCTTTCTACTGCTACAACTCTTTGGGTATTCCATGCTCCAAGATGTGAGGTTTGGTAAGATCGCTGTGCTTTACGGACCCACACATACTGGTAAATCTACATGCTTGGACGTGTTGAAAGCATTTCTCGGTGTGGATAATGTCTCGGCACTTACACTGCATGCTTTGGATAACGAGGAACGCCGCTTTTCCCGGGCGGGTCTTGTCGGTAAACTGGCGAACTTGTCCGCGGACTTGTCCAGTAAGTATCTCGCTGGTGATTCTCAAATCAAGCAGATTACTGTTGGGGATCCGATGCAAGTGGAATTCAAAGGCGTTCAAAGTTTCACCTACTCACCGTTTGCTACGCTTTGGGCATCGTCAAATCAGTTGCCTGTGTCCCATGATCGGACGGACGCATGGTATGAACGCCTGGTGATTATTCCATTTATGGAGCAACACAAGGGGAAGGCGGCAGATCGAAAGCTTCTTGAACGGTTGACACAACCGAGTGAACTCTCTGGTATACTCAATCTTGTGTTAGATGCGTTACAGGTGCTGCTTAATGAGAACGCATTCAAGGAGACGGATTCAACTCGGAAGATGTTGGAAATGTATAAGGAGCAGAATGATCACGTGGCACGTTTCTTGTCGGAGGAGTATCAACTCGTCAAGGATCAATACGTGTTAGAATATGATGTGTATAACCATTACAAAGATTGGTGTGAAAATGGTGAGGGTATAAAGCCATTGTCAAAGACCAAGTTTCGAGATGGGGTAAGGATGTGGGGCGCGTCACGAGTGCGGAAAGGTTCATCTGATCGATTTTTCGTGTTTGAGGGCATGCAAAATCTCTAACGTCACAACTACGACACGAAAACGTCACGTTTTTTAAGTGCCACGAAAACGCGTAATCACTGGGTACGTCACAACGTCACAAACGTCACGGTTGCATAGTGGTCAAGTTGAAAAACATGCATGTGTGAAAATCTGATTTTTCAATTGTATTTTGCTGTGACGTTCATAACGTTCTAACTGGAGGATATGAGGATGTGTTTTGAGAAATCTTTTCTTACTGGGTATCTTGAGAGGCAGATTAGAAGGGTTATTCATGCGTGGACGAAGGGCAGACTCTCGGAATTCGATGCGAAAATTGAGTGTTGTGATCTGATACTTGCATACTCGCCAAGAGGTCAAGTGTTTGACTGGGAAGATTATGTCCTTGCTCTGATGCGGCTTTTCAAGACCCAAAACTCTCGCACTCGCTTGTGCAATGATAGTCACGTTGGGTGTAAGTAAAAGGAGAAACGATGTCTGAGAAAAAACGCCAAAATGATGTTTTTTCTTGTGTCAAGGGGGCGAAAACGATAGAATATTTCTATGTTTTGCGTCATGAATTCAAAGTGCTTCGACGTTTTGCTGAGTGGGTGATCCAGGAACATAACTGTGATTTTGGGACAAAAGTGGTGGATGTTTCTGCCTTGCCTGAGCCGGACAATGTTGACTGGGACGCTGAGGATTTTGATCCATTTGGAACGGTTGGAGGTGCCGCGTGCGAAAGCGAATTGTGTTAGGCGTTGATCCCGGCATTGCGAATACAGGATTAGCGGTTGTAAGGGGTAAGGTCAATGGCTTCGATCTGCTCGGTAGTGAACTGGTGAGGTCTGATGCGAAAATGCCGAAAGCTGAACGGTTGCTACGCATTCACGAGGCTGTCTGTCGTTTGATAGACCTTTACCAAGTGTGGGCGGGTTGCTATTGAGCGGTGTTATCATAATAAGAATGTTTCGAGTAGTCAATCGACCGGTGCGTTTATCAGTGTGTGTATGGTTGCTGCTGCTTGTGAGGGTATCCCAGTGGTAGAAATCACGCCGCAGCGGGCGAAGGCTTCCACTGGGATCGGATTTCGATATGGTAAAGAGCAGGTTGTCAAGATGATGTCGAAAATACTTAAGCAAAAGGATCCTTTGCATCACCACTGCTGCGGTCGTGATTGCTGGTATACTTCGGGAACCACTGTAGAAGGGGCAGCAAAAGGGCAAAAAGGGGCAAGTAAAATCTGCTTTTATGTTTTTTCTTTGTGATTGTGCTATGTAGGGCGAAAAACTTGTGCTATACTTGGTGTTCAATGGTTTTTCGCAGATTAAGTCGTTGAATTGAGTACTATACTATAGGGGTATTTTTTTATCTCTCTTGGTTTTTTTTTAGGGGTTGAGATGTCGAAAATATTGGATCGCTCGATGTTAGAACAGATGCTTTTTCTTTTTCGCTTGGGTCTGAACTTAAAACAAGTCTCTCGTGTTGTTGGTATTGGATACCGGACTTTAAAAGGGTGGGTTTCTGATGCGAACCCTGCGGGCTTGGTCTTTGAACTTCAGCAGCGGTCGGGTCGGAAAAGGGGCGGTGAATTTGCATTTGTTGATATGGGTGTGGAACCGTTTATTTTTTCGTCTGCCACGCGGGGATCTTTCGACGAGACGATAAAAGAGAGAGTTGTTCGGGTTACTCCGGCACTTTGTACTGAGATTGAAAGTGTTGACGCGTTGGCTGTTGATCTCTTTGGTGAATCTGATAAGGTTCTCAGGTCTGATATTACTGTCAAAAAGTATCCGCCGGACGGTGCGATCGCTTTGCGGCTTATGCTTTCGCTTGCGTCTTCAGATGATGACTCGGAAGGTTATGATGATATTCACTCGCTACGGCTTGTGGGTGTCTACTGGGATGGCAAGGGGGGTGCGTTTTTAGCCTCTACGTCACATCTCGAGCACACTTATACGGACGCGGGTGGCAAAAAGTGTAGTCTGTATGATGTGCCTGATGCGGGCCGGGTATACTATTATCGTGCAAGATCGCATGTCCCGGATGATTTTTTTCTTGATCGACACCGGACAAAAGAAGCATTAGAGATGACTTGGTTTACCCGTGGTGTCTATAAGTCTGGTAGTGGTGAATCTGTATCATCTGGTGATACTTCTGATATTGATGTGATGGGTATGTTAGAAGAAGCCGCGTCAGCAACCTCGTTGGGTGACGGTGCCGAGGAAACGTTCAAGATCGTGTTGATTTCTCAAAACCGGGAGAAATATAAGTTGCCTCGGTCTGTTCTGTTAAAGTGTGAGAGAAGTAAGAAGCGTTTGCGTCCGGATGTGAACCTTGCATTGCGGCTGTCGAAGTTTCAAGGCAGCATTCGAAATGGCGGTGAGGAGCAGTCGGACAAAAGGGATTCTCGCGCTCTTACAAAGATGGTCAGAGAGTCGGATTGGCAGTTTGTTTATCAAAAGCATCCGCACCTGCCTCCTGTCTAATACGAAGCAAAATGATGGTGATGCGCGAAGCGAAGCGGAGCGCATGCTGTTCGGTGTCTGGATGACTGACTGAAAACCTTTTGGGTGTTGGAAGCGTGGGAGTGGTGCGTATACCGAGCGAAAAATGTGTCTCCACGCTGGAACACACCCATATCATTTTCACGAGGACACCTTCGTGCAGATGCGAAAGCCTGCCTGTGCTGCGCTTGGCACGTTGCGTGTTTGCTGTGTGGGGTGGGTCTACCACTGGGACGAAGGAAGGAAGGGCGTGTAGGGCATTCTCAGCTCGGAAGCGGCTCCGTGGTGACCGACACCCTCGAGCCGCTTCCGAGGTTTTCTGTTTTGTCATTTCTCATTAATTCGGTAGGTGATGGCGTTGTAGAGTGGGATGTACACTGGGGGCGCTGTGTGTGTCGGTACGTGTTTCCCAACGGCTTAATCTTCTTTCGGAGTGAGGACACAAACGAAGCAAGTGAGGTCTTTTTTGCCCCCCCCAACTGTGCAATCGCGGCTTCCAAAATTTCCAATCCAACGAGTTCCCCAAAGTTCGTCTGGGGCAGATTATAAACAAGATATTCACAGCGTCCGAGACTTTGACCAGCAATCGAGTACTGTTTATACCGGCGTACGTTTGTTGACTCGTTTACCCTTTGATACCGTTGGATTTTCCAAGATTTACCTTCAGGCAAACTCTCCAGAAGCCCGTCAAAAGAATTTACATCTTTTCCGACACCTGCCCATTTGACATGAAAACCGCTATCATTTATATCAACATCTGCGATCAGTTTATTTTCTTCGTCAACAATACGATATTTTTTCATGAATATATCCTCCAGTAAAAAGTTGAGATTTCAGTCGCCCAGAGAGGATTTCCTTGGGAGAATGGATATGCTGAAAGGCTTATCCGCACACTCAAGGAAGAAGAAGTTCATCTCACACCTATGAGGACATTTACGAAGCGAAAGCCCGTATTGGGCATTTTATTACACAGATGTATCATCAGAAACGCCCGCACTCAGCGTTAGGGTATTTGACACCTCTCGAATTTGAGCAAAAAACTTGTCTTAACTTTGCTGATTTTGTGGTCTGAATAAATGGTGGCACTACACAATCTTATATTAGAGAGTGGTCTAAATTTCCGATGGCAGTACAATTGATTTGGGTTAGGTTATTTGAATTCCGTTTTTATCTTTTTATGATTTAGTGTCTTTGTTGTCAGAGATAACGCTAAATACCTATGTTTTAGTATGGGTCTACTATAAAAAGTGTGTGGGTAGGGTTTTCCGCAAACTGCTTTGACGCGTGCGTCGGCGGGGTGTTATTTGATTTCGGTTAAACCGCCCCTTATCTAACCAACTTAAACACTAAGATGTAGTTGTCCTGGTGACAGTTAATGAGGAGAATCGCGCCAAGCGGATGCAAGGACGCGGTGAACCTGTTACGGATTTATTGCACGTTTGATCTGATTGAAATTGACACCAGTTCTCTCAGTCTGGATGCTGTACTGGAAGCGGTTCTTGCTGCCGTGCACAGATCAGGAGCGTGTTAACCAGTAACCTTAAACAGAGATGCCCCGATCCAAGTCGTCGGGGCATTTCATTTTAACCTATTCCTGGACTTTCTGCATCTGCAAACATGCAAACAAGCAGTTTACGCTCCAAATAGGTTGAGATAAGTAGATACCATTCGCGGGCAGCACCATTAAAAGCGTTCTTTTACGAAAAAATATCTAAGAAATTGGTATAAATTGCAAAATATGACCCGAAAAATCAAAAAACGACATTTTTTTTTGACTTTTGTTTATTTCTGTGGTATCATTTTAAAAAAAGAGTGGCGAGTGCTCCAACACCCGCCCAAACCTTTTCCACAAAACCTAGTGCCAACCAGAGTTTTGCTTTTAAAAGGCTATTTGTTAATTATACGACACAAGCGAATTTTTGTCAAAAGAAAAACTCCGAAATTTGATGGTGATAAGATAGAGCAAAAGGATACATTACAAGCATTGGAGGAACACCAATGAAATTTATGAAACTTATTTTTGTGGACAGAACGCACGAGGAGCGTTCATCAATCTCGCTATCTGAATTTTACAATGCCGCTAAGAGAATATCCGAACTGGGGTTCGATGTTCCAGTCCTGCACGAATCCCCACAGACCCTGACACAAGAAAACCCATTAGGGCATCATCAAGAATTCGATTTCTATCAGTTGCTTATTTTTCACTTCATGAGTCAATCAGAGCATATCTTGGATGTAGTGAGGACAAAACTACAACAGTTCGGCAAGGAATCTGGATGGGAACTTGCTAAATGGGAAGTATCAAACAGATTTGAAGACCACAGTTATGCAAATGTCTTGCCAGATGATTGGTTCAGGAAACAGGCATGGTATAACTACTATCAAAATGAAACATTGCAGGAAAAATCTCTCGTGAAGATACCCGCTGCAGCGTTCTATTTCGCCCGTATTTCTCGCGATATCCGTGAGATTGCCAAAAAGTTTGATGTCACTGAATGGGCAGTCCGCAAATGGGCGAAAACGTCCGAATGGCATGAAGCCCTTGATGTTTTCGGTTACAAAGATGAACGCCGATTCGCGACACAACCTACACGAGATACTGCACGCGACAATGGCGAAATTTTTGACAAGGCAAAACAGGCATACCAAGAAGCACTCAACGCAGGAAAACCACACCACAAACTCGCAACTATCGCCGGTGAAAGGGTAGGGTTACCGAGACGACGAATCCACGATTGGGCAATGAAACACAACTGGCGTGGAATTGATTCACGACTTCCGCACAACGTGAGGGATAGAAAAATTATGAGAGAACTTAATTTTTCAGATTGGAATCAGCATGATATTAATGCACTGTCCGATGAAGACTATAATTTACTAAAACATGCGGAAATAGGCTTAGTCAATCAACTCCAGGACTTTCTGACTGCCTATGATATTTACCCCGACGAATATCGCGGTGAGCGTTATATTCACCCGCTGGATTTATCACCTGGGGTTTTTAGTAGAGGCATAAATGAGGAGGAATTCTGCGTCAAATTTAGTAAACCAACAATATTACGCCATGTCAAATCCAGTCGTGACGGGAGGATGTATCAGATACACACAGGCTCTCTGAGATGGATTAAACTCAGTGATGTCCCAAAAATAATAAATCTCTATTGGGACAGCGTCTACAGAGATAAAACCTTCGATCAACTCCAGGCAGTTGATCAACTCGTTGTAAAGCAGAGAGAATACACGACAATGTTAGAAAATATAGAACAGAAAATGAAAGGAGTTTGCAATCATGTCAGATAAAAACATATCTTTACCTCAAAAATATGTTGAAGAATGTCTTGCGAATGGACGCAAATTGAAAGAAACTGTTAATGAGACGATACGAGTAACCGTTATTCAAGGGGACCGAGAGGATGGTCGTAAATTTGGTCTTCCGTTTGGTCGTGAATTATTTGATCTTGATGCTAAAATTAATCCCCAAAACGATATTGATGATGAGGGTTATGTAACGCAAGCATGGTTCCATATGCCTTGGATTCAGCGCATTCAAGAAAGAGACGGAGCGATATGGGCTTTAATGAAACCTTCAAGATTTGAGATGCCAGATTCTGTTGTCTATTTTGAGGCTTATATTGACAATACGGAAACAAGACTGCTTCCACATCCCGATTTTTAGGAAGTTCACTAATACTCGCGATGCGGATTGACGAGAGGCAGATTCGCAATCTTTGAGGAGAGATATTATACCATGAGAAATATTGCGCGAAATCATCATTACGTTCCACAATTCTATCTAAAAGGATTCTCGGACCCTAACCTACAAAATGAACAACTCCACGTCATTGACAAAGGAGAAAGACGACATTTTGTGACTACGGCACCTAATATAGCAGTACAACGTGACTTCAACAGAATAAACATACCAGGCCATTCTATGGATGAAATTGAAAGACAGTTAGCTCAAATTGAAGGCAAGGTGGCAACGGTGTTGAGATCTATAGCAGAAAATGCAACATTACCAGAAGATGACGCGGATATGGATTATCTAATCGTTTTTGTTGCCATCCTTGCTGCAAACAACCCGCAAATCCGGGAACGTTTAATCAACAGAGATCGAGAAATTTCAAGACAAATGATGCAATCCCTCGTTACAAGCCGGGAAGTCTATGAATCTCGCCTATCAGATCTGGGAATGGAAGACCGAATTGGATATGAGGCAGCGAGGGCATTTGTCGAAAGCGAAAATTACACCATAAATGTTGAAGATCCGTTCGGTTATTATTTGGCAGTTGTGTTTAATGGTCTCTATGAAACTGTGTTACCAGTCTTTTCCACTATGGATTGGTCCTTAGTAATTGCTGAAGAAGGTGAGACTGATTTCGTCTGTTCTGATCTTCCAGCTGTCTTATTTAAGGTTGTGAATCTGATACCTCATCTACAACTCCCATATACGATTACATCTGCAGGTCTGATCCTACCCAACAAGGCTACCCAGATAAATAATACCACGGAAAGCCTTGAATTGACTATGCCGTTAAATCCTCGTATGGCGATATACGCAACAACCTTTCCTACTGGATATCGAATGAGTCCTGCTTATATTAATAAGCGAACGATAGATGCTTCAACGAGACATATCTACTGTTCAAACCTTGACTTCAAATTCTGCGATAACGAAGTGATGAAAAGTGGATGGAATCTTGTGGATGTATAAGAGTTTCGGTGTCATTTAAATCTGTCTTCACTATCTAAGGAGAACTTCAATGAGAATTAAAGAAGAATTTAAGAGGAATGGTGTCTTTTGGCTTCCTTCTTCTCCTAGAACACAGGTTCCTGGAATACTCTCAATATCGGATGGAGGAGAGGTTAAACTTGAACTTACCCAGCCGCTTGGTAGTAGTAGTGTACAAGCATTATTCGATTATTCTCATCAAAGCAGTTTAAGACGGATACTTGGACATGTTGAAAAAGATGGGCCTGTTATCATTGATAGATGTTATCACATGTCGAAGCAACGTAATATTGCTCATGGTGGATTGATAGCAAGCGATGTAATCTTGGCAAATAGGGCTTTTATCACTTTCTCTGACCAGGAAGACGAGAGTCCACGTTTTAATACTGTCACCTTTTCTGTGGAGGGGATTGACGAATGGATCGGCATCAGCGGGATTGAAGTCGCCCCTCAGTTTGAAAACTCTGCTCTTACTATATCATATAATCGGCCGGAGGATGTTACTCTTAGTCTCGAAAACGGTATGAAGTTGCAAATTACGTTTGCTTGGACTCCTCCAGGGCTGCCAGCCACCAAGAGGGCAGAGGTGACCCAAAAGATTTATTTTAGATTAGTCTCACAAGAGCCCCATGAATTAGATGTATTCATTTCTGTTGCTGAAAAGATTGCAGCTTTCTTGTGTTTTATCATAGATGAAATTGTCTGCTTAGGGGAGGTGATAGCGACTACTGATAATCGATACCAAGAGACTCATAATGGAACTCCTGTGAAAATTTATTGTTCGAGTTGGCCTTACTCTAAGGATGAACCGGAAATCCGAGAGTGGAGAATCCTATTCAGGTTCAAGAAGATACAAAACCGTGCTGAAAGCATAATTAATAGTTGGATAGAAAGTTGCGAACAGATTGCCTCCGCTTTTGATTTGTATTTTTTGACAAAAACCGGAAGAATAGGCTCCATAGATTTACAATTCCTGACTTTGGTCCAGGCTTTGGAAGCGTTTCATCGTAGTACCTCTAATGAAAAACATATGGATGAAGAGAAATTTAAAGAGATACGCAAACAACTCATTAAAGTATGTCCTAAAGAGGAAAGGAATTGGTTCGCACAGAACTTGAATTATGCCAATGAATTGACTCTAAAAAATAGATTGGAGAGAATGACGAAACCTTTTGATGACTTTATGGGCGGTGAGTACAGATCAAAACTAATAGATAGCATTAAAGATACACGTAATTATCTAACGCATTATGATCCACGTTTAGAACAGAAGGCAGTTGAAGGTCAGAGTTTAGAATTTCTTATCATTAAAATGAATGCCCTCTTTCGGCTCCATTTTCTAAAATTAATAGGTTTTGATAAACAAGAAATTGGTTCTATTGTAGATGAGTGTTCATCTCTCAAGGGCGCGTGTAGTATGATTGACAGGATATATGCACAAGCGTAACAACTGTACTCCCATCGGAATTTGGGCCACCGTCTAACCCCAGAGTGTGATACAATGGCAATCTCACTGAAAGACACACCCTATGGCGAAACGCAGAAGATTCACGCCCCAAACTGCAGCGAAGCACATCTCTCAAATCGGTCATTTTATCACACAGGTGTATACACAGAACGCCTCACTGGGCGTTAGGATATTTGACTCTTGTCGAATTTGAACAACAATACGTGTTTTAACTTTACCGATTTTTGATCTGAATTAACGTTGGAACTTCAGTTTTGTGGCAAAGTTATCAGATACTTTTGGTTATACAATTCCACCTGAAGAAATACCCAAGCAAATAAATCTTGTGGGACCTAAGGAGTGAAGGATAACGTTTGGAAGGGAACCAGTGTGGTTAGAAAACTGTCCGTACCGAACTTAGGGCGAACCAGAATCACCAACGAGAGTCGAAAATAAATCGCTCAACTTACGAAAAGCATTATCCATACGGAGCACCCGGTTTCCATAACAATCCGAACAATTTGGAGATAAACGGTATCCGCTACCAAGTGAATAAAAGGAATTTAACTTATGAATATTAAAAAAGCATACGATATTCTAGGCTTAGGTGCAGGGGCATCGCGAGAAGATGTTAAGACAGCGTATCGCAAGCTCGTGAAGATCTATCACCCAGACAAGAACGAGGCACCAAATGCCGCTGAAGTGTTTCAGTCCATCCAGGAAGCGTCGGAGCGTATTCAAAATGCCTCTGAGGAAGAAATAGCTCAAGTCCAAGCGGATACAGCACAACAAAAACGTGCTGAGGAAGTCTCCGGCAGGCAATACAAAGCGGAACAACAAAATCCAACCAACACCACGACAGCGAATCCTTTTACGCAAGGGAATCAGCAATTCATATCTGCAAAGACTTATCGCGAGTGGGGCAATATAAAGGCAAAACAGGGCGACTATCGCTTTGCTATTTATTTTTATACCCAGTCAATCCAACTTGAACCCAATTTAGCCCTTACATACCGTTATCGGGGAAATGCGAAGTTCGCCCTCGGGAACTATGCTGCTGCTATTGTGGATTACACCACTACTGTAAAACTCCAAACGGATCTTGTCACTGCTTGCTATAATCAGCGAGATGCGAAGTTCGCCCTCGGAGACTACGTCGCTGCTAAAATTGACTATGAATCCGCCACACGCCTTAAAAAAGATTTAGCTCTTGCTTACTACAATCGAGGACTTGCACAAGCAGCTCTCAGGAACTATGCTGCTGCTAAAGTTGATTATGACTGGGCTATATTCCACGACTCTAATTTAGCCCTTGCTTACTACAATCGAGGATTTACACTGGCATCCGTTGGGGAATATGCTGCTGCGATTGTAGATTATACCACTGCCGTAAAACTCCAAACGGATCTTTTCACTGCCTGCTATAATCGGGGAAATGCGAAGTTCGCCCTCGGAGACTACGCTGCTGCTGAAATTGACTATGAATCCGCCACACGCCATAGAAAAGATTTAGCTCTTACATACCAAAATCGTGGGCATGCGCGTGCAGCCCTCGGACAGCGTACTGATGCCATTGCGGATTACACCGCTGCTATATCTCTTAATCCTAATTGACTGGCATTCTGAGCAATACCAGAATGCCCAAGTAGGTTGCCCCTTTTTCCTTTGTGCAACGGACAGGACGAAAAAGGCATTGGCGATGATGTCGCTTGCCGCTGAACTGCACAGAAGGTATCACAGGCAGTAGCTTGATAAGTAAAAGGAGATGTAATGTTTGATACAAGGCCCCTAAACGATTCTCAATCGCGTGTTGTAATGATTCCTGCCGACAAACATATTCTGTGTGTTGCGGGACCCGGCTCTGGTAAGACACGCACAATGATATATCGGATCGGTTATCTGGCATTGGGGCGGAATATCCACCCTTCGCGGATACGGGTGGTGACGTTTTCATGGTCTGCCACAAAAGAGATGCGGAGCCGTTTACATTCATTAGATGCTGCGTTGAAAAAAGTAGAGGTAAGCACCATTCATGATCTCTGTCGCGATATTATTGGTCAAACACAGGGCGCGACGACTGAACACGGTAATTTCCGTTGCTATATGAAAGGTGAAGAAAATTTCAAAGATCAAAATCCTGAAAAAGCCGTTTTTGAAGCAGTTGTCAGGGTGCTTGACCCTGAAGAACAACAATTTCCTCATAAAGATACTGAAGAATTGGAAATCAAGCCACTTTCAAAGGTTCGCACTATAGCGAAAAAGATTTTAAAGATTACCGATCGAGGTAACCCCACAGAAATATTAGGAAATTATATCCAGCACGAAAAAGTAAAGGGACATTGTAGCGAACATATCGCCGATGCTAAACTGCCAACATTTTCGTATAAGTACGCACGTCACGTCCTACGATTGCCGAGAAATTTGGGTATACATCCAATAGCATTTTATCGAAGTGTCTATGAACAGTATTGTAAGATACTCACGGAATGGGAACTTTTAGATTTCACGGATCAGACTATCTGTGCTCATCTCGGCTTGCTGTCTTGCCCCCAAAAGATGCGCAACCGCTTATTGTCACGTTGGAATGTTCTCGCCGTTGATGAATTCCAAGATGTAGATGCAATTCAATTTGAAGTGTTCCGCTTGTTGTGTGCTAGCGGTATGAGACTGAACGCTGTCGGCGATCCCGATCAGGCGATTTACGGCTTTCGTGGTGGAGATGCAAGTTTTATATCTGAATTCAAAACTTGGTTCCCCGATGCCGAAATACTTAAACTTGATACGAATTATCGCTCAAATACCGAGATCATTGCGGTTGCCTATAGCACCGTTGCGCGTATAGAGCAGCCATATAGAGCGAAAGGCAAATCCGCAAATAGTGTCGGTGGTACTGTTGGGTTCGCCGGTGTTAAGAAAATTGGAGATTTCCCAACAGACTCTGTAGGAGTGCTGGCTTGGACGAACAAAACGCTCAATAAAATATCGCGAGAACTATTGCGGGATGGTATCGTTTGTTCTATAAACACGCGCTGGGGAAGTCGTTTAAATGTGCCGATAGAAGCGTATCGTGTTGTGTATCAAACGCTTGAATCTTTGGGTATGGTGACAGGTGAAATTGACTTCGATAGAGATGTGTTCCTGAAAAATACACAAGATATGAAAGACATCGGGAAGACTGTAATGAAAGTTGAAGGGGAGACATTAACGGAACTTCGTAGGGATCCAAGGGTAGCGGGTTATGCAAGATTCCTTCAATCGCTGGAAAAATTAGATACATCTAAAAAAGTGCAAGCAATTTTGAATTCGGACGATTTTCCATCGGTAACCCCTGAAGTGAGCAAGGCGTTCGCAACACTTGATTTCTCAAAACCTTATGATGCCCTCATTGATAATGTGAATATTGAACTCTACACAATCCACGGCGCGAAAGGATTGGAGTTTGACACTGTTTTTGTGCAAACTGGAGATTTCGCCAAGTCGTTTGCTTATGATGACCCTAATGAGTCAAGCCGACTTCTGTTTGTTGGTCTTTCTCGTGCCAAGCAAAACCTTTTCCTATTGGGTGGTGCAGGTCAAAGGAACGCGATTACTACTCCAGTAGTGAAGAAAATAAATGAGGTGGCTACCACTAAATCAAAAGCAGCGTCAAGATCGTTAACCGGTATTGAGATTCCGAAAGGTATGCCACTTACAAACCGTCTTGACAAGATGACCAAAGTGCAAGCGATATGGGCGATCCGCAATGGTGATGACTGGATCGCGTATCTGAAGGAGCAGCAGACAATGGGGCCTAACGTTGAACTTTACGCACGGTAACCAGCAGGAATAGTGATGACTGGATCGCGTAATGTATTTGAACTATGACAAGTAAATTTTGGAGGTGTTTTTCCATGCAAACCCAAGAAATCATACAAGTTTGTGATATGTGTAGCGAAATCTGTGGAACGCGACGCATCACGATTGATCTCGATACAGAGGCGATAGAACGGCTGGATTTTCTCAAGAAGGACACACACTTGAGAAAGCAATCTAAGGTGTTAAACCTTTTTATTCACACTGCACTTGATAACTGTAGTGCCAACGCTAATTAGGGCCGAAATTCCGTAAAGTTAAGGCAAGTTTTTTGCTCAAATTCGGCAGGTGTCAAATACCCTAACGCCGAATGAGAACGTTTATAGTTATAGACCTGTTGAATAAAATGCCCGATACGTGCTTCAACTTCTGCGATGTTATCATAGTCATTAAGGTGAACTTCTTCCTCCTTGAGGGTGCGGATGAGTCGTTCCGCATACCCGTTCTTCCAAGGACATCCGCGACGGGCGACCGAAATCTCAACATCATGCTGCGCGAGCGTCGAGAGATAGACATTTGAAAGATACTCAACGCCTTGATCAAAATGATGGAGCTCTGGAACGCTTTGGCGTAATGCTTGCTCTAAGGGTCTCAAAGTCAGCGGTTGGGTCGGTGTTGACTCACCTGCCACCCTCTGATCCTGCGAGTGAAGACATCCATGAGTAGACTCACATAGACGAAGTGCGCCTTGAGTCTAACGTAGGTAATATCGCCGCCCCAAACCTGATCGCATCGAGAGACCTCAAGTTTTTCAAGGCGATTGACCCACGGGTGCGTCCCCTCAATGGAGGTCGTCGTTTGACAGATACGTTTGATGGACACCGAGAGGTTCGCTTCTTTCATCAACCGGACAACGCGTTTATATCCGACAGTGTATCCCATATGCAGTAGCAACTTTGTGATACGCTGATACCCATACATCGGATATTCTGCAGCTAACCGCTGTATTTCAGTTCGCAGGACTTCTTCAGACGCGTCAATTTTCGGTTGGTAATAGAGACCGCTCTTGTTGAAACCCAGCGTCTCACAAATCTGTCGCACCGAAGGCATGCGTCATTTCCGCTTGCTTTCCACAAAGAAAAAGAACTAACACGCGGAGTGTTTTCTTTTTGGGTGATGTTGAAAATACTGGTGGAGGCGTTGGGAACGCCGCTACGTGGGTGAGGACCTGCAATTTATCCCTACTAAATCTATTCATTGCCTCGTTTCCTACCTTCCCGAAAATCCCAATATTTGAAACCGAATCTAAAATCCTATCGTTTCTCTCAATGATCACCTTCACATATGCGCGAATGAGTGTAGGTGTGAATATGTGCATTCACAAATGAACAAATGATTGGAGGAACACATGAAGACATTAGCGATTTTGTCTCGCAAGGGCGGAACAGGCAAGACGACGCTTGCTGTGAATCTCGCAAGTGCCGCGGAACATGCCGGACATAGAGTTGTGATCGTTGATTTGGATTCACAAGCGAGTGCATCCGAGTGGGGCGATTGGCGTGACGCGGAAACGCCAGCCGTGATTTCTGTCCACTCCGCCCGCTTACCCCAAGTGCTACATAAACTCCAGCAAGACGGCATAACCTTCGCTATCCTCGATACACCCCCGAAAATTGAGGACATCGCGGGTGATGCTGCGAAAGCGGCGGATTTAGCAGTTATCCCGTGTAAGTTAGGTGCATTCGACTTGAAGGCAATAGAGAAAACGATTTTGGTAGGAAATATGGCGAAATGTCCGATGCGGATCGTTTTCAATGCCGTCCGCGCTCGGACTTCGATGCTCCACCCCGCTAAACGGGCAGTCCAAGTCTACGAGGTGGATGTCGCTCCTTGTGTCATCGGTGATAGAGTTGTTTTCTCACATTCAGTGATGGAAGGTTTAAGTGTTATGGAGTATGACGTGAAGGGGAAAGCGTCAATTGAGATACAGGCACTTTTCCGCTATATCGCAAAGGAAATGGAGGTACATGATGGCACGACAACCTAAAGTTGATTTCGGCTCAATTGTCCAATCGAAGAACGCAAACGGTTCACCTATACCGGAGACCGAATCCGAATCGACACCGGAACCACTTGTCTCCAAAAAACGGAGTTACCCGTCGCGCGAGGGCAAAGTCCCAGTCCAATTCTTTTTGAACAAAGACGCACACCGCCAGTTGAAAATCGTATCTGCTGAAACCGATAAGAGCCATCAGGACATTCTTATTGAGGCACTGAATGCTTGGTTTCTAATGAATGATAAACCGCCGATCGCATAGATGTAATTGGCGGTATTTTCTAACTCTTGTTTTTTTTCAGTATTAACCAACTGAAGCAGTACATCAGTATGACAAGATAATGGTATGCACCCAGCAGACCAAATCCTTGCCGTAAAGTTGAGATTTGTTCCAGCGGTGTGATGTATGCTCGTGATTCTCCGCCAGCAAGAGACCGCATTCATCGCATTGCCAATTTTTCTGTACACGTACCCAGCGCGAATCATCAAGGCACCAAAGTTGGGAATAAAAAGGATACGAAATTTTGTTGGGGATCAGGGATAGCGCGTTTTGCTTTTTTATAAATGGTAATAAGTCGTTATACTTCTGCCAAATTCACGGGTTCAGCACGGCTTACCTCCTTTTTCGGTGGTGTGCCAAGGACAACGAAACGGATGCCGTGCCGTGCTACTGCCGTTTATGCTGTAATTGTGGCAACCATGTAGAGTGGATGGAGATCACTCCGAGGGTGATCTTTTCGGGGTCGTTCCTTTCACGCCGATCCCCTAAATTGGACGCAGACACTTGTGCATCTAAGTCGACAATTATGACTTTACGACCGGCGCGTTCTGCGGCGACGAGGTTCACAGCGATTGCCATTTTATCTGTCCCGCCTTTCCTACTAAAAGATTTCATGTGTTCATGCGTGCATGCTTTTATGTGTGAATGCACACCTTCACAACTACACACCTTCGTGTATGTGTTCATGCGTGAGGGTGATCATTGAAAAAAATGGTAGGATTTTAGATCAGTTTCAAAACATTAGCTAAACGTCTGATTTCCGCTTTGTACTGCTACCGGAAATTCGGGCCACTGTCTAAACCAAGATTATGGTGTACTAACAATCTACTTGAAAGGAGTATCCAAAACGCCCTCACTTGGCTTTGGGGTAACTTGACACCTGTCGAATTTGAGCAAGAAAACTTGGCTTAACTTTGCTAATTTGTGGTCTGAATTACCGTTGGCACTTCATCCGATGCTATAGCCCGTGATTTTACCTTTAACGTGAACATAGCAGGTTCAGCAATTAACGTGAACATAGCAGGTTCAGCAATACTGATGTGCTAATGTGTTCGGATAGTGAAATTTTGGGGCACATTTTCTTGAATTTCCATGTCTTCGATACCACATAAATTTTTTAAATTTGACAAGTCATAGAGAGCATTAACAAGAGCAAGTAAACAAAACGTATTGTAGATATAATCGGTAGCAGGCACTACTTGACCGTTATCTTTTACTTCAGAAAAGAAACTATACCGAAAATGATTAAATAGATCCCTAGATTTACCTATTAAATCTTCTACATCACTATACTCGTTGGTATAAGCGTCTTTTTCGACCGATATATATTGATTGTATAGTGTTTTTAATCTTTCCTTAAAATCTGGATCGGTTTTTAGATATAAAGCATATAGATCGTGTCCGCTTTTATTACGTTCGATCTCAAAATAACCTGTATCTATTGCTTTGTCGGCTGTTTGTGATATTAAATGGTATTTCAGCAGTATTTCTATAGCAAAAACTATGTTTAGAGATTGTTGCCATTCTCTTCCTACCACTTTAATCCATTCATCTTCATTTACTGCACGTCTCCCACGCTTATTGGTATGATAACGAAAAGATATAATCCTAAAATTTGGGACTAAACTATGCAAAATGTTAGCAAGTCTACATTCCTGATCAGGGGTGATAGTGTAACGTTTGGCTGGTCTTTCCTGTTTTGACATAGCGATATAAAATCCTGTCTAATAAGTAGTTTATGTGCTATTGCAGCACCTTCTGATTTTCCAACCTCATTATAGCAATTTCCCGCATGTAAGTCAAATTTCTGTTTGACATCATTTTTGAATTTATGATAGAATAATCGTGTAGCACAAACCGCTTTCCAGCTACAGAAACCTCCCTATAGATATATCCACTTTTTATGTCTCCGCAATAGGAATGAAAGCGCGGCGCGGTTCTTAGTCACGCGATGACGAATGGAGGTTTTTTATGACGACCCAAGCTAAACAGAACGAGAAGATTATTGAAATTGGAAAGGTATTCACCCGTGACGATAACTTGGATATACCGGATCCAAAACAGGGGGATCCGCCGCTTTTGAGCGCAGACGAGCAGGGGATGCCTGTTGAGGTGGAACTCATTCGTCCCATTGAAGTCGATGGGCAAAAGATGAAAAGTATTGTGATTGACCCGTCGAAGATGTCTACAGATATGATGCTCCGTCACCAACAGCAACAAGGTACTGACGCGCTTAAGACACTCCGGTGGGTCTGTGAATGTACGCAACTCGCTGAACACGACATCAAGAAGATGTTGCCTGCGGATTACAGGAGGGTCGCGACAGCGGTCAGGGCTTTTACATAATCCGTGCAGACTCGCTGCGTGAAGTGATGCTGATTATTGCCTCGCATACGCATTGGTCTGTCGCGGAATTGAAGACGATGACACCAAAGGAACTTGAATTTTGGGCGGAGGGTTTAGCGGATATTCAGAGAAAAGCGGATGCGCGTCGCGAAAGTTCTCGGCGAAGGTAATAGCGTTGGGAAAGATGGTCTGTTCCTCTCTGATTTCACACGTTTGATAACATAAGCGGATAACGCACAGAAACCTCGTCATAACGGTCTCAAAAGGATTAATTTGCAATGTTTGCAAGTTAATCCTTTTTTATTTGACAAAGCATATAAAAAAATTGTACAATCGTTATAAGCAAGAAGGGACGGTTGCCGCCGCCCCCAAGTTACCAAAACCAATCGAGGTGTTATGATGTGTATCGGTGTTTGGCATTTGTATTTTAACAGGTCTTGCTGGTATGTGTCAATCTCTAATTTTAAGGGAGGACCGACACATGGTCGTTAACTGGATAAAGCCCTCTAACGGCAAATACTATTTACTCAGCATTGTAGATTTAAATCATGAACACTTTGAAAATCTTGAAGGTGTTTATATTATCTATAGTGGTGCCTCGGTGATTTATGTCGGACGCGGGGAAATTGCAGCAAGATTACTCGCACATCGGCAGGATTTTTATCAGAGGTCAGACTACAAAACATTGAAGGTCATTTGGGCATCAAGGTCTGAAGCAATCCAGGGGTGTGGAACGCTATCTTGCCAACACACATATAACCCTGTTGTAGGAAAACGTCATTCAGGGAATGTACTGCCACCGGAAATTTAGACCACTCTCTAATATAAGATTGTGCGTGCGTTTCAACAGACAATAGTAGAATATAGGTTTAATTCCGACTCGGTGAATCTAACACCGTATATCTTACTCCAACTGCGTTACTGGAAACAGAAACGTCGCAAGCAGGAGGAAATGGCGCATGTCTGCGGACAGAGGCGAAACTCATAAGAGTGTCCAAAATTGGCACGTCCGATAATAGATTGACATGGATAAGCGAAAGTTGAATATTCGTAAGCCTCGTTATTATAGACATAGATAACGCCTTGAAAAACTATGGTATTCTAAAGATACCTCTGCACAATAGGTATCTGAATTAGGTTGAGAGAATACAGCATTGGGATGCCCAATGCATCAGGGTAAAGGATAATCCTAAATCCATCTGTGAAGTGAAGTGCCACCGTTTATTTAGACCAAAATTTAGCAAAGTTAAGACAAGGTTTTTCGTTGAAATTCCATAGGTGTCAAATACGCTAACGCCGAATGTGGGCGTTTCTCGTTATACACCTGTGTGATAAACTGCCCGATGCGTTCTCGAGCTTCGGTAATATCTTGGTAATCATTGAGGTGAACTTCTTCTTCCTTGAGGGTTCGGATCAACCTTTCGGCGTATCCGTTCTCCCAAGGACACCCTCTGCGAGCGACTGAAATCTGAATACCGTGTTCTTTGAGTCTCGAGAGATAAGCACTTGAAAGATACTGCACGCCTTGATCGGAGTGATGAATCTCCGGAACCCTGTCGTCTAAAGCTTGCTCTAAGGGTTCCAACGTCAGAGATTGCGTCAAGTGTTGACTGAGTTTCCACCCTCTAATCATGCGGGTGAAGACATCCATGAGCAGAGCGAGGTAGATGAAGCGGTGCTTGAGGTGGACGTAGGTGATATCGCCCACCCAGACCTGATCGCATCGAGAGACTTCAAGGTCTTTGAGGTGATTCCGCCAGGGCTGCGGAGCGTCAGTGGAGTGGGTCGTTTGACAGACACGTTTCACCGATACCGACAAGTTCTCTTCTTTCATCAACCGGGCGACGCGTTTATACCCAACGGTGTGTCCTTCAGCCACCAACACCTTCGTGATGCGTCTATACCCGTAGGTCGGATACGCCGCCGCTAATCGCTGTATTTCGGATCGCAGGACTTCTTCAGACGCGTCGATTCTCGGTTGATAATAGAAGGTGCTCTTGTTGAAACCCAGCGTCTGACAGATCGGTTTCCGCATGGAATACTCCTTGCGCAACGTCTCAACGACGTGTCGCTGTTGAGATGGATTCAATCCAACAACGTCAATGCTTTTTTTTGAATTTCCAGTGCCAGCGTCAACCGTCCAACGAGTTGCTCAAGTTGAGCAATCCGCTCCGCTGACTCGCTTGACGACTTATCGGTTTCCGACTCAAAGAAGGTTTCGGCACTTTCAAGAAGTTGGCGTTTCCATGTGGAGACTTGGTTTTCGCTAAGGTTATGACGCCGACACAGTTCTGCTTGTGAAGTTTCACCGCGGAGGGCCTCAAGCACAACTTCTGCTTTAAACTTAGGCGTGAATTTTCTGCGTTTCGCCATCGGAATGCTCCTTTCAAATAGATTGTCATTGTAGCACAATCTTATATTAGAGAGTGGTCTAAATTTCCGGTGGCAGTACAAAGTCTGCTATTAGAGAGTTGAAAAGAACCTAAATGGACTCCCGTAGTCCGCAGGGTTGAGGAGATTAGGTGGTGTCTTTGACGCGAGCATAATCAGGTTGAGTGCTTTGAAACATTTCTGAAAACATTTTATCTATAGAAATGAAATCTCGCGAAAGCCTGCGTCTATAGAAGTCTTAGACTTATGGCTAAAAAATAAAGTAAAAGTGGTCCTTAACCTAAAGCGTTTATCGCCACACTCGACTGGAGAGCCATGTGCGGTGAAAGTCGCACGCATGGTTCGGAGGGGGCTGTAAGAGGGCGACCTCTTATGGCTACCCTACTACAATACAATCTATTTGAAAGGAGCATTCCGATGGCGAAACGCAGAAAATTCACTGCTAAGTTTAAAGCAGAAGTTGTGCTTGAGGCCCTTAGCGGTGAAAGTTCACAGGCGGAACTGTGTCGACGACATAACCTCAGCGAAAACCAAGTCTCAACGTGGAAACGACAGTTTCTTGAAAATGCCGAAACCTTTTTTGAATCTCCAGAGAAGCACTCCGATGCTTCCAGCGAGCGGATCGCTCAACTTGAGCAACTCGTCGGACGATTGACCCTGGCACTGGAAATCCAAAAAAAAGCATTGACGTTGTTGGATTGAATCCATCTCAACAGCGACACGTCGTTGAGACGTTGCGCAAGACGTATTCGGTGCGACAGATTTGTCAGGTGCTGGGTTTCAACAAGAGCACCTTCTATTATCAACCCAAAAACGACCCGTCTGAAGACATCTTGCGCGCTGAAATACAGCGGTTAGCGGCGGCGTATCCGACGTATGGGTATCGGCGTATTACAAAGATGCTACTGCGTCAAGGATACACCGTTGGGTATAAACGTGTTGCCCGCTTGATGAAAGAAGAGCACCTCTCGGTCTCGGTGAAACGCGTCTGTCAAACCACGAGATCCTTTGAAGGTCAACAGCCTTGGGTCAATAGAGTTCAGACCCTTGAGATCTCTCGAGAGGATCAAGTCTGGGTAGGCGATATTACCTATGTCCGTCTCAAGAGACGCTTCATCTATGTTGCTGTGCTCATGGACATCTTCACCCGAATGATCAAGGGATGGCAGGTCAGTCCACATTTGAATACATCTCTGACGTTGAGACCGCTACAAGAGGCACTCTCGCAAAGCGGGTCTCCGGAGATCCATCACAGCGATCAAGGCGTGCAATATCTTTCAACAGCTTATATCTCGACGCTCAAAGAACACGGTATTGAGATTTCATTGGCGCGTCGCGGGCATCCTTGGGAGAACGGGTAGGTTTCCGAAAGGTTAATCCGAACCCTCAAGGAGGAAGAAGTTCACCTCAACGACTACGAGGATATTACCGAGGCTCGAGAACGCATCGGGCAGTTTATCACACAAGTGTATCACCACAAACGCCCACATTCGGCGTTAGGGTATCTGACACCTATCGAATTTCAAC
>JAPPES010000116.1 GCA_028824125.1 Candidatus Poribacteria bacterium
ATGCGCGTATGGCATTCGCCATGATTCATACCGTTGATTTCTTCCTAACCTCGCCCCTTACCGAAATATTTATTTAAACTTCATTTAGTTTGCGGTCCGGTCCACAAAGGCACAAACTGTATGAAGATTAAAAAATAAATTGGGTAATTTAGCGAGGTTAGGAAACCTCGCCAGCAGAGATGTACACCTGCTGCTGGCAAGGTTTCCTAACCTTGCCAATTACCGAAATATTTATTTAAACTTCATACAGTTTGTGCTACAAGCAGAATACGCGTTTGGTATTCTGCATTGGTTAGAAACCGCGCCTACCACGGTTATTAGAGTAAGAATCAATACATTAACAACTTCATATATCTTACACCGAACTTATGTTGAATTATATTTATGCTGGAAAAAGAATTTAGAAACGAAGATCCTCCTGGCAAGATTATTGCGCTTATCCTATTCGTCGTTTCCCTTATCGGTGGCGGGTCGTTCGCTGTTAAACTCGGTTTGCAGGGCTTTCCACCACTAAAAATGGCACTCTTCCGCTGTATATTAGGACTTATCGTTGTTGGCGGAATAGGATTCTATTATGGGATATCAATGCGGATGCGTTTTAAGGAACTGCCTCGGTTGCTTATAATTGCGGTGCTTTATATAGGACATACAATCACGTTGAATGTTGGCACGCACCTTACAACCGCTTCCCGCTCTACCATTTTTTTTACACTTTACCCACTGTTTACAGTGCTGTTCGGGCATTTCTGGCTACCAAATGATCGGCTCTCTCCCAAAAAGGTATTAGGGATTCTAATCGCTTTTGCTGGGGTCTTTGTAACGCTTGCACCGAATCTGCAAAGCGGCATCACTACGACGTACCTCATCGGCGATCTGATTGTCCTTCTTGCAGCGTGTTTCTTAGGTCTCCGTATTACCCTTACGAAAGTATTCGTTCAGGATATTTACTCCCACAGGCTTCTCGTGTGGCTATTAGGTTTAAGTATTCCCTGTTTTCTATGTCTTTCCTACATCTTTGAGCGTGGGCATCCGATCAAATGGACGCTGGAAAGTTGCGCAGGTTTGTTTTATCAAGGATGGATTATCACAGGCTTCTGCTTTTTAGTTCTAACATCCGTGCTAAGGAAATACAAAGCGAGCAAATTGGTTGTCTTCTCTTTTCTGATGCCAGTATCGGGCGATGTACTGGGAGGTACTGCGTTAGTGGCAGCAGGGATTTATCTTGTGAATAAGCAGCGTTAATCCATTCACGAACCATAGTTGTCAATTTAAGAACAAAATGTTGGATTATCTCTTGTGGGAGGGAAACCTTGTAAGCCCGATTTATTACCCAAAGGTAGGTGCGTTTTGTAAACGCGCCGTTTATAGCGTATGATTTATGGCTCGGCGCGTGGACAAAACGCCAAATCAACGGTATGAATGCCATTTAGGCATTCCCCGCCTACCAGGATGGCGAACCGCTAAATTGACACTTATGCATTAATTTACCCACGAGGCAATAAACACGAAAGGAGTTGTACATAATGACTCAAAAAGGAATTGTGTGTATCCTAATCCTTACTATGTTGTTGGGTTGCGGCACACGACACATTCCCTCTGCCAAGGATGTTGTTCCCCTTGCCAGTGATACCCCTGACGGTATGGTGCTAATACCTGCAGGCGAATTTGAAATGGGCAATAATCAAGGGGCTGCAAATGAACGTCCAGTGCGTCCTGTTTATATAGATGCGTTCTATATGGACATCTATGAGGTGACGAACGCGCAATACAAGGTTTTCGTTGATGCAAATCCGCAGTGGCAAAAAGATAACATTGCGGCGGAATATCACGACAGTTATTACCTTCGACCCTGGGATGGGAATACCTACCCCGAAGGCAAAGCTGACCATCCGGTCATTTATGTCAGTTGGTACGCAGCGATG
The DNA here is from genome assembly GCA_028824125.1 of Candidatus Poribacteria bacterium. GTDB lineage: Bacteria > Poribacteria > WGA-4E > WGA-4E > WGA-3G > MSPOR6. The sequence continues at coordinate 1,923 of JAPPES010000116.1, forward strand.
GCTTATGCAAAATGGGCAGGCAAACGGCTGCCGACAGAAGCAGAGTGGGAAAAAGCGGCGCGTGGTGGACTCGCCGGGAAAGCATATCCATGGGGCGATACGATTGATGCAACCCGCGCAAACTACGCACGGTATTTCAACGAACCGATAGCTGTCGGGCAATATTCACCCAACGGGTACGGTCTATACGATATGGCTGGCAACGTCTACGAGTGGTGCCTTGATGAATACGATCCCAACTTCTACGCACAATCTGCCCGTGAAAACCCGTTTTCAGGTGGCACGCGCGAAGAGGTTATCAATAGTTTCAAAGTTATCAGGAAGAAAGATCGTGTTTTAAGGGGTGGCTGCTGGAGCGATAACGGGTTATTCCTCCGGGTTGACTACCGTGACTGGGGAGTACAGCATTACACCAGTGTCTTCCGCGGGTTCCGTTGTGTGAAGGATGTCCCGTTTAAGTAATTGAGGGTGGACATAAATAACCGATCTGCGGTGCGTACAATTTGACGAAAGGCATTGGCACGCAGACACAATTTTTCGCTTGATTGGAAAAGCGATATATGTTAGAGTAAACATTAATGATTGCAATAATAGACTACAAAGCTGGCAACCTGACAAGTGTCGCCCGTGCTTTGGATCATCTCGGTTATGAAAACCAGATCACGGATGATGCGAAAACCATTCTTGATGCTGAACGTGTGATTTTCCCTGGAGTTGGTGCTGCAAAAGCGACTATGGGAAACTTGCAAGATTGTTCTCTTGACGATGTGCTTCTCAAGTTCTACGATACCGGTAAACCGATGTTAGGTATCTGTATCGGCATCCAAATTCTTTTTGAACACAGTGAGGAGGAGAATACTGAATGCCTTGGGCTACTATCAGGTCACGTAAAAAAATACCCGGCACATAATCGACTTAAAGTACCTCAGATTGGTTGGAACGAAGTTCGGCAGGTTCGTCCGCATCAAATTTTTGAAGGCGTGCCGAATCCTGCTCACTTCTACTTCGTGAATTCCTATTATCCTGTGCCAGAGGTGGAAGAAACGATTATTGGAAAAACAACTTATGGTCTCGAATTCTGTAGTGCAATTGCCCATAATAATCTCATCGCAACACAATTTCATTTAGAGAAAAGCGGTCGCGTCGGATTAAAAATGTTAGAGAATTTTTTAAAGTTGTAAGAGTATTATACCAAATCAACTTGATTCTATTTATAGGTGCGATTAGGAAACCACACCATAGGCGTCAATTTAAGAAGTCAAAAGCATGATTTCTGAAAGAAATAGT
>JAPPES010000112.1 GCA_028824125.1 Candidatus Poribacteria bacterium
TCATGGCGAATGCCATACGCGCATTCGTCTTTAGGCATTCCCCGCCTCGCCAGCAGTGGGGTGCACCTGCCTCGTGCAGACCGAAAAGGACCGAATGAATAAATTAATTTTCGGACAGTTTGTGGGGCAACACAAGCGGCTGGCGAGGTTTCCTAACCTCGTCTACAGAGGAGTGAAAGTTTCTATTATAATTCACCAAAATCATGACAGCGGCACTGCCTTTGTTTTATCCCCAATCCGCCGCATCGTAATATCCTGCTCAACCGTTGGATCCGGCAGTCCAGTTTCAGCCAATCGGCGTCTCAAGAAAGCGTCCATATCGTTTCTTAATTGCGCCACAACATCGTCTGCTTCTTCAGCCAAATTGTATATTTCATCAGGGTCTTCTTCAAGGTCATAAAGTTCAATATCGGGCGTGTTATAAACGGGGGGCGTGCCACCGGTCTCTACAATCAGTTTCCATTTTCGTGTCTGCCATCCACGCTTTTTCATCCATCCACATTCCGTGAGGTAGATCGCATCACACGAACCGTCATCTATTCCATCTTCAACCAAATTGCGTAGACTTGTCCCTTCCATTTCTTCGCGTTCTGCTAACGCACTCTGTCCAGCATAATCCAAAACAGTTGGGGCAATATCTTTCAGCGAGACCAATCCGTCAAGTCGTTGTCCTTTCGGAATAACGGAAGGGCAATGGAGCATCAACGGAATATGGCAATTCGTTTGATACAAACCGTGATGATCATACCAAAGTTCGTGTTCATCAAGTTCTTCACCGTGGTCGGCTGTCATAACCAAAAGTGTCTCTTCCATCAGTCCGTTATCCTGCAGATATTGGAAAAGCTGCGCCAAAGATGCATCCATATAAGCGATTGAAGCATCGTACTGTGAGTTCACATATCTACGATCTGTCCAAAGTTGTTTTTTCGCGATATTATCAGGATCATCGGGGTCCGGCTTACACATCCACTGTCGGAAATAATCTGTAAACGGTTCACATGCATAAACGGCATCCATACTCCGATTGTTTGGATCGCACTCATCACCACTATAAAACATCCGTTCAAACGGAAGCGGTGGCAAGTAAGGCGTATGTGGATCCCAATAGTGCAGAAACGCAAACCACGGCTTGTCTTGCGATTGTGCAAGTTCCAACAGTTCTATCGCTGTTTGATTTACCGCTTCCGCTTTCCGTGCATTTTGGTATCGCGTTTCCCATTGATAACCGCGATACTGATTCTCAAGAAAACCGCGCTGAAACCAGCGTCCTAAATTGTCTGCCGCTACAGTAAAATAACCTGCTTCGCTCAGCAATTCTGGGAGAGTTTTGATGTTTTCAGAAAGATTCAAACGTCCGCCCTGCGTTATAATTTGATGCGTCAAGACATCTTTCCCTGTGAACATTGTCGTGTGTGCAGGATGCGTGGGGATATGTGGACTGATACAACTTTCAAAAAGAGTTGCATCTGCTACCAACGCGTCAATATGCGGAGTTGTCAGATGGGTATGCCCATAACAACTCATACTCGCCGCGCGGAGCGTGTCTAATGAAAAGAGAATAATATTTCGCAAAACTTTCTCCAAGAAGTTTCCCTTAAGATATAACTCCGTCAGTAGATTGTAATTGCAATTAATCTGCTGCAGCTACATCAACTACTGCCACCTGCGCGTTTCGGATCGCTTCTGCCAAGTAGGTAATTCCTTCCGGAATATCATCTACATGGCAATACGCATAGGCTAATCGAATGGCTTTCACCGGATCGCCTGCATAGTGGAAGGCACTACCGTTGCTATAACCGACTCCCTTTGCGGATGCTAACTCATTTAGCTTATTCATATCGGTCGATTCTGGCAGATCAATCCAGAGGAAAAGTCCACCGCGCGGTTTCGTCCACGTACAGAGGTCACTAACATGTGTTTCAAGCGTATCTATTACGGCTTGACATTTAGCACCAACAGCAGCATTTGTCTTTTCAAGATGTGCTTCAAGATGCTCCATGAAAAATTCAGCCACAATAGCACTCGCAAGTGCACTCGTCCCACCGTCCCAGCGATTGTGATGGATCATCCCGTAATAGGGTTGCTTGGCAACAAAGTATCCTTGCCTCACACCTGCCCCCAGAATCTTTGAAAATGTCGCGATGAAGATAACACGGTTGGATGTATCTAACTTAAACAGTGAAGCTGGGGTAGGGTTCGGCACAAAATCAATATCTCCGTAGCAATCATCTTCCACAATAAGCGTGCCGTATTCTTCCGCAAGTTCCAACATGCGGTGCCGCCGTTCCAGCGATAGAATTGCACCGGTTGGGTTTTGGTGATTGGAAGTCGTGTAGATGAGAGAAGGTGTGACATTTTGGCGTTTAAGTGCTTTCAACTGAGCTTCTAACGCATCCATATTCATGCCGTCTACATAATCCATCGGTATCCCGACAATATTTGCATTGAGGTGCCGCATAATACCGAGTGTGCCGCTATAGGTAAATTCTTCCGTTAACACTGTATCGCCGGGCTTAATAAAAGTTCCTAACACCAATTCCAGTGCCTGCATTGACCCCGATGTAATTGAAGTATTATCCACTGGAAGCGGGACGCCTTCCCGACGTTCAAATCGCATTGACGCGAGCTCACGCAATCCACGGTAACCAGACTCACCAGGGTAATTGACCAGTTGTCCGCCTAATTTACGGAGCGCTTTTGCACTTGCTTCAATCAACGCCTCAGTTGGAAATGTATAAGGGTCGGGCCTGCCCCCTGTAAATGCAAAATTTTTCATTTAAATCTCCTTAAAATACTTGACAGATTCCATATTAACATTATTATAGCATCAGTTGGACAAAAATACAATATCAAACCATAATGGAATCAAAGGCATTCAATTGTCGATTTCCGCTATTGTTGGAGTGAATCAACGCAGCATGCGCGTTTGGCATGCTGCGGTTTGTAATCCCGATTCAAATATACATCCTGGAAATCGGGGTTACAAACCCTTCCAACAAAGATGTTTTGTGACAATTGAATACTTCTAAACTAAATAACCCTGCCCCTTGACCTACACTATTTCGTGATGTATAATAAAGTGGTATTGAGGTAG
>JAPPES010000104.1 GCA_028824125.1 Candidatus Poribacteria bacterium
AAATAGAAATCTTTGAAAACCAACTTGCAACAAACGGAAACTGTCCAAACTATAGGAAAACAATAGGAAAACTTCATAATGAAAAAAACAGTGCCCGGGGAATGCCAAAAAGGCGTTCATACCGTTGATTTGTCAATTACATTACATACTTTAGACTCAGCCCCCGTTTCTCAAGATTATACACAGTGGAATTTACCCACAGGCGCGACAGCACGTCTTGGGAAAGGTAGGGTAAGCGATGTTCTAAATCCACCGGAAATAGCATACGCTCCTGATGGAAATCTTATAGCAGTAGCGAGTGCAAATGGTATTTGGATATACGATGCACAGTCCGTTAAGGAACTATGCTTTCTTACTGGACATACGCTTGATGTGACCACTGTTTGCTTCAGTCCAGATGTGTCTATATTGGCAAGTGCAAGTGGTGACAATACCATCCGTCTGTGGGATGTACAAACCTGGACACATATCCGGACGTTGAAAGAGCATGCATGCCGTATCAATAACATTGTGTTTAGTCCGAGCGGGTCTATGTTGGCAAGTGCAGGTGATGACAATGCCATCTGTCTGTGGGATGTGCAAACAAATGAAATCATCCGTTCACTTGCAGGTCATACGGATAGGGTCAATTATGTTGCATTCAGTCCAAATGAATCTTCTTTGGCAAGTTCGAGTTGGGACTCTGATGTGCGTTTGTGGGATGTGAAAACCGGGACATGTATTCGCACGCTCACAGAACATACATCTGCTGTGAGTAGGGTAACGTTTAGTACAGATGGCAAGACACTTGCAAGTTCAGGCATGGACAAAACTATTCGTTTGTGGGATGTGCGAACAGGTGAATCTATTCGGACAATCACAGGGCACACGGGAAGGGTTACAAACGTCCTATTTAGTCCAGATGGCGAATTTCTTGTGAGTACTGCAATGGACTTTGATACAGACTTGCGTTTGTGGGACGCGCGGACAGGTACACCGCTTCAGTTACTAAAAGGGCATACGAGGAAAGTCACAAGTCTTGCGTTTAGTCCGGATGGGTCTACATTGGTAACTGGCAGTGGTGACAGTACTGTCCGTCTCTGGGATGTGAAATCTGGGACATGTCGTCAGACAATTACAGATCATACATTTCGTGTTCCGAGTGTTGTGTACAGCCCAGATGGATCTATGTTAGCGTGTTCTGGTTGGGATGAAACTATACTTGTAATTGATATGCATACAGGTGAAGAACTCATCCGACTCAAAGGGCATAAGGCTGATGTTGTAGACCTTAAGTTTAGTCCGGATGGTAAGACCCTTGCAAGCGCATGTTGGGACAGGGACGCGCGTTTGTGGGATGTGAAGACAGGGACATCTCTACATATACTGTCAGGGCATCGTGATCTTCTCAGGTGTGTTGCATTCAGTTCGGATGGAAAGACACTTGTAACTGGAAGTGCAGACACTGATGTCCGTTTGTGGGATGTAGCAACGGGAAAACTTCTAATGACCTTGACTGAACATAGGGAGAGTATCAATAGTGTTGCTTTCAGTCCGGATGGAAAAACCCTTGTGAGTTCAGCTGATGATAAAACTATGCGTTTCTGGGATGTCCAAACTGGAACACTTATTCGGACACAGAATGACCTTGCGAAGTATGTTAACAGCGTCGTTTTCAGTTCGGATGGTAAGACACTTGTCACTGCAAGTAATGACAAAACTATATGTTTTTGGGATGCACAGACTGGCGCACTTACACGCACACTTACAGGACACACAGATGGTGTTTGGAGCGTTGTATTCAGTCCGGATGAAAAAATACTCGCAAGTACAAGTAGAGACACCACTGTGCGTTTATGGGATGTGCAAACTGGCACACACCTAAAAACGTTGAAAGGACATGCAAGATTGGTTTATACAGCCGTATTCAGTCCAGATGGAAAAACATTGGCAACCGGGAGTAGTGACGGCACCTTGCTGTTTTGGGATCTCACCCCTGACCAAGTGGATTAGGAATTGCTGCAACCATTCGGATCGGGTGAACACCGACTCCTCGCTTATGAAATTGTTATACCATTTCTAATTGACAAAGTATCATTCCGATTTTGAGTTTCTTTGTAGGAGCAACCTCCTAGTCGCGACCGGGAGGTCGCTCCTACAGAAGAGCGTGTTGCATTCGGACAACCGATTTATGAAATAATGTCCTATCATTATTTAGAAATGGTATTATGTGCTGCAATATATCAGTTTGTCCTCCCTAATCCACATAACCCGCGCTTCTAAAACACATCTAACCCCTCTCTTAATCCAATAAAAAATCATTTTATATTACAAAACGCCAATTTGTGCATCCACAATTGTGTAACTGTAAATATGCTATTCTGAAACGCAGTATACAACTCAAATTCAAAAGGACAAACTTATGGTAAATTATATATTGTATTCGGTTTTAATCTTTGGGGTTTCAATATTCCCTCTAATCCCAAATACCTTTGCCCAAGACTATACACAATGGGGTCTCCCCGCAGGTGCGAAAACCCGTCTCGGTAAAGGCTCTATACGTCAAATAACATACTCTCCTGATGGGAAGCGTTTAGCAGTAGCAAGTAGTATTGGTATATGGTTATATGACGCACAGACAGGTAAGGAACTTGACCTGCTCACAGGACACACATCTAATGTCAAAAGTGTAGCGTTCAGTCCGGATGGTTTTACATTGGCAAGTGGAAGCTGGGACGCGACAGTGCGTTTATGGGATGCGCGAACAGGCACACCTCTTCTGACGATGAAAGGGCATATCTTTGGTGTCAATAGTGTTGTGTTCAGCCCGGATGGGAAGATACTCGCAAGTGGGAGTGATGACAACACCATTCGTCTGTGGGATGTGCGGACGGGGATATCTTTACAGACACTTGCAGGCCACACACAAAGAATTTGGAGTGTAGTGTTTAGTCCAGATGGCAAGACACTCGCAAGTGCAAGTTGGGATAAAACTGCACGGTTATGGGATGCGCGGACAGGTAAATCTCTACGAACTCTTACAGGACATGAGAAGCATCTATTGGCTGTTGCGTTTAGTCCGGATGGCAAAACAATCGCAAGCACAAGTTGGGATAGAACCGTGCGGCTGTGGGATACGGAGACCGGTGCATCTCTTCAAACGTTGAAAGGACATACTGGTGGTGGAGTCATAGACGTTAAATACAGTCCGGATGGCAAGACACTCGCAAGTGCGGGTGTTTGGGATGAAAGGGTTTGCTTTTGGGATGCGAAAACCGGTGAATCCCAACGGATACTAAAAGTACATACTGAAAATACCATCAGCATAGTGTTCAGTCCGGATGGTCAGACAATTGCAACTGGGTGTATAGGTGGACCCGTGTGTCTATGGGATGTGAAAACAGGAGAACATCTTCGGGAACTGACTGGACATACGGGTAAAATCAGGAGCATAGCGTTTAGTGCAGACGGTTCTAAACTGGCGAGTGGTGGATGGCAGGATCATTCCGTGCATTTGTGGGAGGTTGAGACAGGCACACCACTTCACGTGTTGAAAGGACATACGTGGGAGGTCTCCTGTGTAGCGTTCAGTCCGGATGGCAAAACCCTCGCAAGTGCAAGTTATTCGGACGATGACGACACTGTGTTTCTATGGGATGTGCAAACAGGCACATCTATTCGGACACTCAAAGAGGATACGGATGGTATTGAGAGCATTGCATTCAGTCCGGATGGCAAGATTCTTGCAAGTCAAGGTATTGATAATTCATTGCTTTTGTGGAATTTACAGACAGGCACATCTATTAGAACACTCACAGGACATAGGGATGAAATCGTTAGTGTAGTTTTCAGTCCGGATGGCAAGACACTCGCAAGTGCAAGTTGGGACAGTACTGTGCGTTTATGGGATGTACAAACGGGGACATCTATTAGGGAATTGACAAAACACACAGAAAGGGTTGGTAGCGTCGCGTTCAGTCCAGATGGAAAAACGATCGCAAGTGGGAGTGATACCGTGCGTTTATGGGATGTGCAGACAGGCACATCTATTAGGGAATTGATGGGGCATACGAATAATGTGGGTAGTGTTGTATTCAGTCCGGATGGCAAGATACTCGCAAGTGGGAGTTGGGACAACACCATCCGTCTATGGGATGCGCGAACAGGCACACACCTTTTGACATTGACTGGGCATACGGATGGTGTTTCAAGCGTAGTGTTCAGTTCGGATGGAAAAACCCTCGCAAGCGGGAGTTCGGATGGCACCGTGCTGCTATGGGAACTCATCCCTAAACGATTGGACTGAATTGTTCAGCATAGTGAAATCTAAAAATATATGCACACTCCCTGGTAGATGCGGTTTCCTAACCGCATCTATGAGACTGAATAAATACGGTTCGGTTAGGAAACCGAACCCGACGAATGCCATACGCGCATGAGGCGTTGATTCGTAGTATCCAAATAATTCTGGATTTTGCTATAAACCTATTTTGTCAATCGTTAAAAAGGTGGTGCAGTCAAACGCACAAACGAACGCGACACCTCATCTAACTCATCCCGAACTGCCGCATCTAATTCCCAACCGACACCACCGAGGGTATCGTCCAGTTGTTCAATTGTATCGCTTCCACTGATAGCGACGGTAACTTCGGGGTGGGATACGGCCCATGCTACTGCAAGTTGTGCTGGTGTTTTTCCTAACTCGTCTGCAAGCCGTTTGAGCGTAGCAATCACTTTTCCGGTTGCACCACGCATCCGACGGTCATATTCCTCTCTATATCGCCTTGCCCACAGCGTGCCTGCAGGTGGCGGTTCATCTGGAGAATAGACACCGCTCAATAAGCCAACCGATAATGGACTATAACACATCACGCCAAGTCCTTCTTCACGCACTAACCCGAACATCTCGGTTTCCAAATCCCGATTTAGCAGATTATACATATTTTGAACGCACATATACGGTGTCGCGTTGATACTATCGGCAATCCAGAGTGCTTTGCAAACCTGCCATGCCTGATGGTTGCAACACCCAAGATAGCGCACCTTACCTGAACGCACCAGATCGTCTAACGCACGGATTGTCTCCTCTTGCGGTGTCGTCCCGTCTGCCATGTGAATCAAATAGACATCAATATGATCTGTGCCAAGACGCGTAAGCGAACGGTCTATCTCCCGCATGATGTGGTATCGTGATAATCCATAGTCGTTTGGTCCCTGCCCGATGTGGCTGCAGACCTTGGAAGTAATCACCACATCATCCCGTTTCCCTTTTATCGCTTTGCCGAGGATAACCTCAGACTGTCCAATATTTGCCCGGTCATCCATTGGACCATAAACGTTGGCACAATCAATCAGGTTAATACCGTTATCAATTGCGTGTTCAATCAATCGTTGGGCAGCGTTTTCATCGCCTTGCCCTCTAAATCCTAAGCCCAATGCAAGTGGACTTACCTTAACACCTGCTTTACCAAAATTGACATATTCCATATTTTTCTCCTGATGAAATTATACCATTTCTGAATAATAGCTATCCATTAACAAAAAACACGTTTGTAGTCGCGCAATTCATTGCGCCTCTTACATTCAATATAAGATAAGTTTAAAAATCTCATAAAACTCTACAATAGCCATCCATTTATCAAAATTGGTATTGCTATTAACGGGTCTGATACCAATCCAATTCTACAAATGTGCACGAGCCAACGTCCGCAATGCATCAACAAGACGCTCCATATCCGCAGGTTTTGGTACAGAAAAGGTTAAACGTTCATGTGTTACTGGATGTTCAAATTGAAGTGTACGCGCATGCAACGCCTGCCGTTTAAGGTGTATAAGCGCATGTTTTATGGGAAGTGTATCGGCATCATTCAAAGCCCGTTGTTCACCACCATAAATTGGATCGCCTGCAACCGGGTGTCCAATATGCTGTAAATGCACACGAATTTGATGGAGTCGTCCTGTTTCTAATGTGAGTTGAACGAGCGAAAATTTGTGGTAACTCTCTAATACCTGATAATGCGTGACAGCACGTCTGCCAATGTTTTTGACTGTGGTCATTCGGCGTCGGTCACGACGACTGCGGGCAATTTGCGCGTCAATCGTTCCTATAACTTCAGCGGGAACACCACACACAACCGCAACATACTGACGCGTAATGTTGTGTTTTTCAAACTGCACGGATAGTTCGCGATGCACAACATCTGTTTTCGCAACAACGAGAACCCCTGATGTATCCTTGTCTAATCTGTGAACGATACCAGGTCTCTCTACACCACCGATGCCCGACAAGTCAGTGCAATGCGCAAGCAAAGCGTTGACGAGTGTCCCAGAATTCACACCGCTTGCAGGGTGAACAAGCATGCCCGCAGGTTTGTTCAAAACAATTAAGTGGCTATCTTCATACAGAATGTCGAGCGAGATATCCTGAGGCTGCAAGGTTTCCAAAGGGCGCGAATCTGGAAGCGAAAGACAAACTTGGTCACCAGAACGGAGCATATAACTGGGTTGTTTGGAGACTTTATCGTTTACGGTGACAGCCCCCTCGCGAATCAGTTTCTGAAGATAGGTGCGCGATACCGCTTGGGTCGCGCTGATGAGAAACCGATCTAACCGTTTTCCTTTGTGTTCTGTTTGGATGTGGTAGATGTGCGTCTCGTTTTCCATAATTGTGCGTGGATAGGAATTAGTCTGCAGAAGTTGAGATGCGGAGGGCTGCGGGGCACTACCTCCTGATTGTGGCACACAACCATAAATTTAGATGGAAGCAACTTTAGTTAACCTACGCACTTGTAAATGAGACACGAGATTTAATTGGACTTAGCTATTTCTCAACTTGTTCTACACGCAACGAAACACCAAGCAAACCTGCAATTTTCTCAAGTTCAGCTATTCTATCACTTGTGCTAAATCCATTCGTTCCTCTTACCCAAAATTTCCCTCGTTTGATACCCTTAGTGACAAGTGGAAACTGCTCTGTTGCTACAATGTTTGGACGAACACGCATTACTTCTTCCAGTCCTAACTCTTCAAGAACATCAAGATAGGTTTCTATCCCACTATGATGATGTATGACACTCCCATCATGCATAGTAACTCTAATATTCGTTAATTTCAATTTTGCAAGTTGTCCATTATTCCCATTTGGTTCGTTGTTCTGTTCTATATCATTTTGTTCATCACTCCCATTCGGTTCGTTGTTCTGTTCTATATCATTTTGTTTATCACTCCCATTCGGTTCGTTGTCCTGTTCTATACCATTTTGTTTATCACTCCCATTCAGTTCTCTTATGTTCATTTCATCTACAAACTCATTGAATGCTCGCTTAACAACATCTGTAAAATCCTTTACCGCCATTTGCGATTTTATTTTATTGTAGAAAAATTTAACAAAATCATTAATAGGGCTTTCCAGTTGTTCATTTAGGATTTGCTTTACCTCTCCTCGATGCTTTAAGTCTATTGCAATGGAACGAGTATTATCCAGATCAAAGTTATCTTTGGTAAAGTTATTAAGTATATTGATTAATGTTGGTTGAATTTCAGACATGTTGAATTCAAAAAAGGGCTTTGTATCCATCACATTTGATTTTTCCGAATCTGTGTAAAATCTATAAATGATACCATTTGTTAATACACCTATTCGTGCTTCGGTAACGGCTGTAAAATAACGATAAAGCTGTGAAACATCCGCTTTGGAAATATTTACACGCCAATCTTTACATTCAATTAGCATGATGACTCTATCATCTTTCAGAATAGCAAGGTCAACCTTTTCACCTTGCTTTATACCAATATCAGCAGTAAATTCATACTTAACTTCTGTCGGATTAGCATCATCATATCCTAAAAGACGTATAAAAGGTAGAATAAATGTATTTATCGTAGCCCGTTCGCCTTTTACCTTTTCTTTAAAATTGTCAATACGGTTGGATAGTTTACTGAATTCTTCATTTAATTCCATAAGCATCTCCTATGTTGAATATCAGCTATCAAATTGTGAATAAACGTATTTAATTTAGAAGTTTTAATTTTCTTCCATGAAAGCATGTTACTAAATTTGAAGAAATCTTGCAAATGTTTTCTGTTCAATTGGTTAACAACGTAAGGGACAGGCACACAAACTTGTCCCTTATGAAAAGCATTAAACAGCAAGAATCAGTAATTGTTGGGATAGGATAGACTTTACCCATAGGTGTCAATTTAAGGAACACAACCTCTTGCGGGAGGCGCTTTCAACGCTGATAAATCGGTATGCAAAGTAGTAGGCACACTCTGCGGGGAATACCTAAATGGCATTCCCCGCAGAGTGTGCCTACTACTTTTAAATCAACGCTAAATTGACACCTATGGGATAGGATAGACTTTATCCCGTAACAGCACCTTCAGATGCAGACGAAACAGAATTTGCATATTTCGCCATAACGCCGCGTGTATAGCGAGGTTCGGGAGGAGTCCATTTCTCAAAACGTGCTTGAATTTCAGTATCGGAGAGTGTAACATCAAGACGGCGTGCTTCAGCGTCAATCACGATTTCGTCCCCTTCTTGGAGAATAGCAATGGGACCACCTGTTGCTGCCTCTGGGGCAACATGACAGATCATAAACCCGTGCGTAGCACCAGAGAATCTACCATCGGTTAAAAGTGCGACATCTTCGCTTAAACCTGCACCAACGATTGCCGCTGTAACGCCTAACATCTCACGCATACCGGGACCGCCGATAGGTCCTTCATAGCGGATAACAACCACATCACCGGGCTTAATTTCTCCGCCCTTGATAGCGGCAAAAGTGTCCTCTTCGCGTTCAAAAATGCGCGCGGGGCCACGATGCAGCGTTTTGTCCTGACCGGCCAATTTGATAACACATCCGTCTGGTGCAAGATTACCTCTTAAAATAGCAAAACCACCAGTCGGTTTGAGCGGTTTGTCTGCTGGTAAAACAACTCTCTGTCCGTCAGTTTCGGTAGCAGCGTTTGCCTCTTCACCGATGGTTTTTCCGGTAACGGTAAGTTCATCGGTATGGATTAACTCGGCTTCTGCCAAACGTTTGGCTAAAAATTGAATACCGCCCGCCTCATACAGATCAGTCGCTACAAACTGTCCACCCGGTTTCAGGTCTGCCAATACCGGTGTTCTTTGGCTAATAGTGTGGAAATCTTCAAGTGTCAATGGGATTTGTGCTTCATGTGCAATAGCAAGGAGGTGCAAAACACCGTTGGTAGAACCGCCAGTAGCAGCAACAGAGGTAATCGCGTTTTCAAGAGACTTGCGCGTGATAATCTGACTGGGACGACGGTCTGCAGCGAGCATGTCCATAACAAGTTGACCCGCTTTGTACGCTTCGTTGTCCTTCTCCTCTACCACAGCAGGTACACTCCCACTTCCCATCGGTGCAATGCCCAGCATTTCAACTGCAGTTGCCATCGTATTAGCAGTGAACTGTCCACCGCATGCACCGGGGCCAGGACATCCTTTGCTTATCAGATCATCTAACTCTTCTACTGTGATAGTGCCTTCAGCATGCTGACCGACCGCTTCAAACACATCTTGGATAGTGACATCACGTCCCTGGAAGTTGCCCGGCATAATTGAACCACCGTAAAGCGTGAGCGAGGGAATATCTAAACGTGCTAATGCCATCACAGTACCGGGAACAGTCTTGTCGCATCCGCAGAGAGCAACAACAGCATCAAACATGTTGCCGATGGAAACTAACTCTATTGAATCGGCTACAATCTCCCGACTGATAAGCGAGGTTTTCATGCCCTCTGTACCCATTGTGATACCATCGGAGATGCTGACGGTATTGAATTCAAGGGGCGTTCCACCCGCATCGCGAATTCCCGCTTTGACCTTCGCAGCGAGACGTCTTAAGTGGAAGTTACAAGGTCCGATCTCAATCCATGTATTTGCAACCCCGATAATCGGTTTGTCAAGGTCTTCAGGGGACAGTCCGCCATCGCCGAACATAAGCATGGTGCGTGCAGCGGCGCGGTCAGGTCCATCGGTAATCACATAACTTCGGGGTTTCATTTTATTGGACATTTGTCTGTGTTCTCCTACAAATGCGATAGGCAGAAACAAGGGAAGCAGCTTCCCTATAATGCCGAGATTTGATGATTATGGTTACATTGTGAATTCATAGATGAGTTCAACGTTCGGTGTGTCTTTGAGTCGTAAAATAATCGTACCTGCTTCCTGTTGGTATGCCTCTTGATACATAGTTTTAATTGGCGTAAGATCAAAGTAATAATCTACATTACCCAAAACTGCGTCGCATGGGCCGAATTGATGGATGAAGAAAACCTTGAGCTGAACAGGATATGATTCGAGAAACGACTCCGAAGCAACCAATGTCATACCGCCTTCGAAACTACAACCGCTGACGCTTATTAAGTTGAGTATCAACGTATCACCTATTATCGCAGCGGTTTCGGTGCCAAAACCGATCCTTGTTCCTAACTCATCGTCCACATCTCCAATGATAACATCGCCCCAATATTGCTTCTCGTTATTAGGTTCCACCCTCATCTGATTCTGTATCTGCTGACACCCTATTGTGAAAAGGACGAGTAAACCCAAGAAAAGTCCGAAAGTATTGTTTATTTTCATATTTTCTTGCTCCTTTATGATAGGCAGAAACAAGGGAACGGTTTCCCTATAATGCCGAGATTTGATGATTATGGTTGCATTGTGAATTCATAGACAAGTTCTACGTTCGGAGTGTCTTTGAGGCGTAAAATAATCGTGCCTGCTTGCTGTTGGTATGCCTCTTGATACATAGTTTTGATTGGTGTAAGATCAAAGTTATAGTCTTCAGTTAACCATGCCTCACATGCGTCCCCGTTAGCATTGTGTACAAGGGAAACATGGAGTTGAACAGGAAAAGATTCCAGAAATGATTCCGACACAACAAGTGTCATTTCATGTTTTTCACATCCACCACCATAGGATACGTTTATTGTCAACGTATCCCCGTTTATTGAAGCGGTATTCAAGGTGTATTTATCCGTACCGAATCTTCTGTCTGCATCACCAATGAAAACCTTACCGACAGACGGTTCGATGTCAGGTATATCGTCATCAACTGAAACAGATACGGTAGTATCATTGGGATCCGTCTTCATCTGATTCTGTATCTGCTGACACCCTATTGTGAAAAGAACGAGTAAACCCAAGAAAACTCCGAAAATGTTGTTTATTTTCATATTTGCTTGATCCTTTAGGGATGCCATCTACTGCATGCCGATCCACTTACTAAATACATCACCGTATTTCGCAATAAGCCCTGCAAACACAACAGAAACCATAGACATTAACTTAATTAGGATGTTAAGGGAAGGACCTGATGTATCTTTGAACGGATCGCCGACGGTATCACCGACAACGGTAGCTTTGTGTTGTTCTGAGCCTTTTTCACCGTATTCGTCTTTGTGGCTACCTTCTTCAATAAACTTTTTCGCGTTGTCCCATGCACCACCAGCGTTTGCCATCATAATTGCTAAGACAAAACCTGTGGCTAATCCGCCTGCAAGCAAGCCAAGCACACCAGCAACATTAAAAATCAATCCAACAGCAACAGGCACAATGATCGCAATTAGTGAAGGAAAAATCATCTCGCGTTGTGCGCCAACGGTAGAGATAGCGACACATCGGGCGTAATCCGGCTTTTCCTCACCTTTCATAATGCCGGGTTTTTCTCGAAATTGACGGCGAACCTCGTCTACCATAGCACTCGCAGCACGTCCGACAGCCTTCATCGTCAATGCACAGAAATAGAATGCCATGACCGCACCGATGAATAGACCAATAAGTACCTGTGGATTCATCAGGGTAACATTATAGTAATCCATGAATTGACTCACCGTGACCTTTAAGGTATCTACACTCCCTTCACCGGGGATATTTAGTTCCTCTTTGCCTGCTAAATGGATAAGTCCGTGCCGAATTTCTTCAAGATAAGCTGCAAGAAGTGCAAGTGCTGTCAGAGCAGCTGAACCGATAGCAAACCCTTTACCTGTTGCGGCAGTCGTATTACCAAGTGCGTCTAACTGATCCGTACGTTCTCGAACGCTGTCGTCAAGTTTTGCCATCTCAGCGTTTCCGCCAGCGTTGTCAGCGATGGGTCCATAAGCATCAGTAGCAAGTGTAATACCGAGTGTGGCAAGCATACCAACCGCAGCGATGCCGACACCGTAAAGCCCCATCAAAGGTTCGCTTGCGCCTCCGGGAAGATAGTAGCTAACAGCAACTGCACCGATAATTGTAATAACAGGTATTGCAGTTGATTCCATGCCAACAGCAACACCTTCAATAATCACCGTTGCCGGGCCGGTTTGTGCCTGCTTCGCAATGCCACGCGTCGGTTTATATTCGTGAGAGGTAAAGATTTCGGTAACCTTACCGATAACCAACCCAGCGACAAGTCCCGCGATAATTGCACCCCAAACCTGCCATTTATTCGGAAGATCAAGGTAAATCAGTACCGGGAGTGACACAATAGCGATACCTAAGGCACTTCCATTGATACCGAGGTTCAAGGAACTCATCAGCTGCTTCATTGATGCGCCCTCTTTTGTGCGCACCATATAGATACCTAAAATAGAGAGAAGCACACCAATACCAGCGATAATCATTGGGGCAGAGAGGTATTTGAGTTGAAGGGCAAGATTATCATAGTCATTTGCAGCAACAGCAGCAACACCGAGGGCAGCAGTGGCAAGGATTGAGCCTGCATAAGATTCGTAAAGATCAGCACCCATACCCGCAACGTCGCCGACATTATCACCAACGTTATCTGCAATCACAGCAGGGTTGCGCGGATCGTCTTCAGGGATTCCCGCCTCAACTTTTCCTACAAGATCAGCACCGACATCCGCTGCTTTGGTATAGATACCACCGCCGACGCGAGCAAATAGCGCTTGTGTTGAAGCACCCATGCCGAAACTGAGCATAATCACAGTAATCTGTGGCAGTGGATTTGCGCCTAAAAATTCGGTGCCTATCCAAGGAATCTTAGGGAAGATGTAGTAGAGAATGAGAAACCATCCGGTAATGTCAAGTAGTGCAAATCCGACAACTATCAATCCCATGACAGCGCCTGCGCGGAACGAAACTCTTAGACCGGCATTAAGTCCTTGCATCGCCGCACTTGTCGTACGCGCAGATGCGTTAGTTGCAGTTTTCATGCCTAAGAAACCGCAGAGTCCTGAGAAAAAACCACCTGTTAGAAATGCAAACGGAACAACCTGATTTTGTGCCTTAAGAACAAAAGCCATAAAGATAAAAATCAGGCAGAGAACAGCAAAAACAATGCCGACCACTTTGTATTGTTGCCTAAGATACGCCATCGCACCTTCGCGTACAGATTGTGCGATTTCACGCATTGTGTCATTCCCTTCGTCTTGTTTCATCACAGAACGATAAAAGTGGAATGCAAAACCTAAAGCAATAAGTGAACCGACTGGGGCAATCCACCATACCAGCGGCACAGCGGGGGTAGGGTCTGATTGGGCAAAAGCCGTAGTGGCTAAATTCAAAACAGGTAGGCATGTTAGAAATACCTTCCAATTTAACCACCGTCTTTTGCAAGTGATTTCACGCATTAAAAACCTCTCTTTTTATATTTATTCGTAATCCCAATTAAAAAATTTTAGGGCTTGTCCGACAAGATAGAGTGAACCTGTCACACAGATCAAATCTGTAGGAGATGCGGACGATAAGCCTTTCTTGATTGCTAATTCTGGGGTTGGACATGTTGTGATCTTCGGACATACACCCGACCAAGCATCTTGTATTTTTTCTGCGGGCAGGACACGCGGATTATTGGAAACTTGTGTTGCAATCACGTGGTCCGCTGTTTTTGAAATTATTTCACCAATTGTGGTTAAATCCTTATCTTTCATAATACTAACGATAAAAATCACCTGAGTGTAACAAAAATTTTCACGAATAGCACAACATAACGCTTCCATTGAAACGGGAGAATGTGCACCATCCAACACAACAAGCGGTGAGGACATAACTTGCTGAATCCGCCCGTGCCATTGTACGTTCTTGAAGCCATCATAAACGCTGTCTTTCGAAATTACATATCCCTTCTGTTTCAGACATTCAATTGCTGCGATAGCTGTTGTAGCATTCACATATTGATGGTGTCCAAGTAGTGGCAACGTAAGTTCCAAATAACACTCAGAATCTGTTTCCACATCAAATTTTTGTGCTATAGGTATACCGTCAGAATTTATAACGAGTTGTGATACTGATATATCAGAATCGCGTTCTACAAAATCTTTGACTTCAACGATTGGTGCGTTCTGTTCAATCGCAACTTTTTCAATGACAGTTCGCGCTTCAGGGTGTTGCGGCGCAAGAGCTACAGGGCATTCCTGTTTTATAATTTTTGCTTTTTCGCTCGCAATTTCAGTGTATGTTTCGCCTAATATCGCCGTGTGTTCTAAACCAATTGGTGTGATAACAGATGTTATAGGTGAGACGACATTTGTTGCGTCAAGTCGTCCTCCTAAGCCGACTTCAATTACGGCAAAATCGGTTGCTTTGTCAGCAAAATAGGTAAATGCAAGTGCCGTGTATATTTCAAAAAATGAAACACGCCCGAATTCGGAAGCGGAGACGGTTTCAATCGCAGGTTTAAGTTTATCAATGTAGAAGGCAACTTCTGCTTCTGAAATAAGTTTACCGTCAATACGACACCGTTCCCGCGGTGTTATGAGATGTGGCGACGTAAACAGACCTGTTTTATAGCCTGCATGTGTCAGCACTGATGCGATGATCGCTGCTGTGGATCCTTTCCCCTTACTTCCTGCGACATGGATCACTTTTAATCTATCGTGTGGATTCCCAAGCAGTTCTAACAGCTGCGAGATGCGATTCAGGTTATAGAACCGTGCTTGCCGTGAAAAATCCGGACTTCTTTCATAGTCAATGAATTGCTCAATATAGGCGAGTGCAGATTTATAGTCCAAATTTTTGATATTATCGGGTACAGCACACGGAATGTGCCTAATTTAGATACTCATAAATCGGGAATTGCTTGCAGAATTCTTGAACCTTTTCTCGAATTCGCTGCTTTATAGATGCTTTCTGTCTATTCTCAAGTGCCTCAGTAATAAAATCCGCAATCTGAACCATCTCATCTTCTTTCATGCCGCGCGTCGTAACCATTGGCGTGCCAAGTCTTATACCGCTTGTCGTTTTCGGTTTCCTTTTGTCAAACGGAATTGTGTTTTTATTGACAATAATGCCTGCATCCTCAAGGTGATCCGCTGCCTGTCTACCGCTTAATTTTTCGTATTTAGTGGTTAGATCTATTAACATTAAATGATTTTCTGTGCCACCGCTCACTAACCGAAATCCGTTCTCAATTAGTCTGGATGCAAGTGCTTTAGCATTTTTAACGATTTGTGCTTGATATGTTTTAAACTCAGGTTCGCTTGCTTCCTTGAAAGCAACTGCCCTTGCAGCGATTGTATGTAGGAAAGGACCGCCTTGTAAACCGGGAAACACTGCTCGGTCTATTTTGGCTGCATGTTCTTCCTTACACATTATCATTGCCCCGCGAGGACCGCGTAAGGTTTTGTGTGTTGTTGTGGTAACCACATCGCTGTATGGGACCGGGTCAGGGTGAACGCCGCCTGCAATAAGACCTGCAATGTGCGCTATATCCGCAAGCAAATATGCACCTATAGAATCGGCAACTTGCCGCCACGCAGCAAAGTCAAAATGACGTGGATATGCGGTTGCACCGACAACAATAAGTTTTGGACGATGCTGTTCTGCAAGACTCGCGACTGCTTCCATGTCAATTAACTCTGTTTCAGCGTCAACTCCATACGCGACAACATTGTAATAACGACCAGAAAAATTCACCTTATCGCCATGACTCAGATGTCCACCGTGACTGAGTGACATCGCTAAGATAGTGTCGCCAGGGTCAAGCAGTGCATGATAGGCCGCCATATTCGCTTGAGTGCCAGCATGCGGTTGGACGTTGACGTGTTCAGCTCCAAAAAGTGCTTTAGCACGATCAATTGCAAGCGATTCCACGCCATCCATAAACTCACAACCGTTATAGTAGCGTTCGCCAGGATACCCTTCTGCGTATTTATTCGCTAAAATACTCCCCTGAATTTCCATAACGGCACGACTGGCATAGTTCTCCGATGGAATCAGCATGAGAGAATTTTGCTGGCGTGCCAAGTCATTGCTGGTAATTTCAACAATTTGTGGGTCTACCTCTGCCAATAATCTATTCATTTCTTTTCACCGTTTGTTATTTGACATGGTGTTGTTTCATGAAAATCAAATTGTAACACAAAATCAAAGGATTTTCAAGAAAACTTGACATATCTATGGCAATCTGCTAATTTAGTGGTAACGGATTTTCGTTACTTCAAATAATTCCTAATAAGGATATTGAGTAAACTAAACTCAATTACTGCTTTTTTCAACTTGAAATGGACACTGCAGCACAGCAAACAGACTTAATTCATATCGGTGACCTTCAACCTGGCACGTCTCTGATAGATAAATATCAAAAGAGAGAACGTGTGATACAACAAGCTCAAACGCACGGTTCATCTGTGCAACTCTATTTTGAGAACGATGATGATCCGTTTACCTATTCTATTGAAGAATTCCGATCTCGATTTGAAATTGTAACAGATGCTTTTCAAGCGGATGCGAATTTGGTGAGGCTGGTTGCTGAGGCACATCGGTTGCGTCATGCTTATTTGTTCAATCCGATTTTTGCTACAGAAACGTCGCTAATTGATCCGCTACCCCATCAATTCATAGCAGTCTATGACCATCTATTGAAACACTTCCCGCTGCGTTTTCTATTGGCTGACGATGCTGGTGCTGGTAAAACGATTATGACAGGTCTCTATATTCAAGAGTTGTTATTGCGGCAGCAGGTGGAACGTGTGCTGATTGTGCCGCCAGCGGGTTTAATTGGGAATTGGGAACGCGAATTACGAGTATGTTTCCGACTCCAATTTTCTATACTGACAAGTACTAATGCTACAAACGCAAATCCATTTCTTGATATGCAAAATCGTTTAGCTATTGTGAGTCTTGATACGTTACGACAGGAGCGAATGCAGGAATGTCTTTTTGAAGCACAACCTTACGATCTAATTGTATTTGATGAGGCACATAAATTATCTGCGAATTTCGAGTCGGATGGGACGGTTAGGAAATCAAAAAGGTACCAACTTGCCGAAAAGATTGCAGCTCAGGAAAAGAACTTATTACTGCTTACTGCAACACCTCACATGGGAAAAGATGATGCCTACTATTTTTTATGGCGGTTGCTATTGCCTGAACACCTTGCTGCACAAAAGGCTTTTGGGCGGATGTCAGACAGTGAAAAATCCAATCACTTACTCAGACGTATGAAGGAGGAGATGGTAAATTTTGAAGGAAAACCTATCTACCCACCACGATATAGTCGGACGATTGCTTATCCACTGAAGCAGGGAGAAATAAGCGAACAATCTTTATACCATGCAGTAACGGAGTATTGTGAAACCTATTTCGATCTCGCTGGGCAATACAAGCGGATGGCGGCAAAAATGGCGATGATGGTACTACAGAGACGACTCGCCAGTTCAACGTTTGCACTATTGCAGAGTCTTACCAGACGTGAGGAAAAACTTCAGACCACACTTCGTGAACTTCTTGATGGTAGGTTGTCAGAAGATGGGTTAGAGAGAGCACAATCGAATCTTTCAGGTATTGACATTAGAGATAAAAAAACAGGGGATGAGGAAGAAAGTGTTGACGGGAAGGAAGAAGCAGAACAGGTTGATGAAGATCTTGAACAGGCAACAGCTGCGCGTTCAATTAACGAGCTTGAGAGTGAAATCTCCCATGTTAATAAACTCGTTAAACATGCAAGAGAAGTTTTCAACCTAAAGTCTGAAAGTAAGTTTGAAAAACTGTGGGAGGCATTAACGGAGTATCAAGACGAAAAAGTTCTGATTTTTACGGAGCATCGGGACACGATGAATTTTGTCATAGAAAGATTAGAGGCTTTAGGTTTTACTGACAAAGTTGCTCAAATCCACGGTGGGATGAAATATAGTGAACGTGAAGAAGAGGTTGAGTTTTTTCGGGATCCAGATGGTGCGCGATACCTCGTGGCAACCGATGCTGCTGGCGAAGGTATTAACTTACAATTCTGTTGGCTCATGGTAAACTACGATATTCCTTGGAATCCCGCTCGGCTTGAACAGCGAATGGGACGGATTCACCGTTATAAGCAGAAGCGCAAAGTGGTTTTGCTAAATCTTGTTGCTGAAGATACCCGTGAAGGGCGGGTGTTGAAAGTGTTATTGGACAAATTGGAAAAGATGCGTGAAGAACTGGATGATGATAAGGTTTTTGATGTTATTGGGCAGCAATTTAACGAAATTTCTCTGTCTGAACTCATCACAAAAGCCATCATAGAAAATCAAGCAGATGCCTCAATTCAGACCATTAACAATCAATTAACGCTGGAAAACATACAAAATCAGATTGAAGGGCAGCAAAAATTGGTAACCAATAGCGAAGTGAAACGTTTACTTGATAACGTTCAGCAGCAAAGAGAATCTGCAGAAACGCTTCGTATGCTACCCGCTTATGTTAGAGGATTCTTTGAGGATGCAGTACCGTTACTTGGTTATCAAATTGAAGGTGATATAGAGACGACTTTCAAACTAAAACCTTGTCCGGATTTTGTAGAAGAAGTCATTGAAAAATATTCTGGTGAGCAAGGTCAACTAACATTCTCACGAGAACTTGCTTTACCCATTGGATCCGAGAAACCAGCAGCAATTTTCGTTCATCCTGGTGAACCAATTTTTGATGCAATCCGGGCCCGATTTTTGGAGAAATACAAAGCAGAAGGCGACCGTGGTGCAGTCTATTTCGATCCGCAAACCGATGAATCCTATCTGTTCTATTTAGCAAGAGTGACTGTCGTGCGAAAAACTGATGAAACCAGTCAGATTATTGAAGATATGCTCGTAGGGATTAAACGTTTTGCAGATGGACGTTGTGAAGAAATACCTGCACATCTGTTGTTGACGCTAATACCTCAAACAGCAAAGCAGGGCGTTCCTACGACTTTATCCTCTGAATGGGTTAACTTGGCAGAGGAAGTGGAATCCGTTAAGATTTTCGTAAGGGATAATTTTGGGACACCTCAACTTTCTCGCATCCATGACGATTTTCAGTCTGAGTTGGAGTATCGAAAAAAACAGATCCAGATTTCAAGTAATTTACGAAAATCAGAACTACTTGAACAAAGACGCAAACTCAAAGATGCTGTTGACAGAGGGATTCCGGCGGCGCAAACAAAATTAAACAACTGTGAAAATGAACTCAGTAAACTTGATACGAAACGCCAAGAAGCCGAAACAAAACTTATTGAGGAAATCGAAAACACTCAATTGGAACCTGTAACAATCTATGTCCGTGCCTTTGTAACTCCATCTCCTGTTAAAGATGTGCAAACAAGAACACTTCGGGATTCCGAAACTATTGCCATCAGGACTGCCCTTGAATATGAACAAAACAGTGGTGCAGAGGTTAAAGATGTCTCTAATCCGAATCTCAAAAAAGGATTTGATCTGCAGTCCAGATACCCAAACGGTGAGGTGCGTTACATTGAAGTCAAAGGACGTACAGGAATTACGAGTATTGATCTCACAGCGAATGAATGGCGACAAGCTGCAAATCACCGTAACCGTTATTGGCTCTATGTGGTTTATAATTGTGACACTGAACCGCAGTTATACCGATGCCACGATCCTTTCGGCAATTTGATTGCAAATGCTACAGGAAACATTAGGATCAATGCTGGCGACATAATGAGAGAGTCGGAACCGATATAATCAATTTTGAAGGGAATTAGAAAAATTGCCACGTAGACTTATAGAAGAAGCTTTTCCACTGCAAAAAGTTTCTGAGGACTCAAAACACGAAAAGAATGTACGTCACGGACATATCTCCACACTCCACATCTGGCCAGCGCGTCGTCCACTTGCTGCGTGCCGTGCTGTGACGATAGCAACATTACTGCCAGATCCCGCCGATGCGTCTCCAAAAATGAAGGAAGAATATACACGTCTTTCTGGATCGCCTTTGCCTGAAAAACAACGCGAATATTTGTGTAATGACCTGATTGCTTTTTTAACTCGTTGGGGAGACGAAAATGGGGAAGGTGATTGGGATCAAAAAGCCCAGGAGGGCCGCTGGTTTAATAAGCTGCGTATTGTCAGAGAACTCATCCAGATGGCTTATGAAGGAAATCCGCCGAAAGTTCTGGACATGTTTGCGGGAGGCGGTGCAATTCCACTTGAAGCAATGCGCCTCGGTTGTGCGGTCACTGCAAACGATTACAACCCAGTAGCATGGTTTTTGCTCAAATGTACACTTGAATATCCACAACGACTTGCAGGAAAAACAGCACCATTACCAAAACTTAACCTTGATGAACAACCTGATTTGGCGAAAGGAGATCTTGCAGATCACGTGCGTTTGTGGGGCCAGTGGATTCTGGAAAACGCACGAAATGAGTTATTGGAATACTACCCTATGATTGATGAAAAACCAACAGTTGCATATCTCTGGGCAAGAACAGTTCCATGTCAAGATCCCCAATGTGGTGCGGTAATTCCGTTGCTTAAGACACTATGGATATGCAAAAAAGGAGAAAAAATACTCAAAGATACTCCTGAAAATCGAAACCGTTCTGACTTTCTCCGTTTCAAGGAAACAAAAACACAGAAAAAAGTCGTCATTAACGCCAAACGGGCACTCAAACTAACAGCAAATCCTGAGACAAAACGCGTTAGATTTGATATTTTTACTCCTAAAAACGAAGACGATGTTGGTATGCCGACAATATCAAATGCTACTGCAACCTGTCCATTTTGCAGTTCACAGCAGCCAAAAGACTATATCAAACGCTGTGGACATGAGGAGAAACTAAAATCACAGATGACAGCTGTTGTTTATCAAGCAGAATACGGCAAGGAATATCGTCCACCCACACAAACAGAGATCAATAAATCAGAAATACCGGCAGAAGCATTAGAATCGATTGCTAATCAGATTCCATATGGGATACCTGATGAAGCATTGCCGAAAAGTGATACTTCAGGCGCAGGTCGAGCATTCACAGTTCCACTTTATGGATTCAAAAAATGGTCGCATTTGTTTACAGAAAGACAACTGTTAGTATTGATGACGCTGGTGAAATGGACGCGGACAGTGAGTACAGAAATTCAAAAAACTGGATATTCATCGGAATGGTCAGAGGTAATTGATAGGTATTTGGCAATTAATATCAATCGTCTTGCAAGTTATAGTTCAAAGCTTTCAATTTGGAGTATCAGTCGTGAATGTCAAGGTCAGACTTTCGCTCGTTACGCCCTGCCGATAACATGGGATTTCTCTGAAATTAATCCTTTTTCAGGAAAAACAGGAGATTTCTTAGGGGGCTTGGACTGGATTCAACGTTTTTTAGACCATGCACTAAAAATTAAAAACAATTATTCACTACATATTACCCAACAGACAAGTACGACATTAAATAATCAATGCATTGATGCTATCATCACAGATCCTCCTTATTATGACGCTATTCCTTACGCAGATATTTCCGACTTCTTCTATGTATGGCTCCGCCGCTCAATAGGTGATCAATTCCCAAATAATTTCGCCAAACCACTCACACCAAAATCTGCTGAACTTATTCAACATTCAGGACGATTCAATGGTGATAATGAAGCAGCGAAGACATTTTATGAATCTGGTATGGCTGCAACTTTTCAATCTGCCTATAATTCACTAACCGAAAATGGACGAATCGTTATTGTCTTCGCCCACAAATCCCCAGATGCATGGGAAACTCTCGTTAAGGCGATGATTGAATCAGGTTTAGTGGTCACCGCATCTTGGCCTATTGATACGGAAATGCAGGGAGGGCTTAAAGCGAATCAAGCTGCGCTTGCTACGTCATTATGGCTTGTATGTCGAAAGCGTTCCAAAAATGGAAAACCTGGTCATTACAGTAAAGTTAAGAATGAAATGGAAAAGCGTGTTACCGAACGCCTCCGCTATTTCTGGGATGCTGGGATTCGAGGTCCTGATTTTGTCTGGTCCGCAATCGGTCCTGCCTTAGAAAGTTTCTCGTGTTACGGTGAGGTGCGACGAATAGATAAAAAAGAGTTCACAGTAAACGAATTTCTCATGGAAGTTCGGCGTATTGTAACTGACTTTGCATTGGGACAGATTCTGCACGGGGCAAGCACAGAAGCGTTGGACGAATGGACACGTTACTATTTGATGCACAAGGATTACTTTGGAATGGAAGATGCTCCTGTGGGTGAGTGTATTCTATTGGCGCAAGGATATGGGGTTTCACTTGACGACTTGAGGACAACACAAACTGGTTTTCTGAAGAAGGCTCGCTCGGGTAATTCTCTCAAACTACTTGGACATAAAGATCGAACTTCAGATCGGATTGGTTATGTACATACTTCTGGGAGAATACCGATGATAGATATGATTCACAGAATCATGAACCTATGGAACGAGGGTGAAAGTGCGCAAATCAATGCCTACTTCCATGAGCATGGACTTCAAGAAAACACTCTTTTTAAGGCTGTAGTGCAAGCACTCATTGAAACAAATTTTCAAGGTTCCGACGAAAGATCACTTTTGGAGACACTCATAAATTATGAACCGGGGGAATTAGTCAGTACAGTTCCCAGTTCTGGAAAATCGGATACTGGCGTAGTTCAACTACAACTTCCGCTTGGTGAAATTTCAAACGATTCGTAGTAAAGTAACTTTCGTCTGACCGATTCGTAATAAACCGAACTACAACAATAGGAGTAAATTCATGAATATAAATGCATGGCATGAACATTGTGTGTTGAGGGATGACGTTCGCCAGGGAACGCTTGAGCTTTCAGAATTTGCTGCAGATCTTTATGCTGTGCGAACAGGTGATGCTCTCAACGTGTATCGTGTGCCAGATCTCTTTTTTGATCGCACTTATGCAACTGATAATCTCAAAAAATTAGCTCGAGGTGTATTGCAACGGTTATCTGGACAAGGTGGCAATCCTGTCGTAGATGTTCAAGTTGCTTATGGTGGTGGAAAAACACATGCACTCATTGCACTGCTACATTTAGCTGAACAAGGTAATGAATTGCTCACACATCAAACTGTGCAGGAGTTTATGGAATTCAGCGATTTAGACACATTACCACGCGCGAGGGTTGCCCTCCTTCCTTTTGATAAATTTGATGTAAAAAGAGGACTTTCAGTCATAAGTCCCGACGGTAAGAAAAAGCAGGTGAAAACGCCTTGGGGAGCATTAGCGTACCAACTTGCTGGTGATGAAGGACTTGCAAAAGTTGCCGAACATGATGCAGATTATATTACTCCAGCTCAACCCATACTTTCTGAACTCTTAAAAACACCACAATCTGAAGGATTATCCACACTTATTTTGCTTGACGAAGCACTCATGTATATGCGCGGTGCTGTTGATGAAGATCCAAACCGATTAGGGATCTTTCGCGATTTCTTTCAAGGGCTCACGCAAGCAGTGGCAAGTGTTGATCAAACAGCAATTGTGGCAAGTCTTATCTCATTTGATACAGTATCTCACGATCCGCTTGACACCCAAATACTAAATGCTATAGGAAATATCTTTAAGCGTTTTCAACAAAGTGTTACGCCTATCTCCCGGGAAGACATTTCGGAACTATTCCGGCGTCGGTTGTTTGAGAATGTCCCGTCAAGGGAAGTACGTCAGGCCATTGTAGACAATATTGCCGAAGCAAGACAAAAACTTCCACTTCGAGACATAGATAAGGATGATGAGATAAAAGAGAAACTTGTCAAATCTTATCCATTCCATCCAGATTTTATAGAGGTATTCTATCAAAAATGGACTCAACTCAGTCAATTTCAACGGACGCGCGGTGTACTTCGGACATTTGCAGTTGCCCTTAGAGAAGCTGATGGAAAAGATCCGGCGGAGTTTGTTGGCCCTACAGCACTACTTGGAACTGATGATCAACTTTCAGAAGCAATACAAGAACTCGTTGAAACTTGTGATGAAGGTAATCAGTGGATACCGATTTTGACAGGGGAACTTGAAAAAGCACGCATTATTCAGAAGAATTTACCCCTACTCAAATCCCGTGAGGTTGAAGCTGCAGTCATTTCTACTTTCTTGCATTCACAACCATCTGGACATAAAGCTGAATTGACTGACCTATATTTATTGCTCGCACATACAGATATTGATCTGATGTCAGTAGAGAAAGGACTATCGGAGTGGCAAGATGTCTCTTGGTTCCTCAAAGAAAACGACAGTAGTTACGCATTTGGAACAACACCTAATCTTACTAACATGCACGTTCGAGCAATAGCCCGTCTCACAGAAGAACAGATCAACGAAAATCTGGTGAAACGGATAAGAGATGTTTACCTTGGTCGGAATGCTGATAATGTCACGGTTCACACTTTACCCCAGGCTCCCTCCGATATTCCTGATAATCCCGAACTCCACTTTGTGATTGTTGGACCTGAATGGACAGCAGTTGCGGGTGAAAAAGTTTCAGAACATTTAGTCGAGTTTTTCAATAGAACCTATCGAAACAACGTTATTATCATTGCCCCAGAAAACTCATTATTAGTAGGGTTACGTCAACGTATTCGTAGAATACTTGGATGGCAAAACATTGAAAACGGTGACGATATGAACTTATTGAATGGAACGCAAAAGGTGCAACTCATTAAGCGCAAACAAGAGGATGAAACAGGAATATTTGAGTCAGTCACATCAGCGTATAGTGTATTGATTGCAGTAGACGAAGAAGGGGAAATTAAAACACATGCTTTATCGTCAGGGACAGAACCCCTTTTTGAACGAATAAAAGAATATTTGGTAAAAGAAGATAGATTACTGACAACATCACTGAATCCAGATTTACTCACCCCAGAAAGTTATTTTGAGTTGTGGGGAGAAGATGAAACTGCTAAACCAGTGCAAGGATTATATCAAATGTTTGCGAGTCTTCCTCGACTTCCTCGGATGTTGAACAGACAAGTATTCATTGACACACTTCGGTGCGGTGTCATAGAAGGAAAGATTGTGCTACGCACTGTGCGTGGAGATGGATCTCATCAGACTTTCTGGCGTGAAGTGCCTACTGATGAGAATTTTAAGGAAAAATCGTTAGAAATTGTTCCACTAAAACATGCAGAACTGCACAATCTGAGTGCTGAGTTATTGCTATCTGATAAATTACCTGAAGTCTGGCAGGGAGATAGTGGCACTCCGACGGTAGGAACAATTCGGGAAATCTTTGATGGAAATATAGCCCCTAAACTTGCATCTGACAAACTTCTTTTTGAGACAGTTCAGTCTGCAGTACAGTCTGGTCTATTAATGGCACGTCTTGAAGGCAAGGCATATCTTAAAGAGAGTATACCTGACGCTGAAATAACAGTCGATTTAGAATTGCTTGCTCCATTAGAACCGATTAGCGGTTCGGAACTTGGGGCCAACGCTTTACCCAATGCGTGGCATAACGAGATCACGTCTGTAGGAAAATTGATGCATGCGTTGGCTGCATATAAAGGAACACCGATTCCGTGGTTATTGTTTCGGGACGCTGTTAGTGACGGTGTATTCAAAAAACTCTTTGAGTTCACCGAAGGAAGCCCTGATTGGCCTTGTAGCGTAAACGAAGTGGATAAAGTCGGTTTAAAGGTTTCACAAGCACCTGTGAAGATAGTACCGGAGGATCTTATAGGAAATGACGTGAAATCTGCTTGGGATTCTGGACAACCTACACTTAGATTAATCAAAGAAGTACTTGAAGAAAAAAGAGACATTAGCATTTCTGATGATGCGTTTCGTTATGCAGTAGAAGAAGCGATCAAGAATGGAATAATCACCTTAGATGACCCCTTAACTAACGGATTTTACAATGTTCGTGTACGACAGCCTGAATGGTTGGGTCATGCTGAATCTCATCTTACAGAAATGGAAATTCAAGATCTGCCTGAAACGGTTAGTGGATTGGGTGAAATCGCGCCTGAACTTGAGTTTAAATATCGCATTACAATTACTGCTGAGGGCGACCAACCATCAGATGAGGTGTTGAAAGAAATTAATGAAGCACTTCAGAAGGTAACGGACAAATTGAAGTTTGATTAAGAAATAGCACTATATGATTGCTACGGTTCGTCCGTGTTACCCTTCTCCTCAAGCGTGTGTATAGTGCCGTGCAGATAACAATCCAACGGAACACCATCAGCAAACTTGCCCGTGATGTCAACATGGAACTGCATGGTAGGTGTCAGAGTCGGTATCTTGAGGAAAACTGTTTTGCCATCTTCGGAGAGTGTGATAGATTGGACGGAGTGCATGTCTCTGCCTTCCTCGCCGGAACGTTTCAACTGTGGGGAACCGTAGTCTTTAGACCAGCGATACTCCCAACTTTGCACGCGCCAGTTTTCGGGGTTTGTCGTAGATTTTGCCTCAAGCGGAGCATAGAAATCAATGATTAAGCCATCCTTGACAGCGCGAAACGATTTCGGTGTACGGAGTGGTGCGCCTGTCATGCGTACCCGGTAGAAACCAGTATCTTCCTGTTTGTTGGACGACCAACCGAATAAGCCTGCGAGATAGAGATCACCACTGATTGGATGGAATCGTCCACGCATCACACCTGTAGGAAACTCCAACCCCATTTCGGTAACAGCGCCTTGCACAGACTCCCCTGTTTGTTGTTGAAGAACGGCGTATACTTTTCCTGTGCCGTAACTGACAGAGAGTATAGAATCTTCCATTTTTCCCCAGGTGTCTGTCGGAATCCAAACTAATGTAGCAGGAGAACGGTCAACAAAAGGCGCTATCCAGCAGAGGGGCGGTTCGTAAGTAGTTGGAGGGTTATCGGGTGGGTACCACCCCAGCAGATTTCCGTAGAATTTGCCGGGGGCAGTGATTCGGTTCAGTCGGTTTGCGGGCATCCAGTAGCCTTCCTGATCAGTGCCGTAGAATATTGGACCGGGACTAATTCCAAGCCCATTTGATGCGCGAAATCCATAAGCAATCACGGTGGATTGTTTTCCATCCGGTGATACTTTGATGAGTGTACCGTGGTGCGGATGTTGGGCAGGTAATGCGTGACGCCCCGACTTCATATAGTAGAAATTCCCCGCTGCATCGGTCTGCAGATCCATGCACTGCTCGTGAAAGTGTTCACTATTGAAAACGTCATTGTTAAAATTTTCGTAGAAATCGGTTTCACCGTCTGCGTTGAGGTCCACAAGTCGGGTTATCTGGTCGCGTCCGAGAACGTATATTTGCTGGTTGACAATTTTCAGTCCGAGCGGTTGATTCAATCCGGTGGTGGTCCGTTGCCATACCAGTTTGTCCAAAGTCCCATTGAGTCCGGTGACTGTCCAGACATCTCCGTTCCAGGTGGAAAGCGCAGCACGATTGCCATCAGGGAAGAAGTCAAACCCACCGAAACGTATCCACGATTCCCACGGGTTTTGTGCGGGCCAGTCTATCTTGTCAATTGCGAACGGTTGGCTGGGATCACGCCCATCATTTGCTGCTAACCTTGCAAAATCAGAGAGGTTTGGTTCGCTACCTTCCCATTTAAGAATCGTTGCGGTTGTCCCTGCGGGGAGGTGGAGGGAAACACGTTCTGAGTTGATGACCCACTTCGTTCCTTCAATCGGTTCTACCAGGGCTGCAGCAATTATAGGTGGTTCTTGAAGACGTTTGTAGAGAGTTTGCATTTCGTCGGGAGAGAGGGCGCGACTGTATAAATGCATTTCATCAAGTTTTCCCTCTAATCTGGGGGATTCTTCTGGAAAGTTTTCTGCAGTGAATCCGAGTCGCCAAATATCATCTTCCAATTCATCATTTGGCTTGAGAGTGCCTTTACCGACAATCTCGCCATCCAAAAACATGGTCACTTCTCCACTTTGATGCCGCCACGTCAATCCGACATGATGCCAAGCACCATCAACGACTGATTTTTCTTTTCCTGTAGAACTGGTAACGACACCGACCCAACCGACATCAAAAGCCAATTGTCCATTTCTGATAAAAAAGGTTTTACCGTTGGGCACCCACTCTGGATCCCCAAGTGCTTCAGAGAAGATTGAACCGTCGTCTTCAGTGGCAATCCATGCAGCAAAGGTTAGGTCGTTAGTGTCAAAATCAAGAGCAAAGCCTTCGTCAAAGCGCGCTTCCGCATCACCACCGAATACAAGACATTTGTCCTGTCGTCCGTCTGCCCAGCGAACGCCATCAAGAGTAATTGTTGATTCTTCAGGTGTTTCACTTGCTGTATGTGAACCGTTGCCCTCGTCAAAACGCCAATATCCAACCAATGCGGAATCGTTTTTGTTTCCTTCTGTTATCCCCGCCCGTGCGGTTTTGTCAGAGGGAAGTAGGACAGCGATATACTGATCTGCACTGCCAGCATTGCCAGAGGCAGGTGTTAGATTGTCCATTGATAGCAATTTTGGTCCGTATCCATCTCTTTGAAGATGCCAAGTCGCAGTTTCCTCATCGATTTTTAATGTTTCCAGTTTGATTCGTCGCTGTATATCGGTGTGTCCAGTCGTGACCAGTTTTTCCGACCAGCGCTGCGGTCCACCCTTAATCAACATCGTTAGATCCGTCACAGGAGGTGAAGTCTTAACAAATTCTCTCCATGTGTCTAAGTCAAGTGTATCATGGACTGCTGGGGTGATCAGAATTTTAGCAGAGACTGCTTCCTTAGATGCCGGGAATCGGACGCGGATCTCGTCCTGTGTAGTCTCCCACTGTGTACCTTCCGGTGCGTCAACCAATGCAGCGAGTAGGCTGCCTGGTTGTCCAGGTTCTGCCCCAGGTGGACACAGAGCGACCCCGGTACCGCGTGAAAATTCAGGTAAAGCGGATGTCTCTCCGCCAGTCATTGTTGCGATACGGACAAGTGTGCTTGATGTGGAGGGGCCGAGATGGAAAGTTCGGGCAAAGGCAAGTCCCTTTTCTCCGCTTTCAAGCGATGGGGTTTCCAGCACAGTGCGCGTTCCTACAGTATACGACAAAATAACGTCGTTTCCATGAAGATACAAACCTTTCCAATGTGCCCAATCTCTGGGCAGAGGCCCAAAGGGAACATCTCGTGTATCCTCAAAGCTGCCATCCTTCGCCCATCCTGGACCTACAGGATTTTGCCACAGCAGTTTTCCTTCTATTGATGGATAACTTTGATGCCAACCGTTGAATTCAACATCTGCAAAGTCAATCAATCCATCTATCCAACCCGCTGAGTAGCGCAACAGGTCTGTGTCGAACACCACTGCGCCACCTGTGAGTTCCGGCGTAAGCGGAATAATAATACCTTTGTAGGTTAGGTTATCGGCATTCGCTGCGACGGCTGTGGACAGGAATGGACCGTAGTCCATATCTCGCCACGGCTGTCCCGTTTTCATATACCAACCGGGAACATATCGTCGCGGTGCTTCACTTTCAAGACACCAGTAGACACCGTTGACAATGAGGCGCCGAAAATCGCTTACTTTGAAATCTTCTGGATGTCCCATTGTGGTTGTGAAGACACGTCCACCACCAGAATGAGTGTGTGTCCAAGCAATGGGATTGACAGTCTCATCACCACCCCGTTCTCCTTCTGGAAATACGGGGCGTCCTTGCACCAAGACCTGGGCATCTTTCGGTGGATAGTTAGGACGTACATGGTAGGTCCAGGATCGAACGTGGAAAGTAGGACTCACTCCTGCAAGGATTGGGTGATCACCGACGATTGTAGCATCGGTGCTTGCCCCGTGTCCGTAGTGGTATATCCACGGTGCGCCGAGTTCGCGTGCACCGAAATTGTTCCATTTTGTAGCACGCTCGTCTTCCTCTTCGTAGGCAAAGGCGTGCGTCGTTGTGCGGAAGGCGAGGATAGGACCGCCACGGTCAATGTAGTTTTGTAACAACTCCAGTTGGTCATCCGGAAGTTGGCGGAATCGCAGGTACAAAACGAGTAGGTCTGCGGTTTCGAGAGTGTCAAGTCCATTTATGCTATTCTCTTCACCGCCCTGTAGTACGTCGTCAATGAGAACTGTGGTACGAAAACCATAGTGTTCTTCCAACACCTGAGCCAACGCGGGCATCGTTACTTCAGAACGATATTCATTCTCACCTACAACAAAGACAATATGGGGTTGTGCATAACCGATGGATGCAAATATACTAAACGCGAACGAGATACATAGAAGATAAATTGAAATTTGTTTGTCACAGTGGGTAGAAAGTTTGTTTGGGTAATCTGATTTTGACAAATTTTGTTCTCCCGAATGAAAATGTTTGGTTTGCAATGATACGTTAACCACACTGCTGTGCAAACCACGCACGTTGTTTATTATTCGGATTTAAGGCGATCTTATGGGTTTTGTAAGGCTTATGAATCAGGACTATTAGAATACCACACATACTCACATAAGTCAAACCTTTTTACAGCATATCTCATAAATGCAATTTTGTCCAAATTCACTGGATCGAGTGTGCGGTAAATCGGGGTTAGAAACTCCTCCTACGATTTATGAGATAGATTGTAGGAAAATGTTAGGTTTTTTCTCGGCATAAGCATTGCACCGCTACTATATCCCAAGCTGAGGCAGTGGGTTTGTAGCGGAAGATTAGATAAAATTGACATAATACCCAATTAACGTGGCTTATTTGAGGGGTGTGCATAAATAATTCTGATGTTAAATATGCGTTTAGATGTTAAATATGCGTTTAAAGGTAGTAGGCACACGCCGTGTGCCGTCCACAAGTTCAAAGAGGCGCAATGAATTGCGCGACTACAAACAGCACTTTGTAAAATAATGCCGCACCTAAAGTCTGTCCCTGTCTGTGCTGATGCGCCAAATATTTATGCACACCCCTCATTCATTTTATTTTTAGGAAGGTGAATCAACTTAAATCAACGCAGAGTAAGCGTGTGGATTGAGCAGGTTCGGTTAGGAAACCGCACCATAGGCGTCAATTTAGTGAATTCTTGTGGCATTTTCA